>JANXYR010000041.1 GCA_025355965.1 Geobacteraceae bacterium
TTTGCAAAATCTTCTTGGGGAATATTACCCCTCACTATTTTCAGTCTTTCCCCATAACTCATTTTTGGTTCTCCATTCGATAAAAAAACATTATAACACTATTTTTAGTATTGACAGCACCAAAAATGGTATTTAATATCAGTCTCAGGCACACAATTTTAGTATATAGCATAAAACAAGCGGGAGGAATAGTTATGTGGATATCCCCAGAAGAATACGCAAACAGGTACAGAATTTCATTGCCATCCTTGTATCCGGCGCTCCGGGCCGGGCGCGTGCCTGGCTCAAAACGAGTTGGTGGCGGTAGAGCTTGGAGAATATGGGATGACGGGCCTACGCCTCAATCACATTGCAATAATGAACAGCTGCACTGCAGTCTGGCTGCAAAACATTCTGCATGATTGAGATGGCAGTGAAACCGGGTAGCGATTCCCACCTCCAGATGTTCACTCTTGACTCGTTAAATAGCGAAGCACCCCACTTGCACGATTATCATTTGATCCGCAACGAGATTTTTCCCGGACCAACGAGCTTCAACCCATCGCCCGTCGATTATGATGATCTCTGGGGGGCGATTCAGGAATTGTGGATGGAACTTTCTGAGCAGGAGAAGATTGAGTTGGCCGATGTGGCGGAAGTCAAGTATTCCGAATTCTGGCGGCGGATGAAAGCGAAGCTTGCAACGGTAACCTATAGTAAGCAAACAGAAAACAAAGCCAGCCCAGCTACTGCAAAGCGAGGCAGGAAGCCATCACAGTTGCCGATATTGGCTCCAATGCCGACAGAACTTACCAGATGCAGCCCATTTTTCCCGTTTACTCCAAAAAGCCCTCAAAAAATCACGTTTGCTGAAGATATCGTTATTTCGAAAAATTCGTGGGGAACGATAACGTACCGCGGACCGCGACTGACTACAAGCCATGAGGATCTGCTGCTGGTTACGTTGGCAGAGGTCGCAGACAAAAATAAACGGCAAGATTATATGCATGAGGGATTAAGCACGTATACGTATACAGGCTCACTACGCGAGCTGCTTGTTGCTAAAGGTAACAAAAACCCGAATTCAAACGATTATGAGGCAGCCCTTGAGTATTTCAAAGACATGACAGGTGCTGTAGTTTCACTTCTCGACAGTAAGGGAAGAACCAAGGCTTTCTCGGCTATGATCATCGGCGGGAAGCGTCTAGGTGACGGATCATTCTCGGTAATAGTGAACCCGTATTTTGCGGAAGCAGTCGTAGCAAGACAGGTAACCTGGTCTGATATCAGGCTGCGAATGAGTATCAGATCGCCTTATGGAAAAGCGGTGTATCGATTCATTTCAGGCCATAGGAACAACTGGCGTGGTTCGCTGGCGCTACTTTGCCAAGCACTTAATACGCCTAAAACATGGAAAAACCACGAACAGAGAGAAAAACTTTCTCCTGCAATTCGTGAGCTCATCAAGCTCGGAATTTTGGCCAGGGACAGCCGCATAAACGGCAATACTGTCACTCTCTCTAAAGGTAAGAAATCGTAAAGTTACCGTATGCCGCTGTATTTTATATAGGGCTGCCGAGGTGATAATGACAATTTATATCTTAATTTACAGTGAGTTAAGTGTGATTAAAATATACCACTTTGAGGTGACTAAAAACGTCCAGATTTTCCTGACCGACGTGTTGTCGAAGCAGCAAATATGTAACACATCAGGCCGTTACGCTTTGCCATAGGGGCGCTGAGGTATTTGTATAGTGGCGGCAGGGTATTTTTGTAGGGCTGTGAAAGTATTGTTATAGGGCTGCTAAGGCATTGTTATAGGGCAGGCAGGGTGAAGAGCCTCATCAGACCCCGTGTTGATAGGGCTCCACGGACACTAAAGGTTTTAAAGGGTTTAGAAGTAGTTAAAGGATAAAAGATAAGCTCAGCGCTATCCAGCAGATATACAGCCAACCGCAATCAAACAAAATATGGAGTCAAGTGATGGTTACTAATGAACACTATTGTGATCCGGTCGTTCATGACTTCCGAGAGAATTATTAACATCATTAGCATGTTACGCATCTATAGGAAACAAACAAAACAGTTACTATTTTCAGATAGGAGAGATTTTTCGCAGCATTATTGCCCGGTGTACCCAGAGCTGGTGAGCCTTATGGCCCGGCCGGACACCACCCACGGGATTGGCCAACCTAAGCAGAGCCCTTTCATGTCGAGGTACATGCACCTCCCCCTCGCATGACCGAACGCAGTCAGAAATCCGAAGACGACCGGAATATACCCCCGGTATCGGCGCCCCTGGAAAGGCGTTTCCGCTCAACGATATGTATCTGTTGATCCGGAATCTGAGGAAGGACCGGGAATACCCCCGAAGTCCGGCGCCCTGGAAAGGCATTTTCTGGCAGGCACAATCGAGGACCTGTTTAACGTGATCCACCGGTAGAGTCCCGGTTCACGGCAGACAGCAGGCTATTGGCAGGAATCCTTGCCAGGTCCACATATAAGGGGCTCTGCACGAAGCAGGAAAACGGAGCTGCTACCGTCGGCATAGCGATGCCAGAAAAAGAGCATGTCATCTCAACACGCGGGCCGGCAACGGCCAGAGGTAACCAATGAAACACAGATGGCCAACATCACTTCATTCCCAGGTTGAGGCGGTTTACCACTCGGCCCGCTGCATCGGAAAGTCAAAGATGGATACCGTTCAGGGAATCCGTTCATTCGGCTCGTGGGATCGCTACAAGGGGCTTACCCACAGTTTTGTCAATGTTCTGGAACTGAACGGGCGAACCAGCATCCTCATTACCCTGTCGGTAAGGGACGACATGGCAGAGTACCTTGAAGAGCGGCTGGCCTACTACGTCGAGAAGAAGCGGTCGCGCCAGACCATGGAGACCATCCTCTCTGCACTGGGAAAGTTCGAGTACGCCATCAATCACTATATCGAGATCCACACTCTGGATATTCCCCGTCTGGAGACAGAAAAGCTCCGCATGGAGTTCTACGCGCGCAGCAGGAAGCTGCTCCGGAAATCAAGCAAGATCTTCGGCAACCGTGCCTATCCCGATCCCATTCGGCTTATCGCCGCTATCAGCTACGGGACGTTTCAACTCCAGGCATCACTACAGTACGAAGGCGGCCTGCGGGCAGAAGGTGTCGGCGCTCCCAGCAATCGACGCCTGAAAAATCCGCTCACCACTAACGGGCTGCGTGGTATCGGCACTGATCCGGTCACCGCATCCCCTGTAGGTGTTGTCGCCTCGGTGGAGAAAGGGGGCAAGGAGACGGAGCACTTTGTCTCTGTTTCGACCTACCGCAGACTCGAAGAATATCTCGACCGGCACGGGAAACTGGAAAGTGACTACTTTGCCTATGTTGAGTCAATTAACACGGCTGCCAAGGCTACCGGCCAATATGTCTTGGGCCGCGGCAGTCATGGTCTCAAGCACAACTTCGCCCAGGAACGTTACCTGGAATGTATCAACCACGGCCTGACACATGAACAGGCCCTGCAGCAGACATCCCTGGAAACCTCCCACTTCCGGCTGCGGGAAACCTTAACCTACACGAGAGGATGAAATGATCGAGCAACTGAATCTGATAACCGGCCTGACAGAGCATGAACGGAAAAAACTCTTTTCTTGGGTGGCGTCGCTGCCTGAGGTGAAGATTATCGAGATCTTCCAGGAGGGAGTGAAGAAGTCGTTCCAGCTCAAGGAGGAACGCCCCGATCTCCACGGCAGGGTCAACAAGTACTGCGCCTTTGTCATGGCAGCCCGCAAGTCCGGCTGGGACACGATCAAGGGTAAAGGGTACCGGGTTGCAGATCAGGAGCAGTACGACGACTTTTCCCACCTGCGCCAAGCAAGCGCTGCCGGGCTGATTCAAAGAGGGAGGACACCGGTAGTGCGCCTGAAGATCCTGGCGTACTGGGGTGAAGTCAAGGAGCTGAAGGCAGACGGTATGGGATTCCGCCCCATTGCCGACTATCTGGACAGGAAGCGGAAATTGAAGGTATCGGCAACGTACCTAAGCAAACTATGGAAGGAGGTGGAAGGAGCGTGATTGATTTTGAGTTTAAGGGAATATGCGTGCATGTCACGGTCGAAGTGACACGGAGTGAATTCAAGGATTCCGGCGGGCATCGCCTCAATCGGTTCGACAGGAATACCCGCGTCAAAGCCAGTTTCTGGGATTTTGTCATCTTCAATGACCTGTATGAACTAGCCATGGTGAAATCAACCCTAAACTACTTCATGCAGGCCTACTGGAAGCGGAGCAACAAGGCAGGCAGCAAGATCGAGCTGGCAACGGCGCTATTTCATGATGACTACTACAATTCACAGGCACTCAATCTGATTGCCCGGCAGAAAAACGGCATTCAATCCCTTGAAGTTAGTTTGACTGAAGACGGCAGACCTACCGGAGAAGTCTATCTGGGTGGCCAGGAGGTAATAATGCTGGATATTGCCATCGGCAAGGCGATCGGTCTGCTGTCACCGGAAATTGTGTATCTGGAAAATTAACCAACAACAAAAGGAGAGAGCCGTATGAACCACCATGAATTAGTCGAAGCCGTAGGCACAAATATCGATATGTGCCAGACCCTTGATGAAACAACTGTGCGCGAGATTTTGAAAGATCAGAACTTCTCGTCGAACAAAGAAAAACTTATCTATCTGAACCGTTATCTGCGACCGAACGTATCTCTGCCGGCAATTGAACTTCACGATTTGAAACCCGAGCAGATGGAGAGGCTGCTCAACAGACCGTTCGAAGCTGATGATTTGGTAGTTTTTCCGTCAGGCCTTGACATGCAACCACAGGCGCTGGTTCTGGAAATATTCAACCTGTATGTAAACGCGATTGGCGGCAAAGGACTACCGTTAACTAAAAACGGCAATCTGCCATCAAAATTCTATCGTGCTGCTGCCACTCATCTTGATTCTATCCCCTATTGCCGCCAACAGATGAATACGCAACTCTATGTGAACTCATATGATACAGCAGTCCATGTCACTGGCGTTATTGCC
>JANXYR010000056.1 GCA_025355965.1 Geobacteraceae bacterium
AATTTGGTCGAATGGTTTGTACTCAGCTTGGCCTTTACCAGCCAAAACCTTGGTTATAGCTGCGGTTAAAGTTGTCTTACCGTGGTCAACATGACCAATAGTACCGATATTTACGTGAGTTTTATTACGTACAAATTTTGCTTTTGCCATGAGAAAGGCCCTCCTGAGTTACGGATTTAGAGTTAAATTAACCCTTTACTTTTGCAACTATTTCTTCAGCAACCGACTTCGGTACTGGCTCATAATGATCAAATGTCATAGCATATGTAGCGCGCCCTTGTGTAGCTGAGCGGAGATCAGTTGAATATCCGAACATTTGTGCTAGCGGAACCATTGAAGTGATGACCTGGGCACCTGCGCGTGAATCCATACCCATAATGCGACCACGTTTAGAGTTTAAATCACCTATAACATCGCCCATGTACTCTTCCGGAACAACAACTTCAACCGACATGATAGGCTCAAGAATAATTGGGCCAGCTTTTGAACAGCCCTCTTTAAAACCCATAGAACCAGCTATTTTAAAGGCCATCTCAGAGGAGTCAACCTCATGATACGATCCATCAATCAATGTAACCTTGACATCAACAACTGGGAATCCAGCTAATACACCATTATCGAGTGCTTCTTTAATACCTTTGTCAACAGCAGGAATGTATTCGCGTGGGACAACACCGCCCTTTACAGCATCAACGAATTCATAACCTTTACCAGCTTCCGGTTGTGGTTCAACTTCGAGCCAAACGTGTCCATATTGACCACGGCCACCGGATTGGCGCACAAACTTGCCCTCTACTTTAACTTTTTTGGTAATTGTCTCACGGTAAGCAACCTGAGGCTTGCCAACATTAGCTTCAACTTTAAACTCACGCATCAACCGGTCTACAATGATTTCAAGATGTAACTCACCCATACCTGAAATAATGGTCTGACCTGTCTCTTCATCAGTTTTGACCCGGAAAGAGGGGTCCTCACTAGCTAGTTTCTGCAGTCCAAAACCAAGTTTTTCCTGCTCTGCTTTTGTTTTGGGCTCAATTGCAATTGAAATTACCGGTTCAGGAAACTCAATAGATTCAAGAATTACAGCTTTATTTTCATCACAAAGAGTGTCACCGGTAGTTGTGTACTTAAGACCTACAGCAGCAGCAATATCGCCGGCATAAACTTCTTTGACCTCTTCACGTTTGTTAGCGTGCATCTTGAGAATACGTCCAATACGCTCGCGCTTACCTTTAGTGGAGTTGTAAATATATGATCCGGCCTGAACAACACCTGAGTAGACACGGAAAAAAGTTAACTGCCCCACAAAAGGGTCAGTCATAATTTTAAAACCGAGTGCCGAAAATGGTTCCGCGTCAGAAGCGTTACGCTCAACCTCAGCGCCACTGTCAGCATCTATTCCCTTAATAGCAGGAATATCCATTGGCGAGGGCATATAATCAACAACGGCATCAAGAAGATTCTGTACGCCCTTGTTTTTAAATGAAGATCCACAGATAACCGGGCAAAAATGAATTGCTATAGTACAAGCACGAATTGCAGCCTTAACTTCAACTTCAGTCAGAACTTCGCCGGAAAGATATTTTTCCATAAGAGCATCATCATGACTGGATATTTCTTCAATCATTTTTTCGCGATATTCAACCGCTTCATCAAGTAAATCGGCTGGGATTTCTTCTGTGCGGAATGTTGCACCCAATGTCTCGTCGTCCCACAAAATTGCTTTCATTGTTACAAGGTCAATAATGCCCTTGAAATTTTCTTCCTTGCCGATCGGTAGTTGAATTGGAAGCGGATTGGCTTTCAATCGATCTTTAATCATCGAGACACCACGAAAAAAATCAGCGCCGACGCGGTCCATCTTATTTATAAATGCCAATCTAGGCACACCATACTTATCAGCCTGGCGCCATACTGTTTCAGACTGCGGTTCTACACCACCAACTGAACAAAAAACAGCAACGGCACCGTCAAGCACTCGCAATGAGCGCTCTACTTCGATAGTAAAGTCAACGTGACCAGGTGTATCAATAATATTAATACGATGATCATTCCAGGTGCAGGTAGTAGCAGCTGACGTGATAGTAATACCACGTTCCTGTTCCTGCTCCATCCAGTCCATCGTAGCGGTGCCTTCGTGGACTTCACCAATTTTATGGGATACGCCGGTGTAATAAAGAATACGTTCGGTCGTAGTAGTTTTTCCGGCATCAATATGAGCCATGATGCCAATATTTCTATATTTATCTAATGGTGCTAAGCGGGGCACTGAATCCTCCAGAAACGTATAATACTATTACCAACGATAATGAGCGAAAGCACGGTTTGCTTCGGCCATTTTGTGAACATCTTCACGTTTCTTTACTGCAGAACCACGATTGTTAAAAGCATCCAGAATTTCACCGGCCAGCTTATCTTTCATCGTCTTCTCGCTGCGAGCTGTTGAATACTTTATCAGCCAACGCATTGCCAGCGACATACGGCGCTCAGGGCGGACTTCAATCGGCACCTGATAAGTAGAACCACCAACACGGCGAGACTTTACTTCCAGAGTCGGCTTAATGTTATCAAGGCTCTTTTTAAGAACTTTTACAGCTTCATCATTCGAACGCTGTGCAACCAGATCAAGCGCGCCATACATTATTGACTCAGCAACGCTTTTCTTACCCGCAAGCATAAGAGAATTAATAAGCTTCGCGACAACCTTGTCATTAAACTTTGGATCCGGCAGGATAACTCTTTTAGGTACTTCTCTTCTTCTTGGCATATATATCCCCTAACTAAACAGGTTCAGTATTATTTCGGACGCTTGGCGCCATACTTGGAACGACTCTGCAAACGACCCTTCACGCCAACTGAGTCAAGCGTACCACGTACAATGTGATAACGAACACCAGGAAGGTCTTTAACCCTGCCGCCACGAATCAAAACGACCGAGTGCTCCTGAAGATTATGACCGACACCCGGGATATATGAAGTAACCTCGAGCCCGTTAGTCAGACGAACCCTGGCAACCTTACGGAGAGCAGAGTTAGGCTTCTTCGGGGTTGTCGTATAAACCCTAGTGCAAACACCACGCTTTTGCGGGCAGGACTTCAGAGCCGGGGCTGTCGATTTATCTTTTTTGCTTTCTCTACCTGACC
>JANXYR010000005.1 GCA_025355965.1 Geobacteraceae bacterium
TATCTATCCCGCTTGGCTTCATCGCCGCCATTCTGGGGGCACTGATGTTCCCCAACCGTCGTTCGGAAGAGATGTTTGACGAGGTTTATGTTCGTCAGAATACCGGCCTCGGCATGGCAAAGGCTATTGATCACTGATCACCGTCTCTGTTAAATTGTTAAAGCTGTGATATAGTGGGGATGGCTTCGGCCATCCCCCTTTTTTATACAAAATGACTGTAGGCTAAGATCTGATGAGGACTTTCATGGAAACTGTTTCAATTACCACAATTGACGGATATGAGCTTTCAAGCTTGAGGCAAGCCGTTATTGAGCTACTAGAACCAATTGGCGGCATATCTGCGTTTATTAGTAGCGGTGATCGGGTTTTGCTTAAGCCGAACCTGTTATCCGCAAAAGAACCGGACAAGGCGGTCACTACACACCCAGCTCTGGTACGGGTAGTTGCCGAGCTTGTAGGAGAAGCGGGAGGGATTGTACTGATAGGCGATAGCCCCGGTATCGGCGGTTTTTTGCGTGTTGCTGAGAAAAGTGGCATTTATGATGCTGCACGTGAAAGCGGAGCATCACTGATTGAATTTAAAGAGGGCGTTGAGTTGCAGGGGGATGGTACATTTCGCTCCATTCGGCTTGCCAGGGTATATTATGAGGCAGATAAGATCATCAACCTTCCTAAGCTGAAAACACATGAAATGATGACAATGACCTGCGCAGTCAAAAACCTGTTCGGGGCGGTAATCGGAACGGAAAAAGCTGGGTGGCATCTGAAGGCCGACCGTTCACAGCAGCTGTTTGCCAGACTGTTACTTGAAATATATCTGCTTAAAAAACCGGTTCTGAATATTGTTGACGCTATCACAGCAATGGAGGGAAACGGCCCTGGTAGCGGAGATCCGATTAAACTGGGACTATTGATCGCAGGAGCAAATCCGGTAGCGGTTGACGTGATCGCAGGGAGGTTGGCAGGAATACCTGCCGACCTGTTACACATTGAACTGGAAGCGGTCAGGATGGGACTACCTGGTGCAATTGTTGAAGATATTGTACTCTGCGGCACACCGATTGAGAATATTCCTAAAATCCGTTTTAAGCTGCCAACCGGCATGGACGTTCAATTCGGACTACCTGCATTTCTTACAAAAGCACTTAAAAATCACCTCACCTCGTATCCGGCAGCAGATTCTAAAACCTGTGTTCTATGCGGTATTTGCCGAGATGCCTGTCCGCCGGGAGCGATCGCCATACAAAACAGCGCGCTGTCGGTTGACAATGCGCGCTGTATTCGCTGCTGGTGCTGTCGTGAACTCTGCCCACTCGACGCCATGCAGATCAAGAGGGGACTATTACTTAGAACCCTTTTACTGTTATCTGGGAACAAAAATGGTTTATGACTCTTCTTCTTCGCCGCCAAGAGGAATTTCGCGGTAGGCCCGCTCCTCCTCCACCCGCTTGGTTTGAGCCTGCAGTTTTTCAAGATCAGACTTGCATTTCACACAATGGCGGGTAAAAGGCATCGCTTTAAGTCTACCAAGAGGGATGTCTTCATCACACTCCTCACAAATACCATAATCACCTTCATCAATACGTAGCAACGATTCATCGATACTGTGTATTTTTTCACGTTCTCTATCACCAAGTAACAGACCCAGCTCCCGGTCGCGTTCGGAAGAGGCCTGATCATATATATCACCACCCGGCTCAATTGCTGCGACCGCTTCAGTACCGTTCTTTACAGATTTTCTGATCTCACGGAGGGTATCTTCTTTCAACTTCTCAAGAATCAGTTTGATTTCCTGCCATTTTTGCTCTTGGTGTGCAACCGGTACAGATTGTGGAATGGAATGTATAACCACTGGTTCAACGGTAGCCTCAACTTTTGGAACCGCATTCTTGGCCAGTTTTGAATCAATCTCCTTTTTAGTCTCTGGAGTAAGCGGAGATTGAAGTTTTACTTTTGTATCAGCCTTCGTAGGTTTTGGAGCTTTTACAGACGTTAGATCCTGTTTTGCGACGACCGTACTCTTTGATTTAACAGCATTTTTTTTCTCTGGTGCCGGTTCGGGTGATGTCACTTTCGGCGCGGACTCTTTCGTTACTTTGTCTATTTTCGCCATAATGTATTAATCTCCGCGTGCTGAATAGTAGTTGCGTTGCCTTAAAAAACGGCGGCAAAATATCACAGAAAACGGAGTATTTGTCAAGCATTGTGTTCCTGTTCGGCCTTACATAAAATCATAGATTATTCGGCAAATATTTCCGTGTAGAATAACCTAGATAACTTGTTTTTCCCCGATGTACGAGAGCGTACATGTAAAAAACCACACCGGAAAGACTCCGGTGTGGTCAGATATATCGATTTAAAATTGTTACTTATTTAACGACAGCAAATTCGGCACGCCTGTTTTTTGCCCAAGCTGCTTCATCATTCCCGTTGACTGCCGGCTTTTCTTTGCCATAGCTGATAACGGAAAGGTTTTCGGTTTTAACACCAAGAGTTGTCAAATACTTCTGGACTGATTTAGCACGATGCTCTCCCAGTGCCAAGTTGTATTCAGCCGAACCGCGTTCATCACAATGTCCGGCAATTTGAATTTTTGCTCTTGGCATTGATTTAAGGATTACTGCAGCGTTTTTAGAGAGAACATCACGGGCATCCTGGCGGAGATCTGATTTGTCAAAATCAAAATAAACTGTTTCGAATACATTTTTAGCTGCAGCGCTCGAAGCCTGAGGAGAATCAGAACTCATAACCTCATTCTGTGCCGGCTTGACTTGCGTAGCCAGTCTGGCTTGCTCAGCCAAACGCGACTGTTCAGCCAGTTCAGCCTTTTCAGCCCGCTTAGCAGCATCCGTTTTTTCGGCTGCAACTACAGGTACAACGGCCTCCTCCTTTTTCACTACTTCCTTGTTTGCACAACCGCCGGCAAGTAATGCGGCTATACTAATTCCTGCCAAAAATGCTACCAAACTTTTCTTCATTACAAACTCCTGTCCCGCATAAAATGAGGCATAATGCCTTGAAAAATCATATCTATGGATAATTATACATAACAGCGTTAGCAATGCAATAGGTAATAAAAGTATTCTGCGACACAATGCTTTACGACAACATTAGTGCGCTGACCAGACTGGTTGAAAGTACAAAGTTTTCCCTTGAGAAACCTTTGTCTGTCCAGTCCCATCAGCGCGCATGACATATACCCCGTTGCCACTGCTCCGTTTCGAACTGAAACATATAAATCGAGCATCTGCAGACCATGATGGATTTTCATTACTACCGTCAACTGTGAGTTGAGTATCCGAAGAACCATCAGTGGCAATGGTAAATATATTGAAGCCCGCACTGGTCATCCGTGAATATGCGATTTTGTCCCCCTTTGGAGACCAGCGCGGATTGACGTTGTAGTTGCCGGATGTTGTCAGGCGTCTGACATTGCTACCGTCGACATTCATAACAAATATCTGTGGCTTACCCAGACGATCTGATACAAAAGCGAGCTGCTTACCATCCGGAGACCAGGCTGGATAGAGATCAAGAGCCGGATTGGTTGTCAAACGGATGGGGTGGCTCCCATCTCTATCAAGAGTATAAATCTCTGCATCACCATCCTTACTGAGCGCAAGAGCAATTTTATTGCCATCAGGTGACCAGATGCCAGTAATATTAAGCCCTTTACGATTGGAGAGAGCAACTTCGGCCGTATTGGACAAAGCGCGCCGATATAAATCCGGGTTGCCGCGCTTGTATGACGTAAAAATAATCTCGCGACCATCAGGAGAAAAATCCGGATTCAGGTTAATGGAACCGTTTTTAGTCAAGGGAAGCGGATTATGGCCATCCCAGTCCATGACGTATATTTCCTTATTGCCAGTTTGCGTTGATACATAGGCAATTCTGGTAGTAAAAGCACCTTTTTCACCGGTAATAACACGCAGAATCTCATCTGCAAACGAATGACTGAAACGGCGCATATCTTTTGCAGACCCGAGGTAACGCTTTGCAGTAATCATTTTGCGATTGATGACATCAAAAAGGCGAAATTCGATCGTCAGGTGTTCGTCTTTCAGGCTGTATTCACTTCGGACCAACAGATCAAACCCGGCATTCAACCACGGCACAAAATCGGAATCAACCAGAGATAAGTTCCCTGTAGCGACTTGTTGTGATCGACCTTCCGCATTTACTACACCGGACATATTCATATCAAATGCGATTATATCTGAAACCAGCTTGGCTGTTTCGTTATTGGGTGGTAAACCAAGCGAATGCGGGGAGTCAACAGCCAACTTCAGCTGACGATTACCTGGAGCGGTGACCTCAATATAACCTGGCTGGGCATACATAACGGCTGGAGGTACAATGAAGAGCAGAATAAGCAGTAGCAATATTTTCATGATGTTTCCATATGGTTTATCGTGATGTACCGTTAGAGATACCCTTTGGTTTAAAAAGAAAGCCGTTTTCATAAACAGCGTGGTTCGGTGGCGCGGTAAACTTTTCACTTGCCAGATCAATTGCCCGCCGAACCGCCAGTTCAAACGCCACATCACCACTACTACGTTCCATCTTCATCCGCAGAAGTTTGCCGTCCGCCGAAATAAACAGCCTTATCGCCACTTCAGGTTTTTTTGTGGTGGAGTAGCTCGTCACTTTCAGCGCATCTTCAAGTCGTGATTTGATGAAATCGCCATAGCGGCTGCCAGACTCAGTGCCGTTAGCTCCAGGCGTACCGATTTTAGCGCTGCTGCCGGTTTTTACCCTGCTACGTAACTTTTCGAGAACGGCTTCTTCACGCCGGGCCTCACTGTTCCTCTCCATCTTTGCCATCCGCTCAGCAAAAGCCGATTCGCTCTCAACTGATTCTTGCGGAGCGGCCGGTTTTACAAGCTTCGTGCCGACCTTTGGAACGGACTTTGATGGGGACGGCTTCGCCATTGGTGGGGGTTGTGCAAGAGGTGGCGCAGATTCGGCTTCACCCGGCTTTTGCGCTGAACTACCAGATTGCGGATTGGCCACAGGCAGGTTAACAATATCCACATAATATGTTTCCTGAATCGCCATCTGTGACGGATATAATTGTCCCCACCACACCAACAACAAAAAAACCGCCATGTGAATGACGGCCGACGCTATGAAACTGACACCCATACCGGTGTCAATTCTCAATGGTTTGGCGCTCATTACTTTGCAGCCGGTTCCGTCACCATGCCAAGGCGCTCTATACCAGCTCCCTTGATATCAGCCATGGTTCGTACTACCTCACCGTACGGAACTCCAGCGTCAGCCTTCAAAAACACCTCTTTTTTTGCTCTGGTAGCGACCAGTTTTGAGAGGCGTGTGCGCAGTTCTCCAACCGGAACTTCATCTTTGTCGATAAAAACTTTGCTGTTTTTGTCAACTGAGACGACGATTGATTCCTCAGCAGGAGTCATAGCCTTTGTATCTGCTTTAGGGAGGTTTACCTGCACTCCCTGCTGCATCATCGGGGCGGTTACCATAAAGATAACCAGCAACACCAGCATGACATCCACCAGTGGAGTTACGTTTATCTCGGACATTACGGCACGATTGTTGTTGTGTCCTCCCATGGCCATGGTTTATTTCCCCGCGATATTGCGCTGTACGATATTGAGAAATTCGGTGGTGAAACTGTCCATTTCGTTTATCAGTACGCGTATTTTATGTTGGAAGTGATTGTAGGCCATAACAGCCGGTATAGCTGCCACCAGGCCAATAGCAGTGGCGATCAGCGCTTCGGCAATACCAGGAGCGACAACGGCCAGCGAAGCGGAACCGGTTTTGCCAATACCCTCAAACGCCGTCATAATGCCCCATACGGTGCCGAACAGACCGATAAAGGGTGATGTGGAACCGGTTGTAGCAAGGAATGTTAGATATTTTTCAAGCCGAGTTATCTCTGAATTAGTCGCACGTCTCAAGGCACGAGAGACATTTTCGACTCCCCCCAAGTCTGTACTGAGGGCGCTACCGTCGCTTTTGCTATCGGTCTCGACAACTTTTTTCAACTCATTGTATCCTTCGTTGAATAAAACAGTCAGGGGAGAGTTGGCAAACCGGTCAACCTGGGATGCAATTGCGTCAAACCGCTTTGACTTCCAGAAAAAGTCCATAAAGCGTTCGGATTCACTCTTTGCCCGTTGAACCTGAAAAAATTTAAACAGGATAATGCCCCAAGAAACTACCGAGAATGAGAGGAGAAGCAACAGGACAAGTTTAACAATAATACCGGCGCCGAGGATTATGGCCACGGATGATACCTCCACATGGGTTAGAAACTGCAAAAACGTAGTACGTTCAAACAGTCAAGTCAAGACAAAACAGACAAGACAAAATAGAGCCAGCCGGCTTCAACTCTTTAGTGCTGTGTCAGCCTTGCAACTACATGGTCAAGAATTGATCCGGCCAGTTGGTCCTTCGACATCAACCCGCACTGGCTGCTGCTGCCATCCCTGAAAAATAGTAGCGCCCGGTTTGTATCTACATTAAAACCGGCATCTGCCTGACTGACGTCATTGGCAACTATCATATCCAGATTTTTTTCCTTCAACTTTTTTGCTGCATTTTCTGCCAGCGCATCGGTTTCAGCGGCAAATCCGACCAGAAACGGTCGCGGCATTAATCCACTATCCAGAGCACCCAGTCCAGCCAGAATATCAGGGTTTTTAATCAGCTCAATTGTTGTTGAATCAGCACTCTTCTTGATCTTTGTAAGGTTTCTAGCCAGAGGTCGATAGTCTGCTACCGCAGCCGCTTTTATTACCACATCACATTTAGCCACGTGCGCCATGACCTCACTCTGCATCTCACTGGCACTTGTAACGGCGATAACACTTACACCACAAGGTTTATCCAGCGCAGTTGGACCGCTGACCAACAGCACTTTAGCGCCACGTCGCCGAGCTGCGCGTGCCAGGGCATAGCCCATCTTACCCGAGGAGTGGTTACTGATATAACGAACCGGATCTATCTCCTCGCGTGTCGGTCCGGCAGTGATCAGTATCGTTCTGCCAGCCAGATCCTTTTCGGTCAGTGCAGCAAGGGCACTCTCGAAGATGGCTTCCGGCGCGGCCAGCTTCCCTTCCCCTTGCCACCCGCATGCCAGGTTACCGCTGATCGGAGCCTCAAACAGGTAACCCAGACGGCGCAGTTTCTCTTCATTCTCCTGATAAATCGGGTTGGTAAACATATTGACGTTCATCGCCGGGGCGAACAGAACCGGGGCTTTGGTAGCCATGACCGTTGTGGTGAGCATATCGTCGGCAATGCCGTTGGCTATTTTACCGATAATATTGGCCGTTGCAGGGGCAACGATGAATAGATCTGCCCGGTCTGCAAGTGAGATGTGTCCAATTTCCCGTTCTGCAATCAGGTTAAACAGCTCCGTATGTACCGGGTTTGACGACAGTGTTTGAAAGGTAAGCGGAGCGACGAATTCCTGAGCCGCACGTGTCATAATAACGTGGACATCTGCTCCCGATTTAGTCAAAAGCCGCAACAGTTCAATAGCTTTGTAGGCGGCAATACCGCCACAAACACCCAGGATGATCTTTTTATTCCTAAGCATATAAAGTTCCGCCTCAGAAATATGGATTGCAGCGTTTTTCGTGTCCGATGGTCGTCTGCGGGCCATGCCCTGGATAGGCAATCACATCGTCCGGCAGTACAAAGAGCTTGGTACGGATTGATTCCAGCAACTGTTCATGTGATCCACCAGGCAGATCGGTACGTCCGATTGAATCGGCAAAGAGTGTGTCACCAGTGATCACTTTATGCTCGTCCTCAAAATAGAGACAGCATCCCCCCTGAGTGTGGCCTGGGGTATGGAGAACTTTCAGACGACAAGTGCCAAATAAGACGTCCATGCCGTTAACCAGATATGCA
The DNA here is from genome assembly GCA_025355965.1 of Geobacteraceae bacterium. Lineage (GTDB taxonomy): Bacteria > Desulfobacterota > Desulfuromonadia > Geobacterales > Pseudopelobacteraceae > JACRCG01. The sequence goes on from JANXYR010000005.1 coordinate 7,903, forward strand.
TCTGCTTCCGGTGAATTTTCCCCCTGTAAACCATAATTACGGGCAACATCGGCAGACCTGCTCAACATGGGTGCATCCGCCTGATGGATCAGGAGACGTGCACCAAATGCCGCCAAAGCCCGACTGTTTCCCCCAAGATGGTCAAAATGCCCGTGCGTGTTGATTATCGTGTGGATCTTCAGCTTGTGCTGTTCCACCAAGCTGATAATTTGCTCTACATCACCACCAGGATCGACAACGATGCCTTCACGACTCTGTTCGCACGCAACAATATAACAGTTAACTGACAGTGGACCTACGGCAATTGATTCAAATATCATAAACACTCTCGTTTTATTCGATTCCGGTATATATTCAGCCGGGTAAATCTAAAGCAACTCACTGTTTATTGACAACCACCGTGGACATGTTACACTGTGACTCGTCTTTACCAAGCAACTACTATCGGAGAAAAACAAATGAAAATAGTTGTCGTAGAAACAGAAAACTGTATAAGTTGCGGACTATGTATTTCAACCTGCCCGACTGTTTTTAGATTTGACAGCAGTGGCAAGTCGGAGTGTTTTGATCCCGCCGGAGCTCCCGAAGCTGAGATTCAAAGTGCTATTGATGGCTGCCCAGTCCAGTGTATCCGCTGGACATAAATACAATTAAGGAGCTATAAACTATGGAACGTTGGATCTGTACTATCTGTCAGTATGTCTACGACCCCGCCGTAGGCGATCCTGATCGCGACATTGCACCAGGAACATCATTTGATGCTCTGCCTGACGACTGGTGCTGTCCACTCTGCGGTGCAGGAAAAGATGTCTTCGAAAAAGAATAAAAGAAACCGGAGCGGGCTTTCGAGCCCGCCCCACTGTTTCTGTAGTCTTACTTTTTATCGACTTTCTTGATAATATCTACCACAGTTTCACCGGCCACTATTTTTATCCGCCAGACTAGACCACATGCGCCACACTCTTTCACCGGCGAATGTTCAGCCGAAAAACCGTCTGAATGCATATCGATATCAACTTCTGTCCGACTGCCGCAATTCGGGCATTTCATGGTGTTACCTCCGTTACTCTCTATAATCTGACTATGCCAACTCCGGCATAATAGTTGTAATCGCGCAAAAAAGCCCATCCAGATCGACACGAGTCATGTCACCCATGTGGGCGATACGAAACGTTTCCCCTTTGATCTTACCGTAGCCATCGTCAAAAGCAAAGCCCGCTTCACCCAGATTCTTTTTCAGAGCGGCCAGATCAACCGCGCGGCTGTTGCGACTGCAGGTCAATGTCTCTGAGCGATACGGTGCAGCTGGAAATGATTCGAAGCCTCGATCCTTCAACCAGCCGCGCACATAACCGGCAAGGTCGTTGTGGCGTGCCCAGCGGTTTTCAAGCCCTTCCGTAAATATGCGCTGCAATTGACAATCAAGTGCATAGATCAGCGAGATACAGGGGGTTGAAGGCGTATTGTTTTTGGCATCATTGGCGGCAAACTCCATATAATCAAAATAGTAGCCGCGCCCTTCCATACCGGCTGCCCGTTGTAGCGCTTTTTCACTGGCAGTGAAGACAGCCAAACCTGGCGGGAGTGCTAAAGCCTTCTGTACTCCGAAGATACAGCTGTCGATACCGAGCTCATCGACTGGGATTTTGAGAGCGCTCATCGAGGAAACTGTGTCGACAATAAACATAACCTCCGGAAATTTGCGCATGACTTCGGAAATCTCGGGCAGAGGGGACATGACTCCCGTGGAGGTCTCGTTATGGATCAAAGTCATACTGTCATATTTTCCAGTAGCAAGAGTTTGTTCAACAACCTCTGCGGTGACCGGAGTACCCCAGTCAAAGCGGATTGCGTCAGCATCCTTGCCGCAGCGTAGTGTAACATCGTGCCACTTGTCGGAAAAAGCGCCATTGCAGAAATTTGCGCAGCGCTTTCCGACCAGATTCCGAATTGCCCCCTCCATAACACCGAAGGCGCTCGAAGTGGCCAGAAATACTTTATCTGTTGTAAACATCATTTTCTTCAAACCGGAGGTGACTCGGCCATGCAGCTCGCCATACTCTTTCATGCGATGGCCTATCATGGGTGAAGCCATGGCTTTCAGAATGTCGGGGTGGACCTCAACCGGTCCGGGAATGAAAAGTTTTTTGTGCATGATTCTTAACTCCGGCACTTGGAAATAGTGGTTACTCTGTGAAGCGATAAAGCTAGCAAATGGGGGGAATAAAGTCAAGATTCAGCAAAATATGCGGAAAATGAGTAAATCGAACCATTCTAAACGGGTTCTTCTCGATGTTAAATAGCTATTTTAAACTTAAAAAGATCAGGTTCAGAGCGGTGAGTAGAAAATGTGTATCAAATTATGCCAATTTGATAATTCCTGTAAAACCACCCAATGGATTATTGTATTCAATTATCTGTAATAATCTGTTGACAATATCTCTTATCACTCTTAAAAGTAAGGGTCTTTAAATTTAATCAGTTTCAAGGGGGAATTTCGATGAATGGGCGGATTATAACCTTATTTGCAGCGGCTATTGTCATGCTGATGACGATCCCAGTGCAGGCCAAGGACTTCAAGTTCAATTTCAAAAACGCTCCAAGCGTTATCTTCAGCCACGATTCTCACCTTGCCAAGAACAAGGGCTGTAAGACCTGCCACAGTGCAATTTTTGATCTTTCCAAGAAGCGTTCCTATTCAATGGCAGAAATGGAGCGAGGTCTTTCCTGTGGCGCCTGCCACAACGGCAAAAAAGCCTTTAGCGTTGCTACAGAAAAAGACTGTAATAAGTGCCATCGCGGCACTCCCAGTGCCATTGCCTATCGCATTCCTGCTGGTAATGCCATGTTCAGCCATGACTCTCACGTAAACGGCAGAGGATTTGGATGCAAGAGCTGCCACAGTTCTGGACCAATGCGACGTGGTGTCACCATGGCTGACATGGAAAAAGGCAAGTCTTGCGGTGCCTGCCATAACGGTAAAAAGGCTTTTACCGCCGCCGCAAATTGTGGTTCCTGCCACAGCGGCTTGACCACCAAGACACTTAAGTATAAGTCAAAATCTGTAACTGACGCAGTCTTTAGCCATGACTTCCATACTCAGGCATATAAGTGTGGCGACTGCCACACCAAAATATATGACTACCGCCAAGGGTCTCGTAAAGCTACCATGGCCGCGATGGAGAAGGGAAAATCATGCGGTACCTGCCATGACGGCAAGACCTCTTTTGCCGTTTCCGGTGACTGTAACAAATGCCACACCGGCTATAAACCTACCAATTTGGTCTTCAAGGATAGCAGGGGTACGGTAGTCGGTTACTTCAGCCATGACTTTCACACCTCTGTCTACAAATGTAGCGACTGCCACACTAAGAATTTTCCATACGGTGGTAGTAAACGGATGACCATGGTCGACATGGCCCAGGGTAAATCTTGTGGCGTTTGCCACGACGGTAAAACCGCCTTCTCCGTCAAGGCAGACTGCGCGAATTGTCACAAAAAACCGTAATACACATTTTTTATAAGTAGAACAGAAAAGGCGCTGCCCGTGTAGGTAGCGCCTTTTCTGTTCACTGTAACCACGCTCCTGCATCCCTGAAGCTCCAACCTAATACTTCAACGCGTCGACTCATTCTACTGCCTCCTGTAAGCGTTGCTCAATTTCATTGTAATAATCATAAAATCTTTTGCCCATATCCAATGCTGTGATTAGGTTTGATGGATTCACTCTTTTTAAAGGAGCGCTCAAGAACTACGACCCTTTTCATCCGTTGTATCTGTTGTATTTGTGTTGCGCTGGCAATAATGCAACACCTAGTTATCTTATATTTCAATAACATATCGAGACAGCATCTCTCAGGATTACAGTGTTGCATTTGAAACAGATGCTATGTACAACACACACCCAAAATACAAGCCAATATATAACCTGCTGATATTACATGGGTAAATATTATTTTGAAGGAGTGTTTAAAATTGGCACGCTTGTTGGAATATAAAACGATAGAAACGATGAATAACGGAGAATTCAAATGGGTTCAGGAAAAGTAGCAGTACCTTATTATGGAAGTCTATATCGTGCTAGAGTAGGTTATGAACGAATCTACTTTATTGTAAAGAATGGGCATGCAAAAGATAAAGATTTAGATGTAAGCCTTTGTGTATGGGACAACAAATCTGAGCCGACGTTGACCGGATGGCTGGAGCATAATGGTATAGAAAATCTTGTGTGTAGAGAAGAGCCGGGAAAAAGTATTAAGGATGCAATAATCGGTTTAGGCATCAATGTAATTAGTGGATCTGATAATCATGCTTCCAGATTAATGAACAGCTTGCTCGTGTAACTAATTTTCGTAGTCAAAAACAACCAAAAAAGGAGACGTACCATGAAAGCAAAAAGCAATTACTCAAGCCTGGTAGAAGAAACCGTAGCAAAGGGGACAATCGGTGGGATCGCAGTTGTAACTATTTTTGTCGGGTCTTTTTTCCTGTGGTCAGCCACCTGCCTAGGTGGTGCTATTGTAAGTCTTTTAAGCTAATTCTATCTTGATAAACACAACTACAAGGGGGCATCACAATGAAAGCAAAAAGTAGCTATTCCGATTTAGACGACAGGGCATATGTTGGCAAAGTTCTTACTGTAGCAGGTTTTTTTGCCGTAGCAGCAAGCCTTTCAGTTGCATGGCCTGCATTAAGCCACATTGGTCTCAAATTCGTAAGTTAGTAGTTCCATGAGACAGGGGGAAGTTTTTTCTCCCTGTCTTTTTTACGTCTATTTACATGATGCACCAGATAAACGGACCAAATTGAGAGAAGAGCATGATTATACAAGAAACAATTTGCCCTGCGTGCGGAAGTTTGCAGCACTACACGCTTAAAGACAATCGTTTACAATGTGCCTTTTGTCGCAAAAAATATACTTTGTCGAGCCATAGGAGCAAACTGTCACTGCAAATACTGGAACGCATTGCGCTAAGTTTTTGCCAGATGATACCCGCAACAACAGCGGCGACGGAAATGGGACTAAATAGCAAAACTATTCAGAAATATTATGATCTTTTACGTAGAACCGTTTCCGATGCAAATGAAAAACAGGCTATCAATAAGTTTGGCGCAGCGACAATAGATCCTGATCTTTTTTATAATTACACCGCAAGTAAAGGACTAGGTCCGGGTATAAAGCCTCTTTTATGCCTTGCTAAAAACTTGGATGAGATCTCTCTTCTTTTTGTCCAGGCTACACCCTCTGGCAAGACGGCTACTGCTGATAATAGAGATATCATTGGGTGGCTATACGCGAGGGAGCAGAAATCAATTGATTCCTTGGATCTGGATCGAATTCATTTTTTGTCAATTGTCGAAAATATTATTGTTGACGCCACCTCCCCATTTTGGATATTTGCCAAAAAAGGGTTGGTTAAGTATCATGGCGGGTTTAGAAAAAATTTTTATCTGTTTATGCGGGAAATGGAATTCCGATTTAACAACCACAACAAAGGTTCAACGCTGGAGTATTTAGCCAATATATTGCAGGGAGATCTAAACAATACGGAAACAGGAGAAGACAATGTACAGGTTTAATCTAGGATTCATACTTTTGGTGTTTGTTTTTATGCTTAGCCCGGTTTCAAGCTTTGCGGAAAAAGGAATGGCTGTCGACCCTATGGATTGTCTTGGCTGTCATAGCGATAAAATCTCTGCAGCTAGTTTTGGGGCCTCACCACACGGGAAAAACGGTTGTACAAGTTGCCATCTGGAGGGGACCAATCTTCTCCAACATATGACTAGAAGTGTAAAACTTGAAAAGGTAAACTGCTCCAGATGCCATCAAAAAGAGTTTGCAGAACATGCGGGTAGTGTTCATCTGGTGAAGGGGGTTTCCTGTACTAGCTGTCATTCGTCAATTCACGCTATTACAAGTTGGAAAAAAGACAAGAAACAGGTAATTCAGAGGTGCATCGAATGTCACCCAAAAGAAAAAGAATTTGTGACATCAGTACATGGCAAGGCGATTCTTGGCGGCAGTAAGGATGCTGCAGATTGTAGTGACTGTCACGGTCTGCACCAGATCAAAAAGATTCAAGGGCCGGAAACCAATGAAGGGCGCATGTTCCATACATCGGTCTGTATAAAATGTCACGCCGATGAAAAAATGATGGAACGAAATCACGTTAATCATACTGCCGTTGAAACATATCTGGAAAGTTATCATGGCAAGGGTTACCGGCTTGGCTTTCCCGAGCGTGCAGCGGGATGCACAGATTGCCATACTTCGCACAACATATTATCTAAGGAAGATGTTGCCTCATCGGTTAACAGCAAAAATATTGTGAGTGCCTGTGCTACGTGCCACAAAAATGCTACTGTACTATTTTCCAAATATTATTCCCACGGCAACCATTCGGACCGCAAGAATTATCCGATTCTTTATTATACTTTCATAGCAATGACCGGGCTTCTGGTCGGGACTTTTGCAGTTTTCTGGGTGCATACCCTGCTCTGGATGTTCCGTGGTTTTGTTGAAAATCGGGAAAAGCAGACCGCACTTATGGAAGGTCGTGTCCATCATATACCTGAAGGTAATAAACTCTATTACCGCTTTCAGAAACGCCACATATTCCTCCATTTGTCGGTTATCATCAGCTTTTTGGGATTGTCTTTAACAGGGTTGCCATTAAAGTTCAGCGATCAGCTTTGGGCAAAGACCTTTATGTCCTTTTATGGCGGGGTTCATTATGCCGGCTTGATTCACCGTGGCTGTGCAATTCTCACATTTTATTACTTCCTTGGTGCACTGTTTATGAGCATCGACTTCCTCTTCCTTCGCAAAGATATTAAGGGCAATTTCTTGCAAAGGATGTTCGGCCCTGATTCTCTTATGCCTAATTTCAGGGATATATTCGATGTTATCGGTATGGTCAAATGGTTCTTCTTCAAAGGTGATAAGCCGACCTTTGAACGTTGGACATACTGGGAGAAATTTGATTTTATCGCTGTCTTCTGGGGTATGTTTGCCATCGGTGGTTCCGGCTTGATGCTTTGGTTCCCAGAATTTTTCGGAATGTTTTTGCCGGGTTGGGCGTTGAATGTCGCTACCATCATCCATTCCGATGAGGCACTTTTAGCAACAGGTTTTATTTTCACTGTTCACTTCTTCAACACTCATGGTAGACCGGAAAAGTTCCCAATGGACTTTGTAATATTTAACGGTCAGATGTCAAAAGAAGAGTTCATCGAGGAGCGTGGCGACCAGTGGAAAAGGCTTGAAGAACTTGGTGTAACTGAACAGTTTGCCGTGGAAAAACCAAGCGGCGTACTATATGACTTTTTCTTCAAAGGATTCGGTTTTGTAGCTGTCTTTACGGGGTTATCGTTAGTTTTCTTCATGTTGTATGCATTTCTTTCAAAATAGAAAATTGATTATATCTTTTAATTAGTAGCCTATTTACGGGGGTGCCGGGTAATAAAACCGGTACCCTCTTTTTTATTATTGAGTGTAAACAGTAGGTTAACATTTTAAAATCAAAAAATATGCTCATATATAATGAAAAACATATAAATGCCTGTTTGATGGTGCTATGATGTTGCAGTTATCTTATGCAACATCTTTACATAATTTATCCACAAGTTTGAGTAAGAGATTTTAAGGAGTATTTATATGGTAAAGAAATCACCTGATCTTTTCCTTTCTATAACGGCCTTCGTCCTGTACATCGTCGGGGGCTTCGGAATTTTTGGGGGTATCGCACTTATCGCCATCATGGGAGAACAAGACCTTTTTGGCTGGGGGAGTGCTAAAACCATTGGCTACCTGCTGATTTGTACTGGTGTATGTTTTTCCATCATAGGAGTTCTTTTTCTCAGGCTTGTCAGAAACAGGACTAATACTCTACTCAGCCAAAGTTCAGCATCAAAAGAAAATCCATGATACTGCTTGATACGGAAAATCTATTCAAACGGACTATTGAATATGCTTAAGTTTAATAAAGAAGAAGCCGACTACTTGATGAGTTGTCGTAACATCATGGATTCGGTTGCTGACGGTGTTTTCACTGTAGATAAAAATATGCTTATAACGACCTATAACCGGGCGGCTGAAGAGATGACCGGTTATTCACATGAAGAGGCTATTGGCAGACCTTGTCACGAGATTTTCCGCACCGAAGTATGCCTCAATGACTGCCCTCTTAAAGAAGCACTGAAGGAAGGTAAACCGGTCGTGAGTCGGGAAGTTTATATTCATGACAAACAAGGAGTCAGAGTACCCATTTCTGTATGCGCATCTGTGCTGCAAGATTCGGAAGGTAATATAATAGGTGGCGTTGAAACAATCCGCAATCTGAAGGATTTTTCAACTATTTTGGACAGCGTAGCTGACGGAGTTTTTACCGTTGACGATCAAATGGTTATATTGTCTTTCAATCGGGCCGCTGAGGAGATAACCGGTTATTCCCATGATGAAGCGATTGGCAAACATTGCTACGAAGTTTTCCGCTCAGAAGCTTGTACTGTTGCTTGCCCTGTAAAGGAAGCCATGGCAACCGGTGTGTCAGTGCTAAACCGGGAAGTGGAAATTATTGACCGGTCCAACAATAAGAAACCTATTTCTGTTAGTGCTTCTGTTTTGGTGGACAGTGCCGGTAAAGCGCGCGGTGGAGTTGAAACTATTCGTGACCTCTCTTTCATCCACACGCTCAAGAATGAATTGCATGATAAATTCACCTTTCAGAATCTTATTAGCCGTAACCCCTCGATGAGACGCCTTTTCGACGTAATGGCCGATATAGCTGCAAGCGAGGCAACCGTATTTCTCCATGGTGAAAGCGGCACAGGCAAGGAGCTTTTTGCCAGAGCAATTCACGACTTAAGCCCGCGCAGAAAAGGTCCACTAGTAATTGTCAATTGCGGAGCATTGCCGGAAACTCTTCTTGAAGCTGAAATATTTGGGGTAAGAAAGGGAGCGTATACTGGAGCGGTTGAAAATCGGCCAGGGCGGCTTGAGTTATGCAGTGGCGGAACATTTTTTCTCGACGAAATAGGTGACCTACCGCTCCAGCTGCAGGTAAAATTGTTGAGGGTTTTAGAGAATAAAGAGTATCAGCCGTTAGGCGCAAAGAATCCGTTGAAGGCTGATGTCCGCTTCATCACGGCCACTCACAGAAATCTTGCAGAAATGGTTGAAGAGGGTACTTTTCGCCGCGATCTTTATTTTAGAATAAATATTGTCGAGTTAAATATTCCACCACTTCGAGAGAGGAAAGAAGATATTCCCCTGTTGCTGGAGATTGCTCTAAAAAAATTCAACATGGCATATGGGAAAAAAGTTTTGAGGGCTTCACCTGAAGTGCTTAAAATTTTATTGACCCATGATTTTCCTGGAAACGTTCGAGAATTGTTGAATTTAATCGAGCAAGCGGTTATTCTTTGCAAAGGGAGTGAAATTGGGCTTGACCTTATGCCTAAGGCATTTTTACTCGAAAACAATGGTAAAGAGAAGGTGACCAGACGGCGTTCCAGTAAATCTCCTGAGGTTGAAGTGCTGTGCGATGTGATCTCTCGGCACAAAGGGAACAGAACAGGAGCTGCTCAAGAGCTTGGTGTAGATCGTTCTACCTTGTGGCGCTGGGTTAAAAGTGCTGGCATTGAAGACTTTTAGTAAATAGCGTATTTTATCGTTTTTTGCAGAAATGATCTAGTAAACGTACTGATCCTGTCTTATAAGGCTGGGCCAATAAAAAGGAGACTAAATTGGGCGTTTCTCGTGATGAATTGCGCAAGTTGAGTTCACAAATTGATTCTCTCTTTGATCTGGGGAAAAATGAAGAGGCCGCAACATTATTGAAACAAGCACTTGCTGATTCCGCAGAGGACAGAGCCTACAATCTGTTTTTCCTCGGCGAAGCGGCGGGTTATCTGGAAGGGGACAGTAAAAAACAAAAGAGTTATTTACTGCAAGCCTACCAGTTAGAAGAAAGTGATCCTTATATAGTAAAAAATCTAGGGGTTTACTATCTAATTAATGATTCTGAACGAAAAGCGATCAAACTATTTGATAAAGCAATAGAACTGGACCCGAACGACTTTGAATCATTCAGAAACAAGGGGCTAGCCCTTTCAAACATAGGCAGAGAGAAGAAGGCTATGGAATGGTTTGCCCGAGCCATCTCCAAAAATCCTTTGGACTATGATGCCATAAGACAAACTGGGGTTTCACTTTCAAAACTGGGGAAAGACTTAGAAGCGATTGAATGGTTTAGGAAAGCCCTGCTTGTAAACGAAAACGATTATGATTCAATGAGGCAACTGGGAATATCTCTTGCCATGCTTGGCAAATATGAAACTTCAGTCGATTTACTTAAACTGGCACTGTCAGTGAATCCAAATGATTTAGAGAGCAAAAGAAACCTTCGGCTTGTAATAAGAAAAATGACCGGCGAAGGGGAAACGTTCTTTTCTAAAATATTAAATTATCTTGGCAGAAAGCTCGCTTCAGCCTGGAGACGGTTGGTTAATCAAATATTTGGCTAAATATAAGTTCAATGCCCCAAGCTTAGCTTTAACGAAGCAGTGTCAGCCAACTCGTTGAAATTGTTTTGATCCTTCTTTCTTCCTTCTTCGGCCAGAATCTTGTCGAGATTCTGGCTTATGTCAGCCAAAGCACTTCTCAACTGTTTTCTCGCCTCGTCAGGATCCCCTGAATCAAAAAGGTCATTAATAATGCCCATTTTTGCATTATTTCCAGGTAATTTGAACAGGTCAGAGCTTTTAGTTGTAAAAGAGAGAGAGATGCTTTCTAATCCGGTGTAACTACTTTTAGCTTTCATACAAACCCCTGCTGTCCGAAACGATGCTTCGGACAGAACGCATATTGACCAGCATAAACACAAATAGAATAACGATGACAATCAGCATTAAAAGCCAATATCCCAAGATAAATAAACTAAAAGCTTATAAGCTCCTGACAAACTGAACTATAGCGTTACCAAAACCGGCCGCTGACCAAGCAACAAAACCACCGATAAAAACAACTATCCCAGCGAAAATAACGATGCTTCCCTTTGCTGTCGTACTGGCAACTATTCCCGAATAAGATTCTTTTGCTTTCATGACGTTTTCCCCTTGTTTATATATTTACCGGCGATGCTCATATCTATATCAAGAAGAGTGCCAATTATGTTAATGGCTGATTTTGAAATAAACCAGTGCAATTACAGGCAGTTGTGGTTTGTGTAATAAAGTAAAAAAGGTGTGTTGCATGTAGTACAGATAATACAACATGCAACACTGACGCTGATGAAAGGTAAGAACCTATATATATCTGAGTGTTACGCGTTGCCAATGCTATCTGCAACATTTCGTGTTGCCTTTTGCAACACAACATGTTAGGAACAATCCGCGTTAATGAGGCATCAGACATAGTCTTCACACTACTCCACATAAAGGGGATAACAGCGGTATGGCACAACAGTTTACACTAAACGAGTTGGTCTCTGGCGTGGTCAACCGGCTGAAGTCGGCCGGCATGGGGTACTACCTAATGGTCTTTATCTCTGGACTGTTGGTATTGGCTGCCACTGGGGCAGGGCTGCATGCCATGATTACGGGGCATGAGAATTTTTACAATGTTACCCGCGAGATGCCTTGGGGGATTTTGATTGCCGCGTACGTTTTCTTCGTGGTTACCTCAACCGGGCTCTGTCTGGTCTCTTCCATCGGACACGTCTTCGGCATTCAGGATTTCATGCCGATCGCCAAGCGTTCCGTTTTTCTCTCAATTGCGACAATCCTCTCCGGGTTTTTCGTTATTGCTTTTGAGATCAAACTCCCATGGCGAATGGCGATCTACAATGTCATCTCCCCGAACCTTACCTCCAACATCTGGTGGATGGGTACCCTGTATGGTATTTATCTCATGTTCATGTTCATGGAATATGTATTCCTGAATATGAACAAACATAACCCTGCCGTAGTCTGTGGATTCAGCGGTTCTGTTGCCGGCATCCTGGCTCACTCAAATCTGGGTGCAGTTTTCGGACTTCTCATGGGACGCGAATTCTGGCACGGCCCTTATATGCCGATTTATTTCATCGCATCTGCGATGATGACAGGCTGCGCAGTTATCATTATGTTCCATATCCTTGGCTACAAGGTCAATAAAGAAAAGATGGGACCGGACATGGAGCGCTCACTTGAGGTAACCACAAAAGTTGGTATCCTCCTGATCTGCGTAATTCTATTCTTTACGACATGGAAGATGATCTCTGGCATAGCCGGCGAACCTGGTGGTAAATACGAGCCGGTCATGGCACTGATCAGCGGTAAATACGCCTTTAGCTTCTGGGTATTTGAGATACTGGCCGCCATGGTAGCTCCACTGATCCTTTTTATGCTTTCTCGTGGCAAAAACATGAAACTTATGTTACTGGCCTCTATTTCCATGATCATCGGCATCTTCGTGATGCGTTTCAACCTAGTCATGGTTGGCCAGTCGGTGCCGGTCTACCTCGAGTTAGGGGTCAATGAGTACAAGCACCTCATGGATTATGTACCGTCACTCTACGAGATGATCATCACCGCTGGCGGCTTTGGCATGACAGCTCTGCTTTTCCTTCTTGGAGAAAAGATCTTTGACGGCCACAAGGTAGAGGCTGACCACCACTGAGCGCACGGCGCAAACACCACCTGATACGAGGAATAAAACCATGGATAACAAGATGGATTTAGATAAACGCCAGAATGAAGGGATTGAGAATATTCCTATGCAACAACGCAGGGACTTTCTCAAGATGGGGCTTGCCATTACCGGCATCTTTGCCGGCGGCTCCCTACTCTCTGTTGCCTCAACCTTTAACCGTGCGCATGCTTCTGATTTTGCGAAAAAGTATCCCTACAAACCACACTACAGTATGGTTATGCGACAGGATCGTTGCATTGACTGTGAGCGCTGCATGGAGGCCTGTGTCAAGACAAACCATGTGCCGAATGTACACGGTGCCTACCGCACCACGATCCTTGAAAAAGACACTCCGGATGCAATTGGTGGCAAGCGCGAATTCATCCCTGTTCTCTGTAATCAGTGCAATTTGCCGCAGTGTGTCAGGGTCTGTCCCACCAAGGCTACATATAAAGACAAGACGACCGGTATTGTAATGATGAAGATCTCAAATTGTATAGGTTGCCTGACCTGTCAGGAAGGTTGTCCTTACAACGCCCGCTACTTCAATGAAGAGAAAAAAGCTGTCGACAAATGCAATTTCTGTTTTGATACCCGTTTGGTTCATGGTGAAAAGCTAACTGCATGTGCCTTCGCATGTCCAGCAGAAGTGAGAATTTTTGGGGATCTTTCCAATCAAGAGGACCAAGTTTTCAAGCTGGTTCATCAGATCGAGAAGCAGGTATGGGTGTTGCGACCCGAGGCAGGCACGCGTCCTAACGTATTTTATACCAAGGGCTGATCAACTACACTACACACGAGGTATTTACCTATGACATTACGCACGCTCGTCACATTTGCCACAGCCATTGTCTTGACTGCTGGTGCGGCTTTGGCCGCCACCCACGGCGGCGACATTGTTTACGAAAAGCCGGTCAAGGGGGTTATCTTCTCCCATAAGATTCATGTTGAAGACAAGGCTCTCTCATGCGATATGTGTCACAACCGTCTCTTTGAGATGGGTAAGACAGCCCAGGAAAAAGCTGATTTTGTAATGGAGTCACTTTATCAGGGCAAATATTGTGGCGCTTGTCATAATGGCACCATGGCGTTTGCCTCGAACACCCGTTGCGCCACCTGCCATATTGGAGTCAAAGGTCAAAAACGGCTCTCCGGTGGAGACAAACATGATAAAAAAGGGCACTAACTCAAATGTAAAAAAAGCGCCTCCTGGATCCACCAGGAGGCGCTTTTTTTAGTCTCTTAATTAAACTCAAAGCTACATGCAAACAGAACACTTCACCTTACAGCCCGTTATAACTCTTCAAACGGCTCATTATCTGCACCCTCAGTAGATTGTTCTTCAGCCCCAGATTCCTCAGAAAATGGCTCCTGTTTCAGGTTTTTCAGAAAGAGCCGGTTCTCAAGAATGGTACGCTTGACGTCCAATAACAGTTTACCCAGCTCTGTGTTCTCAGTAGAATCTATTATCATAATTTCAAGGAGTTGTCAGTATGTCTAAAAACCGTTCGGCGTCCTTGGCAGCCATGCAGCCGCTCCCAGCCGAAGTTATAGCCTGTCGATAAGTAAAGTCCTGCACATCACCGGCGGCAAAAACACCCTTGACACTTGTAGCAGTCAGATTACCCTCAAAGCCACCGCATTTCGTACGAATATACCCATCAAGCATTTCCAATTGTCCTTCAAATACCGCTGTGTTAGGCGAGTGCCCTATTGCGATGAATATTCCGTGCAGTGCCAGTTCTTTGGTGGAGCCACTCCGGTGGCGGATACACATCCCAGTGACACCACTGGAATCGCCCAAGACTTCATCAAGTTGGTGATTCCATTCAATGGTGACATTGCCCCCCTTGGTTTTCTCAATCAGACGGTCAGCTAGCACTTTTTCCGCCCTGAACTCTTCACGACGATGCACAACAGTTACGTGCCTGGCAATATTTGAGAGGTAGAGAGCTTCCTCAACAGCAGTACTCCCGCCACCTATCACTGCAACATCTTTACCGCGATAAAAGAACCCATCACAAGTGGCACAGGCCGAAACGCCCTTCCCCTTGAAAGCGGTTTCGGAGGGGAGTCCGAGATATCTGGCTGATGCACCGGTAGCAATAATCAGAGCATCGCAGCTGTAACTCCCCGAATCGCCCTGCAGCAGAAACGGTCGCTGCTTCAGATCGGCCCGTGTTATAACATCGGAAATCATCTGTGTATTAAAACGTTCTGCATGCAGCCGCATGCGTTCCATCAATTCCGGCCCCTCAACTCCAGCATGATCACCCGGCCAGTTATCAACCTCGGTGGTTGTAGTCAACTGCCCGCCTGGCTGCAGCCCCGTGATCAGAACAGGCTGTAAATTTGCGCGTGCGGCGTAGACAGCAGCCGTATAGCCAGCTGGGCCGGCACCAAGAATAATAAGCTTGTGATGAATCGGATCCATAATTCCTCCAGAAAAAGTGTTTTTAAACTGTATCAGCAAACCGGCCGCTTGCCAAGTATGTTTGACCAGTGCCGAGCCATCTGCTAGTATCAGCGCCATATCAAGAGGAGTACAAAGGTATGGAACTTACGGATCTTATATCTGACGCGTATGACCGTTTAAAAAAGCGTGTTCGGCGCAGCGAGCTGATCTATTCGCACTACTATAGTGAGCAGCTTGGAATACCGTTGTATTTCAAGTGTGAAAACCTGCAGCGTACCGGCTCCTTCAAGATCAGGGGGGCGCTCAATTTTATGACCTCTCAGCCTCGCGAGAGATTGAACAATGGAGTCATAACCGCATCGGCTGGCAATCATGCTCAGGGCGTTGCTTTTTCGGCCGATTTGCTGACTGTCACCTCAACCGTTTATATGCCCGAGACAACCCCGCCCCAGAAAGTTCAGGCGACACGTGACTACGGGGCAGCAGTTGTATTAATCGGCCGAAACTTCGATGAGGCCTGTGTCGCTGCTATAGCCGAGCAGAAGAAAAGTGGAGCTCTTTTCGTGCATCCTTTTGATGACGAACTGGTCATGGCGGGACAGGGAACTATCGCACTGGAGATACTGGAAGATTTGCCAGACGTGCGCAACATAATCATACCTGTCGGTGGCGGCGGCCTGATTGCTGGCATGGCTGCGGCGCTGCGCGAGCAGTCACCACACATCCGAATCATCGGGGTTGAATCGTCCGCAGCTCCCTCAATGTCAGCTTCATTTGCTGCTGGAAAACCGACTGAGCAACCGGTACGTGTAACCTTGGCGGACGGCATTGCTGTTAAACTGCCCGGATCGCGTACGGTTCCGTTGATCTGCGATCTTGTCGATGAAATTGTCCAGGTTGAAGAAGAGGATATTGCGCTGGCAATAGTTTCATTGTTGGAGAAGACAAAGATGTTGGTTGAAGGGGCTGGGGCCGTCACGCTGGCGGCGGTTTTGAATAAGCTGATTCCAAATCTCGAAGGCAAAACTGTCTGCCTGCTCTCAGGTGGTAATATTGATGTCAAAACCATTTCTCAGGTCGTGGAGCGAGGCTTGATTGCTGGAGGGCGCTACCTCAAGTTAATCGTAGAGCTCGACGACCACCCTGGCGCGCTTGCGATGCTTGCCGAAAGCATTGCTGCGACCCGCGCTAATATCTTCCACATAACTCATGACCGACGCTCAAAATCACTGGCAATTGGCCGAACCGATGTCTCGCTTGAACTGGAGACGCGCGGATATGAACATATCAAGGAGATCGTCGGCTATCTGGAAGGAAGGGGCTACAACCTGATGGTTCTGTAGCGATGGAGCCTTATGGACAACCGGAGTAATCAATTGCAGCAATTGTTTAAGGAAGGCTCTGAATTGTTACAATCCGGAAATACTGCAGAGGCGTTGTTACGCTTTCAGGTTGCCCGGAGTATCGATCCATCGAACGCGACTCTGCACCTTTATACTGGGGCGGCACAGCACGATATGGGACACTATGAGGAGGCGATAGCCAGCTATCGGATTGCCCTCGGGAGTGCACCGGGATTTGGTGAAGTCCACAATAATCTCGGTAATTCCCTGATGGCAATCGGCCATTTTACTGAGGCGGCTGACAGTTTTTCAAGAGCAACAGAGCTTTTGCCCGCATCTCCTATTCCGATAACGGCTCGTGCTACGGCACTGCAGGCAATTGGGAAAATCGATGAAGCGGAAGCCGATTGCCGAAGAGCGTTGATACTTGATCCAGCTTTTGCTGCTGCCCACTGGAATCTGGCTTTGAACCTGTTGTTACAGGGGCGATACATGGAAGGGTGGCAAGAATACGAATGGCGCTGGCAAAAGCCTGATTTCACCTCTCCATGTCGTCATACAGATGTCCCACTGTGGGATGGTTCTCCGCTTGAAGGACGTACCATCGTACTGCATGCCGAGCAGGGTTTTGGCGACGCCATCCAGTTTGTGCGCTACGCACCGCTTGTGGCTCAGCTAGGCGGTACAGTAGTCATTGAATGTCATCCCCAACTTGTGCAACTCTTTCAGAACGTTGAAGGCGTTCATGCGGTCGTCCCTTTCGGTGGGCCGCTTCCGCCATTCAGTTGCCAGACCCCGCTACTTTCTCTGCCTCGTATATTTGGGACAACGTTGCAAACGATTCCGTCACAATGCCCATATTTGTTTATAGCTGCAAATTATCGACAAAAATGGGAGACTCTGCTGTCAAGTTATAAGGTGGCATTGCGAGTCGGTTTAGTGTGGGCCGGGAAAAGTTATCCTGATCCACTCCGTTCCTGCCAACTGACAAATCTTGCGCCTTTAGTAATAGCCCACAACGTTGTATTTTATTCCCTTCAATTAGGTGCAGGATCAGAACAGGCGGGTTCTCCACCCTCTGGTATGCGTCTTGTCGATCTGACGGATCAGATATATGACTTCACAGACACTGCTGCCCTGATTGAGCGGCTGGATCTGATCATTAGCATTGATACGGCAGTCGCCCATCTGGCCGGGGCTTTGGGCAAACCTGTATGGTTGCTGCTCCCGTATGCTCCGGATTGGCGCTGGTTGTTGGAGCGAAGTGATTCACCCTGGTATCCGACCATGCAAATTTTTAGACAAAAACTACCTGGTGATTGGGGTGGAGTAATTGAATTGGCAAGTACGCACTTGATAAAATCGGCGGGTGCAAATAAAAAATCCTTCGAGGCAGCCCCAAAGGATTAGTTCCAATAACAAACTAAGCAGTTTTTTATTACTGGCCCGTATTAGTCCTCAAGCCTG
Source organism: Geobacteraceae bacterium (assembly GCA_025355965.1). Lineage (GTDB taxonomy): Bacteria > Desulfobacterota > Desulfuromonadia > Geobacterales > Pseudopelobacteraceae > JACRCG01. The sequence continues at coordinate 25,802 of JANXYR010000005.1, forward strand.
CAGCAATATTGAAATCAATATCAATTACAATAGTAAGCTTTTCCGGATCAGGAAAAGCCAATACCTCGAACAATCGCTTGTCTATAAAAATACTGAGATTGAGGATATCCTCACGCAGATTTTTTGGCAACGGGTTTTCCGGATCAGACAGCTCTGCCTGAAAAAAACTCCATACTTTCTGATTGAATTTGACGGCTTCAAGCATTTTCTGATCCCGATCAGGGGCGTCCCAGTTATCCTTTACACTTTTCAGCATGAGCCCTGCACGTGAAAGAACCGAGGCCTCAAGTTCCCGACCGCTCATATTTTCCTTTTGATTTGTTGTATAGGCATTAACCAAGTTTTGTTGCATGTCTAATTAACTCCTCTTCATAGGAAATCAGTTTTTTTGCGGTTTTCAGAGCTGCGTAGAAATTTAAATCGACAATATACGCGCTTATCTGTGAAATCAAGTCATTTGTACTTGGTGCAGCGGCGAGAATGTCCCGCACAAGATCCCAGTATACCTTGGCAAGATCAGGTGTCAAGCCGCCACTAATATACATTAACTGAATAGTAAGATACAGTTTCTTACACGGAGATGATGCTTCGGCATCAGTCAGAATATCCTTCTGCCTGAGAAGCGTTACCTTGTTTTCAATCTGCAGATGTGCGACTGCCGGGCCATTCTTTATGACAGCCCCACCCAAAATAACACGTTCTCCCGGTTTTAGGGTCAGTGTAAGGGGCATGTTTAGCTCCCCATGATCGACTTACTCATGGATTCTTGCACCAATCCGATCTGACTGGAAATAACGTCCAGTTGCTTCGCGGCTGCATTAACATGTGAATCCGGAGCATCGCTCGGTAGAGTGGGTGTTTGGATGGTGTTGCCAGATCCACTAAAAAGATCTGCCCAGAGATGCTTTACCGATTCATAAGCTGGAGGTGGTGGGGTCGGTACCATCAAGCTCATCATCTGTTTTTTAAGTCCAGCATAAGTCATCAATTGGGCGATACGCTCTTTGCTTTCAACAGAGTAGGGTGGATATGTCTTGATGATCTGGTCTAACGACGACTTCATATCTGTCACTACGGCAGAAGTCGCTTTCAGCCCCTCATTGGTCTGACGAAGATTGGTTGCCACTGAATTGAGAAAATCGGAAATGCTGCCCATTTTCTGCAACGTATCTACGGTGTTCTTAGGGAGTTCTACATTGATGGAAACCTTGTCACCCGCAATCGTCTGGACCATATTTTCTTTACTTGCATTCTGGGCATCTTGATACTGAGCGGATTTTGGTGCCAGCATCTGCTGTACACCGGACTGCTGCATTTGAACAGCTGTAGCTGCTGCCAGTCGCTGATCATTACCTTCGACTCTCATGGTAGTCACCTCCCTAAACTTGAATACGTAAACGGGGAGAGGTTGCCCTCTCCCCGCTCAGGTTTAATAATCCGCTTTCTCAGTTATGGCTAGAAGAGTCTGAGAACCGACTGTGCAGCCTGTGAAGAGAGGCTCAGGGCTGTGGTACCCAGAGACTGACGGGTCTGCAGCATCAGCATGTTAGCGCCTTCATTATTCATGTCGGCAAGGGTCAGACCATCGGCACCTTGCTGCAGGGTGTTGATGACGTTAGCTGTGAAATCCTGACGGGCGGTAATAACTGACAGGTTACTGGCCAGAGTTGAAGACTTTGCACGGAGGGTCGTCAGTGCGGTGTCCATGTTAGCCATTGCCTGAGTAGCATTTCCACTAGTATCCCAACCAATTGCGGAAGTTACACCGAGAGTTACTGAATCAGCTTTAAAGCCTGCTACTGTGAGGTTTGCGTCAGCAGTTTTGGCGGAAAACTCAATAGAAAGGGTTCCGTCTGTCAACAAGTTTGTCCCACGGTAGGAAGAGTCACTGGCCAGAGTGGTGATCTGAGAAGTGACCTGCAGAAATTGACTTTCATACGTTAGCTGGGACAGTGTGTCAGAGGTCGATGCCGCTGCACTAGCAAGACCTTTTGCTGACTGGATAAGTGCTGTGATTGCTTTGATGCCGTTGTCAGCGCTTTTGATCGTTTGCACAGCCTCGCTCATGCCGTCCTTACGATCATTCAAGTCACTGGCGCGTTCCATATGACCCTGAGCGGCAAAAAAGTTTGTCGGGTTATCAAGTGCTGAGTTAACCCTTTTTCCAGTGCTCAAACGATCCTGGGTTGTTGTCAGCTGGGCAGCTGTTTTCTGGAGAGCAAGAAGATTGTTCCTCATGCCTGCGGTTAGGGAGATGTCTGAGATTGCCATGATATTACTCCTTTCTGGTGTGTACCGGCTTTATTTCCGGTTGCGCTTTCTGCGCTTACTATGCATATCGACTGTTAATGGAAACACTTTAGGGGAAAAATATCTCTTCTCTATAATAATCGTATCTCAACTCTGTCTTCCCATTTTATTTTAAGCTGCTCTCTGGCAAACATGTACGGGATATTAGCCGGCAGAGTTTTAAGTGTTGCTGAGAGCAGGTACGGAAGGCTGAGCAGCAATACCTGATAGTCACAACGTGGAAGCAATTCTCCATGTAGGATCACTTCTTTGACGCCACTAACTGAGGCCATCAGTGTAGCCAAGCTTGGCTGGCAGCTTATGATTATCCGGTAACCGGCATCTGCAAGCAACGGCAAAAAACGGCAGAACATAATTGTATCACCATACCCCTGCTCGCAGTGAACTAGAACTGATGTGCCGACAGGATGTGATCCGAGTTGTTCGGGCGAAAGGAAGGGCAAAGGCGGAATCTGTCCTGCCGGAATTCGTCGCAACCGCCATTCGAAATGTTGCCATCCCTCTGAGTACTCCCCAAGTGCCAGAAGTGAATAAGCCAAGTTTATATGGCCAGTGACATGTCCAGGGTCCAGAACAATTACCTTCCGAAAAGAAGCTGCCGCCTCATGAAACTTGCCAAGTAATGACAAGGATGTCCCTACGTTCAAATGTGCATCAGGACAGGAGCCGTCATTTATCACAGCTTGATTGTAATGTTCCAGGGATTGCTCTAACGACAGCCTATTCGATGAAATCACAGAGTTATGGTGTTGAGTCCGCTTCAATATTTTGTCGTTGGAATATTTACCGGATTGGAGTGAAAGTTGTGCTGCCACATTATCAATTACACTACTCCAATCACCAAAGTCCGGCTGCCGAAACAGGCGCAACACACCAGGATACCACGGGCTGTCATCGCGGCTTTGCAGCCAGCGCCATTCGGCTACGTGGGGAAGGATCACCCAAGTTGGGCATCCGGAGGCGGCTGCCAGATGTGCCACGGAAGTATCGACAGATATGACCAGATCAAGGCTTGCCATTAAAGCGGCAGTATCTTCAAAGTCTCGAATATGATCGGTAAGGTCGATTAACGGTAACGAATTATCCGTATTATCGATATATTCCCTTGGCTGCAGGCGGAAAAAGGCTACATCAGGAACTCCAAACAATGGCGCAAAGGCTTCAATTGGACAGATCCTATTTAGTGTCAGTGGGTTATCCTGACGACAAGACCAAGCCAGGCCCACCCGTAGTTTCGAATGAAATGACGCTTTGCTTATTGGCCTTGATTGCGTATGTACACAGCAGTTCAAAGCCTCGGTGACCGATGCTATCAACGCAGGCCAATCGCCAGCGCAAGGCTGGCGGAAAAGTTGCATGGTTGGATACCAAGGGCTATCCTGACGTTGGCTTAGCCAACGCCATTCCGAAACATACGGAAGCATTAGCCATGTTCTCGCGCCAAGCGCACCTGCTAGGTGAGCAACGGCAGTATCAATTGTAATCACCAGATCAAGGTTGGCAATAAATCCGGCAGTATCGGCAAAATCAGTGATGTGACCAGTAAGATCCTTTAGCGGAAAAGCAGCGCCGAACTCTGCCAGTTGTTCCGCCCCCAGTCCGATCTGGAGAGTGTAAAACTCGACTCCAGGAACCGACCACAAAGGCGCGAACATCTCTAACCGACAAGAGCGCTTGCGATTGAGCACTTGACTCTGTTTTGCAAACCAGACGAGCCCTACCCGGAATGCCGTGGCAGCTCCCAGACGCTGTTGCCAAACCTTAACGTCAGCTGGCTCGGCGGCAAGATATGGGATGTGTGATGGCACTGTTTCCAAGGTTGTCCCGAACAGTAGCGGAAGCGACATCATTGGTAGATGGCAGTCGAAAGTGGGGAGAGGCTCACCTGCGACCACTACTTCGGCGTCCACTTTAAGAGAATGCAGCAGACGTTTTAAGGCAGACACCTGAGATTCTATGACAACTTTGCCCCCACGTTCGGCTACCATCGGTACATACCTTGCGAACTGGATTGTATCGCCAAACCCCTGTTCGGCATGCAGCAAAATAGTTTTCCCGGCCAAAGGAGAGCCGTCCCAACATGGCTGGGTAAAATGACGCATTTTGACCGGATTTGTTTTTTTGAACCGCCACTCGTATTCTCGCCACCCTTCCAAGTATTTTCCAGCCGACAGCAGCGCCACCGACAGATTCCAATGCCCGTCAGCATAACCATAGTCTACTTCAAGAAGGTGACGGTAAACGGAGATGGCCTCATCTAGCCGACCCTGATCATTCAGCTCCACCCCAAGGTTGTTGAGTATGGTCACGCAATCCGGCAGCAACGCCAATGCCTGACGGTAGCTGGCTTCAGCTTCCTCGTGTCGCTCAAGGCTATGATAGACCATCCCCAATTTATTCCAAGAGTCGGCTCGCCCAGACTCGTGAGTCAATACCTGTTGATAGGCAATTATTGCATCTTCAAATTTTTCTTCGGCCTGAAATGTTTCAGCGATACCCTGAAAGGTGTCCGTACAGTTCGGGTCAACAGAAAGTGCCTTTTTATAGTATGAATGAGCCAACTCGTACTCCCGCCGAGCTTTCGCTATTTCTCCAAGACAAAGATGGGCCGGCACGAAGTCCGGCGCCAACTGGAGCACTCGTTCATAGCAGGCACATGCTCCATCCGAATTTCCAAGAGACATGCAGGCATTACCCATATTGAACAGGGGTTGTATGTAGTTTGGATTTTGCGAAATAGCGATCCGATAACAATTAATGGCTTCTTCATACCTTTGCATGGCATCAAGTGCAACACCCCTGTTGCAATAGGCCTTGGCGTTATCAGGATTGCTGTCGATCTCCGCAGCGAAGGCTCGTTCTGCTTCTTCAATGTATCCCATGTTCATCAAATCAATCCCCGACTGATCAATGTGAACCGGACCTGCAAGCAGCTGAGAGATCTCTTTTCGTACTCTGCTAATTACTTCAGGCCAATTGCCAGAGGATTTTTGACGGAATAGGCGCATCGTAGGATACCAAGGAGAATCTTCTCTCTCCAGTAGCCAGCGCCAATCAGGTATGAATGGCAGCAAGGTCCAGACTGGCTTCCCAAGCGCACCGGCCAGATGTGCCACGGCGGTATCGACACTGATTACCAGATCAAGGTTCATGACTATCGCAGCAGTGTCAGAAAAGTCATTGATCCGGCCTGAAAGATCGACCACTTTCATCGTATCAGGAAAATCCAGGAGCTGTTCCTTACCTTTGTCAAGCTGCAGACTGTAAAAATCAACGCCTGAAAACTGGCCTAATGGAAGAAAATCCGATAATGTACACGAACGATTCCGATCATCTCTGTGGATGGGTGAACCCTGCCAGACCAAGCCAATACGGAAACGTCCATCCAAAGGCAATATTTGCTGCCAATCTTCAATCTTTTCACGGTTTGCCCAGAGATACGGTACTTTACACGGAATGGTTTCGAGAGTTGTCCCCAGCAGGCAGGGGAGACTCAACACCGGCACATGAAGATCAAAATCCGGTAGCGGTCCAGCTTGGGAAACTACTTGGTTTACACCCTCGACACTTTCCAGTAGAGATACCAATTCCGGCACTGCAGACACAATTATATCTCCGCCAATTGTAGCGACTATTGAAGCATACCTTATGAACTGGATCATGTCGCCCCGACCTTGCTCCATATGGATCAAGAGGGTCTTTCCTTCGAGGGAAGAACCATCCCATTGCGGGCGACCTAAATCAGGGATTTTTACCTTAAAGTTTTGTGCCTTCCAGCGCCAATTATATTCCTGCCAGCCATTTCGAAAGTCGCCCTGTTGAAGCAAAAGCATCCCAAGCAGCCAGTGGGCGTCAGCATGCGTAGGATCATATTGTATTGTTGCACGCGCAGAGACAATTGCGTCTTTATAACAACCACAAAGCAGCAGCGAATTTGCCAGGTTGTAGTGCGTCTTCACAAAGGATGGGTCCAAATTTAGTGCAGCGCGGTAGTACTTGATTGTCTCCTGAGGCCGGCCTTGAAGGTGTAGTATGACACCCAGGCTATGCTGTGGGTCTGGCAAACTTGGGTCATGATCAACTATCTGCCGGAAGCAGCGTTCTGCTCCGTCAAGATCGCCTTCTTCCTTGAGTCGGCTACCCAAATTGTACAAAGTCTCAATATCGTCGCCCCGATGACCACCCTCTTTAACCCTCTCTAACCATTCTGCAAGCGCATCTCTGACACGCGTAATCGTCCTTGCCCAATCACCTTGGCCTTCTTGCCAGAACAGACGTGCGGTTGGATACCATGGTGACTCATCCCGCCCTATGAGCCAGCGCCAATCGTAGACATGCGGGAGAATGACCCAGACCGGCTTTCCCATAGCCCCGGCAAGATGGGTCACAGCTGTGTCAACACCGATTATCAGATCCAAATTGGCTATGAATGCAGCAGTGTCTGACATATCCTTCAGTCTGGCTGTATGATCAAGGAGATCCATGCTGGCAGAATGGATCTCCTCCGTTCCTGCGCCGACCTGCAGGCTGAAGAACCGTGCTCCGGATAGAGCAGCGAGGGGCGAAAACATTGCTAATGGGCAGGAGCGTTCACTATCAACCGGGTTGTTGGGACTGCCACGCCAAACCAGACCGACACGATATGTCCGTTCACCGGCAAGAATATTTTGCCATTCCGCAACCTTTGTCGCATCGGGGACGATATACGGTATCTGGTTAGGGACGGTTGCCAGAGTTGTTCCGAAGAGATGTGGCAGGCTGAGAAGATGGATATAGACATCTGTCACAGGCGGGGTTGCGGACTTTGGAAGAACCTGCGCAATACTCGGAAATGACTGAAACAAAGGGATAAGCGGTGGATCAACTTCCAGAATGACTTTTCCACCTCGCTCGGCAACTAGCGGGAGATAGCGGGCAAACTGGATTACATCCCCCATTCCCTGCTCTCCAAAGACGAGTATACTTTTGCCCTCTAAAGGCGAGCCATCCCAGTGAGGCTGCGGATAGCATCGCAAGTCAATTTTATATTTCTTGTTGGCCAAGCGCACTTCAAAATTAGCAAACCCGGCAAGATAATCTCCACTGCGAAGCTGCAAATAGGCCAAATTATATTTGGCTTCCACGCACTCTGGATTGATTGCCAGCATTTTATGGCAGCATTCAAAAGCGCCTATCGTATCGTCTAACTGGACTAGTGCCCCGCCCATCGCCAATAGTATTTCAATTGATTGTGGCATCTGCTCATGAGCTTTGCGCAGATACGCTTTCGCTTCGGAAAAGGCCTTATGCTTCAGACATATTTTGCCTAGACAAAACAGGATGTCGGGACTGTCTGGCTTTAGCTGAATGGCTTTCAGATAGAACTCGGTAGCTTTGGCCAATTGTTCGGACATGTCATAAGCGCGCCCCATATTGAACAAAAGCGCCGGGTCGTCGGGAATATGCGTAAGCAGGGCACTCAACTGGTTAATGGCACTGTTGTATTTCCCTTCTGCCAGGGATTGTAATGCTGACTGAAATTGGTTTTCTTCGCTTTCCGGGTTGATTTCGAACCTCGTGGCGGACTCAGTAAACGTTTCCTTGAGTTTCTGAGCGACCTCATCAATTACCGAGGCCCAGTCCCCTGCTTGGGGTTGCCGAAAAAGTCGCATGGAGGGATACCAGGGGGAATCAGCCCGCTCAAGCATCCAGCGCCAATCTGAAGTATGAGGAAGCAGCACCCATACATGTTTCCCCAGAGCGCCTGCGAGGTGCGCCACTGCAGTGTCGATAGTAATCACAAGGTCAAGATTTACTATCAGTGCTGCTGTGTCAGCAAAGTCACGGATAATATCCGTCAGATCAATGATCCTTTCCAAAAACATCTGTGACAATGGAAACCGGTCTTGCTCTCCAACTTGAAGGGAGTAAAATTGGAAACCGGGTAAAGAGAGTAGTTGTTCAAGATGCTCTGGAGGACAGGAACGGTTCGGGTAAGGATGTAACTTACCGGCCCAGACAAGACCAACTCGCACATTATCAGTATTGTTCTCGACCCGTTCCTTCCAGGTTGAAACCAAAGTGTCCACTGGTGAAAGGTAAGGAGTGTGGTTTGGTATTGTGTCGAGAGAAGTTTGGAAAATGTGGGGTAGGCTCAACAGCGGGACGTGAAAATCAGTGAGCGGTGGAACATTAGTTTTTACAATGACCAGCTCCACACCTTCAAGTCCTGACAACAAAGAAACAAGCGGCTGCTGTACTTCGAGAGTCACACGCGCTCCCATCCGGGCCAGAAGCGGAATATAACGGGCAAACATAAGGGCATCACCCAGACCCTGTTCACAATACACCAGAATGCTGCGGCCATGTATTGCGGAGCCGTTCCAGCGGGGTTGCGAGTAGTTGCGACCGTCCGCCTCATGGATGGCTGCAAAACGGAACTCGTAATCGGTAAAGCCGTTAAGGAGGTCACCAGAACGAAGCAGGTGGGAAGCCCGGTTGTAGCGAGCTTTGGCGTTTGTAGGAGAGACCTTAAGAACCAAATCGTAACAGTGAAGTGCATCATCTGGTCGCCCTAGGAGATCCAGTACATAGCCAAGATTCAGTAAAGCTTCCAGAGATTCTGGAGCAAGCGTCAGAGTACGGCGGAAGCAATCTACGGCATCGCTATAATCACCCCTTTCCACGCACGAAATACCCTGATCGAACCACTTTTTAGCATCTGTGTCTTTCACAACAGCCTTCATCTAAGCTATCTTAATGCAGCTTGTTTTCTTGTATGTAACCATGTTTAAGCTGATGAGTTCACCCTTGAATCTGAGATTACTGGTATCTTCGAACATTCCAAATTCGGTAACTTTCTTGGTATCAACAAACTCGGCCTTTTCTAGACAGTGACATAATAATTCTTCATTTAATCCGACTTTATGGTAATCATAATCGTCTACGTGCCCACCGAACATCATACTCATCAATAAAAATCTGTCATCGATATTTTGAGCCGTTTTATCAAGATAAAGCTTCGCCAACACATCTAAATCCGGGACACTAACAGATAATACCCCTCCAGGTTTCAATACACGGCTCCATTCCACCAGTGTTGCCAATAATTCACCTTTATAATCGAAATGCTCCAAAACATGGGAAGCGTAGACCGCTGAGAATGTGTTGTCTGGAAATCTCGACAAATCATTTGCATTGCCGACGTGGTCTACATGGTCCCCTTCGTTGATGGAAAAAATTTCCCAGCTTTCAGTCCGTACCATACCTCCGATATGCAATTTTCTCTGGATAGCAGGTTGTCTGGTGGGTTGTGACTCATTCGGTTTTTTTTGGGAGCACCAGTGTTGCCACATGCCTCTCAAAGCCGATTCCAGATTGTTTGCAAATCGTGGCGCGTTGCATAGTGGCGAGGTGAGCAGTTGTCTTCGCAATTCGGCACGAATTAAAGCAATACCATGGAGATCCTTGGCAAACTCCAGCGCCTTTCCGATGTACTCCTCTATCGATTCAGCCACCCATTCTGGTAACCCGACAGACCTCATTATCAGTTCACCACTATGGCTATAGATTCCTCTCGACATCTTCAATGTCAGCGTCGGCACCCCCATCCAAGTCCCCTCACAAGTAGTTGTCGTACCTGAATAGGGGAAAGGATCAAGCGCAATATCTACACGCCGGTAGGATGCAAGAAGCTCATCTCGAGATGATACGCCTTCAAAAAACAAGCGTTCAGGCTCAATACCGAAAGTCAAAAAAAGCTTTCGCAGAGATTCGCATATGGTTTCGCTGGCAAGATGCCCATTTTTAAAGAGCAAAACGGAGTCTGGTATTCTGCGCAAGATTTCTGCCCAACAGGAGATCACGGTGTCATTAATTTTTACAGGGTTGTTGAAACTGCCGAAAGTGACGTAACCGTTTTCCAGTGCAGGCAAAGAACTTACCGTCACGACATTATCAGGAGGGGTAAAGCAAATATACGATTCGGGTAGTCGCCATATCCTCTCGGTGTAAAATTTTTCTTCTCCAGGCGGCGCGGTAATCGGATCCGCCAGAATATAATCAATCGCATGTAAACCCGTAGTGTTCGGATATCCCAACCATGTCACCTGCACGGGCGCCGGCTTACGCGCAAAGACCAAAAGCCGGTTATCTGATGTATGTCCGGCAAGATCGATAAGTATATCAATACCATCACTGCGGATACGTGACACCATCTCTTCGTCTGGCATATCCTTAACTGCAGTCCATTCTTCGAAATATGGCCTGATCCGCTCGCTCAATGCATCATATTTTGACTGATTTACATAAGCAAAAAGAGCAATGTACTCTTGGTTAACATGCTGAAGGACGGTTTCTAAAAAATACCCCACCGGATGGTTGCGCAGGTCCCCTGACACAAAACCCACCTTCAGCCGCTTGGCAGAATCAGGGATATTCTGGTGTCTGCCCCAGCTGTTCTTAAACTCTTTTTCGAAAAACCTTCCAAAATCTAGTGCTTCACCAAATGCCTTTTTGTGTGAAATTGAGAACAAATATTGCTGGGTCAACAGGAGGTTGCTGTGCGCCATGGGAAGATTTTGTTTAAGAACTATCGCCTGGCGGCAGGCCGCAACGGCTTCGTCAAGACGGCAAAGATCCCTGAGCACATTCCCCAGATTACCGAAAGCTTCAGCATAATCCGGCTTAACGGCTATCGCCTGGCGAAACGCTTCTTCCGCTTCGGCAGGGTGGCCAAGACTCTTGAGCGCATTTCCCAAATTACTGTAAGCTTCAACAAAGTCAGGTCTGAAAATAATTGCTTGGCGGTAGGCAACTGCAGCCTCGTCAAAGCGGCCAACGTCATAAAGCACATTACCCAAGTTACAGTGTGCCTCTGGATAATCCGGTTTGAAGGTTATCGCCTGATGGTAGGCTGCTTCCGCTTCATCTCTGCGGCCAAGGACATAAAACAGATTCGCCAGGTTGCAGTGAGCCATGCTACAATCCGGTTCAATTGTGATCGCCTGACAGTACGCTGTTTTCGCTTCTTCAAGGCGACCGAGCTCATACAGCACATTCCCCAAGTTGATGTATACTTCAGCATAATTAGGTTTGATAGAAATTGCCTTGCGGTAGGCCACCTCCGCAGCGGCAAGCCGCCCCTCCTGATGATGATTGAGAGCAATATCAATTACCTGGTCTAGAGAAAAAATATTTTGGGGAGATGGATTCATATAAACGGAAGTCTCTTCTTATGCAGTCAAATTAACACCATCGGAAGGTCGCTACTGATGTTACTTTCTATCCAGCAACATGTATTCAATTTGCTCCGGAGAGTATCGTTGTCAAAGAATCTTCGTAATCCATCCCTGCGTTGCATAATAGTCGTCGTTGATCCATGCTTGCCGGACAATTCAGAGAGAGATAATAGCGGACTATTTCTTCATAATTATCGGCAAGAACAGTTGAAGAGGCATCCAGATTGGTTACGACCCCCAAGCCGGATGGCTTGGTCGGAATGGTCACAACTTTCAGGTCCGGTCTGAACGTCTTCAGACAGGGAATAATCCGCCAGACGTCTCCGGTCCAGAATCCGGTACAACGCTCCCGCTCCGCAACGATTGGGGCAATTGGTAAGCAATCGTGGATCAATATAACGGAATCCTTTCCGGCATAATGTTCCAGATTTATAAAATCCTTCAGGGCTTGTTCAAACAGGTGCAGACCATCGATAAAAGCCAAGTCGAATGTATCTTGACCTATTACTTGGCGCAGATCATGTTGGGTAAAAAAGTCATCGCTGGTCAACGGAAAGAGCGAAGCAGGGCCATGAGGACAGACATAGTTCAGTTTTTCCCAAAACCCTTGGTATGGATCAATCCCAATAGCTTTTGTTTCAGGACCCGCAAGGGCGAGCGACCGGCCATGGCCAAGACCGATTTCAACATAGCATGCTGGACGTAGCCGCTGGTGAAAATGCTGCAGCCAGTCGTAGTAATCTTCCCCCGGCATCTCCTTCTCCGCAGCAAGTGCAAAAAAGCTGTCATCTACTCCACTGTATTCTGGATCAAGTTCCCGGACCTGAGCATATGTTTCATATGCTCCCGGTAAGTCTCCAAGAGCGGTCTGGATTCTGCCCTTTAGCACGTGCAGAATCAATAAATTTGGAGTTAACATCATAGCCGTCTTAATTGAATCCAATGCTCCGATATGGTGCTGAAGATGAAAAAGAATCAGACTATGTAAATAAAGTGTCATTGCCGGAGTCGGCTGTGCTTCCAGCGCCAGCCGTTGAATATTTTTAGTCTCTTGAGTATAGCCAAGCTCTTCATAAAAACGGAGAGCCTCAAAAATCAGCTCGTATCCTCCCAGCGCTACGGGGAAATCTCTATTTTTCTGAGAGTGGACAGACTGACGCATCTGAACTTCAAGCTTGGCCAGCATATATTTCAACATTTAATTGCTCCTTCCGACATCTAAACCAATACTCAGGTTTTACTGGCCATCACATCGACAAATCGCCGCAGTGCCACTACCTCGGCATCAGCCTGACAGCGCATTGCCATACTTTTAAGGAAATTTTGGGCATCATCAAAACGTCCTTCATCTGCCATATTTTGTACATGGTTCATGGCATACTGGAGAAATCCGCTCTCCAGCAAATGCCAACTGTTTTCACTATTTGCAATCCCATGCCACTTATTAAGGAATATCCGGCGGTTTCGTACAAGGATCTCACCTGCCGTTTCAGCCTTTTCGTAGAAGCTTATTTCCCGTAGAGCTCTGATACTGCCGCTCCAATGATGATCATAGGCTAAAGTAGGAACAATATAATTTTTCAGTCCGGCCTGTTTGATCTGCAGCCCCAGGTCCCACTCCTCAAAGTAGCATGGCGTAAAGGCGTTCTCGAAACGTATGATCTTCTCGTTGAAGTGCTGAAGTTTTACAACAAAAAAGAATCCGGAGACCGCATCGACCTCAAGCGGCAGGTTGAATGCGCCCTTGTCGAAATGAATATAATCACGGGCCATGGCATACTCTACAAAACTTCCCTGAGGACCAACACAGGCAGCACCAGGAAGAGACCAGAGGGACTGTTCAAGTGCGTCTATGGCCGCTTCTTCAACATGAAGGTCGGCATTCAGGATAAAGACCGTGGGCGTTACCGCGATCTCTAATCCCAGGTTCCATGCGCGGGCAACGCCTATATTTTGCTTCATGATCGCATAGCGGGTTATGCGGGGATGATCTTTCAGATGTTCAGCCACCTCCTGGCCATTAAAAACGACGATAACATCACCTTCAATATATTTTAGATCGTTAAGCAGGGTAAGTATGTTGTATTCGCTGGCAGGGGACATGTCCAGCACCGGGATAACAAAACTTCGCACAGCACTGCTTATACAAATATTTAAAGAAATATCGGCATCTATTGCAGGAACACCCACCAGTGATCGTTCACGTAACTCCGCCGCCGAAAAAGTGTCCGGTTTGCCTTTTAGCGCCACTTCAAGGAGATCCTCCACTCGGTGACCATATGTATGAGCGTTGTGGACCAAAAGCCTCCCACGTGTTGCAATCTGTTCACGCAGCTCTTCGTTTTCCAGGTAGAAACAGGCTACATCGCATACACTGTTGTCACGATAAACCGCATAATCCTCGCCATTCCTGAACAGTTCGTCCTGACCACTATTTTTGGCCATGTCGGTCAGTAGAAAAGATCCAGTTGACATGGCCTCGAAAACCCGCATGTTAAGATCGTTTTTTACAGCCTCATTGAAAACAATCTTCGACTGGGAAAAAACCTTGGCCATCTCTGACAGATAACAGCGTTCATAATGGACCGGAATCTGGCGTGTCAAAGAGGTAAGCAGGGCCTCGCGCCGTGAACCCTCCTTGATACCGCCAACAAAACCGACTGAATGGATCTTAGGTACGTCAAAGCGGCAATGCACGTCCGGATCGCACCCAAGTGGGAGCCAGTGTACACGTATGCCTTGAGCACGAAATTTGTCTAAATATTCGCGCTGGGCAATAAAAACCATATCAAATTGCTTTGCCCAATCAAGATGAACATCAAGATATAGGTGTGTGTCGACTAGATAGCAGACTTTAAGGCACGGCAATGCATGCAAATTAGATGGATAATAATCGCCACCGGTTTCAATCCAAAGATAAAGTCCTGGGTAGTTTGAAGGATCAGTATTGGCTAGGACCTGTTTCATATCAGGATTTACATCGGTTGTGATATCAAGCTCATTCTGTGGCAGGTTCATGCCCAGTTGATGCAACCTCTCAACCAACTCGCATGACAAAGATGGGCCTATAGTAGTAGTTCTACAGCGTTTCCTGAAAGCTCTCTCAAAATAAGTTAACGTGGATACTGGATAGGAAATACAGGCCAGCCAAACATGCAGATTATTCATTGGATTCAGTCCTCAATAGATACGGCATCTTGTTTTACTGCGATTTCGAACAGATAAAACCCCAGTATTCATCCGGTCCCATGCCGGTTGTAAAAGAGTATTTAGCCTCATCACGCACGGCAAATCCACAGCGTCCAAGAAGCGAAATCCAAGCACCACGACCAAGGACGCTGTAATGGTTGGGATTTGTTTCGTGGTGACAAGATGTCTCCGGGGCCGGCACTTCCAGGTAAAGCATCCCCCCCGGGGCTATCACCCGGGCAAATTCCGCCAAAGTAAAATACGGGAAGATACTGTGTTCGATAACATGTCTGGCCCAAACCAGATCAAATGAGCTGTCCGTAAATTCCAGAAATGATTGGTCCATCTTGCGCACATCGTACCCTTTTTGCCGGCAGATCCGCACATCTTCGTCATTCAGCGCAATGCCAATTGCAGAAAGATATCCTTTACTCCGGAAAACATCTAATGCCGGTCCCTGACCGCAGCCGATGTCAAGAATTCTGGCATTATGATTGGTGTGATATTGGGGTAAAAGGATATCCAATACTTTGCCGGTAATTTCTGAATGAATAAAGGACGGGGCTTCCGGGTAGGTTTGGTTCTCTATTTTATCGATAAATGAGACAAGTCGGGCAAGCTGGTTGAATGTTATCTCCATAAAAATAGCGGTCTCCTGTGTGATATTCCTTGGGGGCAGGCAGGGCAAATATCAAGAGCACTGCCCTGGCATTGCTACTGTGGCAAGTTTCACCCCGATCGTGTGGAATTCTCGTGCTGCCTTGTCCCACGCCAGTTGTTTCATGTCATTTGCTGCAACAGTCCCCTTTTGGGTACAGATGCCCCGGTTTTGGTAAGCGAGTTCTAATTGTTCAACGATCTCTTCCACTGTAGCTTCGTGCCATATAGCAGATGGCTTGTCTGTCGCGTCCTTGATCAGAACCGGTGAATAGCCAGATAACGGAAAAGCATTCTGAGCAGTGATCACATCTGCGTGGCCCGTGGCATCACTGGCAATAACGGTGCGACCACAAGCCATGTACTCACACATGACCATGTTGTTGCCACCTTCGCAACGGTTGGGGAAAATTCCGATATCTGTCTGCTGGTAAATCTGCCTGATCAGTGTATTGTCGACCAAAGGAGCCAGATATACCCGGTCCGGCGGGATGCCGTTTTCATGGAGCGTACGCTGCAAGATGGTCATACAATCGTCGTTTGAAGGGTGGAATGTAATTTGCGGTGATTGAGACATTGTTGCGAGTGAGAAAGGCCACTGATTTATCCAAGAGCAGGCGAGATACGCGTCATTATGGCGTTGCATGAATACTCGCATGGCGGCAATAACCAGATCCTGCCCTTTGCGATATTCAAACTTGCCGCCTGAGAAAACAATAAATCTGCCGTCTTCCTGGCGGTACGGTACAGGATAAAAATTGTCGGGATCAATGCCCTGAAGAATAGTTGAGGTATTACGGACACCACCGATTCTCAGTTGATACTCGCACCATGATGACCCGGCAACTATGAAGTCCCATTCACGGGCGGCCCGGCGAGTGTGGCGAAGAGTTTCAATATCATTTTCGAAGAAGCAGTATCCAATGTTGATTCTATTCCAATCAGCTGAATTCATGGGACGGAGGTCATGACCGCTGATGCAGTGGAGAGTAACCCCCTCCAGATACGCTAGCTTGGCGATTTCTCTTGTCAGATATTCACCGGCAATACCCCAACCATGCGCCCGGCCGCTGGGCATTGAAACCTTCATTGCGTAACAGCCGACTTGATGGCACGGAGAGTTGCGGCGGCGTCCTGGTCCCAAGGCTTAATGGCAAGAATCTGATCCAGAAAGAAACAGGCATCATCGCGCTTGTCCACAGCAACACAGATATGGGCAATCGCTTTCAGAAGCTCAATGTCGTAACGGTTTTCGGCAAAGAGTTTGACATATATTGTCAGAGCGTCTTCTAGCGCCCCAAATTCACTGCACAGAAGATCCGCCAGGTTTTTCTGGAAGATCGCATTAGTTGGTTGCAGCCGAGCTGCCATTTCGTGATGCTGACGGGATTTTTCCAAGTCGCCATTCATTTGATAAAGAACACCCAGATCATTATGGGCCAAGGCATAGCTGGAATCTTGCCCCACAAGTACCTCCAATACTTGAATAGCCTCATTGGATTTATCAGAATTTACGAGCCCAATTGCCTCTTTGTATAATTCAACTGTGGAGCGAATTGGTTGAGGTGGCATCACATTGAACAGACTTTGAAATGATGGTGTTGATGTTGACGGTACGACTGGAGTCAGACCTGCCGGAGGTGTACTTTGCGAAAGCATGTGCTGAAGTTGTTTAGAACCAGGTGATTCAGCGGCGGAGCACGGTAGTTGCTGCAACGCCAGTTTGGCTTCTTGATTGTAGGTATCAAGCTGAAGGGTCCGGCTAAAGTACTGTCGAGCCTGCTCGTTACGGCCTAAATGCAGGCTAATGGACCCAAGAGCATTTAGGGACTCGATATCAAAAGGGTTGTCTTTCAAAATATCCAGATAAGTATTGATGGCATCACCTGTCCATTCCAGTTCCACAAAATAGAAATCCGCAAGGTTTTTGCGGTAGGTAATATTGGCTGGATCAAGCTTGTGGGCCTTTTCATGATGAGCCAAAGCCTTGAGAGAGTTTCCGGTCTGATAGTACATTACAGCCAGATCATTGTGCGCCCGTGCAAAATCGGGATAAATCTTGATAAAATCTTTAATATGCCTGATACCTTCATCAACTTCTAACTCACGTACATCTGCCAAGATCCGCTCATATGTGGCAGTCCCCTCGATAAGAATCAGATTTTGATTAGCTGATAGTTGCATACACCCTCGCAGAAAAAGTTAATTATTAGTTGTATAGAGAAAAATGAACGGAAGCTCAATAACAAAGATCAGAACGGTACTATTGACTCTCCCGTAATTTCGTTTGCTGTCTGATCCATCTCTTTTCCGGAAGCATCTTTGCCGCTGAATTTGAAGCTCAAATGCGATGGGTCTATTATTGCATCACCGGTAGCATTTTGGGCCAGGCGGAACGTAATCTCTGCCTCCTGTGTGAGCGAATTATACCGTACCGATTCCGGATTTGCGGGGATTGCAACCTCTTTCGAACTCAATGGCATATATTTGTTGTAGTACCCCCCCTCCTCACTGTACGACCTCGATATTGACCAGTTGAGTGGGTTGGAAACTGAAGCTAAATCCATCTGGTTCGTAAACTGTATGGTGACTGAAAACGTTTTGCTGCTGTTCGGGGCAGTAAGTAGAGTGGGGTCAAGCATCCACAAGGGGGTCCCTGGACCAAGACTTTCGATAAAGCCACGGCTTGTCTTTGTACTCATTGAAATAATGCCTGGTTTATCTAGAAGCGCTTTAAGATCAAGTGATTGAGATGCCCCGGCTTCTTGAAGTATTGAGAGCTGCTTTTTTGCATCGTCAGACCTGCCGAGAGCATTGTAGGCAACTCCCAGCTCATAGTTAGCATCTGGAAAGGTAGTTTTCAGGGTAAGGGCTTTTTCAAGATTTGCTGCAGCCTCTTCATACTTGCCTTGTTTATTGTAAACCATGCCAAGAGCGTAATATACGTTTCCATCTTTAGGGGAAATTTTCTGCACTTTGAGAAACTGGTTTGTAGCCTCTGCTAGTTGACCGGTGTTGGAATATTGGAGGCCAAGCGTGTAATCAGCCAATGGATTCTTCGGATCAAGTATTGCTGCGGATTTAAACTCTTTTTCAGATGCTGTGTACTGTTTATCCTGAAGGTAAGCATTAGCCAGGTTCATATGAGCCTCTGACGAACTGGGCTGCCACGCTACCATTATTTTGAACGCTTTGATCGCTTCGTAGTTATTTCCCATGGAGAGGTTAAGCTTGCCGATATACGTCTGGGCAGTCAAATTCTGGGAATCGAAGGCGAGTGCCTTTTTAAACTCCTTCAGTGCTGCGGCGTTATCATTATTCTGGAGATAGGTAGCCGCCCGCAGAATGGAATACTGGGCGACCTGAGTACGTTGGGCACTTACATCCTGACCGATAACCGCAAAAGGATCACTGTTTGAGCCTGTCAATAAATCTGCCATACACATCTCCTCTTAAGGGATATCTTACACTTACACTATCGGATACTATCACATATTGTTTAGGTGCACATGTATGTAATTTGATCCAAATTCATAATTCAGCCGTATAAAATTACAGACTGCAGAAGCTTTACAGAATTACCGATTAGATGATATAAGAATTCAGTTTATTGCCGTTTGTGGTGAACTGGATTCAGTGTGTATCTGTCGGCAAGGGGCAATAAGGGAGAAAATAATGAGAATTTTAATAGGATTCATGACGGTTATATCCATGATTTGCCTTATTGGCGGTTGTGCAAAACCTGCCATTACTAAAAAAAATGCTTCCACGGAAAGTTTGGTCACCCTCCCGCCAGTGGGTAACTTTAATGATCGGATGAAAAACCTAGCCGATCAACTTGATAAAAATTCCGTCGCCAATAAACTTACTAAAACTTATGTTATAACAAGTTTTACAAACTTGGACAAACTTGGAGACACAACCGCACTTGGCCGCCTGATATCAGAAAACCTGATGCACGGCCTACAGGTTCACAAGTGGCAGATATTTGAAATCAGGCTCACTAAGGGGATTGATGTAAATGCGGCTGGAGAATTCTCCCTAAGTAGAGATGTCAACAAACTGAAGGAAGAATATAAAATCAGCGGCGTTGTTACCGGAACATTCTCTGTCGCAGAAGGCAATCTCACCATAAATGCTCGTGTTATTGACATAGACACCGGCATCGTAGTTTCTTCAGCCCAAACATACATTCCGCTAGCATGGCTTACCGATACGTCATTTTCGAATGAGAAAAACAGTAAAACGATGAAGATCGTCAGCGACGGGATCAAATAAAATGAATATTACTTTTGCTACAACTACATCGATTCTTTTGGCATTCTTTCTGACTGGATGTGCAGTACAAAATTCGGCAGTACGTTATGGTACATGCTATGGTAAGTCATTTAACCAGCTTTTGGAGTCTACCGACTTGAAGCCATTATTTAATGATATTGCTCGTGAACTTTGTACCGAGCGATGTGTTACTGAAAGTGGAGTCTTGTCTGCAGATATGTCTGGGAAGCCCTCCAAATGTACTACTGCAAACGATAGGAAAGATTATTCCGTCCTTATTACAGATTTTGTCGATATTCAAACGTTCACTCCCGCTTCTCAAGGTCTTTTGATGGGGGAGTTGATGCGTGGCAGTCTCAGCTCCATATGTGGCACAAAAATAACTCAGGTTGAGTTCGCTAAATTCTTCAATTTGAATGAAAAGGGTCTGGTTGTACTTTCAAGAAAGGTTTCAGAGATAAAAAAGGATGAGTATGATCAAACAGAGGCTATTGTTGGAACGTACAGCTACTTGAATAATAAAATCGTTGTTTTTGCACGCAAGATAAATGTCGTAACCGGCAAAATATCTCAGATGGTTACGCGAGAGGTAGATTATAACTGTGTCGGTGGCAGCATAAGCTACTCCGTAAAATAATAATGCCCCAAACCCCCTTAACAACCCAGTTGGATTGAAAGACGAACTAATTTGTATTCATATCTGTGGGAACTCTAAGGCGACTGCTCAGGGTGGGTGATGCTGCACTTGAAACCTCAGAAACATCGGCATCTACGAGTATTCCTGCGGCAGATTTGAGCTGGAAAATCCTGATGAAATTATCATAAAGGGCATACTTGTAATCGCGCAGAGCTATGGAATATGTCTGTTCGGCATTAAGCAAATCAATGGCATTACGTGTCCCGATATTTCGCCCTTTTTTAACGGCATCCAACTGGATTTCGGCAGAGGTCAATTTCTGCTCCAGGGCCCTGATGAGACTGATGTTGTAGCGAAGATTGTAGTAGGCCTGTTTAACATTCTCACGCTGTTGATCCATGGTTTCGTGAAATGAATGCCGACGTTCTTCCTCAGATGCGACAGCCCGGCGAACCTTGGCAGCAGTTTCTCCTCCCGAATACAATGGTAGCGAAATTGATGCTCCCACAAACCACTGCTTTACTTCGGCTGTTGGTAAAGCGGCAGTCCCTCTGTTGACATCGTATCCGCCTGACGCCTGAAGAACAGGCAGGTATTCGGCTTTTACCGCTTTTCGTTGTTCAGCTGTCTGGACAATTCCTTCGCGAGCCTGTCGGACGAGTGGCTGCTCCTTTTCCATGGTTGAAACCCACCAGTCAACGTTATTCGGATTCGGCCCTGCTGGTTGGAGGGGTAGATAATTTACAATTGATGTGACCGGTTTTCCGACTACACTTGATAGCCTCTGCTCGGCCAGCCGGAGAGTGCTTTCGCTTTTAGTAAGGTCCGCACCGGCACCATCAAGGCGGGACTGGGCTTCGTATACCGCTATGAGGTCTCCGGTTCCCTCCTTAAGGAAAGCCCGCGTCTGTTCTAGAACCTGTTTAAGACGTTTGATTTCTCCCAGAGAAATATGTTTGTCAGCTTGAGCCTTTAGTAGTGCAAAATAGGAATCCGTAAATTTTAAAATCAGATTTTGCCGGGCGGCTGCAACGCCAGCCTCTTCAACCCTTAAACTGGCTGCAGAGGCTGCCAGTGAATAGATGGTTGGGATATGCAATAATGTCATACTGGCGGTTACATTGTAGTTTAATGCAGTGTAATCATAGTTCGCATCATTGGTGGTATAATTAGTCAATATTTGGGAAATCTGCTTTACTCCAACGCTTGAATTCAGATGTGGCATAAGCGTTGAGAACAGTTGATCAGAGTCGGCTTTACTTCCAGTGACCCTGGCCTCTGTTCGGCCCAAGACCGGGTCATTTGCTTTTGCGGAGAGGTAAAGATCCCATATCGTATCAGGCGTCAGTCCTGTTTTGGCATCGCTTCCCATAGCTTGGTTCAGGCCGGTGTCAAGACTGTAAATAGATATTTCAGGTGAATCAGCGGAAGGTCTGGTTGGCGCAGGTTGCAGGACCGGAGCGTCAAACTCCGGAAGCGGTCTTTCAAGTATTGCCCTTCGGGCTTTAGCCAACTGCTCCTGTTCCTGTTTTAAGGCTGCTTGCCGAACCGTCTCTTGCTTCGCTTTCTCCTCTTCAGCTTTTACCTTTGCCAGCCGCTCACGTTCTGTTTTTTCAGCGATATTGCGTACTTCCTCCGCCTTACGGGCAGCCAACTGCTCCTGTTCCTGTTTTAAGTCTGCTTGCCGAACCGTCTCTTGCTTCGCTTTCTCCTCTTCAGCCTTTACCTTTGCCAGCCTCTCACGTTCCCTTTTTTCAGCGATCTTGCGTACTTCCTCCGCTTTACGGGCAGCCAGTTGTTCCTGCTTTATTTCTGCTTGCCGCGCCTCCTCGGCTAAAGCTTTTTTCTGTTCAGCCTTTACTTTTGCCTTACGCTCTTCTTCCGCCTTAAGTGTTGCAAGTTGTTGAGCCAGCATCTGTTCAGCCGATTCACTTGACAGTTTCTCTTCCTCTGCTGCTGTCTTTATTTTTTGTTCCTTTCCAACAGCTTCGATAACAACTGGCTGCTCTGGAACCTTTTTCTGAACGGTTTCTGTCTTATCGCCAATGATTCTGATGGTGGTGTTTCCTCTGAGAGAAGAAGCGGGGGGATCCGCTGTTGTTGGTCCTCCGGAATTGTCTGGGCGCTTTGTTGTACTGTCGCCGATTATGCGAATAATGGAGTCGGCGCCTGCGGGTTCGGCAAGAACCAAAAGGAGGAATATCATTGCATGCCATATGTGTGTGGGTAGTTTTTTCATATTATCTTATCTGCAGTGCCTTCCTGCCACTCTGCCTCATCGGTTCGATCAAATAATCTACGGCAGTTCGCGGGGCAATGGCGATCGATACGTTAGCAGACATGCCAGGTATCAATTTATCAGCACTGTGAGTTTTTAAGGATTCCGGTTCAAATTCCAGATGTGCCGCGTAATACGATTGCCCCTGACTTGAGGTCGGTGCAATCCGATCATCGGAGATGTATGTCACCCTGGCACGAAACGGCAGCGTCTTGCGGGCGTCAAAGCTTGCGATGGTCACATTGGCTCCTTGTCCAACCTTGATCTCGCTAATGTCCTTCATGTCAATTTTAGCTTCAAGGATCAGAGCTTCACCAGACGGCGCAATTTCCATGAGAGTTTCCCTTGGCATGATGGTGCCTCCTACAGTCGCTACCTTCATGGCAACAACTTTGCCTGTGACCGGAGATCTTATCACCTGACGCTCAAGTATGTCCCTCAGGGGTCTGATCCGCTCCTCCTGGTCTATGCTTCGCAGAGCCGACTGTTTCAGTTCTGTGACGGCTCCCTGTACCCAATCCGACTTGACGGTGATAATCCGTTGTTCGCACTCAGCGATCCGCTGCTTGTCATTTGCTATTGCTGTGTTGATTGATTCAAGTTCACCCGTGTTTGCGGCAAGAGTGCGTTGAAGATCAAGCACAACAGACCTGGATACATACCCGTCCTTAAGAAGCGTCTGGTTGGCGTTGAGCTGCGTCCTGATGGAATCGATTTCTTGTTTTTTCAGGACAAGACGCTCTTGTAAACCGCGGAGGGATTCCCTTATCTGGGATATCTGGATCTGCATAAGCTCAATCTGATTCTGCTGTGCCTCTTTACGCGCCTTGAACAGACGGTTCTCGGTCTGCATGAATTTATTGCCGGCACCTTTTACAGCCCCGCCCAGAGAGTTCAAACTTCTGCTCTCCGCCTCAAGACGCGACATCTGGGCCCTTTCGGCCACGTTTTGCTCCTGTACCATCCTGACAATGGGTCTAACCTGCTTGTCTTCAAGAACGATCAGGGCCTGTCCAGCCTGAACCATGTCGCCGTCCCTGACAAGAATTTTTTCAACGATTCCCCCTTCAAGGTGCTGCACTATCTGGCGTTTGCCCTTGAAGACAACCTCAGCCGGTGCAGTCACAACGGCATTTACAGGAACATAGATCATCCAGAGCGCTACACCGCCCACGAACAGGGCCAGAATTCCGATGCCTGCGAGGGTGGCAGGAAGGGCCGACATGGCTTTGTTGCGGAGCTGGAGTTCACGACTTGAGCCATGCACTTTGCGAGGGAAGAGTTCGGTCACGTCCTGTCTTGCAGGAGGCGTGGTCTTGCGGGGGGTAACCTCAGTCACTTTCCCCTCGCCCCGCTCCACGATCTTATTAGAGGATTCATGTTCAGTCTTTTTACTCATGCGTTCACTTGAGCCTGCTGGTTCTTGGCTTGCTGCGCCTGGGCCAGAACCCACTCTCTGGGTCCGAAAGCTGCAACAGTACCATTCTGTAATATCAGCAATTTTGCCACATGACTTAAGTAATTTGGATTATGCGTAATCAAAATAGTTGTTATGCCCGCCATTTTAACCTTAATCAGTGCATTGATCAATGCCGTTTCTCCGGCGGTGTCCAGGTTTGCGTTGGGCTCGTCGAGTACGAGCAATCTCGGATTGCCGTAGAGTGCGCGGGCAAGGCCGATTCTCTGACGCTGCCCGCCCGATAGTATCGCCCCTCCATCTCCGATCTCGGTGTCATAGCCATTTGGCATCTGCAGGATAATTTCATGGAGGCCGGCCAGGTTTGCTGCGGTTATGACCTGTTCCGAGTCCGGTTCATCCAGTCGCGCGATGTTTTCTGCAATCGTACCGGCAAATAGCTCAATATCCTGGGGAAGATACCCGATATAACGCCCCAGTAGTTCGGATGGCCAGTTGGAAATATCAGCCCCGTCCATACGGATAACTCCCTGCAGAGGTTTCCAGACACCCACCAGCAGGCGTGCCAGAGACGACTTTCCGGAAGCGCTCGGACCGACCACTCCCAATAACTCCCCAGCCGCCAGAGAAAAAGAGACATCCTTCAGAATGACCTTGTTGCTCTCCCGGATTCCAAAGGTGACATGATCCAGGCTTATCTGTCCGGTGGGTGGTGGAAGCTCCATCAAAACTGGAGGAGCTTCTCTCATCTGCTTTAAAAATCTGTCAAGGCGGATATAGGAAGAAAAAGTTTCAACAATGCTTTTCCAGCTGTTTGTGATGTACATGATGGGCGCTACCGCTCTGCCAAGCGTGAGAAACCCGGCTATCATGAGCCCCGGATTAATTTGTGTTTTTCCTTGCAGTGAAATGTATGCAAAGACCCCCATGCTCGAAGCGCCGATCAGGGATTGCAGAAATCTTGTCAAGCCAGAGACCGCAGCGGCCCTTTTACTCGCCCGTGTCTGTAGGATCATGACCCGGTCGTTCATTGATGACCATCTTCGAAGAAGGCTAGGCAGCATACCCATCGCATTTATAACTTCGGTATTTTGCATAGCAGAGTCAACAAGACGAGCCGTGTTTCTGCTTGCGGTATTCGCTTCTGCCAGTGCCGGACCGGTCAGATATCCGCTGACCACAGTAACAGCCCACATCAGGACGGAACCAGCGACAAGAGTCAAGCACATCAGTGGATGCATCAGGTAGATGATAAAAATGTATACAGGAAGCCATAATGCCTCCATCAATTGAATTATTCCCTGCCCGGTTAGAAAGGTTCTGACGGTGTGCAGATCCTTCAATGCATAATTGTACTTGTTTTGCTCAGGTGATGCAGCACATTCCACCATTTTTTTAAATAGATCTGGTGCAATTATGGCATCAATAGCATTGTTCGCTGCCACTAAAATAGAGGCTTTGACAGTTTCGAGTGTTCCCATAACCATAAGGGCAATCAGGAGCAACAGGCTTAACATCCAGAGTGCTTCGATGCTTTTGGTCACAATGACTCGGCCAAAAAGCTGAAAGGAATAAATCATAGGTGAAAGGATAAGCAGATTGATGACCAAACTGAAAAGCGCGGCTGGGAGAAAATAGTTTTTTATAAAAAATAATTTGCTCATGCAGCTAAATACCTTCTCTCCCGATTTTTGAATACAATAATCAACATAAAAATTACTATCACCATTGCAATATCAATGTAAACCTGATTTATTACGGAATGAACAGATGAACAGTGGTAAAAGTGATGTAATGGGGAAGATTGATCGTTTGCCACGGGTAGTTGCGGCAAAGAGAAAGCTACATTTTTATTAAAGAATGGGAATCAACTGCCGATAAGAGTAAAAAATTTCTTTCAAAATTAAATCCATATAAAATTTGCATATTGATTTAATATGATCCGAATTATTGCTTTAACTAGTTGCTTTTTATACAAACATGTTGTTTTTGCACCTTTTAGGTGCTGGCTGCACCGGATATGGTTTTTGCTGTTTTAGTGTCGATCGCCCACGGGATAAAATTAATCTATAAAACAATTGAATATAGCTAAGCCAGGGAGACAAGTCATGAGCAATTTTCAATTTGTATCAACCGCCGATATTTCAGTCCTTACCACTACTGATGTCCAATCTTTAACGACGGCTGATATTAGTTCTATGACCACGGCTCAGGTACTGGCCTTTAATACGGCTGCCCTGAGCGCCCTGAGCACTGCTAATATCCGTGCGATAACCACGGCTGACATATCGAACTTGACGACAGCTCAGATCAGCAACCTGACCACGTCAGAGGTGCGGAGCCTGTCCACCGGCCAGATTGCCTCGCTGACCACGGCCGACGTAGCCAACTTGACCACAGCTGACATATCCAACCTGACCTCGGCTCAGATTGTCTCCTTGTCCACAGCTGACATATCGAACCTGACGACAGCTCAAATAAGCAACCTGACCACATCAGAGGTGCGGAGCCTGTCCACCGCCCAGATTGCCTCGTTGACCACAGCCGACGTAGCCAATCTGTCCACAGCTGACATAGCGAGCCTGACGACCGCCCAGGTTGCTTCGCTGAGCACGGCCGACGTAGCCAACCTGACCACAGCCAGTATATCGAACCTGACCACCGGGCAGATTGCCTCGCTGTCCACGGCCGACATATCGAACTTGACAACAGCTCAGATA
>JANXYR010000023.1 GCA_025355965.1 Geobacteraceae bacterium
CGAAGAAAATGTCCTGTTGCGCGTTGCCGCGCAGGATGACGTGGTAGAGTGCGCCGGGGTAATGTATGCGTTGCTTGCGAGCCATGGGGAGGTTATACGGGATTTAAAGCAATAAAGCAAGCCTGACCCCGCTGAAAGCCCTGGGAACACAAAGACCGTAGCCAAGCACAGCAGCCCTATTCGCTTTACCGACTTCACACTTCTTGTCACCCGATCTCAACCCAAAGATGGCGCAACTCGCATTCTGGCAAACCGCCCACCCTTCGATGTTCTGACTTCAGCATGCTGACCTTGGTGGCCGTGTTGTCACGCACCAGTTGGAGACTATCTGAATCATTCCAAACAGAATCTTGCCCACCAGCCAAATCCTGTATCCAACCATTAACTCGTGTCAGCCAGTAGGATAAAGCCTGCTCCTGAACGTATGCTATCATGGCCGCAAAAGTATGCGAGGCTCCATGATGACCAAACTTGTAACGCTGGATGCCACCAGTCGTACCGGGTTCGTTGGTGACATATTCACGTTCATCCCGGTCTTTGTCTTTTGGCGTTGGCAGCCGTTTGCACTCAATAGGAAACAGCGCATCAAACTGACTATGGCGGCGACCCTCAATGATGAAGGTGGCAGCGCACGGCTTCACTGATAGGTCTATTTTTCTACCGCCACGTGCTTCATCGGCTGTTTCAGTCCGGAATTGAACATGGCTCCATGAGGGTGAGGTATAAACGGCGCTATTGAGGTGATCGCACAAATGTTCCGTCAATGTGGTTTCAGCGGTTGCGGCTGGCCGGTCGGGATGGTCACGCCACAGGGGAAGTTCCTCGGCTATAAAGCCCACTAGTGCCAACTTCACTGTGGCGGGGAGGTGAATATCCCTGTCGAGTCTGCCTGATTGAGGAATGATGTTGGCGCTATCCGCTAACATAATACCTCAAAACCCTTGTGCGGCCAGATCAGCCAGCGTTTCATCAGCATCACGTAGTGCGATTGAACGAAGCCAATAGCGTAGCCGGTTTGGTTTCAGCAGGTAAATACATGCGCCGTCGTAGATACGGGCAATACGGGTTACGTTCAAGCCACTGCCACGTTTCTCGCGCAAAAGAGAGTCGATCTTATGCTTGAGTTCATCAGCCCCTGACCAGTCAACTTTACCATTGCCGAAAACATAGGGCTGGCAAATCACACCAGGCCAACAATACGCGTCCAATGCATGTAGTTCATTATTTTTGTAAATGCCGTTGATTCTTGGGGTGAAAACTTCGTTAAATGATGGCAGGGCAGAAACGCCTGGCGTGCTCATCACAGCAGACTTTTCCCCAAGGCGAATGAGATCACAGTAATAGTCTACAATATCAGCTGAAATAAGAGACTCATGTGGCGTAAGTTGAAACTTGCCGGACATATCAAGCGGAAGTGAGGCAATATCTTCCTTGCTGAGTGCTGTGGATTTCTGGGTAAAAATCCTCGGACTTGTTGCAGCAAGGTAGGCTTTTAATGGAGTTTTGAAGAGTTCAAGCCATTGAGATATTGCATGCAACTTCTCAGCATCTTTTTTGGGCCCACAAAAACCTATAATCCTTTGAGTATAAGTTAAGTAATGCTTTTCCCATACACTGTGATGCAAATCAGATTGCGAACGAATCAGCAGCATGGGAGGAGTGAACCGTTTCTCTGTGTAAGATGATTTAAAAAGCCCTATTTGGCAGGATGTAATGCCGTTTTCATCAATGCCGTTATGTGTAAGGTGTTTAGAAGAAAGATACGGTTTGTCCGTAATGTGAGGTGCCGGTATGCGTTTTCCGCGTTCGCCCTCAATCCAGCCTTCGCCAAAATCCCATTTGCGTTCTCCAGCATAGTGACCAATAGTATTCAGCCCTTTAAGTCTATTCACAAACGCCAGGACTCGTCCACCACCAACAGAATCTGCCCGCCAGACACCATCGTCTATAAGCACCGACTTCCTTGGCAGCCAGTTCATATCATAGTAATCAATGTCAAAACCCTGTTCCGCATCAGTTCGGCCACTACGACGAAAGGTCGCATGAAGGATCTGACGCTCAGGTGGCGGTGTTTGCGCCTCGGCGACAACAACAACTATTTTGGTATCGGCATCGCCTTTGATGAAAAGACCTCGAACCGAGATGAAGTCGAGTATTTCACGAACATCCCAGCGTTCGATGAATCGACGCCGGAAGCCGATTGACTTTTGGTTGTAAAGAAAATTGTACTGTTGGAGCATGGCGAGTACTCCGCCGGGCACCAGCATCTCCATGGATTCGTGCAGGAAAAGATAGGCGATTTGCTTGTCAGGCAACGTACCGTGTTCCTTTTGGTATCTCTTGTAGGAACGTTGTGCGCCGCCAGTGTCAAGCTTTGAGGCAAATGGAGGATTGCCGACAATTACGCCCACACGATCCTTGATGGTTTGTTTTTCCTGGGTTTCAAAAAAGCAGCCGGTGTGAATGATTGTTGCCTTTAAGGGTGGGAAAAGCTTGACACTGGATCTGATTTCCATTGGCTCCAGTGCGTCGCACAGCGCCAGGCAAAGACTGAAGGATGCGAGTTCTACGGCGCCATCCTCCTTATCAACGCCACGCAACCGTGACGTGAGCAACTCGCGAAGAATTTTCTGATTCGGCTGCACCCAGTTGTTGCGTAACCGCCAGTGCAGCACAAGCCGTTTGTACGCTTCGACCAGAAAAATACCGGAACCACATGCCGGATCAAGGATGACTTCGTTGTTTTCTTTCAGCCGATCCAGTCTCTCCCAGCTCAAGACTTCACTCAACATGAGGCGGACAACGAAATGCGGTGTATAGACCGCAACATCGGCATCCTCGACAAAAAGCTGGTAGATATGGCTGATCAGCTCCACCGGCAGGTCGGCAAAGGAGTAGCGCTGCCAGAGCGTACGCTGACCGCCGGACTCCTGTCGGCCTTCCACCAATTGGGCAAAATGGGCAAGGTGATTATTGTTCTCAAGCAATACCTTGCGGTCTTCGTCGTCGATAACAAACACATGGCCGTTGAAGCGCTGTTCAAGGTGATCAAGCAAGCTCACAAGAGCCTGGCCATCGGCTAACACTTGAAAAAACTCGCCTGCGCCAGACCGGAAGCGGCTGAAGAAACCGTCCTCAAAAACTTCCCGCTTTTCAAGGTAGGCGATAAGCACCGACAGGATGAGCAAGCGCCGTATAAGCGGCTTGGGCAGGGAATTTTTATCCTGCCTGGTAAGCTTCAGATACAGTTTCTTGACGGCATCTATTAATGTTTTTTGGGCGGCCTGTTTGCTGGACAGAAGCTGTTTGCACACCGCCGGATCATCCCAGAGTGTGCCGGTGTGGAGTTGTTCAGCGTCCCACCATGGCTCTTCCTGGAGTTGAGAGGCGATGTCGGAAGCGAGTTTCAGTGTTTTGAACGGCTTGCAATCTATTTCGCCTTTGCGTTCGAAATCGGGACGGTGCGCACAACGGAAAAGCTGGACTAAACCGGGTGTAACACGATAAACGAGCGGGACGCCGCCCCAACTCCAAAGTCTCTGGTGCAGTTTGCCGAATTCAAGGTCATGTGCCGATCCGGTTGAGCGATAGATGAATGCTTGCGCCACTGGCGCTTTACCATCACGGGGTGCTTCGAAAAATACTGCGTCGGCGCCGTAATGCCTGGCCTTCTCCATGATCACGACTTCTTCGGCAGGCCGCCCGGCCTGTACGTAATCATGAACAGGCACGAGCCCATCCACGACAACATGGCGGTCAGCCGCACTGAAATCTGTCAGCCAATTGCCGGGATTATTCATCTTTACAGTTTCACACATTTATTGGTGTCCAGAATGTATTCATATTCAACACTGCTCAAGCGCTTTTCGGGAATAACCACAATGATTTTTTAAACGCTCGTCCGCAGCCAGCGCCTCGACGGCCTTTCGTAGCGACAGGTTGTCGTTGCCGATTGCGGATTTTACGATGCTCAACAAAATATCGACCCTAGCCATTGGGTGCTCCAAAAATCAAGAAAATTAAGTGTCTGAAGAGTGATAAATGCATTGTGTATAGCATGGTTGGGCGGTGTAACGAAAGGGGTTTTGTCTATCTGATTGTAGCGAACAACTTCACCACAAAATACTCTTCCCGGTTCAACTCTTCCGGCAACTTATCCTTCAAAATCGATGCCACGAACTGAATCCCCTTGCCGTTCACCAACTTGGCAATCTTCAGGAGCTGATTATCATGCATCAACTCCTTCTTGTCGTTCAGCAAAAAGTGCAGACACGGGACATTCTCCGCATCGGCAAACAGGGTGTAAGCAATATCAAAACAGGAAATCTCCCCCCTGTTTTTTGCCTGAACTGAGATTTGGTATTGAAAGCGCTGAACTCCTACAATGCTGCCCTTTTTTATTTACGGTCAGATCGACCGGTAGAAATTTTCGGAATGGAGGTGCAGGTCGAGGAAATTCAGTTTGCCGCGCAGCTCGATTTCTGTCGCAAGGGCAGAGAGCTTGCTGACGATGTAGTTGAAATAGCGCGGCCTGTACACCATATGATCTCCGGGAGGTAAGGCTAAAACCGCGCTTTTTATGGCACTTTTACTTGGTCAAGTCAATGATTCTAATGTGGTTATTGAACACTGTTCTAGCAAATGAAGCGCGCCTTGACAAAGCCATCCGATAAGGTAATACTCTTGAATACCGAGTACTACCCGGAGGTGAAATATGCAGGCACAAGTAAAGCCGATGGCCATCAAACTGCCTCAACAAGACAGGGATCGTCTGCAACAGCTTGGCGTGGCGAAAAAACGTTCCGCTCATTGGCTTGCAAAAGAGGCGATTACCCAGTTTCTGGATCGTGAAGAGGCTGCGGAACAGTTTAAACAGGAGTCTGTGGCGCGATGGGAAGAGTATTGTGTCACCGGTAAATCCATACCGCATGACACCGTCATGAACTGGCTTGAATCGTGGGGTACCGATAACGAAACCGAGGCGCCAAAATGCGGATAGTGTGGCTTGACTCCGCAATCCTTGACCTTCAACGTTTCAGGGAGTTTATCCAGCCGCACAATAAGGAAGCGGCACAACGGGCCGTCAGGATAATCAGGACTGCCGTCGCACAGATCGCAGCAAATCCCCGCATCGGAAAACCGGTGGAAGATTTGCCTGATTTCCACGATATAGTCGTCCCATTCGGCGCTTCAGGTTATCTGCTCCGTTATCGAATACAGGGTGAGACCATTATCATAATCGCTCTCAAACATTGCAAGGAGGCAGGCTTTTCAGAACAGTCTCCGGCATTGTGGGTAGTAAAGGAACCGGGCGAAACTGCTTATGGCATCATTTGTTCTTCAAAAGCGGGTGGATCTCCTAAGAAAACTGATTGATCAAGGCCGACGGACTCACTTCTCTAACAGCTGAAAAAATACGAAGTCCGAAGTTGAGGAACATCTTGACTCTTAACCAACCATGTAGTTTTTTACAGCGGAGAGGTGAGGAAGCATGGATTCTTTAACAGTTTTTTTGTAAAGTCATCAGCTGGTTCCGGTCGGCAGAAGTAGTACCCTTGTCCCATGCCGCAGCCGAGTTGCAGGAGTGCTTGACGCTGCTCTTCCGTCTCGACGCCTTCTGCAACAGTGGTGAGTCCCATCTGTTGGGCTATGGCAAGTATCGTGGAGATGATCGCCCTGTCGTTATTATCATCAAGCATGTTTCTCACGAAGGTTTGATCGATCTTCAGGGTGTCAATAGGGATTCGCTTGAGATAGACAAGAGACGAATACCCCGTGCCAAAATCATCGATTGCGATGCTAAAGCCCAGATTCCTGAGCTCTGCCATAAGCTCGAACATCCGCTCAGGATCGTCCATGAGACAACTTTCAGTCAGCTCCATTTCAACAGCTGAGGGTGAGACACCGGTTTCTTCCATGACCCTTGCGATCCGCTCAAGGAAATATGGATCTTCTAATTGACGGGCTGAAACGTTTACCGCAATTCTGCCACGACAGGTCAAACCCTGCTCTGTCCACAGTTTTATTTGCCCACACGCCTTCCTCAGAACCCACTCACCTATGGTGGACATCAGGCCCCGCCCTTCCGCAATCGGTATAAACTCAGCCGGACTGATCGACCCAAGAATCGGATCGTGCCAACGAAGCAATGCCTCGGCGCCGATAATCTGCCCGGAACAGAGCTCCACTTTGGGCTGATAGTGGAGCTGCAAGTTTCTTTCTTCCACCGCACATTCCAGGCGTTGGAGGAGTTCCAGTTCCCTGTTAAGCTCATGGCTCATTTTACTCTTGTAAAAGCGGAAACCACCACCAGCTTCCTTCACCTTTGACATCGCAAGGTCTGCCTGCGACAGCAGATCAGTCGGATTATCCGAATCATTTGGGTATAATGCTATGCCAATACTACCGCTTATGGAGAAGGAGTTAGCATCAAGCAGAAATGGCTGTTTGATTGCCGCCAGGATATGCTTTGCAAGGCTGATGGCTTTGCTCTGGTTGTTCTGGTTGCAGATAATAACGAAGTCGTCGCCACCAAACCGGGCAACTGTACAGTTGTCTTCGGACAAATCCTGCAACTTTTGTGCAACCTGCACCAGGACCTTGTCACCTGCCTCATGTCCGTAGGATTCGTTGATTTCACGGATATAGTCAAGATCCAGCAAGAGTAAAGCCAGTTGACTACAGTTGTCTCTTGCTGTGGCGACGGCATCCGTTAGCAGAGAGGAAAGATGATTTCTGTTTGGCAATCCGGTCAAACTGTCAAAAAAAGCTAATCGATGAATATGTGCATTGGCATATTCGTGGGCTCTGCGGAGACGAACAGTCTCGATTCCGAAGGACAGATCGCTGGCCAGCTCTTCAAGGAGTGTAATTTCCTTGCCATGGAAGGAGTTTGGTTCCGGTGCATATATTGCTATGGCGCCGATTGTTTCGCCATCCACCTTAAGCGGGAGGGCAATTGCAGATTGGTAATTTCTGCTTCTGGCGTCATCATGCCAGACCGCGAGTCGAGGATCATCCAGAATGTCGAGTCTGAGTTGAGTTATTCCGGTACGTATGGCGGTACTCATTGCACTAAGCCCATGCTCGTTATCAGCCCATGACATTTTGGCTGCAGAAAGGAACCCTTCATTATGGCCGCAGTAGGCGGCAGGGCGAACAGATTTAGAGTCGTCCATCTCCTTGTATCCGACCCAGCTGAGAGAGTATCCACCTATCTCCGTCGATATCCGACAGACCTCATAAAGAAGCGCGGTTTCATCATTAGTTCGTAGAAGCGTCTGGTTGCTTGCAGATAGCAGTCTTAGAGCACGATTAGTACGTTTGAGTTCATCTTCAATGTTTAGCAACTGCTGCATGTCTGCCTCTACCATTTAAACTAAAGAACGCAATCTTAACAATGGAGACCAAAAATGTATATTGCAAAATTGAAGTGGCTACAAACCTTTGTGAATCTCACTCAAACATACTGCCCCGCATGATAGGAGCTCCGGACATAGGGGCCGCTCTCCACATGGCTGAACCCAATTTTCACCGCTTCACACCGGAGCGATTCGAACCGTTCCAGGCTGACAAACTCCTGTACCTGAAAATGCCTGCGACTGGGGGCCAGATATTGGCCGATACTGAGATAAGAGCACCCAACACCGCGCAGATCACTTAACAGTTGCAGTACTTCATCCACCAGTTCCCCCATTCCGAGCATTATACCTGACTTGGTGCGGATATCAGGCGCCATCTCGGCACTGTTTCGCAACACCTCCAGCGATCGATGGTAATCTGCGCCGTTGCGAATCTGGTACAGCCGTGGCACCGTTTCAAGGTTGTGAGCGATGATATCAGGGTGTGCTGCAACGACAGATTTCAGGCTTGACACAACTCCCTGAAAATCCGGAACCAACAGTTCAATCCGCGTCGCGGGAGATGAAATGCGGATGGCAGCCACTACGGCAGCGTATATTTCTGCACCGCCATCAGGCAGATCGTCGCGGGTCGGGCTGGTGACAACCACATGAGAGAGCTTCAAGCGGGCAACCGCCTCAGCAACTCGTGCCGGTTCGCCGGTATCTACCGGTAGCGGCAAGGTCTTCTCCACATTACAGAAGCTGCACAAACGCGTACAGTTCCTACCCAGGATGAGAAACGTTGCCTGACCACAGGCAAAACACTCTGAAATATTTGGGCAGAGCGCCTGCTGGCAGACTGTATTCAAGCGCAGTTCACCCAACAGTTGCCGCATTTCGTTCTGGTCACCGGGGTTGACCTTTTTCCGCAGCCACTCCGGTTTTCGTTGAATATTCACGGCCCTGTTCCTTCCAGATTCCACTGTTCTGTTGAATATTTGTTAGATAACAACTCATTCATATCTGTCTGTTCGAGATCAGATAATGTATCTTTTTCGAACTCCACATTAAAATAACTGCTGAATGCTTCTGAAAGCCCCTGAAGCAAGCTGTTTCTGTCCGCACTGACTCCGTACTCGGCCAGACTTGCTGTGCCATTTGCATATTCGGGAGATTGCTCTCGCATGTACGTCAGTCCGGTAACGGCGCGATTTTGCAATGGGATCGAACCATGCTGAAAGATAACCCCTTTAAGCCTGCGCTGGGCATTGCCGCCGATCTTGAGCCCCCCCGCAAGTATGTCAAAACTCTCCTTGCCGGCAAAACAGAAAGCGGTCCGTTCGCCTAGATGTGTCCCTTCAGGTACAACATCAGCTGCGTAGGCGGCATCAATACCGAGTGTATAGTAGAAGGCCAGCAAAAAGCCGGTCAGTACCCTGAAGGAGTCCTTGATTGACAAAGCTGTCGGGATTTGGGAGGGAGCGCAAACCAGTGAATAGGTCAGTTCGTCTGCATGATAGATCACGCCCCCACCGGTCACTCGCCTTACAACCGCCACACCGTCAGCACGGCAGCGCTCAAGCTCAAGTACTTCCGCCGCCTTCTGGAAGCGCCCCAACGACAGCGCCGGTGGATTCCAGCCGTACAACCTCAGGACCGGCAGGGAGGATTCTGGCTCAAATGAACGGAGCAGCGACTCATCAATGGCCATGTTCTCTGCTCCGGGGAGCTGTGGGGTCTCGATGAGGCGCCATCTCTGATCGTTTTGTATTATCATAGTATGCTTGCCTAGTCTGTATTCTCTTCCGATAAATAACCAGGGGTTCTTTCATATCACACCTGTCAACGTGCATCAAACTCAACCTTCTTCGACGCGTGTACAGCCAAACAGAAAGCGCCGTGACGACTATTCGCCAGGGCGCTTTCTTTCAGTACGCATCAAATAGGCCTATACTTATCTGCCGCTTATTCTGCACCCATTCAATCAGAATGTGTTTTCGATACAGATCTCATGCAGCGGCAACTTGCCGGTCCGGGGGAACGACTCCTGAGTACGTTTACCGACTGTGACCATCAAACAGACCGTATGATCATCAGGCAGATTGATCAGCTTGCCCACTGCATCAAAATCAAATCCGTCCATGGGGCAGGAGTGCCACCCCTGTTCCTGTGCCAGCAGCATGATGCTCATGGCGATCAGACCGCAAGAACGCATCGCCTCGTCCCGTTGCACCTGGGGCTTGTCACGATAATAGGCGTCAATCGCCGGGATCAGCATCTCCTGATACATCTGCGGTGCTCCGGCCCAGTAGCGTGCGGGTTCCTTTGCCCAGGCATTCAGATCGGCGCAGAGCACGAACAGGAGAGAGGCATCGGTGACTTTGTCCTGATTCCACGCCACTTCGCGGATTTTCTGGCGCAGGGCAGGATCCTTAACCCTAACGATGCGCCAGTTCTGGATATTGAAGGCGGTTGGCGAAAGAATCGCTTTTTCAAGCAACTCTGCGACTTGTCCATCACTGATGGTGAAGGAGGGATCAAACATCTTCTCGGCTCTACGCTCCATAATTGCTATCGATACATTCATCTGTATTGCTCCTTTTGATTGGGAATAGATCGTTCTTAACCTTTGTATTATGGGTGCCAACTCATAAGTTTGTGTCGTGTAAAGGTCACCACGCCCTGCCTGTTATTGGCTGTTGCAAATGATTGCCTCTACCTTGTCCAGCAGAGACTGAGCGGTAAAAGGCTTTTGGATATAGTTGGTGTTTATTCCGGAACTATTATTGATATGGATAAAGTTCTCGCTGTAGCCTGACATGTAAAGAACTTTCAGAT
Organism: Geobacteraceae bacterium; assembly: GCA_025355965.1. Lineage (GTDB taxonomy): Bacteria > Desulfobacterota > Desulfuromonadia > Geobacterales > Pseudopelobacteraceae > JACRCG01. The sequence goes on from JANXYR010000023.1 coordinate 10,182, forward strand.
CCGGTTGAATGTTTTTCAGCTCCTCATAGAGCATTATGCCGTTCTTAAGAGGCATTATCACATCCGAAAGGAGCAGATCCACATGTCGGTTGTGCGCCAGTAACATTTCAAGCCCTTGTTGTGGTCCGTCAGCCGAAAGCACAGTATAACCGCTCTCTGTAAGCAGCTCTGCGGTCAACTCCCGTACCATCTGGTTGTCCTCTACCACCAGAATGGTCGCATTACCACACACCGTCTTCCGTATCGTGTTGTCATAACTTGCAACGTCCTCAACAGGGGATTCCTCAACGGAGGGAAGATAGATTCTGAAGGTCGATCCGTTATCCGGTTCACTGTAGAGAGAGATTGAACCGCCATGCTGTTTGACGATTCCGAATACAGTCGCCAACCCCAGTCCGGTCCCCTTACCCTTCGCCTTGGTGGTGAAGAATGGTTCAAAAACACGGCCTCTGGTCTCTTCGTCCATACCTATACCGGTGTCGCTGACAGTGAAAAGAATGTATCTGCCCGGCTGCAGGTCTGGATGCCCGATGGCTGCCTGTTGGAGCGTAAGGGATGAAGTCTCAATCAGAAGCGTGCCACCATCCGGCATCGCGTCCTGGGCATTAACGGCCAGATTCATGATGATCTGTTCGATCTGCGACTTGTCAGCCAGTATGTTTGCCGGATCAGCATCAAGCCGTAGAGAAATACTAATATTTTCCCTGATGGTCCGTTCAAGCATGAGGGAAAATGCCTTAATGGTTTGATTAAGATCGATCGTCTTCATCTCCATGATCTGTTTACGCCCAAAGGCCAGTAGCTGGCGTGTCAGATCGCGCGCTTTGCCCGCAGCCGCCAGAATCCCATCTATTTTATTAAGGCTGTTTTCGTCGCAGGCACAAGCAGAGCGCAACATTTCCCCATACACCATCATCGGAGTCAGGAGATTGTTGAAATCATGGGCGATGCCGCCCGCAAGACGACCGATGGAGTCGATCTTCTGCGCGTGCAGCAGACTCTGAGCCATCTTTTCCTTTTCCTCTTCGGCCACTCTTTGCCTGGTGATATCCTCGGCAATGCCGAGGAAACCGGTGATATTGCCCAGTTCATCCAGTATGGGCGTTACGGTCAGGCTGACCAGAAGGCGGTAACCATCCTTGTGTATATAGGTCCATTCGTGCTGTTCAGCCCCCGCATCCCGGGCATGCTCAACAAACACCATGAATCCTGTAACTTCCCTCCCCAACTCACTGCTAAGCTCTTTCTCCCTAGCTTCAATTTCTGATGAGAGGTGAAGGGCAAGTGTAGTTTGTTTTCCGACCATCTCATCAGCCCTGTAGCCAAGCATTTTCTCCGACCCACGGTTAAAGATCGTAATCAGGCCATCTCTATCGGTCGCAATGATTGAAAACTCTGAGGCAGCGTTGAGAACCGCCTGGAGCTGGCGGTTTGTGACGGCAAGAGCGGATTTTGTCGTTTCCAGTTCTTGAATGCGCTGCTGCAGTTCCGGGTAATAGCTTTTGCGGGCAGAATGTTCCCCCAGCCCGATAATCTGCTCCCGGCGCTGCTCCCAATTATCTTCTTCGCTAGAGGGCTTGTTCATAAATTGACTCTATGTCCGCCATCGATGGGCGTTTTGGATTTGTAACCATGCAGGCGTCTTTCATCGCTTTTTCAGCCAAAACCGGGATTGTTGTCTTCGTTACCCCGACGCTTTGCAGTGAATTTGTAATACCGGCCTTAGTCCGAAGATTGCGAATAGCTCCCGTAAGTGTAGAGAGACATTCTCCGGATTCCAATCTGTTTTCTGGAATCCCCATGGCCATGGCAATGTCGTGAAAACGCCCTGCGGCAGCCGGAAAATTATATGCAATCACATGTTCCAGAAGCAGGGCGTTGCACTCCCCATGAGGTAGATCGAGATAACCGCCCAGACTGTGGGCCATGGCATGAACTGCACCCAGACTGGCATTGGAGAAAGCCAGACCTGCCTCAAGACTGGCCAGCATCATCGAGTCACGGGCAGCCATGTTATGGGGTTCGGCAATGGCGGTAAGAAGGTTCGCATTGATCAAGCGAATAGACTGAAGGGCGTGCAGATCAGTCAAAGGGGAACTCGCGTCAGAGACATACGCCTCAATGGCATGCACCAACGCATCCATGCCGGTACACGCAGTGAGATATGGGTCCATGGTTGTCGTGGTTTCCGGGTCGATCAGAGCCACATCCGGTACGGTGGATTTACTGATAATTGCGATCTTTACACGCTCGTCGGAGTTGTTGATGATGGCAAACTGGGAAACATCGGCAGAGGTTCCGGCAGTAGTAGGGATGCAGATCAGCGGGGGCATAGGGTTTGATATATTATCGACCCCTTCGCAATCCAGGATATGGCAGTTATTTGTACTGACTATGCCGATCCCTTTGGCGCAGTCTATCGGGCTGCCACCTCCGACAACGATGATGGCGTCACACTTCGCACTACGATAGAGCTCAGCGCCGTTCATGACTTCTGAAGCCCTTGGGTTTGGGGAAACTGCCGAGAACAGCACGCTATCGATACCAGCTTTGTCCAGGCTGGCGATGACCCGATCCGCCCAGCCGGCTGCGATCACACCGGGGTCGGATACTAGCAGCAACCTGCGAACCCCATAGGTACGCGCATATTGTCCGGCAAGGCCTAAGGCGCTGATTCCGTAGACAATTTCCGGATTAACAAACTTTCGTATCGGCGACGTGTACCCCATAACATTCCCCCTCATGTTTGAAAGTGAGAATTATACCATAGATTATAGATAACACCATAAGACTGACCAGACCGCCCAGCTTTTCCGAAAGGACCGAAAACCCCGCTTGACTTTTGATTCGCCCTGATAGAAATATCCGGGGAAGTTTTTTTTGCATGAGATCCGACCGGGATACCGGCTACAATAATGCATCAAACAGTTAACATATCGGTGCTACATTATGCAGACAGTCAAACTCTGCGAAACCCTTTACATCCATGCACACAGGTCACCCACATGATAGCTTCTGAAACGCTTGCAAGACTCGAATTTGACAAGCTCCTGGTTGAAATATCCCGCCATGCCCACAGTTCCTGCACCGTTGAGCGGGTCCACAACATCAGGCCGCTCAATGAACTATTGGAAATCAGAACCACATCAGGGCGGATCGGCGAGATTCGCGCCCTTGATCGCTCAGGCATTACTCTTGCCCTGGGGAGTTTTGAAGATATCCGCCCGTCTCTTGAACTCTCAAGGCCGGTCGGAGCGGTTTTGCCGCCGTTTGAACTGCTACTGTTTATTCCGGTGCTGCGTTTGTACGCAGACTTGGGACGTCAATTTATCCATCGTGATGATATTCCCCTGCTGAAATCAATTGAGCCTCAATTGCGGGGCTTTCCCGATATTCTGGAACCGCTTGTGGCATCAATCGATAGCGACGGCAGTATCATGGATTCGGCTTCGACATTGCTTAAGGAGATCCGCCGCGCCAAACGTGGCCTGGCGGGACGAATCCGCAAAAAGATCGAGGAGATCATTCGCGACAGCAGCATCGAGAAATTCCTACAGGATGATTTTATTACGCAGCGCTCCGGGCGCTGGGTCATTCCGGTGCGGATGGATTCCAAAGGGATGGTTAAGGGTGTTGTACATGATGTTTCTTCCTCCGGCGAAACCGCTTTCATGGAGCCGTTGGAGATTATTCCTTTCGTTAATGAACTGGAAAACCTGACCGCCGAAGAGAAGGCAGAAGAGATCCGCATCCTGCGCCAGCTCTCAAGCTGGATACGCGAAGATGCCGATCAGATTGCCGCCTGCTTTGAAACCTTGCTGGACCTGGATCAACTGGGGAGTATGGCGCGCTTCGCGATCGAGTTTGAGCTGGAGCCGGCAACGCTTAATGAGCAAGGCAAACTGAGCTTGGTGGCGGCGCGTCACCCGTTGCTGCTGCTGATGCAGAAACGGGGGATGGTGAAAAATGTCGAGCCTCTCGGGCTGGAGCTGGGCGGAACTGATCCGGACTCCGCCTCGGTCATGGTTATCACCGGTCCCAATGCCGGCGGCAAGACCATCGCCCTCAAAACGGCCGGAATGCTGGCAATGATGGCGCTCTCCGGTATTCCGGTTCCAGCGGGACCGAGCTCGACTTTTCCGCTTATTGATTCGCTTCTGGTTGATATCGGTGATGAACAGTCTATAGAGCAGAGTCATTCCACCTTTTCTGCCCATGCCGCACGTATTACCGCAATTCTTGGGCAGAGCAGCGCCCGCACCCTGGTGCTGCTGGACGAGCTTGGTGCCGGTACCGAGCCGTTGCAGGGTGCGGCAATTGCCTGCGGAGTGCTGCACGAGCTGCAGCAGCAGGAGAGTATGGTGATTGCTACCACCCACCTGAGCGATATCATCGGTTTCGTCCATCAGACTCCCGGAATGATCAACGCGGGGATGGAGTTTGATGATGCCAACTTTACACCGCTTTACCGGTTGATCGTCGGTGAACCTGGGCAGTCTCATGCTGTGGAGATCGCACGCCGTTTCGGGATGCCGGAACGAGTGATAGCGTTTGCCCGCCAGATGCTCGGCAATGCCGGCAGTGAATTTGCCGGGCTGCTAACCGAGCTGCGCCAGCGGCGGAAAGAGTTTGAAGATCTTCGCAAGGCTCTTGAAGTGCGCCAGTTATCGCTTGATCAGCGGAGTTCAGAGCTTGATGCCAGGGCTGATGAAGTTCTCCAGATCCGTAAGGAGGCCGCCGAAAAAGGGTGGGATGACGCCAAAGAGCTGATCTCTGCTACGAGGCGACGTACAAACGCCCTGCTGGACGAGTTGAAACGTGAAAAGCGAAGTGAAATTGTCGATGAATTGCGCCGCGCTGAAACAGATCTTACGGAACAGCTTAAGCCGCAGGATGTGCGGTCCGTACTACTGCCGCTAAAGGCTGTCAAGCCGGGTGACACGGTTCATATCCGCTCATTAGGGTGTGACGGCACTGTCCTCTCTTTTGATCTGCGGAGCGGCAAAACGAGGGTCAGGGCTGGCCGGATGGAATTGGATGTGCCTCTCGCGGAGCTAGCCAGGCCGCAAACAAAAACCGAGAGGGGGAAGGGCAGGCCCGCCGCCGCTTCTTGGAAGATGGATGTTGTTGAGAGTGAACAGCGTGAGTTGAAACTGATCGGAATGAGGGTGGATGAAGCTCTGGCGGAGCTGGAGCCTTTCATTAATCACGCATCCGCTGCCGGTCTGCGCGAAGTGCGTGTTATACATGGAGTTGGTACCGGTCGGCTGCGGGATGCCGTGCGTGAAGAGCTGGAACGTCATCCGCTTGTTGAGGGACACCGGCCCGGTGAACCGCACGAAGGTCGGGATGGCGCTACAGTGGTGACTTTGAAAGCTTAACTGGTCTCTTTTAGATTGCATTGATCATATCAGTATAATAATGCAATAATTCATATTAATCGATATGTTAGCCGTATTTTAACCCATTGCCTTTGGATTTTATTGGTGCTAGTTTGCTACAGTTTATTTCGATAGGCGGGTGATCCGAGTGAAAGAATGGGTATTACGTTATAAGGAGCAGCAACTCCAGGCGGTTCTGGATATGTCACAGGCCGGAATACTAATGGCTGATGCCAACAATTGGACCATTTCGTATGCCAATAGGCGTATGGAAGAAATGTTCGGATACGATTTATATGATTTTAACGGCACTCCATTTATCAATTATATTCATCCTGCCGAAATTGAAAGTGCTAAATTCGATATGCAGATGATGGTTACCGGGGAAGTCGAGCAGATCAAGACAAAACGTCGATTAATCCGCAAAGATGGCAGCGAATTTTGGGGGGCATTCACTGCACAATCGCTTGTTACGGAAGATGGTGCCCTTCAAGGTATAGTGGTTACCATTTACGACAATACGGAACTTAGGGAAACAGAACTAACACTGAATATGGTTGAAAATAACTATTGGGAAATATTCAACGCTACAAATGATGCGGTGTTTGTGCATGATGCTTATACCGGCGCCATTATCGAGGCTAATAAGGCTGTTGAAAAGATGTACGGGTACTCCCGTGAAGAAGTATTCTTCATGAATGTTCATGACTTCAGTTCCGGCACCTCACCTTATTCATTGAATGAGGCTATCAGCAGGATAAGAAAGGCATCAGAAGAGGGGCCGCAGTCTTATGAATGGCTCGGCAAGAAGAAAAACGGGGAACTTTTCTGGGCAGAGGTTTCGCTTACTTCATCCCATATCGGTGGGGAGGGGCGTGTTCTGTCCGTAATAAGAGACATTAGCGACCGTAAGGAGATCGAGAAAAAACTCCAGTATCTCAGTTCACATGACTCTTTGACCGGATTATACAACCGATCGTTTTTTGAGACAGAGTTTGAGCGCATTGAGAAAGGGAGAAAGTATCCTGTCAGTGTCATTGTAGCTGATATCGACGGTCTGAAATCGGTAAATGATACACACGGGCATGTGGCTGGTGATGTGTTGATTAAATCGGCAGCAAATATTCTAAGCAGTGTGTTCAGGTCTGACGATATTGTAGCGCGAATAGGTGGTGATGAATTCGCTGTATTGTTAATTGAGTCCGATGATAATAAAACGTCTTCTCTGCTGTGGCGGATTCGCGAAGCAGAACATTGGCTGAACTTTGAAAACAAGGTACTTCAGGTTCGGCTCTCTCTCGGTAGTGCAACTGCCAATCAGCACAAAGAGATGGTAAACCTTATAAATGAGGCTGATAAACGTATGTATGCAGACAAATCCGCCTATAAGCTAAGTGGCAACGTGTTGAGTTCCTATTGCTCCACTGCGGCTAATTCAGAACCGTCCATTGCCACATGACCTGCCTGAAAATGCATTGACCTTCCAAACTACGAGTTTTATAACATAATTCATGCCGTTTCCATTTGCTACATCTACCAGCTCACATCGCAAGCCGGTCTCCATTCGACGTAACGTACTTCGCCTCTCACTGCCTGTTCTGCTCTCATCGCTTTTTCAACGGCTGGTATCGATTGTTGACGTTTTTCTGACCGGCGGACTTGGTGCCTCTGCTATTGCTGCAACCGGTTTGGGGCAACTTCTGATGGTCACCACGATGACGGTTTTCTGGGGGCTTTCGACCGGTGTGACAGTCGTGATATCGCACCTATGGGGTGCTGGGCGGCGCGAAGATGCCGGACGGGCGGCATATGTGGCTTGTCTGGCGGGCCTGGTCATGACAGCACTCTGCTCACTGGCCGGTTCGCGCTGGGGGGGCGATATAACCCGGCTTATGGGGGCGGCGCCGAATGTTCAGGATTTAGCTACAGAATACATCCGGCTAATTTTCCTCTGGATGATCTGGACGACCGGATTGAATCTTCTCTCGGCAATTATGCATGGCACAGGTGACACCCGCACCCCGATGGAGGCTATCATTCTGGTTAATATCCTCCACGTATTACTGGCCTGGCCGCTGATTTACGGGAAATGGGGCATGCCGGCGTTGGGAGTCAAGGGGGCGGCAATCGCCATCAACAGCTCCGAGTTCATCGGCTTCACCTATCTGCTGATACAGGCCCTGCGTAAACGCTACATCACCTTCAGCCGTCCCGATTTCACCATATTCGGAAAGATCTGGAAAGTAGGTTGGCCGGTAGCGCTGGAGCGGGTGGCACAGCAGAGTGGGCAACTGTTCTACTCCAGCTTCATCATTGCCTACGGCACAACCGCTTATGCTGCCCATCAGATCGGTCTTTCCATCGAGTCACTCTCGTTCATGCCGGGGGCGGGAATGGGAATCGCTGCGGCAACGCTTATGGGGCAATCGCTTGGTGCCGGTAAGATCCGTCGTGCCCGGATCAGCCACAATGAGGCGTTGCGGTTGGCGGTCGGTGTGATGACAGTCATGGCGCTGCTGTTCTTTTTCGCTCCGCACATTCTGATCGGTCTATTCAGCCAGGATCCGGATGTTATCGAGAAGGGGAGCATGTTTCTAAAGCTGGTTGCCTTTGCCCAGGTGCCGCTGGCAATATCTTTCGTTTATGCCGGCAGCCTGCGCGGCACCGGCGACACATTTTACGTATTCATCGTCACGCTGATTGCCATGTGGGGGATCAGGGTGGCGTTTTCATGGGTGGCGGCGAGCTGGTTACATCTTTCTCTATACGCCGTGTGGGGGGTTTTTCTGATCGACTGGTATTTCCGCGGGGCGGCTTTTGCGTGGCGCTATCACCGGCGGGATTTGCATGGGGTTGTGCTATAGCAGGTAAAATGCCTTATTCGCTTTCATACTTGTAGCCGACACCGTACACGGAATGAATCCATTCCTGACCAGGCTCGACTGCAGCGATTTTTTTGCGCAGTTTTTTGATATGGCTGTCGATAGTCCGATCTGCCACGATCCGGTCATCGGAATAAATATGATCCATCAATGTTTCACGACCGTAAATGCGCCCCGGATTGGAGGCAAGGAATTGAAGCAGCTTGAATTCAACGGCTGTAAGTTCCAGTTTATGTCCTTGCAAGGTCGCCTGATAGCGTGTCTCGTCCAGGGTTATGCCACTGATTGTCTGCTGTGCCCCGCCGTTCCTGCGCAGCACAGCTTTGACCCTGGCTACCACCTCGCGGGGACTAAAAGGCTTGCAGATGTAGTCATCAGCCCCAAGTTCAAGGCCAAGTAAGCGGTCAATCTCCTCAACTCTCGCTGTCGTCATGATGATTGGCGTCGTTGAAAAAGCACGTATCTCCTTGCAGATTTCCAGTCCCCCCTTTCCCGGCAGCATCAGATCAAGCAGAATCAAGCGGGGATGATGCTCCTGAACCCACGGAACTACCGCCAGTCCGTCACCGAGGCAGTGTATCTCAAAACCCGCCTGTTGCAGATAATCAGCCAGAATGCGTGCCAGTTTACCTTCGTCTTCCACGATCAGAATAATTCCACTCATGGGGTGACTCCTGGCAACTCAATTCTGATCCAAAGGCCGCCAAGCGGTGATGTCTTTGCTAAGATGCTTCCCCCATGAGCCTCAACAATATTGCGACAGATGGCAAGACCAAGCCCTGCCCCACCTGTCGATCTGTTACGGGATGATTCCACCCGGTAGAGGCGTTCAAACAGACGCTCCAACTCTGACGTGGAGACGCCTGGAGCCGAATCCTTGAAATCTATCGATACAACGCCGTCACTGGTCTGCATTCCTATCTGCAATTTCCCCCCGGCATCGGTATATTTAAGGGCGTTGTCAAGCAGATTGGAAAACAGCTGGTGCAAGCGTTCCTTGTCACCAAACACAGTGTCAATTCCTTTTCCAGGAATCGACACTTCAAGCAGTATGTTCTTGGAGAAAAACTCGATCCGGTAAAGCGCAACTATTTCTGCCAATACTTCAGCCAGATCCAGCTCGGTTTTCCGGTAGGTGAGGGCTCCGACGTCCGACAGCGACAGCTGATATAGGTCATCAACCAATCTGCCAAGACGTTGTACTTCGTCGTGCAGCGAGTTGATGGTTTCATGATTAGGTTGGCGAATGCCGTCTTGAAGCGCTTCTATCTCGCCCCGAAGAATGGCCAGCGGGGTGCGCAGTTCGTGTGAGATATCTGCAACCCATTGGCGCCTGGTCAGCTCACTCTTTTCCAGCGACAATGCCAATGAATTGAAGTCACTCGCAAGCTGACCCAGTTCATCTTGTGACGTGACCGGCACCCGGACAGTGAAGCTCCCTGCCGCCAGTTGATGGGTTGCCCGAGCCAGTTCATCAAGAGGCCGCACAAGACGCCTGGCAAGCAGGAGAGATAAAATAGCCGACAGAAGAACCACTACTCCTGCAACCAATGAAAATGCCAGCTTTTGCTCATGTAAAAAACGCTGTTGCGGTGTATCCAATATTTTTGTACGTGGCAGAAGCCCCAGATATCCCACAACCTTCCCCTGAGATAATATGGGCGTCACTGCGCTGTCAACTGGTACTTTCCCATGATCTACAAGCGACTTCCTGTCGGCATCAAGTAGAAAGAGGCGCTGATCAAACTGTCGTGCCAGATGCTGCGGCAACGGCCCGGGTTTACCTCCACTAAAGCGTTCTGTTGGTTGCCCGGCAGGGGGTCTCTCTCCCGGCGGTGGCGGTGGCGCTTCGGGCAGAGAAGCAGCAACCAGCTGGCGCCACTGCGCTGGATCTCGGTTAAGGAACTCCCAGCTCTGCTCTGTGCTGTAGCTCTTTTCAAGTTCGGCAGCCAGCCTGGATATCCCCGTTTTTTCCATCGCATTGATAAACTTGAGAAAGCCTCTGCTGAGGCTCCATTGCATGATCAGGGCAGAACTGACCACAGCAAGGCCTGCTGCAGTAAGGATGACTAAAAACAACTTGTGAGCAACACCTATTTTCATGACTTCACCTCCCGTGTCGCTTTATTTTTATCACAGGTTTACGCCTCAGAGACACCCCCTTTCGGACAGGCATTCATATTTCCTCATTTCTTCCACATTTCCTGCACATTCTATTGGTAAGCAGTACCCTGAGGATATTAAGCGAAAGGGGGTGATACAACGAGCGGGACCAAATCTATCGGGAAAGGAGCCAAGCATCAGAATTAAATGGATACGGAAACAAGAAATCTTCAATTGAGTGGCGCTAGCGTATGCATCCCGGTTGCAGGGTGTCTTCAGGCGCCATAAAAAGAAAGGAGCGAACAATATGGTAAGTTCAATTGGCAGCAGTTCAAGCGGATTATCCGCAGCCGCATTGAAGAAGATGCAGGAAGAGATGTTCAAGGCGGTTGACAGCAACAGCGACAACAAGATCGACAAAACAGAGATGAGTGCGTACCAGCAGACCCAGCAGGCGAATGGCGCGCAGGGTGGACCAAGTGTTGACGAAATATTCAAGAATCTGGATACCGACAATGACAGCGCCATCAGCAGGCTTGAGTCAGATGCCGGAATTGCCAAGATGGCCCAGCAGATGCAAAGCCGGAAAGCGGAATCAGGTTCATCCTCGGACCTGAAGACCAAGGTATTCAACAGTGCTGACCAGAACGGGGATGGCAGCATCAGTGAGGATGAATTGACGACTTTGATGGCCGACTCTAATCAAAGCAGTACAGACGTCGCTAAAATATTCGATGCTCTGGATACGAATCAGGACGGCTCTATCAGCAAGAGTGAATCCGATACCGCCGTTGACAAGGCCGGCCAGCAGCGGAAGGCTCAGGGGCCGCCTCCGCCACCCCCTCCTCAGGAGGAGAGCAGTTCATCGTCATCTGACAGTACATCCAGCTCTTTGGTCTTTGATGACCTGGATACGAATCAGGACGGGACCGTCAGTGCCAGTGAGTTATTGGCAGCGTTTATAAACAACGATAGCAGTTCGTCTGACAGCAGCACTTCGTCATCTGGCGCTTCAGCTGAAAGTTCCGCCGTCAAAAAAATCTTTGACGCCATGGATACCAACCAGGATGGCAGTGTCAGCAAGAGCGAATTGGCGGCAGCGCTTGCCAAAACCGGCAAGCAGAGTGATGCACAGGGGACGACGGATAGCTCTTCTTCTGTATCAGCCACCGGCACTTCAACGGCCAAGGACTCAACAATCTTTGCCGCTGCAATAAAAAGTTATATGCAGGCAAGCATGAATAGTTTTGCTCAAAATTCCACGGCTGCAACATTCTCTTCTTCCGCCGTGTACGGGTAAGCCTTGCTGGACTTTGAAAACAGATGAAAGCAGGCTGGACCTCTTTGAGGGAGCCTTAGTGAATGCCGACCGACTGACGCATTCAACTATCTCTATTTGAATCAACACAGCCGTTATCAAAGATGACGTCACTAAGTGTCGTCACAGCCTGCTTCTCATGGGAGCAACAGATCGAAAGGAATCACTACATGCCTATTTCAACTGTTTCATCGGCACTACTTATCAAACAAGCAGCAGTAACCCTATGGAACAAATGAAACAGAATTATGATGATTTGAAGACTGCCTTGAAATTGGAGAATCTTGGCGAAGCTAAGAATACATTTTCCACGCTCCAGTCGGAAAAACTCACAAAACCTGTGGGATATTGTGAACCGGAGGAACTGGCAAGGATTATTCTCGAAGAATCTACTGATGCAATAGAACCCTTTGGTACATTGGAAGAGATGATTGAGTATATACGCAAAGCGATGGCTGTTAATTACGTACCCACTGCCGAGCTGGTTCCGTAAAATATTTAATTTTGTGGCAGTCTGTCAAACTGCTCATATTTTCTGAGGATAAACAGCACAGAGGGCAGGATGGCTTATAACTACAAAAGGAATTATCGAAGAGTTCTCCATGGGTAGTGATTGGCTTAGTGCAAGCACTTCTGACACATTGGGTCTCGCAGCAGCGAGCCAAAGTGCGGAGTCCACACGTGCCCAGAACGCTCAATATGCAATTGCCGTGGCATCATCAGCTCTGAGTGATGGGAATTACGATAAAGCAATCAAAGCTTTCAAAACGGCAGCAGCCTTTGATCCCAATAATACGACAGCCTATAACTATTTAGGTAAACTCTACCTTTCACAGAGCAACACCGATGAAGCTATCAAAGCGTATAAACAACTTGTCAGCATACAATCCAACCTGTCTACGAAAGATACATCTTCAAGCGCACCTACTTTGGAAGAAGCTACTATCAGCTTGGGTAACGCCTATTTACAGGCAAAACAGTACGACCAATCTGAAAAGCAATTTAAAGCCGCAGCAAAGTTGGCCCCAAAAGATCCGGTGCCGGTTTACACACTGGGACAGCTGTATCTTACTCAAGGCAGGCTCGATGAATCCTTGACTCAGCTCCAGCAAGCAAAGACGTTGTCGCCAAAAGACGGCAACGTATATTATGCATTGGGATCGGTCTATAATGCCCAGGGCAACTATCTGGATGCAGCGCTGGCATTGCAAACATCCATTCAGCTCAAACCGGATTTTCCGGATGCAAACTATGAACTGGGCGTCGCTTATAATGGCCTCAACTATACCGAAGGAGTACAGGAACAGCAGACTATACTAAACAGTTCCGACTATACCCTCGCATCACAGCTCAGCGCCATTACAAAACCCCAAATAGTGGGCTTCGACGAAACCAATAGCCGGACCACATTTTTTACTTCACTTCTGGGGCCAGGCACACCTGTTTGGATGTTTGACACTTCGCTGATAACCCCAAACAGTTCTAAATTAGTAACAACCACTATTCAGTTTAGTAAGGACATGGATTACGACTCAGTCACAAATGTATTGAATTGGTCAATATCACGTGGGAACAATTCTGAATCAGGCTACTACAATAACACCCTACCAATATCCAGCAGCGATGCTGTATTACCACCGACGCCTGAATCGGTAACCTATGATTCTAGCACTGGAGAGGCTTTCGTGAGTTTTCGGCTCAAGCAAAATAGCAGCGGTAACGCGAAGATTGATCCCAAGCATCTTGTTTTTACTTTTTATGGCGAAGATGCATATGGTCAGACAATGGATCTAACCGCAAATTCAATAGACGGATATGCCTCGGATCCATTCGGTTCTATTGATACTATAGCGTAGTTATTTAAGTATTCAGGCGAACGCATGGTATTATTTGCGTTACAGAATAAATACTATCTGAAAGCCGCTAATCGCAGAGAGTGATCAGCGGCTTTGTATTGCGTGTATGCTTATTTTGAAACGTGTAGCGTGGAGTTATAATGACGACGTCACCATATTCAGCCGGTATATTCAGCAGCATCTTCCTGGTCTTTCTGTCCGGTTGCGTAGTCGGGCCCGATTACCGCACACCTTTTGTGGCAACCTCACCGGCATGGCATAGCGAAATATCAGGCAGCTTGAAAAACAGTGGAAGTGAATCAGCTCAACTTGCCCAGTGGTGGCAGACCCTTGGTGACCCGCTACTCTCACACCTGATTGAAGAGGCAGCAGAAAACAACCTTGACCTGAAGCTTGCAGGTGCACGGTTGCGGGAATCCCGTGCCCGGCGTGGAGTTTCCGAGGCTGACCGTGTACCCACGGTGAACGCCGGCGTCGGCGCCGGACGTAATCGATCCAGCGCGGAGACCGGGGCGGGAGTGAGCCGAACGACTGACACCTATTCCGCCCAGTTTGACGCCAGCTGGGAGTTGGACCTGTTCGGCGGCAAACGTCGCGCTCTGGAAGCCGCTTCAGCTACCGTTGAGGCTTCTCTGGAGAATGTGCGTGATGTCCAGGTAAGCCTGCTGGCTGAAGTCGTACTTGCCTACATCGGGATCCGTTCTTATCAGGCACAGATTGACAGCACCGGTGCCACCATCGCCAGCCTGGCGGAAACAGAACAGATTGCCGACTGGCGCTTTGAGGCCGGTCTGGTCAACCAGCTGGACGTTGAGCAGGCCCGGCTGAATCTGGAGCAGACCCGTGCCCAACTTCCGACACTTCTCAGTAACCTGGAACAGTCCAAAAACAACCTTGCCCTGCTACTGGGGCGAAGTAGCACTACTTTGAAGGAATTACAGATAAAAACGCCGATTCCGGTGGTTCCTGCCGAGGTGGCTATCGGTGTCCCCGCCGAGACACTGCGACAGCGCCCGGATATCCGCAGGGCCGAACGTCAACTGGCGGCGGCAACCGCACAGATCGGCGAGGCTGAGGCTGCACGCTATCCCAACTTAACCCTCTCCGGCACCCTTGGCTTACAGGCGGTATCACTCGGCAATCTGCTCAACTCCGGCGCTTTTATGTACTCTCTTGCCGCCAACACGGCTGCCACGATCTTTGATGGTGGTCGTCTCAAACAAAAGGTTGAAATACAAAACGCACTTCAGGAACAGGCATTGATCACTTATCAATCTGCCGTACAGGGTGCGCTACGTGACGTGGAAAACGGGCTGGTGGCATATGCCGAGGAACAGAACCGGAACAGCAGGCTAAAGGATGCTGTAAAGTCGGCGCAGAACGCGGAAGGACTTGCACTCAACCAGTATTCCTCCGGTCTGATTGATTTTGTTACGGTGCTTGATACCCAGCGTTCGCTCCTTTCACTTCAAGATCAACTCATCCAGAGCGATGCTGCCGTTACATCCAACCTTGCGCGGCTCTATAAAGCCCTGGGCGGAGGCTGGAGCCATAATGCCGAACTTACCGCGCCACCATCCGCTTCAGCAGGAGTAAAAAGATGACAGATTCAACAAAAGCGGAATCGAAGGTTCCAGCCAACGACATTACCCAAACTCTGGGACTTGACCGGCAGACAACCCTGTATATTCGTTTGAAGCCTTATCTGCTCTGGGGCGCAGCGTTGCTGCTGGTGGCGATTGTCGCACTGCTGGTCTGGAAAAAACGGGCTGCAGACAGTCAGATAAGTTACCAGACCCAGGAGGTCAGTCGCGGTAGCTTAACCATTACCGTCTCCGCCACCGGCACACTCCAGCCTAACAATCAGGTGGATGTGGGGAGCGAAATTTCAGGCACTTTCAAGACGGTTGAAGTCAATTATAACGACCGGGTCAAACGTGGGCAGGTACTGGGGCGGATAGACACGGCAAAGCAGGAGGCGCTGGTCAAGCAGACGGTCGCTTCGCTTGAAGCTGCCCACGCCAAGGTGCTGCAAGCCCATGCGACCGTTAGTGAAGCAAAGGCAAAACTTGCACGCTTGGTACAGGTACAGGAGGCCAGCGGCGGTAAAGTGCCGTCAAAATCCGAGATGGAATCGGCGAGAGCTACGCTTGAACGCGCTATTGCCGATGAAGCAAATACAAAAGCGACTGTGACACAGGCGGAAGCCTCTCTTGAAGTGCAGCGAATAGATCTTTCTAAATCCGTCCTCCGCTCGCCGATTAATGGGATTGTCCTGAAACGGGCTGTAGAGCCGGGACAGACAGTGGCCGCCTCGCTCCAGACATCGGTGCTGTTTACGCTAGCGGAGGACTTGACCCAGATGGAGCTGCAGGTTGACGTGGATGAGGCCGATGTCGGAAAAGTGCAACCGGGTCAGAATGCCACTTTTACCGTTTCCGCCTATCCTGACCGGACATTCCCGGCAGTTGTCAGCCAGGTGCGCTTCGGCTCCAAAACCGTGGCCGGTGTCGTCACCTATACAACGGTTCTCAAAGTTAATAATTCGGACCTGCTGCTGCGCCCCGGCATGACCGGGACGGCGGGCATCACCGTGCAAAAAGTTGATAACGCCACGCTTGTGCCCAATACGGCGCTGCGTTTCTCACCTCCCGCAGCACCGGTGGTTAAGCAGTCAAGCGGCAGTCTGATTGGCAAACTGATGCCGCGCCCCCCCAGCTCCGCCCCCAAGCCGCAGGAGAGTGCCACGGACAAGCAGCAACATGTATGGACCTTGACTGCCGGGCAGCTGCAGAAGATCACCGTAACAACGGGAATGACCGATGGTGTCAAAACTGAAGTGAAGGCAGGCAAGTTAGAGCCCGGTATGCCGGTTGTAGTGGATCTGGTTGAGGTGAAAAAATAGCCATGAACGAAGCGGTCGCAACAGACAGCAAGCCGTTGATCGAGCTGAGTGGAGTAACCAAGACCTACGGCAAGGGAACGGCGGCTATGCAGGCGCTACGCGGTGTGGATCTGCACATCGAATCCGGCGAATTTGTTGCCGTAATGGGGCCATCCGGCTCCGGCAAGAGCACCTCTATGAACATCCTCGGCTGTCTTGACACACCGACAGTCGGCAGTTATCGATTCATGGGGGTGGAGGTCGGGACTCTCAGTCGCGACCAACGGGCACTGCTGCGGAGACAATATCTCGGCTTCGTGTTTCAGGGGTTCAACCTGCTCAACCGTACCACGGCGCTGGAAAATGTTGAGTTGCCGCTTGTGTACCGCGGTGAGCCTATTGCTGTCCGCCATCGGAAAGCGCGTGAGGCGCTTGCATCCGTCGGGCTTGCTGGCTGGGAAGATCACACTCCGGGAGAATTGTCCGGCGGTCAGCAGCAACGGGTTGCCATTGCCCGGGCTATTGTCACCCAACCTGCCGTGCTGTTTGCCGATGAACCTACCGGCAGCCTGGATACTACCCGCAGTCGGGAGATCATGGAAATCCTGACGAAGCTCAATCAGGAACAGGGGATCACTGTTGTTATGGTCACGCATGAGGCAGATATGGCGATCTACGCCAGGCGCACGATTCATTTTCGCGATGGCCTGGTAATGCAGGAGCATGACACAGAAGAACATGCGGCTGGCAACGGGGGTGTGCAGTGATGTTCTGGAATGCTCTGATATTGGCCCTGAGAGAAATACGGCGCAATGTACTCCGCTCAATCCTCACAATTCTCGGGATTGTAATCGGCGTTGCTGCCGTCATCGTCATGGTTACACTTGGAGGTGGTGCCACAGCCCAGGTTACACAGCAGATCGCCAGCCTGGGAAGCAACCTGCTGGTTGTCAGCCCCGGTAAAAGGATGGGGCCGGGACAGAATGTCGGTGCGGCGCCATTTACGCTGGACGATGCCGAGGCTTTGCGCCGCGATATTCCGCAACTGGTGGCGGTGGCACCCATGGCTTCCAAATCGATGTCGGTTATCTACGGAAATGCCAACTGGTCAACCCAGATTACCAGCAGCACGAACGCATATTTTGATGCCCGTAATTGGAAGGTCAAAGAGGGGCGGCTTTTTACCGATAGCGAACTCCGCTCGGGAGCCGCAACCTGCGTCATCGGCAGTACGGTCCGCACCAAACTGTTCGGCAATCAGAACCCGATCGGCACCAACATCCGCTTGCAAAGCATCTCTTGCCAGGTGATCGGGCTGCTTGAATCAAAGGGGCAATCCTCGATGGGTTCGGACCAGGACGATGTCGTCGTCATACCGCTGCGCGCCTTCCAGCGCCGTATTGCCGGCAATCAGGATGTCAATCTCATCCAGGTTTCGGTACGTGATGGCGTATCGACGACGAGGGTTCAGCAGGATATCGAACGCTTGATGCGTGAACGAAGGCATCTCTCCGCCGCCGATGAGAACAACTTTAATGTCATGGATATGAAGGAAATTGCCACGATGCTTACCTCCACCACCAAGGTGCTAACCGCCCTGTTAAGTGCTGTAGCAGCGGTCAGCCTGCTGGTGGGTGGTATCGGTATTATGAATATAATGCTGGTGTCGGTAACCGAACGAACCCGTGAGATCGGCATTCGGCTGGCTATCGGTGCGTTTGAGCGGGAAGTATTGATGCAGTTTCTCGTGGAGGCGGCTGTACTCTCTTCTTTGGGTGGAGTTGTCGGAATTGTGCTGGCGCTTGTCAGTTCTGTGCTGCTGGCATCGGTTTTAAATGTGCCGTTTATATTCAATGCACCGATCGTCGCGGTCGCTTTTGCTTTCTCCACAGCAACCGGACTTGTCTTCGGTTATTTCCCGGCAAGAAAGGCAGCGCAGCTGGACCCGATTGAGGCATTGCGCTATGAGTAACCTAAAGGGAAGCCGCATTTAAAATGCTGTGCAGCCTCCGTATACATGTCAGGCCCGCTCCAGTCCGGCAAAACGGAGCATGAGTTTTTTCGGGCCGACCGAGTTGAACCAAACGACCACCTTCTGTCCGTCCCCCTCCCCTTCCATTTTGCGAATGGTCCCGACACCGAATTTGCCATGCCTTACTTTCATGCCAATATAGACGCAGTCATGCTCTTCTGCCGGTTCCGGAATAATTTCAACGTCATCGTTAAAAGCAGCGGCGATGGCCGACAGGTTGTGAGAGGATGAAGACTCAATACGGATTGACGGTGCAGAGTCGCTTCGCATCCGGCCTGCAGCGCTAAAGTGAGTTCTCTCTGTAGCAGTTGGATAGGGGGTGGCGAACTGTGAATGGTTGGAGACGCATCCAACTCCACCATCCTCCAGCAATTCAGGCGGAATATCATTCAAAAAACGCGATGGCGGATTGCACTGTTCCTGGCCGAACAGATATCTTCTCCGGGCGTTCAGCAGGTAGAGCCGTTCGCGGGCCCGTGTCATGCCGACGTAACAGAGACGCCGTTCCTCCTCCATGCCATCTAAGTCGTCCAGAGTACGGGCATGCGGAAAGAGGCGTTCCTCCATACCGATCATGAACACCGCCTTGAACTCCAACCCCTTGGCGGCATGCAGGGTCATAAGTGTAACAGAAGGCTGACCGACCTCTCCCTGTTCAAGGTCTGAAACCAGTGACACCTGCTCCAGAAATTCGGATAGCCCCGCATCAGGGTTCTTTTCACTGAACTCCTCGATCGCAGCCAGAAGCTGCTCCAGGTTTTCCAGTCGCTCGGCATCATCTTCGTCGCGACTACTCTTCAGCCGGTCCAGATAGCCACTACCCTGCATGATCGACCTGGCCAACTCCGCCAGGCTGGACTTGGAAGCGGTCTCACAAAAATCTTGCAGCAGAGCGGCAAAGGCAGCGACCTTGCCACGGACACCGGTGGCCAGGAGGTTATCCCTTGTTGCATCTTGCAGAGCATCAAAAAAAGTCCCCCCCTGACGGGTCGCATGTGCGGAGATCTTGTCAACGGTAGTGTTGCCGATCCCACGTGCCGGGACGTTGATGATCCGTTTCAGCGACACTTCGTCTGCCGGGTTATCCAGCACCCGCAGATAGGCCAGGATATCCTTGACCTCCATGCGGGAGTAAAAACGAACTCCACCGACGATGTGGTAAGGAAGTGCGCTGCCAACCAGTGCTTCCTCGATCAGGCGCGACTGGGCGTTGGTACGGTAAAAAACAGCCATCTCCTCAAGCGGAACAGCGCTGTTTCTCAGCAACCCTATCTCGCGGCTGACAAAACGAGCCTCTTCGCGGTCGGATTCGACCCGCTCGTAACGAATCTTCTCGCCGGCAGGGTTTTCGGTCCAAAGTGTTTTACCCTTGCGGCCAAAGTTCTGTTTAACGACTTCTCCTGCCGCCGCCAGGATGGTAGCGGTGGAGCGGTAGTTCTGTTCAAGCCGGACTATTTTTACCCCGGGAAAATCCTTTTCAAACTCCATAATGTTGCGGATATCAGCGCCGCGCCAAGAGTAGATTGACTGGTCATCGTCACCCACAACGCAGAGATTTTTACGCTCCCCCGCCAGTAAGCGGATCAGATTGTACTGCACAGGGTTGGTATCTTGATACTCGTCCACCAGCAGCCACTGAAAGCGTTCCCGGTAATAGCTGCAGACTTCTGGAAAGCTCGTCAGGAGGCGCACGGTCTGGATCATCATGTCGCCGAAGTCGAGAGCATTACATTTTTTGAGGCGTTCCTGATAAACTGCGTAAATCTCTACTACTTTCTGGTTGTAGACGTCGCCTGGGGGGATTGAACCGATATCTTCCGGAAAAAGTCCACGGTTCTTGAAGTCATCGATCCTGGCGGAAACAGCTTTAACGGCAAAGCGCTTTTCATCAAGATCCATCTCGGCAATGACGTCCTTAAGCAGCCGATTGCTGTCGCGGTCATCATAAATTGCAAATGAAGATTGGAAACCGAGATGGTGTACGTCACGACGCAGTATGCGCCCGCAAGCGGCGTGAAAAGTGGAAATAAGCGGCAGATCCCCACCTCCAAGAAGTTTGTCAACCCGTTCGGACATCTCTCTGGCAGCCTTGTTAGTAAAGGTTACCGCCATGATATTCCAGGGGCGTATCCCCCGTTCGAGGATCAGGTAGGCAATACGGTTGGTAATGACACGGGTTTTGCCGGATCCGGCACAGGCAAGGATCAGTAATGGCCCTTCAGAGTGCAGTACAGCTTCTTTTTGTGGGGAGTTTAAATGTTTGAGAAGATCCATCTAGTTGTTGTAGCCGCTGAGGCCGGCATCGTCAAGTGGAAAGGAAAGCCGGTTTATTGAGATACCATACTAAAAAAGCCCGGCAACTTGCCAAGCTTTTTTAGTATGGTATATTTAATCTACGGAAGATTATACCAAGCCGTGAGCAACCATGGCGTTGGCAATCTTGATAAAACCGCAGATATTTGCGCCGAGGACATAATTGCCCGGTGCGCCATATTCTTCGGCAGTTTCGTAACAGTTGCTGTGTATGTTGATCATGATGTCTTCCAGCTTTTTTTCGGTGTATTCAAAGGTCCATGAATCGCGACCGGCGTTCTGCTGCATTTCAAGGGCTGAAGTTGCTACACCGCCGGCATTAGCAGCTTTACCCGGCCCATAGGCAATCCTGGCGTCGAGGAACACCTTGACACCTTCAGGTGTGGTCGGCATATTGGCACCTTCACCGACAGCGATGCAGCCATTTTTAACCAGGGTTGCGGCATCCTTGCCGTTGATCTCGTTCTGGGTAGCTGATGGCATGGCCACTTGGCAAGGTATTTCCCAAATGTTGCCTTTTGCGATATATTTGGCATGCTTGTGGGTCGCGGTGTAATCCTGGATGCGACGACGTTCGACTTCTTTGAGCTGCTTGATCAGGTCAAGGTCAAGGCCTTTTTCGTCATAAATGACGCCATTCGAGTCGGAGCAGGCTACGCACTTGCCACCTAGTTGGGTGATTTTTTCAATAGTGTAGATGGCTACATTGCCGGAACCTGAAACGGTGCATATTTTACCGTCAAATGAGTCCTTGCGTGCTTTCAGCATCTCGTTAACAAAGAATGTAGCGCCATAACCGGTTGCTTCGGTGCGAACAAGTGATCCACCCCAGGTAAGGCCTTTGCCGGTTAGTACGCCTGGCTCGTAACGATTGGTTATGCGTTTGTACTGGCCGAACATATAGCCGATTTCGCGACCGCCTACGCCAATATCGCCAGCCGGAACGTCTGTGTGCTCACCAATATGGCGATACAATTCTGTCATAAAGCTCTGGCAGAAACGCATGACTTCGTCATCGGTTTTACCTTTGGGGTCGAAGTCGGAGCCACCTTTGCCGCCGCCGATTGGCAACCCGGTCAGCGAATTTTTGAAGCACTGTTCAAAACCGAGGAATTTTATGATTCCCAGGTATACTGATGGATGGAAGCGGAGGCCTCCCTTGTATGGGCCTAGGGCGCTGTTAAATTCCACCCGGAAACCGCGGTTAATCTGGACTTCGCCTTTGTCGTTCTGCCATGGTACCCGGAAGATGATCTGGCGTTCCGGCTCACAGATACGCTGGATGATTTTGCGTTCGAGAAACTCTGGATGCTTTGCTACTACCGGTCCGAGGGATTCCAATACTTCCAGAACCGCCTGATGAAACTCTGTTTCACCCGGGTTGCGTTTTAAAACTTCCTGGTACATGCCCTCAATTTTTTCATCTACCTGTCCCATTACCGCCTCCTACTGAGTAAAATATATGCATGAGTGCACAAATTAAATGCAGACCGCAATCTTTATTGCGCAATTTGTAAGCAGATTGTATGCCATAGATGGTCAGTGGAGGGTATAAAATAGGCAGATGACTAAATATCAAGCAGTTACGAATTATGGTTGCATGGTCGACAACAAAGTTACTGCTTGGTAACAGAATAAGTCTGAGTGGTTTTTAGACACAACAGGGTATGTATTAGTTTGTTTGAGTAACTAGAGACTGAAAGCAGTTTTATGGTCAGCATTAACCATAACCAATAATATCACTCATTTCCACTCATCAGTGTTTCAAACATACTCATTAAAGTAAAGATGCATATGATTATCTTGGGCATGGTGCGGTAGCAGAAAAAGATAACTATCCAATACGCTGATTGAAATTATGCAGTTGCACTCCGGTTTGTCCGGTATGGCACGTTCCCTGCTTAGTAAACCTAGATTACGCTCGTTGCGTAACATAGATACTTAGGAATACAGACAAAGGTTATTACAATGAAAAACAACCGACCACCAGCAAAACAGGGCCTTTACGATCCTCAATTCGAGCATGACGCCTGCGGCATCGGCTTTGTAGTTAACATAAAAGGGAAAAAGTCCCACGAGATTGTCCGGCAGGCACTCGAGATTCTTGTAAATCTTGATCATCGTGGCGCCTGCGGTTGCGAAGCCAATACCGGAGACGGTGCGGGCATTCTCATGCAGATGCCGGACAACTTTCTGCGCTCTGTCTGCGCTCCGCTTGGCATTGAGCTGCCCGAGCCGTTTCATTATGGCGCCGGCATGGTCTTTACCTCGCCTAAAGCGACCGAGCGCAACGCCGCCAGACATATTCTGGAAAAAATACTGGTTGAGGAAGGGGTTGAACTCCTCGGCTGGCGCAATGTACCGACCGACAACTCTTCTTTGGGGAACACCGCCTGGGAAGGGGAACCGATGGTACGGCAACTGTTCCTCAAACGACCGCTTGACTGTGCCGACGAGCAGGCATTCGACCGCAAACTCTATATTATCAATCAGCGGGCAATCAACGAGATTCGGCGTGCCGGAGTTGATGAACACTGGTATGTCTGCAGTCTCTCCACCCGGACCATGATCTACAAAGGCATGCTTATGCCGGTGCAGGTCGACAAGTATTTTCCTGAACTGTGTGATCCCGCCATGGAAAGTGCCATTGCTCTGGTACACTCCCGC
This sequence comes from Geobacteraceae bacterium, assembly GCA_025355965.1. Classification (GTDB taxonomy): domain Bacteria; phylum Desulfobacterota; class Desulfuromonadia; order Geobacterales; family Pseudopelobacteraceae; genus JACRCG01. The sequence continues at coordinate 33,618 of JANXYR010000023.1, forward strand.
TTCTCCACCAATACATTCCCAAGCTGGGACCGCGCCCACCCATATCACTTCCTGGCCCACAACGGCGAAATCAACACCTTGCGCGGCAACGTCAACTGGATGAACGCCCGCCAGAACCACCTTACAAGCGAACTGTTTGGTGATGACATCAAGAAGATTTTACCGATTATCAACTCCAATAGTTCCGATTCAGGCATGTTCGATAACTGCCTGGAGCTGCTTGTTATGAGTGGCCGCTCCCTGCCGCATGCCATTATGATGATGGTACCGGAACCGTGGGAAAACCACACCGAGATGAGCGAAGAGAAGAAGGCTTTTTATGAATACCACTCCTGCCTGATAGCACCGTGGGATGGTCCGGCAGCAATTGCCTTTACCGATGGCCGCAGTATCGGAGCGGTTCTTGACCGTAACGGGCTGCGTCCTTCACGTTATTACATTACCAATGACGATCTTGTCATCATGGCCTCCGAAGCCGGAGTCCTGCAGATCGAGCCGGAGCGTATTCTGCGTAAAGGTCGGCTCCAGCCGGGTCAGATGTTCCTGGTCGATACGGAGCAGGGGCGTATCATTCCGGACGAAGAGATCAAGCAGGGGCTGGTGGCCGCCAACCCTTACGGCAAGTGGCTGAAAGAGAACTATATACTGTTGGAAGATCTGCCGTACGCATCTGACATACCTCTCCCAGAACAGAGCACTTTGACTCAGCGCCAGCAGGCTTTCGGCTATACATACGAAGATCAGCGGGTTGTGCTCGGGCCGATGGCTCGTGACGGCATCCAGCCACTCGGCTCCATGGGGACGGATACTCCGCTGGCGGTCCTTTCTGATCACTCCCAACTGTTGTACAATTATTTCAAGCAGCTGTTCGCTCAGGTCACCAATCCTCCTATCGACCCGATCCGTGAAGAAATTGTCACCTCTACCATCACGTTGATCGGTTCAGAAGGAAACCTGCTGGAGCCGACAGCAATGAACGCCCGGAGGATCAAACTTCAGAATCCACTACTCTGCAATCAGGAACTGGAGCAACTGCGTCAGATTGACCGTTCAGGATTCAAAGCGGCAACGTTGCCACTCCTCTTTCCTGTGACCCGTGGCGCCGCAGGAATGGAGCGTGGGTTGGAGGCGCTTTTTGCGGCTGCCGATGTAGCCGTTGAGGCCGGAAACAATATCCTGATCCTCTCCGACCGTGGTGTAGATAAGAATAATGCTGCTGTTCCGGCATTGCTGGCAGTTTCCGGTTTGCACCACCATCTGGTAAGCAGTGGTACACGCACACAGGTATCTCTGATTCTGGAATCAGGTGAACCACGCGAAGTTCATCACTTTGCCGTGCTGCTCGGTTACGGTGTCAATGCCATTAACCCCTATCTGGCTTTCGAGTCTCTTGATGACATGATTCTTCAGGGGATGCTGCCGGATCTTGACCATAAGAAAGCGGTCAAGAACTTTATAAAGGCGTCGATCAAGGGCGTCGTTAAAACCATGGCCAAAATGGGGATCTCCACCGTTCAGAGCTATCGTGGCGCCCAGATATTCGAGGCGGTGGGCTTGCATAGCTCCGTCATTGACCGCTATTTTACCTGGACACCATCGCGTATCGGAGGAATCGATATCGACGGAATTGCGGCCGAGCTGATGACCAGGCACGCGCAGGCTTATCCGGAGCGGGTTGCCCCGGAGGTTACTCTTCCCGCTGGCGGTGTCTATCAATGGCGCAAGGATGGGGAGGAGCATCAGTATAACCCGCTGACAATCACTTCGCTGCAGAAAGCGACCCGCACTAACGATTATAGTGAGTTCAAAACGTTCTCTTCATTGATTGATGAGCAGAACACACGCCACTATACCCTGCGCGGCCTGCTTGGGTTTAAGGATAATATGCCTTCTGTCCCTCTCGACGAGGTTGAACCGGTAGAAACTATCATGAAGCGCTTCAAGACCGGTGCCATGTCCTACGGTTCTATCAGCAAGGAAGCGCATGAAACGCTGGCAATCGCCATGAACCGCATCGGCGGACGTTCCAACACCGGTGAGGGGGGCGAGGATCCGGAACGCTTTACCTGGACCAACGAAGAGGGTGACTCGAAGAATAGTAACATCAAGCAGGTTGCTTCGGGACGTTTCGGTGTTACCAGTGATTACCTGACCAATGCCGGCGAGTTGCAGATAAAGATGGCTCAGGGGGCCAAGCCTGGCGAAGGGGGCGAACTCCCCGGCCACAAGGTTTATCCCTGGATCGCAAAAACCCGTCATACCACACCGGGTGTCGGCCTGGTGTCACCGCCGCCGCACCATGATATCTACTCCATCGAGGATTTAGCGGAACTGATCCACGATCTGAAAAATGCCAACCGCCGCGCCCGTATCAGTGTCAAGCTGGTGTCGGAAGTCGGTGTCGGCACGATTGCAGCGGGTGTTGCCAAAGCTCATGCCGATGTCGTTCTGATCAGCGGCTATGATGGTGGTACCGGCGCATCACCGATCTCCAGCATCAAACATGCCGGTCTCCCCTGGGAACTCGGCCTGGCCGAAACGCACCAGACTCTGCTGCTAAACAACCTGCGTAGTCGAATCATCATCGAAGCCGATGGTCAGCTGAAGACCGGCCGCGATGTTGCCATCGCCGCCCTGCTTGGTGCCGAGGAGTTCGGTTTTGCCACCGCCCCGCTGGTGACTCTGGGATGCGTCATGATGCGTGTCTGCCACAGCAACACCTGTCCAACCGGAGTGGCTACGCAGGATCCAGAACTGCGCAAGAATTTTAGCGGCAAGCCGGAGTATGTTGTCAACTTCATGCGCTTTGTTGCACAGGAGCTGCGTGAAATCATGGCTCAACTCGGTTTCCGCACCCTGAACGAAATGGTTGGCCGCTGCGATGTGCTGGAGGCGAATAAGGCCATCGAACACTGGAAAACGCAGGGGCTCGATTTTTCCAACATACTTCATCAGCCGAAGGTTGCGCTCAATGTGGGCCGGTACTGTACGGAACAGCAGGATCACGGCCTGGAAAAGTCGATCGACATGACCAGGCTGCTGGATCTCTGCCAACCGGCTATCGAACTGGGTGAAAAGGTCAGCGCTGAGCTGCCGATTACTAATGTAAATCGAGTGGTTGGAACCATTATCGGCAATGAAATCACCCGCCACCATGGAGCCAAGGGGCTGCCGGACGATACGGTTTGCCTTACCTTTAATGGTTCTGCCGGGCAGAGCTTCGGGGCATTTATACCTTGCGGCATAACCATGAAGCTGTCCGGAGATGCTAATGACTATCTTGGTAAAGGGCTGAGCGGCGGCAAGATCATTGTCTATCCGCCGGAGGGGTCAACCTTCAAAGCAGAAGAGAATATCATCGCCGGCAATGTTGCCTTTTACGGTGCCACAAGCGGCACGGCTTATATTCGTGGTATGGCCGGAGAACGGTTCTGTGTGCGCAACTCAGGAGTCAACGCGGTTGTTGAAGGAGTTGGCGATCATGGCTGCGAATACATGACCGGTGGGGCCGTAGTAATCCTCGGTCAGACCGGGCGGAACTTTGCTGCAGGTATGAGTGGCGGAGTAGCATATGTACTCGACGAGCAAGGGGATTTCGCATCCCGTTGTAACACGGAAATGGCAGGTCTGGAACCGCTTGATGAATCAGATCTTGCGACCGTCAAATCAATGATCGAAAAACATGCCGAATATACCGGAAGTTCACGTGCTACGATGGTTTTGATTAACTGGGAACGTTACCAGTCACGTTTTGTGAAAGTAATGCCGATGGATTACAAACGAGTATTGCAGGCGCTTGAGCGGGCAAAAGCTGCCGGCCTCAGCGGTGACGATGCACTGACTGCTGCATTTGAGGAAAACTCTCACATGGTCGGGCACTGACAGCCGATCGGAATTACTTTGAAAAGTAACACTCAATCTTACTGAAACGTTACAATACAGGAAGCGATTATGGGAAAACCTACTGGATTCATGGAGTATAAACGCGAAGTGCCGGCTGACAGGGCACCTTTGGAGCGTATCAACGATTGGAACGAATTCCATCTGCACATGCCGGATGATGATCTGCGCAGCCAGGGGGCCCGCTGCATGGATTGCGGCGTGCCGTTCTGTCATAGTGGCGTGCTGATCAGCGGCATGGCAAGCGGTTGCCCGATCAACAACCTGATCCCGGAGTGGAATGATCTGGTCTATAGCAATCTTTGGCATCAGGCGCTGGACAGACTGCTCAAAACCAATAACTTTCCCGAGTTTACCGGACGCGTCTGTCCGGCCCCATGCGAAGGTTCCTGTACATTAGCCAGTATTGATCCGGCTGTTACGATCAAAAATATCGAAGTCAGCATTGTTGAACGCGGTTTTGACGAAGGGTGGATCGTTCCAGCCCCCCCAGCAATCCGCACCGGCAAAAAAGTTGCTGTAGTCGGCTCCGGCCCCGCCGGTCTCTCTGCTGCCGCCCAGCTCAACAAGGTTGGCCACAGTGTGACGGTTTTTGAACGCGCCGATCTGCCGGGCGGCCTACTGATGTACGGCATTCCCAATATGAAACTTGACAAGCGTCAGGTTGTGCTTCGGCGTATCAAACTGATGGAAGAAGAAGGGATTGCCTTCGTCTGCAATACCGAAGTAGGTGGCAACGAGTTTCCGACGGCAAAGTTGCGTAGCGAGTATGATGCTGTAGTCGTTACGACCGGTGCTACCCTGCCGCGTGATCTCCCGATCAATGGTCGTGCCCTGAAAGGAATCCATTTCGCCATGGATTTTCTGACCGCCAACACCAAGGCGCTGCTGAGTGGCGGTGAAGATTTTATCTCTGCCAAAGGGAAAGATGTGATTATCATCGGCGGCGGCGATACCGGAACAGACTGTGTCGGCACCTCGCTTCGCCATGGCTGCAACAGTGTGACCCAGCTGGAAATCATGCCGCGTTCTCCTGATCTGCGCGCTGACGACAACCCTTGGCCGGAGTGGCCAAAAACCCATAAGGTGGATTATGGGCAGGAAGAGGCGGCGGCTAAATTCGGCAACGATCCTCGTATTTACCTGACGACCGCCACGCGGTTCGAGGGTGATGAAGATGGGACGCTCAAGGCCGTTCATACTGTTGAAGTGGCGTGGCAAATGAATGATAAGGGGCAGTTTGTTCCACAGCCTGTTCCAGGCACGGAGCGGGTACGCCCTGCACAACTGGTACTGCTGGCGATGGGTTTTCTCGGACCAGAGAAGTCTTTGATCGACTCTTTTGGTCTGGAACAGGATCAGCGCAGCAACATCAAAGCTGAGTTCGAAAAGTACAGCACGAACATTCCTGGCATATTTGCTGCAGGTGACTGCCGTCGTGGTCAGAGTCTTGTTGTATGGGCCTTCAACGAGGGGCGCGGTGCCGCCCGCGAGTGCGACCGCTACCTCATGGGGAACAGTGAACTGCCGTAACTATTGATTTGAGATATGTTTAAATGTGAGGCAAAGAGGCCCACCCGACGTCATCGGGTGGGCCTCTTTTTGTTGATCGAATCTCTCTATCACACTATTCTGCTCAAATAAACGGCATGCTGCCTTTATTTTCATCAAACTAAATAACTTTTGTTAAAGTATAATATCTTGCAACTTGTTATAGATATGGGGTAAGAGACGACATTCCGGTTAGCTGGTTAACTCGGACGATAAGTTGCAGTTTGCTGGACAAGCTTTTGTTTGCAGATATAATTGAGGATTAATACAGGTATTGACCTCACAAGGAAGGGCTTCATGCTGATAGTTGTCTGCATCAAACAGGTTCCGGATACGACCCAGGTTCAGATTGACCCGGTGACAAACACACTGGTTCGAGACGGCATTCCGTTTATAGTCAACCCTTACGACACCCATGCTCTGGAGGAGGCTTTGCGACTGAAAGATCGTTTTGGTTGCAAAGTCGCAGCCATTTCGATGGGGCCTCCGAACGCAGAGGGAACGCTCAAGAAAGCTCTGGCGCTGGGTGTCGATTATGCCATTCTGCTTTCTGATCGTGTGTTTGGCGGTGCCGATACCCTTGCAACCAGCAATGTTCTGGCCGCAGCTATTGCCAAGCTGCATACGGAAGTGGATGAGGTCGTTCTGGTGCTTTGCGGCAAACAGACTATTGATGGCGACACCGCCCAGGTCGGCCCCGGCATCGCCAGTCGCCTCGATTATCGTCAGCTGACTCTGGTAGACAAAATTGTCAACTTGGATCTTCCGGCAAAGAAAATACGTGTCAGCCGCAAGCTGGAAGGGCGTCACGAAATTGTCGATGCCCCGCTACCGGCCATGCTGACTGTGGTTCGGGAACTGAACCGGCCGCGCTATCCAAGGGTACAGATGAGACTGGCTGCTGCCGATACCGTTGTCGAAGTCTGGAATAACCAAATCCTGCAGTTGGATGAACAGAAAATCGGCTTGAAGGGATCGCCTACCTGGGTCTCCAAAATATTTTCTCCGGAACGCGACAAAGGAGAAATTCTTGGTGACGGCTACGCCGATCCGGCTGGAACCGCTGCGCTGCTGATTGATAAACTGATGGCGAAGGATATGCTACCGTTATGAGCGAACTAAAACCAAAACCGAGCCCTGATAAACAGGATAAGTGCGTGAACGACAGTATTTCCAGCCAAAAGAACGCTGAAAATTCAGTCTCACGCACTAAAAAACCGCGTGGTGTGGCCCAACTGATCGCTGGCGCCTGCATCGCCTGCGGTGCCCGCTGTCAGAGCGTCTGCCCGGTTAATTGTGTCGAAATGACTGACAGCGGCGAACCGATCATCGACACTGCTAAATGTATTGGCTGTCAGAAGTGCGTCAAGGTCTGTCCGGCATCGGCGCTGGAGATGTTCTTCACCCCTGAAGAGAAGAGAATTCTCGAACAGCTGGCCGCCAGCGCTGCCCCTGTCGAAGAAGAAATCGACCCGGAAGCCGCCGCCATTGCCGCCAAGCTGGCGGCGTATCGGGGTGTCTGGGTCTTTGTTGAACAGACCGAGGGAGAGCCGGCCAAGGTTTCCTGGGAACTGCTCGGGGTCGGAGCCGGCCTTGCCCGCACTCTTGGTGTAGAGCTCTCTGCACTCGTGGTCGGGGAGAACGTCGAGCATCTTTGCCATGAGGCTTTTGCCTACGGCGCAGCCAAGGCCTATCTGCTTGATGCCCCGGTTTATTACCACTACCGCACCGAAGCTTATGTGGAGGGGTGCTGTCATCTGATCGAGAAATATAAGCCGGAGGTCATTCTGATGGGGGCGACCGGCATGGGGCGCGATCTGGCCGGAGCGATTGCTACCCGCGTTGGTACCGGCCTGACGGCCGATTGCACTGGCCTTGCCATAGACGACAAGCGTAATCTGATGCAGACCCGCCCTGCCTTTGGCGGGAACATCATGGCAACGATCATGTGCGACAAATATCGCCCACAGATGTCTACCGTTCGCCCCAATGTCATGCAGATGCCGGAGCGAAAGGAGGGGGCGGAGGGGACCATTATCCGCGATCCTTTTACCGTTCCCGAAGAGAGCGTTCTTACCAAGGTTATCGAGATAATCCGCGATTCGCACAGCAAGGGAGCGGTCGATATAACCGGTGCTGAGTTTATAATATCAGGTGGACGCGGCATGATGGCTCCGGAGAACTTTGCGATACTGCAGGAGCTGGCAGATGAACTGGGGGGGGTAGTGGGTGCTTCCCGCAGTGCCGTCGATGCCGGATGGATGGCGGGTGACCGTCAGGTCGGTCAGACCGGCAAGACCGTGCGCCCGAAAATCTACATCGCCTGCGGAATTTCCGGCGCTATCCAGCATCTGGTCGGCATGCAGGATTCCGATATGGTAATCGCCATCAACCGCGACAGCAGCGCCCCTATCTTTGAGGTTGCCACCTACGGCATCGTCGGTGATCTGTTTCAGGTTGTCCCGGCGATTACGGCGAAAATTCGGGAATTGAAGCAAAAAAAATGAGGTTTTAGACATGACACCAACTCCTTCCATATTCGCTCCGCTCCTGATCGCATCACTTGCCGTATTCGCCTGGGGGTGCTGGAAACGGCTCAGTCTTATTTCGCTTGGTCAGCCGGAAAATCGTTCCGATAACATCGGAACACGTTTCGGCGACATGCTGCGTTATGCTTTTTGCCAGAAGCGGGTGGTCGCAAAACCGTTCGGCTTCAACCATTTCATCATCTTCTGGTCGTTTCTGATACTGATAATAGCAAACACCGAGTTCATTCTGAATGGGCTTTTTCCCCACACGGTCAAACTTGTCAAACTTCCCTTTGAACTGTACGTGCCGCTCGCCTTCATGATCGATATTGCATCATTGCTGGCTCTGATTGCGGTAACGGTGGCGGCTGTGAGGCGGATTTTTTCACCCCCCTACCCGGAAGCACGTACTCTGGAAGCCTTTTTTATCCTGGGGCTGATCGCAACACTCATGCTCGCCTCCTTTGGCCTCAATGCCACTGAGCTCGCCGCATACATGTTCAAGTCCGGAGCTGATCCGGCTTCATTCATTACCACGGCGCAAAGGATCATGCCGATATCGGCACAGGTAGCCTGGGTACTACCGCAGATGTATCTGGGAGCAATACATACCGCCGCCTGGTGGGCCCATGCCCTCGCATTAATGGCCTTTATCTGCTATCTGCCGAACAGCAAGCATATGCACATCCTGACCGCCATCCCGAACTGTTTTTTTCACCGTTTGGAGAAACCGAATACTCAGCCGAGAGAAAAATTTGCCGTAGGAAATACGTTCGGCGTCGGCACGGTTGATCGTTACAGCTGGAAAGACCTGCTGGACTCCTTTTCTTGCACCGAATGCGGCCGCTGTCAGAACGTCTGCCCAGCCAGCATCACCGGCAAGCCGCTCAATCCGCGCGCTCTGATTCATGATATCAAGGTTAACCTGCTGGAGAACGGAGCTGCTCTTAAAAAAGGCGGGACAGTACAGACTCCGCTGATTGGTGGGGGGGGTGAAGGAAGTGTTTCCGAGGATTCTATCTGGTCCTGTACAACCTGTGGGGCCTGTATGGAAGCCTGTCCGGTCCTGATTGAACAGATGCCCAAAATCATCCAGCTGCGTCGGCACCTTGTAGAAAGTGAGGCTAAATTTCCGGAAGAGCTGCTGAACCTTTTTGAAAATATGGAGGGGCGCAGCAACCCTTGGGGAATTGCACCGTCAGAACGAACCAAGTGGTGTAGCCAGCTTGACATTAAGCCATTCGACAAAAATACGACGGAATACCTTTTCTTTGTCGGCTGTGCCGGTTCGTTCGATTCGCGCAACAAACATGTCAGCATTGCAATGTCTCAGCTGCTGGACAAGGCCGGTGTCTCATGGGGTATCCTCGGCAAGGATGAAAAATGCTGTGGCGACAGCGTGCGCAGACTGGGGAATGAGTATGTCTTCGACAAGATGGCAAGGGAAAATGTTGCAACGTTCATTGAGCGCGGTGTTAAAAAGGTAATCACTCAATGCCCGCACTGTTTTACGACCCTGAAAAACGATTATCAGCAGTACGGCCTTGAGCTGGAAGTCATACACCATAGCGAGCTGCTGCGCAATCTGGTTCAGGATGGGCGGCTGGTAATGGATAAGACGACAGGAGAAATGGGAACGACCGTTTTTCATGACTCCTGCTATCTAGGGCGACATAACGATATATATGATGCTCCGCGCGCTGTCATTGAGATGGCAACCGGCCAGGCTCCGTCTGAAATGGAGCGGAACCGGAACAATGCGTTTTGTTGCGGCGCTGGTGGCGGCAGGATGTGGATGGAGGAACATGTCGGGGAGCGGATCAACCTGACCCGCGTCAACGAGGCGCTCACACAAAAGCCGGATACGATTTGCGTCGCCTGTCCTTATTGCCTGACCATGTTCGAGGATGGGCTTAAAGACGTCAAAGCGGATAATGTCAAAGTGCGTGACGTTGCTGAGGTTATGGCTGAAGCCCTGCTGCGTTGAGATTTAACGCACATCATTCCATTATTCTCAATTTTATATGAAGTCGGATATTCCTTGCAGAGTATCCGGCTTCCTTGTCCCTATAATGTCTCTCCCTGATTTTTCAGCAGCTATCTGACCCGCCCTGCAGCTAAACCCCTTTGGTAAAACGATGTAGAAAGAATTATGAATACGGCCCATATAAGTTCTTTTTTTTTAGCCATCATTATGTTATTTAATCGAAACTAAATTTTAATACCTCAACTGGGGAGGCGGCATGAGTAACCAAGGTAAAAATGAGCAACTGACTAAGTGGGTAGCAGAAGTGGCAGCATTGTGTGAGCCTGAAACAATCCATTGGTGCAGTGGTTCTCAGGAGGAGTATGATGCGCTCTGCAAACAATTAGTGGAGAGCGGCACTTTCAAGAAGCTGAATCAGGAAAAACGTCCGAATAGTTATTTGGCTTGTTCTGATCCGGGTGACGTGGCGCGAGTTGAAGACCGCACGTTCATCTGCAGCATATCCAAGCAGGATGCCGGCCCGACCAATAACTGGATGGCCCCAAAAGAGATGAAGGAGACTTTGAATAAGCTCTTCAAAGGTTGTATGCGCGGTCGTACCATGTATGTTGTCCCGTTCAGCATGGGGCCGCTCGGCTCGCCGATTGCAAAAATCGGGGTTGAAATTACTGACTCCCCCTATGTTGCCGTTAATATGCGCATCATGACCCGTATGGGCACGGCAGTACTCGACGTACTTGGCAATGGCGAATTCGTCCCTTGTCTGCATTCGGTTGGCGCCCCGCTTGAACCTGGTCAAAAAGATGTGCCATGGCCTTGCAATAAGGAAAAATACATCGTCCACTTCCCCGAAGAACGCTCGATATGGTCTTATGGCAGCGGCTACGGCGGCAATGCTCTGCTCGGTAAAAAATGTCTGGCGCTGCGCATAGCTTCCAAGATAGCAAAGGATGAGGGATGGCTGGCTGAACATATGTTGATCTTGGGAATCGAATCTCCGGAAGGGGAAAAAACCTATCTTGGAGCTGCATTCCCGAGCGCCTGCGGCAAGACCAACCTCGCGATGCTTGTGCCGCCGGAAAGTTTTAACAAGAGCGGCTGGAAGATTACGACTGTTGGAGATGACATCGCCTGGATTAAGCCTGGTCAGGATGGTCGGTTGTATGCCATAAATCCGGAGTACGGTTTTTTTGGTGTTGCTCCGGGAACTTCTGTCAAAACAAATCCAAATGCCATGATTTCATGTGCTTCCAACTCAATTTTCACCAATGTGGCTTTGACTCCGGATGGCGATGTTTGGTGGGAAGGAATGACCGATGTCAAGCCACCAATGCTGACCGATTGGCAAGGGAACAAATGGACACCGGATTGCGGCAGGAATGCCGCGCACCCGAACTCACGTTTCACCTCACCTGCAGGTCAATGTCCGTCAATTGACCCTGAATGGGAAAACCCCAAAGGGGTGCCGATGGCAGCATTTATCTTTGGTGGTCGCAGAAACGATGTAATTCCGCTGGTCTATCAATCATTCAACTGGAGCTTCGGTGTATATCTGGCCGCGACTATGGGGTCTGAAACAACGGCTGCCGCAACTGGTGCGGTCGGAACCGTTCGCCGCGATCCGTTTGCCATGCTCCCCTTCTGTGGTTATCACGTTGCCGATTATTTTGCTCACTGGCTTCAGGTTGGTCGCACAACACCGAAGCCGCCTCGCATTTTTAGCGTCAACTGGTTCCGCAAGGATGCCAATGGTAATTTCCTCTGGCCGGGATACGGTGAAAATATGCGCATCCTGAAATGGGTGGTTGAACGCTGTAACGGGAATGCAGCTGCGGTGGAAAGCCCCTTGGGATGGATGCCGCGCTACGAGGATCTCGATTGGACCGGTCTTGACAGCGTCAGTCGTGAGCAGTTTTACGAACTGATGTCGGTTGATCGTGATGTCTGGAAGGAAGAAATAGTTTCTCACGAGGAGCTGTTTGTCAAGATGTACGATCGGCTACCGAAAGAGTTTCTACACCTTCGTCAGCTGATTCTGTCCGGCTTGTGGCGTTCACCGGAGCATTGGGAACAGTTCCATCCTACAACAGACGAGAATAATTAACCGTAAATTCAATACTGTTTCAGTTTAAAACATTAAAGGGGCGCTGCTACTGCAGTGCCCCTTTTTAATCGTCAACTTCAATCTCACGCACCCTGAGTTCTTCCCCTGACACAATGGTAACCCTGTTGCTGCCGCACTGTTGGCATGAACCGTATAGTTCCGTTAGCGGCGTTTCCCGTCCGCATTCCAGACACTGTCCCATGCCAGGAATGCGAATTATATTCAGTCTGGCCCCTTCAAGGAGGGTTTCCCGGCTACACGCCTCAAAACAGAATTCAATCGCTTCCGGTACTACGTTACTCAGCTCCCCGATTTCGACATCGAGCGAGCGGACCCGGCGAAGGCCGGCATGCTCAAGACAAAGGTCAATGATCCCCTGGGTTATGGACATCTCATGCATAGTGTCTCCAATCTCAAATAAAAAAAGCCTGCGAGGTGTAACCTCGCAGGCTTTTTTGCACTCCCCGAGGGGGAAAGCGAATTACTTCTTAGGAGCTTCTGCAGGAGCAGCAGGAGCAGCTTTTGCAGCAGACATAGGAGCCTGAACAGGCTTAGGTGCCTCAACAGCAGGAGCAGGAGCAGGAGCTTCTTCTTTTTTCTTGCAGCCAGCTGCAAAAACAGTTGCGAGTGCCAGTACCAGTGTCAGGGAGATCAGCTTTTTCATGTGTATTACCTCTTTCGTCTGTGAATTTACCATTTGAACGCTATGCGCATGGTTTCTAAATCGACCTAGGAATATACGCAGATTATTTTAGGAGTCAAGAGTTTTTTTGCATGCATTCAATGTTTTTGATGCCTACCGATTTTTCTGCATGCCAATCTCTGCTTTATGAACAAGCAAATCAAGGTCAAGCAAGGTCGCTTTACCGTCAACCAGGCTCAGTGTGGCAGCCGCAAACTTGCTGTCAGGAGCAGGGCTGGAGGAGGCTGAAAGTTCCTCCTCGGGAATAATTCTGATTACCGTATCAATAAGAAAAGCAAGTGAGGCAACATTCTGGTGGAGTATAATCATTTTCCCACATTGGTTGTGTCCGCTCATTCCAAGAAAGAGGGACAGGTTCATTACTGCGATGATGTCACCATGAAAATTTATGGCACCACTATAGCAGGTTGGAGCAAGCGGTATAGGACACATCTGCGGCAGATCACCCACTTCGGCGACTTGGCTTAAGTCGAGCGCAAAGAGTGAACCCTGAACTGAAAATATCAAAAATTTTCTGTTGTGGGAGGTAATAGCAGGCACATTATCCATGATCGACCTGAAAACGTTCCACAACAGTCATCAGCTCTTCTGCAAGATTGGCAAGCTCTTTGGTTGCAAGAGCCATATCCTGCATTGCCGCAAGCTGCTCTTCCGTTGCTGCAGAAACCTGCTCCGTTGATGCAGCGTTATCATCTGCCAGTCGTGCAATTTCGTCAACAGCCGTTACCATCTTGGCTGAACCTTCTTTCTGCATCAGGGATAGATCTGCAATACTTGAAGCTTTTCGCTCGGTGTCAAGGACGGTCTTGAGTATTTCCTGAAAGGCGCTGGCGGTAATATCGATATTTTTCTTCCCCTCTTTTATGCTACGTGAACTCTCCACTATGACTTCATGAACCTTACGACTCTCTTCACGCAGGTTTTCGATCATGTCATTGATGTCAGCGGCTGATTGCGAAGAGCCATCTGCGAGTTTGCGAACCTCTTCGGCAACTACGGCAAAACCCTTGCCGTATTCCCCAGCTCTGGCAGCCTCAATTGACGCATTAAGCGCGAGCAGATTGGTTTGTCTGGCAATGTCCCCAATGCAATCAGCTACTTTGCCGACTTTCTGGAGCTTGCTGTTAAACGTGTCAAACTGTTGGCCTATAAGCTCCTGCTTTTCAAAAAACTCTTTCATCCTCTCTAGTGAGTCATTTGCAAGTGATCCTCCATTTTGGGCCGTCAGGCTGGTTTCTCGGGCGGCCTTGGCAGTCTCACGCGCACGTGCTGCAACCAGCTCGATTGAAACGGCCATTTCCCGAATAGTCTCGGATCCTTTTTCAACAAGTTCTGCCTGAGTTTCCGCGCCACGCGAAATCTGCTCAATCGCTTGGGCAACCTCTTCGGTAGATGCATTTATTTCCAGGGCGGTTGAGTTTATCTCACGGGCTGATTCGGAAAGTTGAGTGGATGTTTTTTTTATGTGTCGGACCAGCTCCCGTAGGCTCTGAAGCATTAGATTGATAAGGTCTGCCAACTCATGACTCTCATCAGGAATTAGAGACGGGTGAATAGTCACATCTTTAGTCAGATCGCCACGGCTGATGGATTCAGCAGAATCTGTCAATCTTCCTATGTTGGCGGTGAATCCTTTTGAAAACAGCCACCCCAGAATCAGTCCGATCGTCAAGGCAACCACGTAGCCTAGAATGCTGCTGACTTCTGCAGAATAGCCAAGCAGTCCAACCAGTCGTGGGCTGAAAGCTACAGCCGCGACAACAACTACAAAACCGATAATAAATTTATGCCCTATGGGAATGCGCATGATCTACCCTCCACAGAAAAATAAACAAATATAATTATCCTTAATTTCACAGCCTGCGATAGATCCGCTCAACTGGGCAAACCGTTGTAAAAAGAGTTCGTACATTGCCCACTAATGTTTCTGATTTTCCGAGGACCAGTATACCACCGGTCGGCAAAATGTGTGCAATACCGGATAATATTTTTTCTTGCTCCGGACGAGTAAAGTAAATGAGTGTGTTTCGGCACAAGGCCAGTTGGCAAGGTTCAAAAGACCTGACATCCATGATGTTCTGGTGATGAAACGTGACCATCCGTCGGATTTTTGATGAAAGTTGCATCCGTGGGCCATTCGGGATGAAATAGCTATCCTTAATGGAATCCGGGAGTTCCCTCAGGTGGTCCTCGTTATATTCCGCACGTACTGCAGCCAGTAAAATATCGGCGTCTATGTCGTTGCCATGAATTTCTACCGATTTGTGCAAAAGTTCCCGGGCAAAAAACTCTTGCAGGATTATGCCCAAACTATAGGCCTCTTCACCACCTGCACAGCCGAGACTCCAGAACCTGAGCTGAGTCTGCAATGTATCTGTTTTTTGAAAGAGGTAAGGGAGTACAGAAATTCGCAGCTTTTCAAACACTGAAGGATTACGAAAAAAATGACTTACATGAATAGTAAGAGTTTTTTTCAGCAAGTCGAGTTCTTGCTCGCTTTGTCGCAACAGATTGCAATATTCAGCTGCATCAAGACAGCGGCAAGAGCGCATTCTTATTGCGACGCGCCGCTTCATACACTTGTCCTTGTAGATTGACATGCTGAAATTGCGTTGCTTTTCAAGGATCAGGCTGATATCTGCCAGCGCATCATCACCTATTTCCAGTGAATCAATCAAGGCATGTCCAGGCAGAATATTTGTCACGGTAATCCAGCCATCACGTTCCTCACAATATCTGTAAGTAACACGAAGCGCTGTGCTTCGCAACTGCTAGAAAATGGCAGAATTCGCCAATAATTCACGGTTCTGTATTTGGCGGGAAAATTATTGCGGCAGCATATGCCGCAGTGCTACATTGTGAATAGTTATTCACGGCAGAAGAGAGCAGGGTATGTCACAGGAATCATTAAACAATACGGCAGTAGCCCGTATGGAAAATTCAGGCGATGCTCTGAATCATGCGGATGCATTGCTGGAAGCTATAACAGCCGACAAAGATCGCCTCTTTACCGTCCTACAAAATTGCCGGGAAGAGGTTCTGCTTGCCGCATTGCGCAACCCGGGCCTTGACCCGCAACACATACTGACGCTCCTTAAACGGCGCGGAATTGGGCCTCTCATAACCGCAATCTATACGCGTAAATATCTCGTTGAAGCATATTCCGTTAAATTCGCTCTGGTTGCCCATCATGATACTCCGCCTCATATTGCTCAAGCCCTGCTTCCTCTTCTTTATATTTTCGATCTGTTGAAGCTTTGTCAGATTTCCGGCGTCTCTGCCGATATCCGCTTGGCCGCTGAACGAAAAATCGTCCAGCAGATACCAACCCAGCCGCTTGGAAACAAGTTAACGCTGGCGCGGCGCGGAACCGCCGCAATTTTGGATGCGCTGCTCAGAGAAGGTGTGCAAAATATTCTGGAAGCATGTCTCGACAACCCACATCTGAAGGAGGGTTCTCTGCATCAGTTTTTAGCTTCATCACACGCGACAGCAGAAGCCGTTTCGACAGTGGCTCGAAACAGCCGATGGAAAAGTCACCCCAATATTCGCCTGGTAATTCTCAAAAATCCTCGTACACCTTTGATTTGGTTCACAACCATATTGCCGGGACTCTCTGCTGCGACCTTACGCGACCTGCAGTCATCTCCCCGCCTGACATTCGCTCAAAAAGAGTTGGTGCGCCAGGCCCGCTCCGGTTCTCATACATGATGCGAATTATAATTCTTATTATGTTGCTTGGATATTTTTGTCTCATTTCGGCTGAGGCTGCTGAATATGGAGTGGCACTTACTTCAACGCCTGTTTTGAACGTCCCTGATTTCAAAGCGGTTTTCGGAGGGACAGACGGACAAAGCCTGAAGAGTGATCGCTGCGGTCAGGTCCGTGAGCTTGAATATATCGCATTGCCTAGTTCAGTATTCACAATTTTAAAAAAACATCGTTCCGGAACGACAGACATATACCAGGTTGAAACTAAGGAATACGAGGCTTCGCCAAACGTTCGACTGTATATCGAAGGTCGCTTTATAAAGCTTGAGAAAACCGCCCCCGCACAGCGCAGGCCGTTGTTGCCGCCACGTGAGGAAATCTTGTTGGCACTCAGGGCATCTGTTGGGAGTCCTTATGTCTGGGGTGGGAACATTATTGAAGGAGTCCCTGAGCTGGCGACATGGTTCTATAGAGACATCAGGGAGGATGAGAGGAAGAGGCTTACGCTGGCTGGATTGGATTGTTCAGGGCTATTGTATCATGCTACCGACGGCTGGACTCCTCGTAATACAAGTCAGCTGATTACTTTTGGTAAGGGTGTGGCAATTGCCGGAAAACAGGCCGCAGAAATTGTGAAGATGCTCCATCCACTTGATTTGATTGTCTGGAATGGCCATGTTATTATTGTGCTGGACCAACAGAATGCCATAGAAAGTCGCCTTGAATGTGGTAAACCGCATAACGGCGGTGTGGTGCTGACGCAATTGACTAAGCGAACAACTGAAATCATGCATACGCGTCAGCCGGCAGATAACTGGCCTACCGGTAAAACAAGACAGGACACGTTTGTTGTCAGGCGCTGGTATGGCCAGAGATAAACTGTTCCAGGCGACAAAATACACGTTCCAACAAAAAAACAATTGACAGAGATAAAATAGTTGGGTATAAAACTCATCCTTCCGCGCTTCATGGGCCTGATTCCTTAAATGGAACAGCGTGGCAGTTTTATACGTCCCCTTCGTCTAGCCTGGCCCAGGACACCGCCCTTTCACGGCGGCGACACCGGTTCAAATCCGGTAGGGGACGCCAAATTTCAAAAAGGTCACTTTTCGCAAGAGAAGTGACCTTTTTTCTTTTGTACTCACTGTTAGTTTCTGCAATCAAAATCAGAGGGTTTTCGAAGAAAAATCTACTCTAAGTCTTCCGTATAGTTCTTTGTATTTATCAGACACGATACCGTTCAGATATATTCTAACCATTTTTGTAATCAGTTTTTCCAGATCAAATGCTCCATCTGCCGTACACCACTCAAAAATAGCACCTTTAGCAAGAGTTACCAAGTCTTCCCCTACTTCCATAGTACTAATATCCGGCTGAATAAACCCTTCGTTTTTTGCTATTTCAAGATATTTGGCTGATTTTGCAATAAACTTGTTTGAGCTTTCTTGGTAATCTCTTCGAGTGCCTCTAAACTTATTCTTTACGTTATAATAGATACTCATAAACTCAACGCCGCTTTCCACACAATATTTTGCATATTGAGCATAAAAGAACGCCACCAGTTCAAGCATATTTCTGTCAACCTTATCCTGCTCGAGGTTGGTTTCGAAATAATTACGAAATGACTCACAATGCAGCCCCACCTTGTTCTGCAAATACTGCAATAACATCTCTTCTTTAGAACTAAAAAAATGGAAAAAAGTACCGTTCGAAATTTCTGCCATTTCGCATAAATTTTTTACTGTCAAATATTGATGACCATGATTGTTAATTAGCTGTTCAGCAGTGTCAAATATCTTTTCTCTTGTCTGTCTTGATTTGATTTCGCGCTTGGTTTCCAAAGTATTCATATTTTCTCCTATAAATCTAGATATCACATAACCTTGACAATCGACAATTCCAAAAACTAGATTGTAATCTATTTTTGTATCTAGATTTTGATTGACATACGTTTTTAAATACGTATAAAGTCGAATACAAAGTGTATGTGATTCTAGATTCAAGTGTCAGACAAGTGATTTGTTGAACCTTTATCAATAAAAAATAATCGTGCAGGAGCTAAAAATGAAAAATTTATTACGGTTCAAGTTTATTGCGATGTGCCTTCTTGCTTTTTCTGTAACAGTTTCTATTGCGGCTGTATCAGTTGCAATGACAGCAGAGCTTTTGGAGTCAAAGCATAAGGGCGTTAAGTGTTCGGTATGTCATGAAAAGGACAATCCAGACTCTCCGCCTAGCAGTGACGGGGCTTGCATGGAGTGTCATGGCAGTCACAAAGATGTTATTGCGTTAACCGCAAAAAAATCCCCGAATCGTCATCAGTCTGCCCACTCTGAAATGCCCGGTTTTGTAGACCCTTGCATGAATTGCCATAACATGCACAAGCCGTCGGTCCTTTCATGTGTAAAATGCCATAAAGACGTCAAGCCAGAACGAGTACCATAACTAAAGGAGGGTAACGATGAATCGGAGAGATTTTGTAAAATTTGCAGCACTAGGGGCAGTCACTGCTCTGGGAAGCAACACATTAGTAAATGCGGCAAACCTGCCAAAGCCCAAAAAATCTGAAAAGTTTGATGTGGTGGTTATTGGAGCTGGTTTTTCTGGTTTGATGACGGCCTGCGCTGCGGCGGAAGCGGGCGCAAAAGTGGCTGTTGTTGAAAAAGCTCCATTTGAAAGAACTGGCGGCCTTTCCCGATTAACAGGAGGAACATTTATCTTTCCAGCTTCTGAGTCTGAAAGAGATGTGAAGTTGTTTTACGACGCTGTGATGGCAAAAAGTTTAAATCGTGGTAATGGCGAAATCTGCATGGCCATGTCTCGAAATATCATACCGGGTATAAAATGGCTCCGGAAAATAGGCGTCGAATACACAGATCCTATGCCACAACCGGGCCTTGTGGGAAAAACCTCCGCTTTCCTCCCATCAGCATACAGAGGTGGTCCTGTTGTTCTGAAAAAACTGAGAGAAGTTTTGGCTGGCATGGGAGGAAAGGTGTTTCACGATACACGTGTCCGTCAACTTGTGTTTGATGATAATGGAGTTGTGTGTGGTGCACGGGCAATGACACCAGACGGAATGAAGGACTTCTTAGGTGAAAGGGTTGTCATTGCAGCTGGCGGATATCCAGGCAATAAAGAACTTTTAGAAGCATTCATAGATCCTGACGCAGATATGATGTTGGTCAGGGGAGATATAAATGCAACGGGTGATGGCCTGATGCTTGCCAAAGAAGCCGGTGCCGCGTGGGTGAATATGGGTGGTTTGCAGTCAATACATATCGCTGCAGTAAGCCCGAGCAATCCTTCCGCTGGCAATCCGTTTAAATCAGTTATTTACTGCCTTGGGATAAATCAGGATGGTAAGCGCTACGTTGATGAGTCATTGGGGTATGTGTCTCATGGAAAAGCATCCATGAAACA
Source organism: Geobacteraceae bacterium (assembly GCA_025355965.1). Classification (GTDB taxonomy): domain Bacteria; phylum Desulfobacterota; class Desulfuromonadia; order Geobacterales; family Pseudopelobacteraceae; genus JACRCG01. Next base: position 53,525 of record JANXYR010000023.1, read on the forward strand.
GCCAGGGCAAAAAGTAGCCCTTGTGTTTGATGAAAATGTATACAAGCAGAATGGAATTCAGTTTGGGGTCAAACTGTTTGAAGATATAAAGCTGCCCCTGGTTGAAGCTCACTCGCTGGAAGAACTAGCAAAAAAGATAAATGTCCCTGCAAATGAGCTTAAAAAAACTATCGATGAATTCAATAAAGCTGTTGAGCCAGGCAATAAAGCGCCTAAAGCAATTCCGCCTAAAAGCGAATTTGCCTATAAACTGGATGCACCGAAATACTACGCTTTTTATCCAATGGTACCCGGAATAACTCTGACATTTGGTGGTATAAAGGTCGACAAATCTGGAAAAGCGCTGGAGGCTGACGGCACTCCTGTCCCAGGTTTGTATGCGGTTGGTGAAGGTGCAGGCGGTTCATATTATCATGATTATATTGGGGGCGCTTCAATTTCCAACTGTATTTCCTCGGCTTACCGTGTTGGGACGACTATTTTTAAAAAGTAATTTTATCATGCTTTACCTTAAAAACCCCAAAATTCTGGGGTTTTTAAGGTTACTCTATTTACAGCGCAATCACTGTAGTAGATTTAGATTCTCAAGGCAGAAGGAGGTCGATTATGTTTGGTTTTGGAGTCCCGGAGTTAGCAATAATTGCAGCTATAGTAATGATGGTATTTGGTGTTGGAAAGTTACCAGAAATTGGCAACTCATTTGGCAAAGCGATCAGTAACTTCAGAAAGGCTTCTGAGGGCAAGGATATGGTTGAACTTGATTCAAAAAAAGATATCTGAGTTCTAATAATTCACCTGTTCTTTACTGCGTTTATTTATCTGTGACCAACAATATCTCTTTAAAAAAGGAAAAAAACTTATGTTCTCCTGTCTCAAAAACAATGTAAAAAAATGGCGCACTTTACTTTCTACAACTCTTGCGATCTGCATCATAGGCATCGCAGGTGGTTTACACGCCGCAGAAAACACTTCAACAATCTCTGCCAAGATATCAACAGCAGGTGTTATGTCTCAGGAACCACACATCTATAGCATAAACGTTGGTGGCGCGAAAATCACATCCATCTCGGATGGAACTATTCCGCTCAATATTCCTAAACTTATGCACGGGAATGCTGCCTTCATGAAGAAGCAGCTAAAAAATTCCTTCTTGTCTGAAGACGTTGAAACTTCTATCTACCTATTCCTGATTGAAAAGGATGGCCGTAAAATCCTTGTTGACACAGGGGCAGGTGAGTTGTTGAGAAAGGTAAACATAGGCGGCAAGCTATTTGATGGTCTAAAGGCTGCTGGTATTAGCCCAAGTGATATTACGGACATTCTTATCACGCATATCCATCTTGACCATTCTGGTGGATTAACTATTGCTGGTAAAAGAATGTTTCCAAATGCTGTTGTGCATATCGGGAAACCAGACGTAGATTTTTTTCTTAATCCTGATATAGCGAAAACTTCTACCTATCGCCCAGCAGCTTTACCAACTGCTTTTGAAGAAGCGGTGCAGACAGTAAAGCCGTACGTAGATTCAGGGCAAGTCCGTACTTTTGATAAAACTACAGAAATCCTACCTGGCATAACTGCAACGCTTCATCCTGGGCATACTCCTGGTTCTGCTTTCTACACACTGGTTAGCAATGAACAGACTATTGTTTTCATGGCTGATACCGTCCATGTCGCCGAATTACAATTTGCAAATCCGAAGATTACTATTGAGTTTGACTACAATCGGAAGCAGGCAGCAGCCAGCCGCGCCAAGGCTTTTGCTGATTTTTCTCGTTCCGGCGTACTTGTTGCCGGAGCGCACCTGCCTTATCCAGGGATCGGTCATATCCAGGCAACAGGTAAGTCTTACCGATTTGTGTCAGTGCCTTTTAATGATCGTTAAATGAAGATGGAGAGGACACACCATCGAAATAAATAAGTCATGAAAGAGAATGGAAATGATTAAAATTGATGAAAATAAATGTATCGGATGTGGACTATGTGCGAAAGATTGTTTCACAAAAGATATAGAAGTGATTGGGCAAAAGGCAAAGTCTAAAAGAATACGATGTATCGAGTGCGGGCATTGTATTGCAGTCTGTCCTAAAAACGCAATTATATTAGAAGATTATCCTATGTCAGAAATATTAGAATATGAGAAGGGCAAATTTGAGTTAGATGAAGATCAATATTTACGGGCACTGAAATACAGAAGAACAATACGGCAGTTTTCGAAAAAACAAGTGGAAACTCAGAAAATCGAAAAAATTATTGAAGCTGGAAGATATTCTCCAACAAGTGGAAATCAGCAGAATGTATCCTATTGTGTTGTGAGAGATGACATTGACCCATTAAGAAATATGGCAATTGATGAGCTGAATAAAATAGCCAACCTTTCAGATGAGGAAAAAGAAAAGCTGAATATATCTTGGTACGGAGATATGTGGAAGCAAATGTATCTGGATTATCATGGTCCGAACAGGAAAGATGGTTTGTTTTTTGATGCGGGAACCTTGATATTGGTTTTATCAAAATCCGTACAAAATGCATATGTCGCAGCAGCTCATATGGAAACAATGGCGTATGCGCAGGGATTAGGAATGTTATATAGCGGATTCTTTGCAAGAGCAGTGGCACATTCTAAAGAAATGAAAGGGTATTTAAAGCTTAATCAGGGGCAAGAAGTATTTGCATGTTTAGTAATAGGCTACCCTGGTATTAAGTATCAGCGAACAGTGCCAAGAAAAGAAGCTAAAATAGTTTGGAGATAATATGAACAACTTCTCGTATGCTAATCCGACAGTCATTCAGTTTGGGAAAGGGCAAATCGCTTCTTTAGCTGATTTGATCGATCCTGCCCATAAGATTCTTGTTGTCTATGGTGGCGGCTCCATCAAGCGAAACGGGGTCTACGATCAGATTGCAAAAGCTCTGGGCAACCACTCTTTGGCAGAGTTTTCCGGTGTAGAGGCCAACCCCTGTATTGAAACACTGGATAAGGGGGTAATGCTTGCGCGCAAGGAAAAGGTTACCTTTCTTCTGGCGGTGGGTGGTGGTTCAGTTATTGACGGCTGCAAGTATATTGCCGGGGCACTTTGTTACGACGGGCCTGGTTGGGACATCCTGACAGGTAAACATAACGTAACCAATGCCGTGCCCATTGGGGTTGTGCTCACAATTCCTGCTACCGGGTCGGAATCCAACAGCGGGGCGGTTGTCTCTCGCGCTGAAACACAAGAAAAATGCATTTTCAAATCCCCCGCTGTGCAGCCACGCTTTGCAATCATGGATCCGGATGTCATGCTGTCTTTGTCTGAACGTCAGCTGGCAAACGGCCTTGTCGATACATTTGTTCATGTATGCGAACAGTATATAACTTGCTCCAGCAAAGCACTTGTACAGGACGGTTATGCGGAAACCTTGCTACGCACCATTGTACAACTCGCAGCCAGCTTTCAGCGCGACAACTACCAATGGCGGGCCAACCTTATGTGGGCCGCGAATCAGGCACTGAACGGGCTTATTGGTCTTGGTATGCCACGTGATTTTGCTACGCATATGATCGGCCATGAACTGACCGCATTATTCGGTATCGATCATGCTCGATCACTGGCTGTCGTACAGCCGGCCTTGTTACGTTCACAGATAAATGTCAAACGAGCAAAACTAGAACAGATGGGGCGCAACGTCTTTCAACTTGCGGAAGGCGATGACCTTGCTGAACGTACTATTCAGTCCATCGAAGCCTTGTATTGTTCCGTTGGGGTTGCAACCCGTCTGTCTGCCTATGGTGCCACTGCCGCGGATATAGAAAACGTGATCGTACAATTGAAAAAACACGGCATGGATAAGCTAGGTGAACATCAAGCAATCACCCCTGCCGTGAGCAGGGAAATTCTCACCAGTGCCATGTAATAGTATATGGTAGGTCAGTTCTCGAAAGGTTTCCGTAGGCCGAAGATGTTGCCCTTTCTGGTCTCTTGTCGGGAGGGGAACACGTACTCGCTCGACGTTGTCCGAGGTTCCGGTCTCTCCGATCCATTTCCGGCACAGGGCCTTCCGATCTGCGATGAAACCTTACCCATGATTGTTGTCGGTTATAGTGGTTTGTAGAAGTAGATGCTCGGATTTGCTGCTGTTTAGCCAGAAAGGACGACGTCTCAACATGATTACCGGAAAGACCAAGCTTTATGCCATCATCGCCGACCCCATTTCCCACGTCCGCACACCAGAGGTGTTCAATGAGCTTTTCTCAATGAACTGCTGTGATGCGGTTCTTGTTCCAATACAGGTTGCTCCTGAGGGGCTTGAGGCCGTCCTGACCGCTTTTCGTACCATGAAGAATCTAGGAGGTTTTGTCACGACGGTTCCGCACAAGACTGCGGTCACCGCCCTCTGTGATGAACTTGGCGATGCCGGGCGTGCAATTGGTGCCGTTAATGCGGTGCGACGGGAAGCGGATGGAAGGCTGATCGGTAACATGTTTGACGGTGCTGGTTTTGTAGCTGGGTTGCGCTCCCAGGGGTACGATCCGGTTGGTCGCCGGGCATTGCTTATAGGTGCGGGCGGTGCAGCCGCAGCCATCGCTTTTGCTCTGGCAGAGGCTGGCGTAGCATCCCTGACGGTTGCCAACCGTACCCGTTCGAAGGCCGAAGAGATTGCGATGCGAGTAGACAAATTCTTTCCAGATCGGCCGATTATGGTGGGAAATGCAGATCCGACCGGTCACGATCTGGTGATAAACGCCACCTCGCTCGGTCTGAAAGCTGATGATCCGCTGCCGATTGATACCACAAGGTTGACACCCGCCATGACCGTTGCCGAAATCATTATGAAGCCAGAAACC
>JANXYR010000031.1 GCA_025355965.1 Geobacteraceae bacterium
TATCTATCCCGCTTGGCTTCATCGCCGCCATTCTGGGGGCACTGATGTTCCCCAACCGTCGTTCGGAAGAGATGTTTGACGAGGTTTATGTTCGTCAGAATACCGGCCTCGGCATGGCAAAGGCTATTGATCACTGATCACTAGTTAAATTTTGATGGTTGTAATTATAAAGGGGATGGCCAAAGCCATCCCCTTTATCGTTTTACTAGTTTCTTTACACCCGATTGTTATAGAATTTAATCTCCGAAACATATCCCGATATCACGGCCCGTCAGCACGGTATCTCCATCGGCCCGAACGCGTTTTTGTATCCCCAACGCCTCTCCCAGCGGTACCAGAGCTATATCCGGAGATTGTAGCGATACCATATGATCAAATTTACCCAGCTCAATGGCTCGCACGGCAGCGGCGCCAAAGCGCAAGGAGAGGAGCCGGTCGAATGTTGTAGGGGAACCGCCGCGCAGCAGGTGACCCAATACCATGGAGCGCGAGTCCTTACCGGTGCGTTGTGAAATCTCTTTAGCCACATATTCGGCAATGCCACCTAGAACCACGTGCTGGCGGCCAGTCTCTCCGGTACCTTTGGTTATGACTTCACCACCTTTTGGAAGGGCCCCCTCGGCCACTACGACGATGGCATATTTATGGCCGTGCAACTCGTTGTCCATAATCTTGTCGCAGACTTTATCGATATCGAACGGAATCTCCGGGATAAGAATCACATCAGCATTACCCGATATACCGCTGTTGAGGGCGATAAAGCCGGCATTGCGCCCCATCACCTCCACTACCATGACCCGATCATGCGACTTGGCTGTCGAGTGCAGGCGGTCGATCGCTTCGGTGGCAATGCTGACTGCCGTATCGAAACCGAAGGTAATGACGGTCCCACCCATATCGTTGTCAATGGTTTTGGGAACGCCTATCACCGGCATCCCTTTTTCGGCAAAGCGGTGGGCAATTTCAAGACTGCCGTCTCCACCGACGGCAACGAGGGCATCAAAGCGGAGACGACGGAAGTTGTCCATAACCTTGTCCGATAGATCGCGCTGCTCTGATTCGCCAGCTGAGTTGCAGACCGGCATCATAAAAGGGTTGCCCTTGTTGGTGGTTCCAAGAATAGTGCCGCCGATGCTGGCAATGCCGTTAACTTTCTCAGGAGTCAGGGTGATGATCTCTTCAGTGTTCAGGAGACCGGTGTAGCCGCATTTGATGCCATATACTTCCCATTGCCGGTTGTAGGCAGCCATGGTGACCGCCTCTATGACGGCGTTTAGCCCAGGCGCATCACCGCCGCCGGTATTAATACAAATCTTCATTCTTTTTGACATGCGTTACCTCCGTTTAAATTGGATACGATTGGTAAGTTTTTGTTGAAATTTTTCTTTAAATCGCCTGAATCAATATCACAAGCAATACCAATAAAAAAATGATTTTATGCAATTAATCAAATAACGGCATTGTGTCTCATGATTAGTACTGTTCTTCCGCAATGAATAAACATAAACTCAAAAGCATTAACGCCAGGGGGCAAAGGCGCAAAGGCGCAAGGAGAAGCTTTGGAAATAGGGATTAACCATAAAACGATTCTGTTTTTTCCTTTGCGTCATTGCGACTTGGCGTCTTTGCGTTAAAGACACTTTCTTTTAATGTATTGCTCCGGGTTTCAATGCGTTATATATGTAACGTTACTGACTTAAGAGGAGTTGACGATGGCACTTAAGATGATGGAAGATAATCCCTTTGCCAAGCATATAGGCATTAAAGAATGGACCACACGGGAGGTCACTGCTCCGAAGCCTGAGGATTACACAATCTCGGAAATAATCCCGCCTAACTCACTGGTATGCCTCAAGACTAACGGTATTTACGGGAAGTCTACGTTTGCCATGCAAGCGGCGATGTCTGTTGCACTTGATCTCCCATTTCTTGGAAAATATCCTTGTCAACAGGGGCACGTCATATATCTGAGCGCTCAGGATACTGATGACGATAATTGCAGGCGTTTCAAGCGCCTCTGCCGCGAGTGGCAGAAGTCGGATCCCGAATTCAATTATAAACTACGGAGCAATGGCGATAATCTGACCTGTATCTCAATGTGCGACGACTGTTATGGAACTCAATCAAACCTGGTGGATGTCACGGGGAGTCATACTAAAACACTTACCCATTTGGTGAAATTCTGCGAATACTACAAGGTGAAACTCGTTGTTCTTGATCCGATCGAAGAATTCTTTCCGGAAAACATAAAGATCTTCACTGATTTTTATCGGATCTTGCGGCAACTGAATACATCTATTCTGATGCTTTCAAATGGCACGAGTTCGTCAGATGTGTTTCATGGTGTTGAAGTTGGTATTCAGTTGAGTGATGACAAGATGCACTTGAAAAATTACTTTGCAGGCAAAAAGGACATTCCGCTTGAAATGGGAATAGGGATCTGGTCTACTTCGTAGTACAGGCTTCTTAGCAATATCCAAGGTAAAAAATGCCAAGAAGCCTGTTTTTAAGTGGAATAGTTTACAACAACCGGTTAAGAAAGCCCCTGATACGTTCATTATCCTGACCTTTGCTGAAAACCTCCTCCGGCGCCCCCTCGGCCAGAAAATTCCCCGACTCCATAAAAATAACCCGGTCAGCCAGTTCCCGTGCAAAGCCCATATGGTGGGTTACAATAATCATGGTCATGCCTTCGTCAGCCAGGGTGTGGATGGTGTCAAACACTTCGCCGACCAGTTCCGGGTCCAGGGCCGAGGTCGGTTCATCGAACAACATCAGTTTTGGGCGCATTGCCAGGGCACGGGCAATTGCTACCCGCTGTTTCTGCCCACCTGACAGGGTGGCCGGAAATACGTCACGTTTGTCGGACAGCCCCACCTTGACCAGCATATCTGTTGCGATAGAACGTGCTTCTTCAGCTGATTTGCGTTGTACAGTTAAAGGTCCTTCCATTACGTTACCAAGTACGGTCATGTGTGGGAAGAGGTGGAAATGCTGGAAGACCATGCCGATCTCGGCCCTCAATGCGCTGATTGCATGTGGGCGGTCCAGATGGCGTTTGCCGTTGCGCAGTAGATACCCGACTTCACTTCCTTCAAAATGGATGGTCCCCTCGTCAATTTCTTCCAGCAGGTTAATAGAACGGAGAAGGGTGGATTTTCCCGAACCGGAAGGGCCGATGATTACCAGTTTTTCACCGAGAGTAACTTCCAGATTAATGCCATTAACCGCCGTCAGTTCCTTGAAGCGTTTGGTTATGTTCTCCAGTTTCAGGAGTGGTTGACTAACGATGCTCATAGATCCCCGCACGGTACTCTATCTTTTCGAAGATGAAGGTAAAAATGGTAGTCAGCACCAGGTAGATAACTGCTGCCAGTACCAGTGCCGTGATATTGAAATAGGTGTTAAAGAGTTGATCGGCCGCGCGCATCAGTTCTACCATGGCAATGGTTGAGACGAGGGCGGTGTCCTTGATCAGGGCAATAAACTCGTTGCCGATTGGCGGCATCAGCCGTTTGTAGGTCTGTGGGATTATAACCCGCCGCATAGCCTGGCCATAGCTCATGCCGATGGCCTTGGCCGCCTCCATCTGGCCGTGATCGATGCTCTGGATTGCGCCACGGATGATCTCGCCCAGATAAGCAGAGTAGTTAAGTCCAAGACCGATTACTGCTGCGGTTAGTGGCGCAAGGGTAATGCCGAGTGAAGGGAGGCCATAGTAGATGAAAAACAGTTGCAGGAGCAGGGGAGTGCCGCGGAAGAACCAGATAATGAACCAGCATAACCAGGAAACCGGTCGCAAGGTGCTGATTCTCCCCAGGGCGATCAGCAGCCCACCCAGAGGTGAAACCAGCATGGTACAAAGCACCAACAGCAGCGTCATGACTGCGCCCTTGGCCAGGGCCGGAAGGAAACGCAGGGTGTCAGCCAGAACTGTATGCCAGCCAGGTTTGAGCTGATCTTTTAATGCGGCGACGAAGTTACGCGCTTCGCTGTTGTCCGGGAAAAGCTTCAGGACTTCCTGACAGGTCGCAAGTGCCTTTGTCGTTTCATTCTGCGAAGCAAGGATTCTAGCGGCCTGCATGCGGCTAGAGACAAAGGAGCCTGCCTCTTCTTCAACAGCAGGCGTTGGAACCTGTTTGAGCAGTGCCAATGCACCATCGAGGTCGCCCTGGGCCATTAAATCACTGGACTGACGGAAGAGCTGATCGTAATCAACCGCTCCCAGGCAGCTTCCGGTCAGCGTCCACAAAAAAAGCAGGGCCACAAAGGCCCTGCCGGCTAAATATTTCATCGAAACTTTCACGTATTAAAATTTCTTTGGGTTGGTCAGGTCTTCAGCAAACCACTTGCGCGAGATTTTGGCCATTGCACCATCCTTGACCATCTTGTCCAGGGTCTGCTGAACTTTTTCACGCAGATCACTGTCGCCTTTGCGGAAAGCCACACCAAACGGTTCTTTGCTGATCATACCTGGGATGATTTTGAACTTGCCGGGGCGTTTGGCAATCATGTCACGACCGGTAACATTGTCAACCACAACCACGTCGATACGGGCTGCTTCAAGGTCAAGCAGGGCTTTTGGATAGTCTTCATATTCCTTCAGTTCGGTTGGTGCGTTGGCCAGTTTCTTGACAGCCTGTATGCCTGAAGAACCCTTCTGTGTGCCTGCTTTAAAGTTTTTTAGATCCTTGAGGCCTTTGAAACGCTTCTCTTTGAAATTAACAATGGCGATCTGGCCGTCCATGATATACGGTTTGCTGAATGCAACCTGCTTGGCACGTTCCTCGGTGATGGTCATACCATTCCAGATGCAGTCAAATTTTTTGGCGTCCAGAGAGTGGATAACACCATCCCAGGCGGTTGGTTGCCACTCGATCTTAATGCCGAGACGTTTGCCGACCTCTTCAGCAGCATCTATATCAAAGCCGACCAGTTTGCCGTCGGCCTGGCGGTAGCCCATCGGTGGGAAAGAGTCATCAAGGCCAATAATAATTTTACCATCTTTTTTTACCTTGTCCCAGGAACCGTCGCCGGCAAAGGCGCTGATAGCAAACAGTGACAGAGCGAAACACGACAATAACAGCAGCATTTTTTTCATGGTATTCATCTCCTCAAACAAAGATTTGATAAAACGTCGGGAGTATTTCAGAAAAGGTCAGACCAGTCAAGGCATATTGGTTGATAGTTGCCAGAAGCTACTCGGAGAGTAGCGCCCTGTCATTTTCAAAACCGCGATGGCGAAGTTCATGAAACTTTTCGATCAATTTTTCTACTGTCAGTTCCTTCTTGGCGTCACCGGCTACGTCAAAAATGATCTCCCCTTGATCCATCATCAGCAGGCGGTTACCGTACTCAATGGCGTGGCTCATGTTGTGGGTGATCATCATGGAGGTGAGCTTATGTTCCTTGATAAACTTGTCCGTCAGCTCAAGAACGATCTCGGCATTCTTGGGGTCAAGCGCAGCCGTGTGCTCGTCAAGCAAGATCAGGGCGGGCTTGGATAGTACCATCATAAGAAGAGTCAAGGCCTGACGCTGTCCACCCGAAAACATGACCAGATTTTCTTTCATGCGCTGCTCCAGTCCCATCTTCAGTTGAACCAGTTCTGAACAGAAGTACTCACGCATTTTGTTGTTAAGGCTCCGCTTGAGCCATTTGAAACCCTTGCGGTAGGTAATCATCATATTGTCTTCGAGACTCATGTTGGACGCAGTGCCAAGCAGCGGATTCTGAAAAATCCTGCCGATATATTGAGCCCGTTTGAATTCCGGTTCGCGGGTTACGTTGCGCCCATTAACGTGGATGGAGCCGACTGCGGGGGTAATCGTACCGGCAATCAGGTTGAAGAGGGTAGATTTCCCGGCCCCGTTACTGCCAATTATGGTGATGAAGTCGCCTTCTTTGACATTCAGGTTGATATCGCGGAGGGCCTGATTTTCATTAACCGTACCCTGATTAAAAATAACGGCAGCATTTTTGATCGCTATCATTTTTGCACCATCGCTTTGAAGGTCGCCATATTGAACTTTCTGGCCTGGGTTATAATCAGCAGAACAATAATCAGGAGTCCTTTAATCAGATTCAAGTCGTTTGGGGTCATATCGATGACATAACCGTAATAGCGTCCCAGGTACATGACGGCATGGAACAGGATGGAACCGGCCAGCGCACAGAGAGTCAATACGCCGATTTTATTGCTTTTCATGATCAGAAATTCGCCGATCATGACCGATGCCAGACCGGAGATGATGATCCCCTGACCGAGTCCCACATCGGCAAAACCGAGATACTGTGCGGCAAAGGCACCGGATATGGCTACCAGTCCGTTCGACAGTCCGAGGCCTATAGTTTTAAGGGTTTTGGGGTTGATCCCCTGAGATATAATCATCTGCTCATTGTTCCCCATCGCTCCGATGGTCATACCTAGATCTGTGCGGAAAAACAGATCGACCAGCAGCTTGATGATGAGAGCCAAAACTACAAAAAAGAGCAGCAGGATATATTCGTCCGGAACAATTCCTGACAGGCGGTTTGAAATGTCGGACAGAAGAGTTTCTTGATCAAGTACAGGAACATTGGCGCGATTGCCGAGGATGCGGATATTGATCGAGTACAACATGGTCATGGTTAGAATACCCGCAAGCAGGTTGGGGACTTTGAGATGGTTATGAATCAGTGCCGTGACGACACCGGCAATCACGCCGCCGATAAATGCAATCAACAGCGCCAGCCAGCCGTTCATGCCAAGCATAATGCCCTGTACCATTAGTGCTGCACCAAGCGGGAACGAGCCATCCACTGTCAAGTCCGGGAAGTCCAGTACCCTGAAGGTTATGAATACTCCCAGCACCATTATTCCATAGATCAAACCTTCGACCAGTATCGCTTCAATCATATCAAAACCGTTTTATCCTTTTTGTAGGCGTAGAAAAGCCCGGCAACCAAGAAGGTTACCGGGCGAAAAGCAGACTATTTCTTGGTCAGTTTACCATTTTCTACAATTTTGTTAGCGCTTTTCACAATATCATTCGGGAACTTCAAGCCGAGTTTTTTGGCAACATCCAGATTTATCAGCAGGTCAACATCCGATGTCTTGGTCATAAAGCGGGTTGGAATCTGCTCCGGTTTTTTGCCGTTCAGGATTTCCACGATCAACCCTCCTGTAGCCCTGCCCATTTTATAATAATCAAAGCCCCAGGCAGCCAAAACCGGGTACTTCTCTGCGGAGCTGGGATCGGCCGACATGATAGGAACCTTGTTCTTGGTGGCGACGTCAGCTATTGAACTCAAAGCTGACACTACGGTGTTGTCGGTGCTGATATAAAGGGCGTCCACACGCTTGATAATCGCTTGAACTGCCTGTTTTACCTCGGCTGATTTTGAAACAGTTGTTTCCACATACTCAAGGCCTAACTCTTTACAGGCCTGTTTGACGACACCGGCCAACACAACAGCGTTTTCTTCGGAACTGGTGTAGATATGCCCGAGGCGCTTGATCTTTTTGATCTTAAGCAACAGTTCTATCTGCTGTTTGACAGGAGTCATGTCTGATACGCCGGTGACCGGTTTTTGGGCTCCTTTCAGTGACGGAACAAGACCCGCTTTGACCGGATCGGTTACCGCCGAAAATACTATCGGAATCCCTTTCAGGGTGTTGACCAGCGATTGGGAGGTCGGTGTGGCAATACCGACAGCCAGAGTAACCTTTTCCGACTGGAACTTGTTAGCGATCGAGGCGGCTGTGCCGATATCGCCATTGGCGTTCTGAAGGTCAAAGGTAGCGCTGATTTTTGCTGCAGCAAGCTCATCCTGAATCCCTTTTTCAACAGCATCAAGGGCCGGATGTGCAACAATCTTGGATATGCCGATGACGATCTTTTGTGGCGGAGTGGCCGCGAAGAGTGATGAAACCGGCATGAGGACAACCAAAAACAACGCAATAACTGCATTCATCAATTTTTTCACCTGAAACCTCCTGAATTAATTTTACTATTTATTGCTGTTGAATCCGGGCGAGCTTGGATAGAACGGCAACGAAAGTACCACTCAATTAGTTGTGACGTCAACGTTGTTTATATATCTCGTGACATTACAAATGAGCCATGGGAAAATGTTACCTTGCATGGTTAGATTGTTGAGACAATCCATGAAAGGCAATAATAACTGAATTGGAGTTATCATGAAAAAATCAGTCGGAGCAAAGACGTTACTTTTTCCAACCCCGGTCTTGATGGTCGGGACCTATGATCAGGCGGGCAAACCCAACCTGATGAACGCTGCCTGGGGCGGCATCTGCTGTTCGCAGCCTCCGTGTGTTGCTGTATCGTTACGCAAGGCGACCTATTCGCACGGGTGCATCGTGGAGCGCAAGGCCTTCACCGTCGGCATAGCTTGCGAGGGGAAGATGGTGGAAGCCGATTATGCTGGAATAGCTTCCGGGCGCGACGTTGACAAATTTGCCGCAGCCGGACTGACTCCTGTGAAAAGTGACTTGGTGGATGCCCCTTACGCAGCTGAGTTTCCGGTGGTTCTGGAGTGCCGCCTGCTACACATCGTCGAAATAGGTCTACACACTCAGTTCATCGGCGAGATTATCGATGTGAAGGGTGATGAAGACGTATTCGCCGATGATGGTTTTCTCGACATCATGAAAATCAAGCCGCTCATCTATGATACTTCTCACCGTGGATACCACAGCGTCGGCCCGCTCCTGGGGAATGCATTTTCTATCGGAAAAGCTAAAGGTGTATAGTGGGATGAAGAGGCTCCCGACGATCACTACTGAAAGCGGCAGATACTTCCTGACCGACCTAAGTCTTGCAGAAGGTCTATAATGTACTGGTGGAAACTGGTGTAACGAGCGGCGTTAAATGCTCACCCTCTCTAACCCTCCCCCGCTGGGGGAGGGGATATTCGTATTGTGCTGTTTGTAATTGCTTGCGCTATGACCGGATAAACAATGAAAAAACCGTTTTTTACATGGGAAGGTGACACCTTGGTGCTAAATATCCTTGGCACACCCAATTCAAAGCGGGATGCCATCGGCAAGGTTAAGGGGCATCAGCTCTGCGTCAGTGTGACGGCGGTGCCGCGCGCCGGAAAGGCGACCGACCATATGGTCCGTTTTCTGGCTGAAGAGTTTGGCGTGTCAACCGTTGACATTCAAGTTGTGTTCGGGCGTATGAACGTCAACAAACAGCTGCGGATCAAAGCCCCCAAACGGTTGCCGTCAGTTATCGGGCAGCTGGAATTATGCTGATTTTAGCCACTGTTGTCGCAGATCCATGGAAGAGTAATATAATGATCCCTCTCCTCATAATGGTGATATGTATGACCTCAAACGTTCAGGCAGATACGCTGCCAACCCTTCCTCCGTGCCCCGCAAAACCAAACTGTGTCTCCAGCCAGGCGCCGGACAACCATCATATCGAACCGTTCAAAATTATTGCAGAGCCAGTGAGCGCATTTGAGAAACTGGCAAAACTTCTTGTTCAACGCCAAGATATCAAGCTGATATCGGCGGATGCTAGGATGATCAAAGTAGAGTTCAGAACCACGCTCGGTTTTGTCGATGATGCGCTGTTTGTTTTGGATTCAGCCACCAACACCATCCATATCCGTTCAGCAGCCCGTCTTGGCTATTGGGATCTGGGCAAGAATCGCAGCAGAATGGAAGAAATACGGCAACTGTTTGAAAAAGCTCAACTTCAGAGCAACTGACCGTTGCAGAAATGCAGTTTTGGAGTTGTGCCGTATAGATACTGTGTTGTTCAACATATTAAGCTTCTTGCCTGCTTGAAAAATAATTCTATAACGGTACAATTGCACCACCGCTACAGACAATTTACAACTGTTTCAGGAGGATCGTATGGACAGACGGACATTCATTAAAGCCACGGGTACAGCGGTTTTGCTGGCTCCTGTGCTGGTCAGGGAAACTCTTGCGGCTCGCGAGCCGTCTCTGGTGGCTGTGGCGGAGGGAACGGACCATGCGGCCACGACCCGAAAAGCCATCAACGCTGTGGGTGGAATGAAGCGGTTTGTCAAGGCGGGTGACGTAGTTGTGGTAAAACCCAACATGGGGTGGGATCGTTCGAGTGAGTTTGCAGCTAATACCAATCCACTGGTGGTGCGGGCAGTAGTGGAGGAGTGTCTGGCAGCCGGGGCCAAAAAGGTTAAGGTTTTCGATTACACCTGTAATGACTCACGCCGTTGTTATGTTAACAGCGGCATTGAGGGTGCCCTAAAAGGGATGAAGAACGTGGAGTGCAAACAGATAGAGCCGGAGCGATTCAAAAAAACCACCCTAAACGGACAGTTTCTCAAGGAATGGGATCTGTATGACGAGGCGCTCTCGGCTAATGTATATATCAATGTACCGGTAGCAAAACATCATGGGCTTTCCAAGCTGACACTCGGCCTGAAGAATGTCATGGGAATCATGGGGGGTAATCGTGGTTACATTCACCGCAACCTGGATGTTGCCCTGGCGGATGTCAACTCTCATGTCAAAACTCATCTCACGATTATCGATGCAACACGCATCCTGACTGCGCACGGGCCTCAGGGTGGCAATATTGCCGATGTCAAGGTGCTGAACAAGGTGATCGCATCGACCGATACGGTCGCCGCAGACGCTTTTGCCACCACACTGTTCGGTCTGAAGCCGATCGATATCCCGGTAACGGTGGCCGCCTACAAGCGCGGCCTTGGTGAGATGAATTTGGACAAAATCAAGATTGTAAAGGCATAGCGGCGTGAAGTTTACCCCGGCCCGCATCTGCCAGTTTATATTTCTGGCTTTGTTTCTGGTTCTGTTCGTCCAGACGGAATACCGTGGCCGTGATGAAATCAATGCTGCGGTCAATGCCTTCTTCAGGGTTGACCCGTTGGTGCTCTTCAGCTACCTGCTCGCTGCAAAATCCTGGAACTGGCTGCTGCTGCCCGCTCTACTGATGGTCATGGCGACATTGCTGCTGGGCCGCTTTTTCTGTGGCTGGATCTGCCCGCTGGGGACGCTCCTCGATCTGGTGACATCAAAAATTCGCAAAAGTGCGCCAATCATGGCGCTCAAGGGAAATACGAAGTACTGGCTGCTGCTGCCGCTATTGTCGGCATCGTTATTCAATCTCAATCTGAGCGGCCTGCTGGATCCGATTGCCATTCTGCTGCGCGCTCTGACATTTCTGCTATATCCGGTGATCGGTCTGGCTGCGAGGGGAGGGTGGGTCGGACTGTACAGTGCTATCGGTGAGCGGCGTGATGCAGTGGCACCGACGTATAACCTGATTCGTGACAATCTGCTGCCGTTTCGCGATACGATCTATCCGCTTGCATTTTTTTCGGCTGCCGTCCTGATCGGTATAATCGTGCTGGAGCGTTTTGAGACACGCAACTGGTGCCGAAACCTCTGTCCGCTCGGCACGTTGCTGGGATGGCTGGGTAGGTTTTCACCATTCAGTCGGGTGCCGACAACTACATGTGGCGACTGCGGGAAGTGCCGCGAATTGTGCCCTACCAGTTTTGACCGGGATGTTCTGATCAAGGAAGAATGCATCCTTTGCATGGATTGCCAACGTGACTGTCCTCATAGCAGGATATCATTTCTTCCTGCGTTGAAACTTAAGGGGAACGGGCCGTTGCTGCCGGAGCGGCGACTGCTGTTGGGCGGCATGGCAGGCGGGCTGCTGCTGGCGCTGCCGACGCGTTTTCGACCTCCCGAAAGACAGTCACGCCTGCTGCGACCACCGGGAGTGCGGGATGAAGATGACTTCCTGAAAAAATGTGTTCGTTGTGGAGAGTGCATGAAGGTCTGTTTGAAGAATGCTCTGTATCCTGCGGCATATCAGGCGGGGCTTGAGGGGATTTACACTCCGCTGGTGATTCCCCGGTTGGGATATTGTGAATACAATTGCACTCTCTGCGGCCAGGTATGTCCGACCGGTGCAATACCATCCCTGCAGGTGGAGGTGAAGCGACGTGAGGTCATCGGCAAGGCGGTATTCGACAAAAATCATTGTCTACCGTTTGCCGGCAAGATTGACTGCATTGTCTGCGAAGAGCATTGCCCGATCCCGGAGAAGGCCATCCGCTCACGCGAAGTGCAGGTCATGGGTCTGGACGGACTGGTCAAGACGGTCAAGGAACCGTATCTGGTCGAGGAAATCTGCAACGGCTGCGGTATCTGCGAGAATGTCTGTCCGTTGGAGACAAAGGCCGGCATCGAAGTGTTTGCGGTGAAAAACCGTACACCGATTCCACTGCAATCTGCTGGGCATGAATTATATTAAATCCCTTGTGGCATCAATAAGCTTCGGTGTCGTGCTTGCATCACAAGGTGGTTATGATAAGCTGTTCACAGATGTGACAACAATGAGTTTGGGAGGTATACTATGTTGGAGTTTTTGGAAAAAACTGTAATGGCAACAATCGGTGTTGCTGCAATTACACAGAAGAAGGCTGAGGAACTGGTGGCAGAAATGAAAGACCGCTTCAAGCTGAGTGAGGATGAAGGAAAGAGCCTGGTTGACAGGATCCAGGCGGTTGCAAAAGAAAACAGGGAAAAAGTCAAGGAGATGGCTGAAGCCGAAGTTCAAAAGGTAGTTGACCGATTGGGACTGGTTTCCAGAGAAGAATTCGACCGTCTTTCCAAGCGGGTTCAGGAGCTGGAATCCCGCAGTAACGACTAGCCAATGCTTAAGTTTCTGGGGATTAACCGGAACATCCGTAGCATCAGGCGCTATCTGAGTATTGTTCGTGTCCTTAGCAGGTACGGTTTTGATCAGGTGCTTGAGATGTTGGGGCTTGCCGATGTGATTGTGAGAAGCCGGAGGCTCTTTCGACCCACAGTGCCTGATATAGCTAAGCTTATGGCCGCGGAACGGATGCGTCTTGTGCTTGAGGAGCTTGGGCCAACGTTTATTAAATTGGGGCAGATTCTCTCTACCAGGCCGGATGTAATACCACGAGCTTTTGTACTGGAGTTTGAAAAACTGCAGGATAATGTCCCAAGTTTTTCGTTTGAAGAGGTGCAGGCTCAGATAACAGGGGCGTTGGGAGGACCTGTAGAACAATTTTATGCGGAAATTGATCCCGTTCCATTGGCCGCAGCATCTATTGCACAGGTGCATAGAGCCCGTTTGAGAACGGGTGAAGATGTAGTCATCAAGGTGCGTCGCCCCGGCATCGTAGAGGTTGTGGAATCTGACATCAGTGCCCTCATGGCTTTGGCCGGTCTGGCCGAACGTCATATGTCCGGCAGCGAACTTTACGACCCGGTTGGTATTGTTCGTGAATTTGCCCGTACGATCCGGAGAGAGATGGACTTTTCTCGCGAAGGGCACACAATCGAAAAATTCCGTGACAATTTCGTAAAAACACCCTGGATGTATTTCCCACGCGTATATTGGGAACAGAGTTCCAGAGCCATCCTGACCATGGAATACGTTGCGGGCGTCAAGGTATCAGATAGAGAAAGACTCTTGGCTCAGGGGCTTGACGTTAAACTGATTGCCCGCCGCGGTGCTGGTTCTTTCCTTGAGATGGTGATTAATCACGGTTTTTTTCATGGAGATCTTCATCCCGGGAATGTCCTGATCCTTCAGGATAACGTCATCTGCTTGCTTGATTACGGCATTGTGGGGCGGCTGGATGATGAACTCAAAACCTTTCTGACAGATATCCTCTCGGCCGTAGTCAACCGGGATATGGACGAAGTAGTGTCACTTTTGCTCTTTGCCGGTGATATATCTGACAGTATGGATACCCGGGCCCTTAAAAGGGATCTTTTTAATTTCATTGACAGCTCTTACGAAATCCCCCTCAAAGAGATTGAAGTAGGGCGCATGTTGATGGAGTTCATCGAGATTATTACCCTTTACAACATAAGAATTTCGCCAGACCTGATGATGTTGACAAAGTCACTGGTGTTGATAGAGGGGATGGGGCGGGCACTTGATCCTGGCTTCGACATGGTGGAACACCTGCGACCTTTTGTTGCAAAGGCTCTCCGCCAAAAATTCTCTCCGCTACGGATTTCCAGTGATATCAATAAGATCCTTTTTTCGTACCTGAACCTTGCGCGCAACATCCCTCGTGATTTGAAAGAGATAATCAATCGTATCAACCGGAACAAGTTCAAAATAGACCTTGAACATCGCGGTCTGGACAAATTCACTGCCGAATTTGACCGTTCAATTAACCGCCTTTCAATCAGTATGATCCTGGCAGCCACGATCATTGGTTCTTCAATCATTATGCAGACCGATAAAGGTCCAAAGGTTTTGGACTTCCCTGTGTTTGCCTTTATGGGGTATATCGTTGCTGGGATTGTCGGGCTCTGGCTGGTTTATGCGATCATCCGTTCCGGGAGGTTGTGAGAGCTTTTCAAACAGAGAGAACTAAGTCACAAGTTGATATCGGCTATGGCAGTACGGCAGTCTGGACAGACACTATTCTAATCTGACAGTTTCTATGACGTAACAGTAGCGTTTGTGTGGGTATCTCTTTGTGGCTTTTTTGGCATTTCAGTATAAAAAAACTACGGATTTTATGGTGCGCCTACGACGGAGCAACTATAAGTTGCCTTTCAATTGAGAAAGTTCACCCCGATCATTCCAGAGTCAACTCTTACTATTTTACCAGTGTGCTTTATAGGAAATGCTGCTGATTTTTCACTCAACATCAAGTCGCACAAATCACCAATCTGGAAATGAGTGTCAGCATTTACCTTAAGCAACGCACCACTCAAAGAAATATCATCTAGCAACGCTTCATAACTATTACCATCATGTTCCATCAAGGTACATTGTATTTCAAACTTGATTCTGAAATGTTTTCTACGGTTATCCATAAGATATATCTCCTTCAAACAGATCGACACCAAACCGGCAGACAATATCATCTTGTACGGATGAAATAATACACAGATACATGAGAAAATCAACTATATGTCTATGTATAAGGTCATAAGTCGACGTCAGTTCTTTGCTGAATCCCTTCAGAGACCCTGATCCCACTTGCCCAAGCGCCGGTAATGCCCCGTGATGTGCCGGCACCGTCACCAGCCATGTAGACGTTTGCGCTCACTCTGAAATGGCGATCCAGAAAGGTGGGCTTGTTGGCGTACATTTTGATCTCCGGATAGTACATTATGGTGCTTGGGTGGAGAATCCCCGGGACTATTGTGTCAAGCCTTTTCAAGGCTTCCCAGAGATGACGCATGATCTTTGCGGGTACAGCCAATCCCAGGTCGCCGGGCGTGACCTGGCAACTTGGGGGGAAGTCGTAGAGGTCTTCATTAAAGGTATCTCCACTAGAGCGTTTCCCCATGCGGAAATCTCCAACCCGCTGCATAAGCGGCATGCCACCGCCGATCTCATTGGCTAATCGGGCTAGAAAAACAGCCATCTGCTGGCCGCTTCGTACCGGATCTTTCAAGCCGATTGTCTTTAGCAGGGCAAAGTTAACGAGATTATTTCCGGACTGATGTTCTGAAAGGGCATGGCCGTTGACCAGTGTGAATCCCTGATAACGCTCCAGCACTACCCGGGCATGCCCGGAGTTGGTACAGAAGGTGCGCACATTGTTGGGAAAGAGAAACTTGGGATCATAGTAGTCATTTACGATCGGGTAGTTCTCATGCTTTGTTTCAATGCGGATACCAACATCCACTACATTGTCGATATAAGAAATGCCCATTCGCTCCATCACTTGTTGGAGAAAGCTGAAACCTTTCCGTCCAGGTGCGACAATAACCTTCCCCCCACCAACTGTTTCGGTACCTGATATGACTATACCGGTACCTGATGCATTATCAAATACGTCCGTTACTTCCCGCTCCAACAAAAACTGCACCCCTCGCCGTGAGAGCTCGTCACGGAGGCGCCGTATCAGTACCAGGCTGCGATCTGTTCCGACATGCGCCTGGCGAACGTCAAGAAGAGAAGTGTCAAGCCGTTCAGCCCGGCGCCTGTAAATTTCGATATTCTGTTTTTCTTTTATAACCGGCTGTAGCCACTTTTCCACCAACGGTAGTAACCGCTCGGCTTCTTCTTTGCTCCAGTTCTCAACGTCAAAGCCAATCGGGAAAGTATAGTTCTGTTTGCAGTCGTTAAGCAGGCCTCCAGAGCATATTTTTTCTCTGTCGACCATAAGAATTGAGAGAGAAGGGGAGTGCTCGACAAGGTGAAACGCGGCACCAAGACCTGCCGGTCCGGTCCCTACAATTATGATATCGTAATTAGGATATGACATGAAAGGCTCCTTTAGCAATCAGGACACTCGTTATTAGGTCATTTTTTGTTAGTCAGTGATGACACGAGTTGCTCCGCTGTTCCTTAAATGGTTTCTGCTCTTCAGAGATAATCAAATCCAGATCCGTAAATAATTCATCAATTTACACTATCAGGATACTTCAATGCTAGCGGTAGTCAAGTTGTACAAGTTGATTATTATGCCCTACTTGACGAAGCTAATACTCGTGGCATTATTAGGAGCAAGATTGCCGTATATGACACCGCCGTAGCTGAGATAAACAGGGTTTTGAATGGAAATGACGCTGGAACCGTATGGCATATGGATTGCGCGGATATTGTCCGTTACCTTGCAGAGGAACTGTAATTATGAAATCATTCGATCGCCAGCGTGACATCATGATCCGGGAACATTTGCAGGTACGTGGTATCAGTGATCAATCGGTAATGAAAGCCATGTGTGAGGTTCCGCGAGAAGAATTTGTCAGTGAACAGTTTCTGGAGAGGGCCTACGGAGATCACCCGCTTCCGATTGCAGAGGGACAAACCATCTCACAGCCATATATTGTGGCATATATGACTGAAGCGCTTGAGTTGAGAACAACTGATAAGTTACTCGAAATCGGTACCGGATCAGGATACGCTGCTGCCGTACTGAGCAGGATCGTGACGACCGTTTACAGCATTGAAAGAGTAAGTGGATTGGCAGCAGCTGCGCGACAGCTCCTTAAAAGACTTGGTTACACAAATATTGTAATTCATGAAGGTGACGGCACTCTTGGATGGCCTGAACATGCTCCCTACGATGCCATAGTCGTAACCGCAGGTGCACCAAAATTGCCACAGCCCCTCCTTGAACAGCTTGCCATAGGTGGTCGGCTTGTCATTCCGGTCGGGAGGTCCTATGAAGTACAAGAGTTAATCCGGGTACGACGGCTTTCTGAAGATGACTACCGGAGTGAAGAACTGTGTGGCGTCCGCTTTGTCCCCCTGATTGGGGAAGAAGGATGGTGACCGCGTGAAACCGTCCTGCTTCATCTAGCTCCATGCCTGGCGGGCGTAGCCACTCGTCCATATTCTGAACCTTGGCGGGCATGGATTATGAGTATTGCGCCAATCGGTTTGAAAGTTTAATCCTTACACCCAAAACAATCATTCAGCAACGCTTAGGAACTTTTGTAACTTTATCTGCGAAAAGCCCTATGGATTCATTTTTTGACTTAGTTTACGCTGCTAAATAACGATTTAGTCAGATTCGACAACAAACTGCCTTGCTCCAGCAGGAGAGAGGGGAATGAATATGTTGGGTGAGAAAAGAAACGATTTCACAGACCAGTTATTGATTCCTAACGAAGCGCATTTTAAGTCCGGCGCACAATCATGCAAAAAGCTATGCAGAACGAGTGTTCTCATTGATGATATTTATCTGTGCAAACACAGCAGGTCCGAATGTGAACACGCATTCTCTTACGGTTCAAGCTACTTGTGCAGATCTCCGGAGCGCCATAAATTCAGCCAGCTTCCTTTTCACACTCCGCCAGCATCGACTTAATATCCTCTTCAGAAATGTCAGGCAAAACAAACACCCCCATGCCGTCTTTTTCAACCCTGCTAATACCTGGATAGCGTTTTTCCAGCACTTTAATCTCAAGCGACTGCTGCTTTATGGTTGCCAGTAATCTCCGGTTCTCAGCTTCCAGATCATACTTTTCAATAGCACCCCTGATGGCAAACTTCAGGTTTTGGTCATCCCATGGTTTTGCGAAGAAACGATATATTTCTCCTTCGTTAACCGCCTTCATTGCGGCCTCAAGCGTTGCATGGCCGGTCAGCATGATGCGGATGGTGTCCGGGTGACTTGATTTCACCTGTGCAAGAAATTCCGATCCCTGCATGCCGAGCATCCGTTCATCTGAGACAACTACTTTGAAGTGCTCCTTTTTCATGATTTCGAGCGCTTCTTCTGCACTGGTTACGGAGTTAATGTCCAGAGGTTCGTCAAAAAGTGCACGCTTTAAAGCGGATAGGACATTAGATTCATCATCAACCAGTAGGATTCTGTCTTTCATGTTATTTCTCCAGATTCTTTATAGTTTTATTTCCCGCCCTACAGCGCAGAAGGGGCAAACCATCCGGGTTTCTTCCAGCGGCATCCGGCACAAGGTACAGCAGTTGTGGCGGAATGTGCCGGGCCGTAGTAGACCATCTTGAGTGCCATTCGCTGCTGCTGTTCGTCAAATTCGATAATGGTTTAGTCTTCCAGAATCTGCACAAAAATGCCATGTGCCGGCGGATTTTTCTTATAGTGACTACGAATTAGGGCTATACCGGCAGCATCCAATACGTTTCCTCGCTGTATCAACAAAACTCCACTGCCACTCTCTACGTCCCGGGATATTGTCATTCCAGGGACCACTTCTTCTGGAGTAATTTCAACCTCTGCAACCGTACCGGTTTTCCTGCCTTCGAAATAAACAACCTTTGTGATGGCTTGAAACCTGGGTACCAGCTGCGGATCAAGCAGGCTGCCACCAAGAAAGCGTGCAGTCATCAGAGCATAGTCAGCGCGATTGCTATCAACCGAGTGGGCAGATTTTTCTATCTGATCCGCAATTGCAATCAACCGTGCGCCCAGTGGTATCGCCTCCCCCTGCAATCCATCCGGAAATCCGCTACCGTCAAAAGCTTCGTGATGGCTGCGGATCAAAGATAGAATGCCGGCCAACTCTTCAACCTTGGAGAACATCTCTTCCCCCCTGGTCGGATGTTGATGATAATCACTTACTTCACTATCGGACATCTCTTCCTGATGTTTATGCAAAGTGAGTGAGTGAGTGCCAAATTTACCGGCATCATGCAGAAGAGCCGCAAGCCTGAATTTAGCAACAGTTTCGGCATTAAGGCTCATTTTCCTGGCAACATCCGTTACAAGTATGCTGACCGTGCGGGTATGAATTGCGTTGCGGTCACCCATCACTTCAAAAAAGTTGTCAAAGGTACGACTAAGAATCTCCGCCGGTGGAGTTTCATCCAGGTTTTTGATGGCCTGATTCTGTTCACGGATAGTGGCCGTTGTCTGAAGCAGGCGTTTTTTAAGACTGTCGTTCCACGCTTCAAGCTCCTCCTTTTGCTGATTGATGATATTGTTCAGCCGGTGCTTTTCGACATCTTGACGATACAGCGCAACAGCGTCTGTTATGGCACGCGTTAACTCGTCATCATCCCATGGTTTCGAGAGATACCTTCCGGCGCCACCCTTATTGATCGCCTCGATGGTTGCATTAATATCCGAATAACCGGTCAGGAGAATCCGCTGGGCATGAGGTAAAATTTCCCGTGAGCGCCCTAGAAACTCGGCGCCGTTCATGCCCGGCATACGTTGATCAGAAACTATCAGTCCCACATTTTCAAGGGTCTGTAATTTTTCCAGGGCAGACTCACCCGAAGTGGCGGTCACAATATCAAAATCTTCATCCATTAAAAGCCGCTGAATAGCCCGCAGGATGTTTTCCTCGTCATCCACCAAAAGAACTGTTATGCGTTGCAGCTCATCAGCCATTAGCACGTACCTCCTCAGCTATGGGCAGAAATAGCTCCATCAACCGTTGATCAAAATGGGTTTCCGTCATCTCATGCAGAATTTCTATGGTTCGCTCAAAGTCGTATGCCTTTCGATAAGGGCGA
Organism: Geobacteraceae bacterium; assembly: GCA_025355965.1. Taxonomy (GTDB): domain Bacteria; phylum Desulfobacterota; class Desulfuromonadia; order Geobacterales; family Pseudopelobacteraceae; genus JACRCG01. The sequence continues at coordinate 19,941 of JANXYR010000031.1, forward strand.
TCGGAATATAGAGCATCAAACACATCTGCAATGGCCACAATTCGGGCTTCAATAGGTATTTTGTCAGCCTTTAGACCTGAGGGATAGCCTTTCCCGTCAATACACTCGTGATGGTAGAGAATAATATTGATAACAGTATCCGACATGCGGGCCTGGCGGGCTACATCAGAACCCCATCGGGGGTGCTGTTGAACGGTCTTCAGATCCTCTTCCGACAGACGACCTGGAAAATTGAGGACTCCCTCAGGAACGCCAATTTTACCGCAGTCGTGAAGCCAACTCCCGTTTACAATTTCATCACTTAACCCGGCGGCCTTGGCAAGGGCCACTGCATAACTGGCAACCCTGTCACAATGTCCCTTGGTGTATGGATCTTTAAGCTCCACCGTCTGGGCCAGAGAAAAATATAATGCTTCGTCCTCAGTCCCCAGGGACTGAACCAACTGGTAGCGCATCAAGGCTTCGTCAACAGTATCCATCAGTTCTTTATTATTCCACGGCTTGGTAACAAAACGATAGGCTTCACTCTTGTTTATGGCATCAATGGCAATTGTAAGATCGGCATAGGCGGTCATCATTATCCGCACCGTGTCCGGTCGAACCCCTCTGACCTTCGAAAGGAACTCGATCCCGCGCATACCGGGCATAAGGTAGTCTGAGACAACAACCCACACATCCTCTTTTTCTAAAATATCCAGCCCCTCCAGCCCTGAAGCCGCAAACAGGCAACGCACATCGTTACGCTCCAGATACATGCGTTCAATGGCATTGCGGATAGACGGCTCGTCATCAACAAATAAAACTGTCCGCATAGATATCATAGCTCCAAAAAAACAAGTATTATCGTTTCACTATCACAAAAAGCTAATGTATGAGCAATAACCCGGCATGGTGTGCCACCCAGCACGGTATCTACCGAGATGTTTTTGTCGCGACGCACCTGTTCAACCAGGCTACTCATCGATAAATCGCAGCTGGTTGCCACGTCAACACCGAGAACATCCCCGCAGACATTTTTGAGCAGCTTGGCGGCAATGTCGTTACAGTAAGCGATCATACCGTTTATATCAATCCCAGCCACACCCACCGGCAGGTTGCCCAGCAGGCTCTGTGAAAACTCCAGTGCCCGGTTACGAAGCTCCAGTTGTTCAGTGCGCAACTGCACCTTCTCTTCCAGAGCCTGGTTGGCAGCACCAAGCTGATTCAGCAGTTCATTGTTCTTTTTCTGCAAAAAATAACGTTCAAGACAGGTTTGGATGGTAATTCTCAACTCATCGTCATTCCATGGTTTGGGGATGAAACGATAGACATGCCCCTCGTTTATGGCCGCCACAATCGCGCTGGCGTCGGCATAACCGGAGAGGACGATACGAACGGTCTCAGGCCAACGGTCGTAGACCCCCTTCAGGAACTCGACACCATTCATAACCGGCATACGATAATCTGAAATTACAACCTGAAAAGGACCGGATTCCTCCATGATTTTTAGTCCCTCATCGCCAGAACCGGCAAGTACTATTTCATAGTCATCATCCAGGAAAATACGCTCCAGGGCACGCAATACATTGCGTTCATCATCTACGCACAGAATCTTGATCTGCTCGGTATTTTCAACCATCGCTTATACTCCTTTCGCCTCAGACTGCATTTTTAATTTACTGGATCGGACTTTTAACCGGCAGCATCACGATAAATGTCGTACCAACACCCGGCTGGCTTTCTACCGTAATATTGCCGCCATGCTTGCGAACAATATCTGCTGAAATGGACAATCCTAACCCAGTCCCCTTTCCAGCCTCCTTGGTGGTAAAAAACGGATCGAATATCCGTTGTTTTACCTCTTCCGGTATACCCTTACCAGTATCTGCAACCGAAACAAAAACATTGTCGCTGTTGCCCCAGGTACGAACAATAATATTTCCCTGCTTTTCCATTGCCTGGGCGGCATTTACCAGCAGATTGAGAAAAACCTGGTTCAGCTGTTGTGGATAGCAAACTACATCGTGAATATCCCCGAAGTCTCGCTCCAGGGTCGATATATATTTCAGCTCATTCCAGGCTATGTTGATAGTAGTTTCCAGCAACTCGTTCAGACTTGTCCGGCAGCATTCCGCCTGATCTACTCGTGAGAAGCTTTTCAGGTCCTGTACGATACGACGTACACGGTTGGCACCATCCAAACTTTCGTTGATCAACTCATACACGTCACTGATTATGTAATCCACCTTGAGCTTCTGCCGAAGCGATTCAATCTGGGCCATGTCGGGATGATTGGAGCAGGAACCGAGTGATTGCCGCAAAGCTGAGATATACTCATCAAGTTTCGCGGCATATTTTCCCAACGAGGTCAGATTGCTGGTGATAAAACCCATCGGATTATTGATTTCGTGTGCGACTCCAGCCGCCAACTGGCCGATTGAGGCCATCTTTTCCTGCTGGATGATCTGTCCTTGCATTTGCTGGAGCATGATTTCACTCTGCTTGCGCTCTGTGATGTCGGTGAAGGTTCCCACGATCCCGCCAGATTTGCCTTTGTCGGAAAGATAAGGTGCCTTGGTGACAATCGCATCAATCTCCTGGCCTTCGGCATTAACCAAGTGGGTTTCATAGCGGTACGATTGATTAGTAATCAAGCACTCCTTGTCCATTTTTTCGTGCAATTCAGATGGCTGCATCGGGTTAATGCCGCGCATGCTGCGAGATATCAGCTCATGTTGTGTTAAGCCGAAAAAAATCTCGAATGCCCGATTACAACCGATGTAATGGCCAACACGATCTTTATAGAACACCGGCGTGGGGATAGCATTAATGATTTCCTGAGTAAAACGCAACTGTTGGTTAAGTCGTTCCAGCAATCGTTCACTCTGTCTTTCCGGATTACTGATCATTTTGTCACTTCTCCTGGCCCTGATAAAAATGCTTCACTATCTGTCAAGAATTTGACGTACTTTCAGAGCAAGTTCAGATGGCGCCAATGGCTTCATCAACAGTTCGGTATTTTCAAGCATGAGGTGTCGTTCACTGATGATGTCGTAGGGATAGCCGCTTATGAACAAAATTTTGGCAGAGTCATCGATAGCCCTGATTTCTATCGCCGCTTCCCTGCCGTTTTTATGAGGCATTATAACATCCATCAGCACCAGAGCAATTTCACCAGACCTTTGGCGGAACAGATTCACCGCCTCTTCACCATTAGCTGCCTGGTACACTGTGTATCCCATCGTAGTAAGGAAGAGGGCAATGTATTCCCGTACTGACTCTTCATTATCAACCACCAGAACTGTTTCGTTTCCGCCTGGAGGAACCACCTGAAGAGCCGGGACAAAGTCGGCTTCTGCTTTTTCTGTCAGTGGCAGAAGTATGCGAAAGGTTGTCCCCTGTCCCGGTTCGCTATACACGTGGATATGTCCGTTATGCTGCTGAACTATTCCAAAGACAATAGAGAGTCCCAAGCCGGTACCCTTGCCGCTCTCTTTTGTAGTAAAAAATGGCTCAAAAATTTGTTGGCAGGTTGAGGCGTCCATACCAATTCCGGTATCGGATACGGTAAGTAGAGCGTAACGCCCTAAAGTCCCATAGCCATGCATACTGATATATTCGTTATCGATGTTAATAACAGCTGTCTCTACAGAAAGGGTGCCCCCTTCAGGCATGGCATCCCTGGCATTGACCGACAGATTCATCAACACCTGCTCTATGTGCCCTCTGTCAGCCATAATGTGAAGATGTTGAGATGATGTGGATATGGCTAGAGTGAGATCATCACCGATAACCCGGCGAAGGAAGGTCTCCACTCCTAAAACAGCATCATTCAAGTTCAGCTGCTGTAATTTCAGTGGCTGTTTTCTGCTGAAGGTCAGCAGACTGCTGGTCATACTTTTTGCCCGGTCCGCCGCTTCAAGAACATGATCCAGCATGTCACGCTGCTTGCCATCCATAGCGCATTTCATGCGCATCATGTCGCCATAACCAATAATGACGGTCAAAATATTGTTGAAGTCATGGGCTATGCCGGCTGAAAAACGTCCTACAGCCTCCATTTTCTGAGCTTGACGCAACTGTTCTTCCAGCCGCTTCTGCTCCGCTATACCCAACTCCAGCTCACTATTTGCCCGTTCCAGGTCTAACATTTTCTTTTCCAGCTTGCGAAAGAGCGCCTCGTTATATTCTTTAAGCAATCCGGTTTCATCAGTAGTTGCTTCTGGCGGAGATATATTGTCTCTAACGGATGTATCCGCCAACACATCAAGGATACAGGCCATCAGCGCATCCGGTTCCTGAGGTTTGACAAGAAAGCGGACTGCTCCGAGGCTTAAAGCGAGCTCTTCATCTTTTTTTTCGGTAAAGGTGGCGGTATAAAAAATGAACGGTATCATCTTGAGCTGCTCATCCATGCGCCACTCGCGGCAGAGTGCATAGCCATCCATTACCGGCATCAGGATATCGCTAATCACCAAGTCTGGAGGATTTTCTCGTGCGTATGCAAGGGCTTCAACGCCATTTAGTGCCGATACCACCTTAAAAGCATTCCCTCTCAGCAAGACTTCCAGGAAATATATGTTGTCAGGAACATCATCTACTATAAGAATTTGTTTCATGGCGTTTTCCTTTGGAATTATTTTTTCGATAAATGCTGTTCAACTTGCTGCATAAAAGTATCAGGATTGATCGGTTTTTCTATATAACCGGTACACCCGGCGGCAAGAGCCTTGTCCCTGTCGCCAGCCATGGCGTAAGAGGTTACCGCCACAATCGGGATTTGTGCAAGATCAGGATTGGTCCGCAGTTGCTTGGCAACGGCATAGCCATCCATAAGCGGCAGCTGTATATCGAGCAGGATAAGATCGGGTAGCACCTTTGCAGCGCTGTCGATTCCCTCTTGACCATCCATGGCGGCATAAACTTCATAACCATGCTTTTCCAGAATAAATGTAACAAGATAGAGGTTCTGCTCGTTATCTTCGATATACAGGATCTTTTTTTTCATTGCTGTACCCTCTCTATTGGTAGTGAAAAACTGAAAGTACTTCCCTCACCTTGGCTGCTTTCAACGTGTATGCTGCCACCCATCAACTCAACCAGCTTTTTGCAGATTGATAGTCCCAGGCCTGTGCCTTCGTATTTACGACTGAGACCGGTGTCGATCTGATGGAATGGCTTGAATAATTTTCCAGCGTCCTCGTTGCTGATACCTATACCACTGTCACTTACGGTAGTCCGATAGCTACCCTCTTCACGAATACAACGGACAGCAATTCCACCCTGCTCGGTAAATTTGACCGCATTGCTCAGAAGGTTGAGCAGAATCTGCTCTAAACGTCGAACATCACCGGTTAGCATTCCCACATCTTCCGCGAGATCAAGCGAGAGTTCCAGTCCTTTCTTTTCCGCCAGCGGCCGCACGGTTTGCACGATCTTCCGGATTGACTCATCAAGGGGGAATGGTTCAGATGCAACAGTCAACTGCCCTGCCTCTATCTTTGATATGTCCAGGATATCGCTAATAAGCGAGAGTAAATGATTGGCGCTGTTGCGCACCATGTTTAGCTGCTTCTCCTGTTCTTCATTTATCGGGCCGCCAAGTTTTTGGATAAGAATACCGGTAAAGCCGATGATGGAGTTGAGTGGCGTGCGCAGTTCATGAGACATAGTCGCAAGGAAGGCAGATTTAAGACGGTCGGCAGCCTCGGCATGTTCCTTCGCTTCATTAAGTTGAGACGTTCGTTCCGCCACCCGCTGTTCAAGGAGGCGATTGCTGTCAACCAACTCCATGTTCTGCGTCTCAATTGTTTCAAGCATACTGTTGAAGGAACCGGCCAACACCCCGATTTCGTCATCGCTGTTTTGTACCGCCCGTACCGAATAATCTTTATGACTGGCAATCTGTTCAGCCGTTCGAGCAATGTCGGTTATCGGTTCCGACACAATTTTTTGAAGGCGTGATGAAAGTACAAAAGAGGCGACTCCAGCGCCGGCTATAATCAGTAGGGCGGAAAAAAGGTAATTTTGCCAGAGCGCATCAAGTTCTGAAAGATTAGCCCGGATACAAACTGTACCAACCCTTTTACCCTCTAGCATCATTGGCTCGAACACAACCAGTTTTCCAGCTTCAAAACGAAACAGACGTTCTTTTTCAGAAGGTGGGAACGGTTCCCCCGATGCACCCACAGCGTAGTACTCAGCAAAAAGAGTCCCATTTTCGAGATAGATGCTCGCACTGCTCACTGATGGCTTTACGCGTAGCGAAGCAAGATTCTCCAAGGCCAAACTATGGTCATCAAACAGAATAGCTGCATTACTACGGTCTGCGATCAGCAATGCGAGGGCAGATAAATCCTGTACCATACTCTCTTTTACCTGTTTGCGGGCATAGACCGTGAATGCCGTTCCAGCGACAAAAAGGGCAAGTAAGGTGGCGGTCATAGCGATAAGAACCAGCTTTTTTCTGATCGGTAGGCGGTGGATAAACGAACGTTCTCTGTTCATGGTATCACCCTCGCAACTTCCAACAGCTTGGCGCTGACTTTCAGACCTGCCTGGTTCACATTCCTCAGGTTGACTTCAACCTTTACCCGTTCATTTTCAGTAACAAAACCGATCATCCCCCCTTTGCGGGAAAACTGTGTAATATCGCTGACAGTCAGAACCGGTGTACTTTGCAGCCGTTGCAAGATAAGCTGAAGCTGGTGCTCTTCAGAGCGACTTATATAGATCATATCGCAACTGGAAAGAGTATTTATATCCTTGAGGCGGACTATTTTAATCTGCCTGCCCTTGGCTTGGCGGTTATTCAACTCCCCCAACAGGGTACGTAGTGGATCGCTGCCAACAAAACAGATTCTTATAGGATCAGTCAACTCCGCTTCAGTCACGCCCGGCCAATCAGTAAATTTGGTAAAATTATAGACATAGGCTGCTTTCACCTTATTTTCCAGCTCTCCCGCCCAGGCAAACGGATCCAGGGCAGATGCCATGCAGATAAGCACCGAAATTAACATCACAATTAGACTAAATCTTCGCCTGCCTAACAGTGGTTGTCCCATGATAGTTCCTTTCAAAAGGTCAGTTCCAGGCTGCCAAACGCATTAAATCCGGGATCCCGAAACTGCCACGGCATTTCATAACGCCTGTCAAGAATGTTGTTCAGGTCAAGGGAGGCGTTCAAAGAATATTCTGCGTTTTTAAACAACGATTTTTGCCCTTTGATATTTATGACCTGATAGGAACCAAATTTTTTGCGACCACTTTTTGAGGTGCTGTCGTAATAGTCCCCTATCATATGCAGGTATGGAGAAACCGTGATTCCGAAGGGGAGCCGAGTTGTGATCCCGGCATTTGCAATATAATCCGGCACAAAAGATATATCCGATCCGTTTTGATCAGGAACGAGCGGGTTTTCCACTCTGGTTGTCGTGTAAGTGAAATTTGCAAACCAGCGCAAATACTCGGCAAGTCGGTGATCCACATTAAGCTCGATACCGTAGGAAAAAGTATTTCCGGCGTTGATGGATCTACTTTGGGAGGGAGTTGCACTGACAACATTCTCCACAATGGCGTCATTAATCAGGTTATAGAAGCCACGGATGCCAATCGTCATAGTGTCAAATGGGTGTAGATCAAGACCTAAATCAGAGCCAATCCCCTTCTCCGGTTTAAGGTCAAGACTCGGAAGCTGACCATTCTGTCCTGCAACACCGGCACTGGCAGCGCTCAATGTTCCGCCAAGTTGTTTGGCTGATGGTACGACAAAACTGGAACCAACATTGCCGTACAGAGCAACGCTTTTCGAGGCATTGTAACGAATACCGGCGCTCCAGAGAAATGAATTCCACGAGTTTTCCTGTTTGGTTGGAGCTACACCGTTAAACAGATTGTAGGAATGGTTCGTATTATTAAACCGGCCACCGGCCCGGAATACCCAACTGCCCAGCAGATATTTTTCCTGTAAAAAAAGTCCGGTAGAATAGGCATCTACATTACTTGCCGTAGCCTTTATTCCGTTTATTTCAGTGTAAGTTTTATACTCTGCTACCTGGCCATCAACACCAAACGTCAGAAGGCTTCCCCCGTCATGACTGATATTCAGTGTCAAATCAGAGGGGAATATGGCCTGTTCAACACCATCATGTTCACGCAAACCAAGATTGGCCGGGAAATTATCCTCTGCCCAACGGCGGTCATAGCCTCGATAACCGGTTTTGATCTGCAGATTAACCGCCTCGGTAATCTGGTTTGAATATGTAGCATTGATAGTATCGTAAGAATGTTCAAAATCACGGTTGGGGCGTCCGGCATCACCGGAATGTCCGGCGTGGTGAACAAAGAGGGAAATTTTATGGTCATCCCGGTCAAACAGATAGGTCAGTTTCGCATACAGCTTGGTTTTCTGGTATTCGGGGTCTTTTTTAATATTCAGCCATGAGTCAGCAGTACCGTAGTTGGTATAATCAGACTGTTCGTAGCTTGAACCCAAAAAATAATGGAGGTTTTCCTTGCTGTCCTGATGATAAAAGGAGCCGGAAAAGGTGTTGTAGCTGCCGCCGCCGATCTTGATGCGCGTTGCGGGAGTATCAATCCGGTCTTTGAGAATAAAATTGGTGATACCGGCCAGCGGAGTTTCATTGCCTGCAAAATCCATGGTCAGATAATTTGAGTACATAACCGAGGCCGGGCCCTTGTGAATCTCAATTTGGCGGAATGCCCACGGGTCAAGACTCATTGCATCAGCAAAGGAATCTATCGGCAAACCATCAAGGAGATAACCGTTGTACTTGGGACCAAGCCCACCGAACGACCCCCAGTTGGCATCATTGCGGGAGAGTGGATTAACAAACTGGCCGGAGGTGTATTTGAGCAGCTCGGTAATATTACGGTTGTTGTTTGTCTGCTGTTCAAACTCCTCAGGATAGAACAACTCTACCTTCTGGGTTACCGTTTCCTGGGGCTGCCCTATCTTGGAGTCCGTTACCACCAATTCGGACAGTTTGTCGAGGCTCAGATCATAGATATTTCGATCCTGAGCCAACGCAGCACTGCCGTCACACAGTAAAAACAAAAGACTGGCAACAGTTACAACCGGCCTGAAAGCCATGGGAATCCAGCGATTTTCCAAGCAAACAATCGTCCCTTTCATCCTTGACTCCTTTCAAGTGGAAGAGTGAAATCGAATATGCTTCCTTTTCCAGGGCTGCTTTTAGCCTGAATGCTCCCTCCCATCAACTCAACAAGCTTCTTGCAAATGGATAGCCCCAGACCGGTGCCTTCGTATTTACGGCTCAGACCGTTGTCAATCTGGTAAAACGGTTTGAATAATTTTTCTGCATTTTCATTACTTATACCAATTCCGCTGTCACTTACGGTAGTTCGATAGCTACCATCTTCACGAATACAACGGACTGCAATCCATCCCTGTTCGGTAAACTTGATCGCATTGCTTAACAGGTTAAAAAGGATCTGCTCTACGCGGCGGGCATCTCCTGTCAGCATTCCAACATCTTCTGCAAGGTCAAGAGAAAGTTTCAGACATTTTTTTTCTGCCAACGGCCGTACTGTCTGCACGACCTTCCGGATTGAGTCATTTATGGAAAATGGTTCAGACGCTATCGTTAATTGTCCCGCTTCAATCTTCGATATATCGAGAACATCACTTATCAGGGAAAGCAGATGATTGGCACTGTCACGCACCATACCGAGCTGTTTTTGCTGCTCATCATTTATCGGACCACTAAGCTTCTGCAGCAAAATACCGGTAAAACCTATTATGGAGTTGAGTGGCGTACGCAGTTCATGAGACATGGTAGCAAGGAAGGCCGATTTGATCTTGTCGGCAGCTTCGGCGTGTTCCTTTGCTTCCCGCAATTCGACAGCATGTATGGTGCGCTCGTAAAGCAACTGTTCCAGATGTGCCTGGTTGGTCTGTAATTGTGCTTCAGCTTTTTTGCGAATGGCTATTTCTCTCCCTAATTGCCGATTCCAGAAGAAAAAAAGAGTCACAACAGCTAGCGCGCCAGCAACAACCTTCCAGATCAATGAATAATCAACTTTTTGCTTATACTCCAACGAAACCCATTTGCTGTAGATTGCGTTCCGTTCGGCTTCCGTGATGGTTTGAAGTGTCTTGTCCAGAATAGTTGCCAGTACCGGATTATTCTTTGAAACAGCAATCTGAAGCTTAGATTTTGCTTCATCAAGCTTCCCCATCAGCTTCAGATTGTTAAGCAGCTCCTTTTTTATGAGATCGATAGCGACAGCACGATTTCCGGCGTAAGCATCAACCTCACCTCGCGAAACAGCATCAAGGGCTTCAGACGTTGAGGCATATTCACGAATCGTGACCTCCGGAAAGTTTTTTCTGAAATAGGTAACATTGAAGAACCCCCGCTCCAGAGCGATTGTTTTGCCGTTCAGATCCCGCTCAGTCCCGAAATAACTGCCATCCTTGCGACCAACAATAGCATGAGGGATTACAATGTAGGGTCTGGTAAAGTTGAACAGCGCCTCACGATCCGGTCGCTGGGTTATATCCATCAAGGCATCAAGTTGCCCACTTAATACCCGATCATAATTTTCCTTGAACGGTGCCGGAACTGGAACGAGGGCACCACCCAACCGTTTGTTGAGAGCATCCAGATACTCTACACCGATCCCCCGTGGAATCTTGTTTTGATCAAGATAATTGAGCGGCGGCCAAGCATCCATGATTCCTACCTGGATACGATGATGTCGTGACAGCCACTCCTTCTCGGCGGACGTCAACTGGATTTCAGGCTGCAAGGCCGGCTGAGCCGCTACCTGTGAATGGGAAAACAATACAATAAACATGCCCAGAGCCGTTACCAATGCCAGTAAGCATAATGTCTTATCAGCATATTTGTGCAGATAATCTTCCATAGGCACACCTCAACAGGACTCTGAATGAAACACGGTATTTTAAACATTTAACTGTTATTATCACTATTATCAATTCTTTTCATTCAGGTAGTTTAATTGGTAGTTTTATAGTAAAAGTCGTTCCCTTACCAACTTCACTCTCAACGGTTATCTCGCCATAATGCTTTTTGATTATATCGTAGCTGATAGAAAGCCCGAGCCCTGTCCCCTTGCCGACCTCTTTAGTTGTAAAGAACGGCTCAAAAATCTTCTGTTGAATATCATCAGGCATGCCACAGCCGGTGTCGGTAACCGAGACTAATACACTTTCGTCTTCGCTCCAGGTTCGAACGGTTATGGTTCCCTGA
>JANXYR010000040.1 GCA_025355965.1 Geobacteraceae bacterium
CGTCGAGCATAATAAGAAGCAAAACCTTCGACCGATTCAAACGAGCTGCTTTTCAGGACTAGCTCTTCCAGATTGTTCGGGACTTGTGCAGAGAGCTCGTGTAACAGCGACAGATCACCAGCCGGCAGGTCATCTGCGCCGGCAGCTGACGACAACATCAGTACAGATAGCACGGCTATCACATTGAAATACAATCGGTTCATGCGACCCCTTATACAATACATACGCATTTCGGTCAAGTTTTGCGCAGATACTCGTCGATCCCCTCACGCAAACCACGCGGCTCAAATCCGAACACCTTCTGCCATTCGCTCTCACCGATGTTCTCTTCCAGAAGCATTTGCAGCTGATCCATTGTAATCGGAAACTGAGGTATTTTCTGCATGTACGGGATAATCAACTTCATTAAGCCCAGTGGAAGGTGTAGCTTAAACGGTCGCGGTCGACCAAGGGCGGCGGCAATCATATCCAGCAACTCTTCGTAACTCAGGCGGTCATTGCCACACAGTTCATACGTCTGACCTATCGTCCCCGGCATCTCCAGAGCCAGTGCAAAACAGCGGGCCACATCATCGGCATGTATCGGCTGCAGTCGGTAGCTGCCGGAGCCGATGACCGGCATGATCGGAGCAAGCCGCAGCTGCGCGGCAAGCATATTTATGAACGCATCGTGCGGACCGAAGATCAGTGAAGGACGGAAGATAGTCCACTTCAAACCGCTCCCCCGAACCAGTTCCTCGGCCTGCCACTTGGTCTGGTGATAACCTGAAACAGCAGCCGGACGGGATCCCAGGGCCGACATCTGCAGATAGCGACTAATACCGTTACAGGCTGCGGCCACCATCAGATTTGTCGTTGCCTGAACGTGTAACCTTTCAAAGGTGATTCCGCGATAAGGAAACTCACGGATAATGCCAACCAGGTTGATGGCGGCATCACAACCGCTGAGACTCCGTTCAAAGGTCTCAAGCCGTGTGATGTCTCCGGCAACCTGCTCTACCTCCCCTCGCTTGGCACTACGACTATGCACCAGAGTGCGGACAGAATGGCCGCTATTCAGCAGTATCTTGATAAGATGATCGCCAACGAAACCGGTTCCACCAGCAATAAAGATCTTCATGACACTCCTCCCGACAGCTTGTCTCTTAAACCCGAGTTTCTGACCGTGCGTCGTTCGACCGTCTGACGGAAAACCTCTTCCGTTCCCCATATTTCAATAGACTGGCGGGCACGTGTAACCGCCGTGTAGAGCAGCTCACGACTGAGAGCTTCTGACAGATGATCCGGAAGGATCAGCAACACCCTGTCAAATTCGGACCCCTGACTTTTATGTACCGTCAAGGCAAAGGCAGTTTCGCTGGGTGGCATCCGAAGGGTGGAAAGATGTCGCAACCCTCCTTCCGGGTTTTCGAACCAGGCGACCGGCGCGTCATCTCCCTGCATAACCACACCGGTATCGCCATTAAACAATCCAAGTTCGTAATTGTTTCCGCTGATCATAACCGGCATCGGGCAGAAGTTGTGTTGATCGTTTTTTCGCTCTGGGGCAAGAACATTCAGACAAAGACTGTTCAAGTTTTCTATGCCATACGGTCCTGAACGGAGAGGTGATAACACCCTGAACGAGCCCAGCTCCGCAAGAGCTTCTGCTGGAGAGATTGTTCCTGCATAACCCGAATAGCCCTCCCGAACGGTACTGCTGAAAGCCTCTTCGAACGCCCTGCCGGTTGGCAGGTGCCGCCAGAGGATGTCCGTGTACCGCCCCGATTTCAGTAGTTCTGCTGCAACAGCGCCCTCTCCGCTGTTGATCAGCTGGCTTAACGCTGCAATGCCGCTGTCGTTGCCAAAACGGTAGCTTTTGGAGAGTTGCGTTACCGGAACAACCACCTGACCCGCACTGTCACATATATCTGCCAGTACCGCCCCCGCTTCGACCGAAGCCAGCTGATTGCGGTCTCCCAGCAGGATGACCCTGGCATCGTCCCGCAGCGCTTCCATCAAACTGGCCATCAGTTGCAAATCAATCATAGATGCTTCGTCAATTACAAGTATATCGCAAGTGAGACGATTGTCACGATTGTGCCTAAAGCCGCCCGTGCGGGTTTGTACACCCAGCAAGCGGTGGATCGTGGATACTCCGGTCGGCATACAATTTTCAATTTCATCCGGCAGATCAAGGCACTCGGCAGCATGCAGAATCGACTGGTGGAGACGCATTGCCGCTTTACCGGTCGGAGCAGCGAGTACAATCTCCGGCCGGGAATCCCACTCAACATCAAGCAACAGCGCCAGAATGCGGGCTACTGTGGCCGTTTTGCCGGTCCCTGGCCCACCGGAAATAACCGAAAAACGATGGGTCAACGCCATCCGGGCGGCAGAGCGTTGCAGATCAACGCTATCGATTTGAACAGGGAAATAGCGGTCAAGAGAGGCATCAAGGCGAATTTCGTTTATAATCAGCGGATGACTGCGGGACAGAATGCTCGACGCGATCTGTTGTTCATATCCCCAAGAGCGGTGAAGATATAGCCGACCAGCCTGGTCCAGCACTAGGGGGGTATATTCCCCGGGCGCGCCGACAGTGTCACACAATTGAAGGGACTCCTGCCAGCGGCGTATGTCGGGCGGAGGTTGGTTTAGTGGTGTACGCAGAGAAGGAAGTGCTGTCATATCCAAAGCATCGCAGAGGTTAAAACAGGAATGACCGCGTCCGGCAGAATAGCTGGCCAGAGCCGCTCCCCACCAAAGCCCGTCACAGGGATGCTGGTCGATGCGGACAATAAAATCGGCAAAGTGGGTATCAAGTTTTGAAAGCTGGATCGTTTCAGTCATCTGGAGATGTCATCGTGCTTACCAAAAGATTCACCGTACATGTCTTCGCTGAAAACAGTCATACGATTTTTACCGGTACGCTTGCTTACGTACATGGCCTCGTCAGCTTTTGCCATGATCGTGCGCACGTCGCCACCGTCGTCCGGATAGCCGGCCAGTCCGGCCGAGAGAGTGGTCAAAATATTCTGTCCTTCAAAATCGAAAGGAGATGACGCCATGCCGGCAACAATCCTTTCAACCGCACAGACTACATCCTGTTTACCAACCTCATTGAACATGATGACAAATTCATCGCCGCCATAGCGGGCGCAGAAATCGGAACCACGAATGTTTGCGGTGATCATCCCGGCAACATGCTGAATCAACTTTGTCCCGGCGAAGTGGCCGTACCGGTCGTTGATTTTTTTGAGGTTATCGGCATCAAGCATACAGACCGCAAAAGGCCTTATATAGCGTTTGGCAAGCTTTTCCTGTACTTCTGCCAGCAGAAAAAAATTACGCATGTTATTAATACCGGTGACATCATCCGTCAGCGACAGCCGCTCTACCTCGCCGCGAGCCGCCTCACTCTCTCCTGCCAGCATGGCACCTAGATGGGCAATCAACATAAATGGGAATAATTCGATGATGTGGGTCAGATAATAGTTGAGCTCCCGGAATTCGGCGGAAGCCAGCAGAAGGTAGGATGTTACCGCCAGACCGGCCATGAAGTAGGTCACACGGCGCCCTTGAGTGAGTGCTGTTGCCATCAGGATCAGGTAAATCAATGACATGAACGGACTGGTTATTTTCCCGGTATACCAGCAGACCGCTACAATGAAAGAGAGAAAAACCATCAGATCGATGAAAATCTTTATGGCGCCGTATTTGCGGGAAAGCAATCCATAGCGGGCATTGAGGTTGTAAACAAGCAGGAGTACTGAAAAACCGGCCGGAAAGACCATACTGGCCCCTTCTGTCGGTATGAGTTTTATGTCAAGTGCTACCAGTGCTATCAACAGCCAGGATATATTACCCATGATGCGATCGTACCCTTTATAGCGCTGCTGTGTGCTCTGATTCGCTTCAATTTCAAGTATATCATCCATAAAAAAGCCCCCCTTAACCAACAGTAGCCAGTGTAGCTATGGCCGTTACTACATAACGTGCAAGCTTACCGGCAAATACCAGCAGCGTAAACAGACCGAAATTGATACGTAACATGCCCCCAACAAGGCAGAGCGGGTCTCCGACCAGTGGGAGCCAGGAAAATAGCAGTGAGTATACCCCGAAACGTTGGTAATATTTCCGGGCCCTACCCTGCTGACCCGGCGAGACCCTCATGACCTTCTCGATCAGCCAGCTGCCGCCCCATATTCCTATCAGATAGGTAACAACGGCCCCCAGATAATTGCCAACAGTAGCTACGACAACAGTCGGCAGCGGATCATACCCCGCCACCAGCATAGTCACCAGCAACCACTCAGACCCGAGCGGCAGCAGAGTTGAAGCCAGAAAACTCATGAAGAACAGCGACAGATATCCGGGGTGGCTGAGCCAGTCATGCAGCATGACAATATATGTCAGAAATTGGTTGTCAAAATGGTTCAAATCGATACAATGCTCCCGCTGTCAGCTATTACGTCGACTGATTATATTGCAGACATTGTAGCGATAAAATCAGATTCGGCAAGGGGGAACCATGCTGAAAGGAAAACCGGCTAAAAAATATTCCCAGGCGGGGCGTTTGCATTCGATCATTCGGCTGCTTGAAACCAGGCGGGGCCTGACACTGGACGAACTCGCGGAAGAGTGCGACGTCGACCGGCGCACCATTCACCGCGATCTGAATGCAGTGGAGCAGGCCGGTTACTCGTTGACAACGGAGTGGAGTGATGGGAAAAAGGTCTACAGTTTTCTGACCAAGTCTCGCAACCTCCCCCCAATCACCTTTACCCTCCCACAGCTGATGTCGCTCTACCTGTTGCGCTCGCTGGGAGCCCATTTGGTCGGCACTCCGTTTCAGGCCGAGATAGACGAGCTGTTCAAAAGCATCCATTCGGTGCTGCCGGATCGCCATGCCGCTCATCTGGAGCGGATCGCGCGGGTTTCGCTGCCGCTGCTGCATGGAGCGCGCGATTACTCCCCTGCAGCGGCCTTTGTAGGTGACCTGCAGAAAGCACTGCTGCAGCAGTACCGAATACGACTCAAGTATGCCAAAAAGGGCAAGGAAGAGGCCGAGGAGTATGAGGTTGAGCCCTATACGCTGGTCTTCCACAAAGGGGGTATTTATCTGCTGGGGAATGCTGTCAACCGTTCCGGCATGCGTCTTTTCGCCCTGGAACGGATCAGGGGGATAGAGGTCACCCGTCAGCGTTTTGAGATACCGGACAGCTATCAGCCGGAAGCCCATTTCAGCAGCGCCTTCGGCCTGGTAAGCGATACACCGATGAAAGTGCGAGTCCGTTTTTCCGCCGAGATCGCCCATACTGTCAAGGATCGGATCTGGATGCCAGGGCAGTGGATCCGCACTGATTCCGAAGGGCGGACCACCTTGGAATTCGAGGCGGCGGGTAAGATGGAGCTGGTATCGTGGATACTCTCTTACGGCATACATGCCGAAGTGCTTGATCCCCCGGAATTACGCAAAGAGGTCAGGAGGCAGGTGAAGGGGATGCGGGAGATGTATCGGGGGAAAGAGAAAAAAAGCGAAAAACCGTTGAAGTAGCAATCAAACATGTATGTTCTACTCTTCACCATTTCAAAACCAGGAGACATTATGTCAACTGATAGTACACTCAATGACATCATCACTACCCGCATTGCGCAGCAAGGCCGAATAACCTTTGCCGAATTTATGGCGGCCTGCCTCTACACACCAGGGCTTGGATACTATACCTCTCCGGGACGCAAAGTCGGGGCCGAGGGGGATTTTTATACCAGCATCACTGTGCATGCCTCGTTTGGGCGTGTGATTGCCCGCGAAATCGCCCAGATGTGGCGCAGCATGGGGACACCGACCGATTTTACTCTGGTGGAGTGCGGCGCGGGCAATGGACGATTGGCTTGCGACATAATGGGCTACCTTGCCGAACGGGAAGTGCAGCTGTATGCCGGGCTTAAGCTGGTGCTGGTAGAGCAGGAGCCAACACTGGAATCAGCGCAGCGCCAGATGCTTGCCGCTCACTTGGATCGGCTCGCCTGGCTTTCCCCGGACGATTTTGCTTCAGGGGATTTCGCCTTCAGCGGCTGCCTGTACTCCAACGAGCTTATTGATGCTCTGCCGGTACACCGCGTGGTGATGACCTCGAACGGCCTGAAGGAAGTATATGTAACCTGTAAAGATGGTGAGTTTGCCGAAGAGGCCGGGGAACCATCGACGCCGGAGATTGAAGCCTATTTGAAACGCATTGCCGTGGAACTCCACCCCGGCCAGCAGGCCGAAGTCAACCTGAACGCTCCGACATGGTTGGCATCCGCCGCCAATGCACTCCAGCGCGGCTTTATCATGACGATCGATTACGGCTATCCAGCGCCCGAGCTGTACACGCCGCTCCGCAAGCTGGGAACACTGCTTTGTTATTACCGCCATCAGACTGAGGAGAATCCCTACCTCCGCCTGGGATTGCAGGACATAACAGCTCACGTTGATTTCACAACACTGATGAAATGCGGGGAAGATCTGGGTTTACTGAACGTCTGGTTTGGGGAACAGTACCGTTTTTTGCTCTCAGCAGGTATCATTGAGGAGATTGAAGAGATTGAGCGTTCTGCCATGGCCGAAGAGGAAAAACTTCGGCTCCGTTTAGCCCTTAAAAAACTGATCATGCCCGAAGGTGGGATGGGTGATACTTTTAGGGTGCTGATTCAGTCCAAAGGCGTGACCGACCCAAAACTACTATGCCAGCGCAGAATCGGTGGATAAATGCCACATTTATCGTACAATGAAATTCGCGGGATAGTTTTTGATCTGGACGGCACCCTGTACGTGTGCGATCGCTTTGCCGCCGCTATTCAGGATGCCGCAGCAGCGTACATCGCCGGACTCAAGGGGATCAGTCATGCGGAAGCTGCATCGCTGATGGCCGCCACACGGCTGAGGCTTACGGAAGAAAGCGGTACGGTACAGACCCTCTCTGCTATCTGTGCAGAACTGGGCGGAGGTGTGCAGGAGCTGCATCGCTTCTTTGAAAGCACCCTGCGACCGGAAGCATATCTTGTGAGAGACGAGCGGGTAATTCAGTTGTTGGGACGTCTTGCAGAGCGGTTTTCCCTCTACATTTACACGAACAATAATCGAGCCCTGACGACCCGTATCACCAGTTATCTGGGGCTAAAAGATATAGTACGCGGCATCTTTACTATTGATGATACATGGTGCGGCAAACCTGATGAGGGGATGGTAATCAGAGTGTTGGAGAAGATCGGGCTCGCTCCAAACGAGGTGCTTTTTGTCGGAGATCGCTATGACGTCGATCTGCGCGTACCGGACCAGCTAGGCTGCCCCGTGTACCTGAGCCAGAGTCTGGACCAGCTGCTGCGGCTGGAAAATTTGCTTACTCCCGCTACTCTTTCCTAAGATAGGTCAACAGTTCCTGCAGATCCTCCGGCGGTTCGGTCGTAAATTCAATATACTGACCAGTTGATGGGTGAATAAAGCCGAGACAACGGGCGTGCAGGGCCTGGCGGCCAAGTCGGTTAATCATACCACGCAGTTGAGTGTCCGGAATGTTGTTGCAGCGGCCTCCGTCCGGGTAAAGAGGATCTCCCAGCAGCGGAAAACCGGCCTCGGTCAGATGCACCCGGATCTGGTGGGTGCGTCCGGTCTCCAACCTCAGCTCCACTAGTGAAACCCTACCGTAACGTTCCTTTACCTTCCAGCGGGTAACCGCATGCTTCCCGTTTTTGGCCTTGCCTGACAAGCGCAACCTCTCGGTCGGATGGCGTCCGATGATCCCTTCGATCTTGCCGGTGTCCTCCGGCGGAGATCCATAGACCAGCGCCTGATAGATGCGCTTGACAGTATGAGCGCTGAACTGTTCGGAGAGAGCTTGATGTGCCCGGTCGTGCTTGGCTGCCACCAGAACGCCGGACGTCCCCTTGTCAAGGCGGTGAACAATGCCGGGACGCAGTTCGCCACCAATACCGGCCAAGTCGCAGCAGTGGGCCAACAGCGCGTTAACCAGAGTGCCGCTGGTGTTACCAGCTCCGGGGTGTACCACCATCCCTGCCGCCTTGTTGATCACAATCAGATCGCTATCCTCATACAGCACTTCCAACGGGATCGCCTCGGCCAGCGGCACTGCCGGGAGCGGCGGAGGGATATCAACCTCGATCTGCTCCCCCCCCCTCAGCTTTAGCGAAGTACGCACCTGTTTGCCATCAACCAGTACGCGGCCGGTTTCGATCAGTCTTTGTACCATAGCCCGTGAATCGCCATCCATCTCGCGACTCAAAAAAAGATCAATTCTGGTCGGTTCGTTTTCGGGGGAGAATGTAAATGATAGATGATTCATAGATAACCTCAGCCCTGATAAACAGGATAATTGCGTTAACTTACTAAAATAGCAAAGGCGCGCCGAGACAGGCACGCCTTGCTGAAATAAAATATATGGTGATTACTTACCAGATGGATGATTCGATCTTGCCCGCACGCTTGATCAGAACATCAACCACAGCGGTTCCGTAAATGACTTCCGGGTTGATATCGTTGGAGACCCGGGAGAGAAAATGCTGACGACCCTCTTCAAGCTCCTCGCTCAGAACGTCAAAAATATCGTCGTTCTTTATGCCGCTCTCGACCTTTTCCTTGTTGTACATGGCCACGTCGGAGAGAATGGCTCTGGCCAACCGCTTTGCCTGATCCGGGTTATCTATCATATTCATGGTTAATGCACCTCATGGAGTAGATTTTTTCCAACATAGCACTATTTTAAGCGTAATGCAAAGTAGATGCTCGCATCACCGCGCCGCACCAGAATAGTAAGATGTCCTCCCCGACCAGCCTGCTGGATGACACGGGCATATTCCGCCGGGGTAGATGTCTTTTTGCGATTTATCGACACAATCACGTCCCCCCGTTTAATGCCGGATTCTGCAGCTATTCCGCCACGCACCGCATCAACAACAGTAACACCTTCACCCTGTTCAGCCTTTTCGACAATCAGCCCGAGCAGGTCTGCTTCACCCTCCCCCTGTTGGCCACCCCGTTCCTCGCGCTGACGTTGTTTCGGTGCATTATCGGCGCTTGCCAGGGTGATGCTCAGCTCAAGCGCCTTGCCGTCGCGAAAGATGGAGATTTTTGCAGTCTTGCCGACGCCTGCCTCGGCAACCAGTCGTTGAAGGTGTGAAGGGTCCTTCACCTCGTTACCGTTCAGAGCGGTGATGACATCTCCTTGACGTATACCAGCCTTGTCGGCAGGGCCGCCTTTAATAATATCATTAACCAGAGCACCCTTAGCCTGTTTCAGCCCAAATGATTGTGCCAATTCTTCGGTCACCGGCTGGATCGTTACGCCCATATAACCTCGGCTGACACTCCCTTTCTGAATCAACTGGGAAAAAATCGGCTTGGCCATGTTAACCGGAATAGCGAACCCGATCCCCTGCCCGGCTGCAACGATAGCGGTGTTGATTCCGACCACTTCTCCGTAAACATTAAGAAGCGGCCCACCTGAGTTGCCGGGGTTGATAGAGGCATCCGTCTGGATAAAGTTCTCGTATGTTTCAATACCCATATTTGAGCGACCGGTGGCAGATATAACACCGACCGTCATTGTGCGATCGAGGCCAAAGGGGTTGCCAATGGCGATCGCCCACTGTCCGACTTCAAGTTTATCTGAATCGCCCAGCACGGCAGTCGGAAGGTCGGATGCAGTAATCTTGATCACGGCGATGTCGGTTTTCTGGTCGCCGCCGACAACTTTTGCATCATAAATCTTGTCGTTTGAGAGCTTCACCTGGATACTTTCGGCATCACGTACGACATGGTCATTGGTTACGATGTATCCATCCTTGCTGATCAAAAAACCGGAGCCAAGGCTTTTGCTCCGTCGTGTCTGAGGAGCACCAAAAAATTCTTCGAAAAGAGGGTTGGTTTCAAAAAATGGCTGAACAAATTTCTTTCGACTGACCGTCGAGATGTTCACGACAGAGGGGGTCACCTTTTTTGATACGTTGCTGAATGCCTTCTGGGTGGAGAGAATGTCGGTAGGAACATCCTTGACCGGTGCTTCTGCCTCGCCCCCTTTGCGATTCGATTCAAGAAAAAGTGGAGCTTCGCTTTTCCCTTTGCAGCCGCCAAGAGCTGCAGCGCTCAGCAAGGCGGTCACGAGAAGTATAGATATACGGGATATAATATTCATTTTTAGCGACACCAAGTAATAACGTATAAATTAAGTTAACCTGCCGAAACAGTAGTCAAATTTTTCAGACGTGTCAAGGAATTCAGAGTGCATGATATATGGGACTGACAACGTTTTATTCAGCATAATTATGTTATTGAATCACCACGCCGTTTGTGCAAAAATGCTCCATCAATCAAACAGATGATGGGGAAATATGATGACCGACATCAAAGCACAGATCAGGGAATTTCGCATCGGCGAGAAGATCAGAGGGCTCCGCCAGCAGAAACGGCTGACTCTTCAGGAACTGTCTGAGTTGACGACTCTTTCCAAACCACTGTTGTCTCAGATCGAAAACCAACAGGTTATACCCCCGCTGGCAACGCTGCTAAAAATTGCCAAGGGGCTTAAAGTTGATATCCATTTTTTCTTTGAGGATGTCGGCAATCGTCAGAAGTATGTGTTGACGAGACGCGAGGACGTCCGTGAGGATGAAAAAGTTCCACGGCTGACAGCAAATGAGATTGCCAGGCCGTACACGTATCACTCGCTGGCACAAGGGCTCAGACACAAACATATGGAGCCTTTTCTGGTTGAGTTTGAAAACAAGGAGTGGAATGACACACTCTTCTTCAAACATGAGGGTGACGAAGAATTTGTCTACGTCACGTCAGGGGAGCTGGATTTCCACTACAACGATGAAGTCCTCCGCATGCGGACCGGTGACAGCATTTATTACGACTCCAGCCAACCACACGGCTGGGTGGCTGTCGGTGACGGCAATGCCCGAGCCGTAGCGGTTATGTACACGAAGGAATAAACGTACAGCCGGAAATTTAAACCTTCTGCTTTATATAAGGATAATACGTGGACACTATTTCTAAAGAAGCAACTACCACCGTCCCAGAAAACGGTATGATCACAAAGCTGTTGCTTAAAGAGAATGTCGTATCGGATCAACAGCTAGCATATGCTGCCCGGGTTCGCAGCAAACTCACTACTCCAAAAACCATGATTGACACCCTGCTTGATCTTGGTTATTTGTCTCACGATTTACTGCAGGATATTTTGAGAAACAACCGTGTTAATGTCCGTCTGGGTGACTTTCTTGTTGAACTGGGTTATCTTCGTGAATCCGACCTGAAACAGGCGCTCGGCATTCAGAGCGAATCCAAAGGCAAGCAACGCTTGGGAGAGATACTGGTTGATCGGGGTTTCATCGAGGACAGAAAATTACTGGAAGCACTGTCGTACCAACTCGGCTATCCTCTTCTTGAGCTAACCTTTGTCGCTATTGATCGTACGCTACTTTCAATCATTCCACTTGCGATATGCCGGGAGCTCGAAATAGTTCCTGTACGCCGGGAAGACTCTTTCGTCATCCTGGCACTGTCAGACCCGCTCGACCAAAAAGCGCATGATTGTGCCAGGAAATTTCTGGGAGATCAGGTCCACTTCGTCATTTCTTCCAAAGAATCCATTTGCAATACCCTTAACGCTCTGGAACGGTCTGCAGCCCAACCTGTCCTCTCTGACGAAAATACAATTATAGGGATGATTAATATCCTGCTGGATGACGCCGTCGAAGAGGGTGCCAGCGACATTCATATCGAACCGATGAAAGATCGCCTCCGAGTACGCTTCAGGCTTGACGGCGTACTGCACCATCACAAAGATTTCCCGAAAGAGATTGCCCCTCAGCTTTCGACGCGCATTAAAGTCATGGCACAGGCAGATATTGCCGAGAAACGCCGTCACCAGGGTGGGCGAATGCTCTTTAAAAGCCATAAGCATGGAATAGATCTGGATCTGAGGGTCTCTATCTTTATTACCATCTATGGTGAAAAGATTGTCATGCGGCTTCTCAACAACAAAACATCGCTCCTCGATATCAAAGAAATTGGCATGGCGCCGCGCATGCTTGAACACTTCATCTACGAAGCGGTAGAAGTGCCATCCGGAGTCATGATCATCACCGGGCCAACCGGTTCCGGCAAAACATCCACTCTTTACAGCTGTGTAAATTACCTGAATGATGTCAACACAAGTATAATAACCGCCGAAGATCCGGTAGAAATCGTCATTGACGGCATTTCTCAATGTTCCATTAATTCAAATATCGGCGTCACCTTCGAAGAAACTTTGCGGCATATAGTCAGGCAGGACCCCGATATAATAGTTTTGGGAGAAATTCGTGACAACTTTTCTGCAGAGACAGCCATCCAGGCAGCCTTAACCGGCCATAAAGTTTTAACGACATTTCACACTGAGGACAGTATTGGCGGCTTGATTCGCTTGATGAACATGGAAATCGAGGCTTTTTTAATTTCCTCCACCGTCGTCTGCGTAGTCGCGCAGCGCCTATTGCGGCGGGTTTGTCCGGATTGCGCCGAACCATATATTCCAACACCGCTAGACCTGAGCAGATTGAATGTCACAGCCAACGATCTGGTTGGTGGCGAATTTAAACTCGGTCGCGGCTGCAAAGCGTGCCGATTTAGCGGTTATCGCGGCAGAGTAGGGGTTTTTGAACTACTGGTAATGAATGAAATGGTAAAAAGTGCCATTCTGGAGAGAAAAAGTTCTTATGATATCCGTAAAATCAGCATTGAAACTTCCGGCATGGTGACCCTGATTGAGGATGGTCTGGTCAAAGGAGCCCGTGGAGAGGTATCACTGAATGAAATCATCACTGATCTTCCGCGATTAGGTAAACCGCGGACATTGGCTGAATTGAGAAGAATATTAGGAGTTGTGAAATGATTCCAGCTGAAAAACCCCTTATTGAATTGATCAAAGAACACCTTCAGGGGGACCTGCAGGGTCTGCCCGTATTTAATTCTGTTGCGGTTAAACTCCAGCAGATGCTGGCCCGGCATGACTTCAAGATGGAAAATGTCATCGAGATGATCAGTGAAGATCAGTCCCTGGCAAGCCAGGTGCTCAGAGTAGCCAATTCATCCTACTATGCTGGCCTATCGTCAATTGGCACAATCAAGGATGCCATAGTCAGACTTGGTGCTCAGGAAGTAGCAAATATGGTTATGATGGCTTCCCAGTACGAGCTGTATCGTTCTGAAAATGAGTTCCTGAACAGTTCCATGCAAAAGCTCTGGATTCATTCTCTTGCCTGTGCAACAGGAGCGAAATGGCTGGCCAAGAAAGCCCGCTATACCAACCTGGCTGCCGAAAGCTTTATGGGGGGGCTGTTGCACGATATAGGACAGCTGGCTTTACTCAAAGTGCTTGATGACATCCACCGCAACAAGGAAACAAAAGCCACTTTTTCGGACACGCTAGTCAATGAGATTCTTGGCAAAATGCACGAAGAGGTCGGCTACAATCTGATGAAATCCTGGAGTCTGCCGGAAGCATACGGTTCTATTGCCGTCAATCATCATAAAGAGGATTTTGACGGCAATGATATATTGTTAGTCATTGTAAGATTGTCTGACAAGGCCTGCAAAAAAATTGGAAAATCGTTACACCCGGATGCTTCCCTATCACTCGTCTCTTCTCCAGAAGTGCAGTTTTTGGGAATTAAGGAGATGGATCTGGCTGAATTGGAAATTATCGTAGAGGATTCAGGCGAGCTTAATATCTGATAGCTCTACCCTGCTCTCTATGCTACACAATATTCGCACCTGCTTCTGATTTTGACAGTTCTCTCAACGCATGTACCCTCCCAACAGTTGGTGGATGCGAGTAGTAGAATCCGGCGTAGAGTGGGTTCGGAAAAAGGTTGGAGAGATTCTCCACCGACATCTTGACCAGGGCCGATGCCAGATCCGCCGGTCTACCTGTAAGGTCGGCGGCAAAGCGGTCGGCCTCCCGCTCGTGACAGCGTGAACGCCAGGCACTAAAGGGACCGAGCGGGAACAGTGCCAGTGAAGCAACAAATCCTAGTACCACCATTTTGGACGGGAGCGAAACCTCGGCCGGCAATCCCAGTAACAGTGGTAACCCTTGCCAGGCCAGCAGTTTGAAACTGATCCATGACCCGGCAAAAGCCATGATTTCCGCCCACAATAAACGTTTCCAGAGATGCCCCTTTTTCCAGTGACCGATTTCGTGCGCCAGCACGGCAACAATTTCCCTGTGACTCATCTGCTTGATCAGTGTGTCATACAGCACGATACGCTTGACCCTTCCAATACCGGTAAAATAAGCATTCGAGTGCTTGCTTCTCTTTGACGCATCCATCTGCAGCACTTTGCCGACCTTTAGCCCCGCCTTCTCCATCATGATTCGAATGTCACCCTCAAGCCCCTCCTCGGCCACCGGCTCATATTTATTGAAAAGCGGCTCGATCACATAGGGAGATATGAACATCATGAACAGACTGAAAACAGCCATGAAACCCCACACCCAGATCCACCACTGTTCCGGACTCCAGCTTATCAACCAGAAAACTACGGTTATCAGAAGGACCAGCAGAACCGTTCCAATAGCCTGTGACTTGAAAAAATCGGCAAGCCAAATGCGGGGTGTCGTGGTGTTGAAGCCGTAGCGGGCTTCGACGCGAAAGGTGCCGTACAGATCAAACGGAATACCGAGAATGCTTGACACCCAAGTCAGCAGCAGAAAAAAGATAATGCCCGAAATGATCGGTGAAGTACTTAACGAGCTGACAAAGACATCATACGTCGCAATCAGACCGCCAAAGAGAAAGACGATCAGCAGGGCATTATCTAAGAGCGAATCCCACAAACCGAGCCGGCTGGAGTCAAAGGTGTAGGCGGAGCTGCTCCGCAGTTTTTCTTCGTCAATGGCGCCTTCAAAACCTTCAGGCACCTTGTCGCCATGCTTCTTGAGGTGTTGCAGATTAATATGGCGCAGCCAGTAGGTAAAGGCGGTAATTGAGGCGAAGAGAAAAAATAGGGTTAACTTCATCGTGTGTATCCTTTGAAATAACAAGGGCGAAGCAAGCCCCGCCCTTTAATAAGTAAATTGGAGCAAAAATTCAGATCAGCTTCACAACTTCCCTGACACACTTGTCGACCCCCTCAGCCACTTCAGAGATACGGGTGGCCAGCATATAGGCTGGAGAGGTGACCAGCTTGTTCTTCAGGTCTACCACTAATTCTGACACTGTACATATCTGGTGCTTTGCACCGGTTTTATCTATCTCAGTAGCGGTCCCGGCATCGTTGCCGATTGTAACTGTCGGCGAACAATCCTTGCCCAGCACTGCAGCTATGAAAGCTGGCGCGATGCAGACCGCTCCGATCGGCTTTCTTGCAGCGACAATCTCTTTCAGCAATCTGGCAACATCAGGGTTAACAGAGGCGGCAGCACCCTTAACGGCAAAATCACACAGGTTCTTTGCTGCGCCAAAACCGCCCGGAAAAATTATAGCATCCAACTCCGCAGCTTTGACCTCCTTGACGTCGCGAATATTGCCGCGGGCGATACGTGCCGATTCCAGCAGCACATTCCGCTTTTCGCCCGTTTCCTGCGTGGTCAGGTGATTTATGACGGACAAGTCAATATTTGGTGCCATACAGACTGCTTCGCACCCCTGACGATCGATTGCCAACAGGGTAAGGACCGCTTCATGGATTTCACTGCCGTCATAAACACCACATCCGGATAATACTACCCCAATCTTTCTCATTGCCGTTCCTCCGTATCGATAAATTCTAAAGAAACTTCATATGTCGTAACTGTGCCACAACTTTCAAAGAAGGCAAGTGGAAGATTACCAGACATACAGCGGGATCAGAACGGCAGCCAGAACACAGGCTGAAGGGAGAAACAGGCGGTGGTAGACCTTGGCAATGTCCGCATGAAAGTACTCACAGGTCAGCACATAACAGAGATGAACAGGAGAGAGCATAACTCCGGAAAAACCGGAACCAAACGCCAAGGCAACCAGCGCTGGTGATGGTGCCGCAGTTCCCATCAGGGGGAGAAGCAACGGAAAGGTGATGCCGACATAACCAACGGTCAGCCCTGTCATAACACCGGCGATGAACGGTATTAGAAACAGCAGCAGATGCACCGGCATGTGTGATGTTGTAAAAAATGATGAAATGCCGGCAAGGGCACCGGTGGTCCGAAGCACCTCCTGAAAAATCATAATGCCGATCACCAGAAAAAGCGCTTTGCCGGAAACACTTTCCCGAAGATTTTTTAAAATCATTGCTGGAGTGTAGCGGTGGAAACCATAGAGTGCGATAACTGCTCCCCCCAAAGCCAGGGCTGCATTGACCCGGAAGAGCACCACCAGCAGCAACGCCAGCATGATCGGGGAGATCATGGCAAAAAAGGTCATAAGCTCCCTCTTGCGTCCTGATGAAGGTGGCTGGATCTCTTGGCGGCCAATACCTCGAAAACAGAACAGTGCTCCCCACCCGACAACTGAGAGAGCAAAAGGGAGGTTGGCAATAAACAGAGTCTGGGTGGAAAGACCGGTAATGCCGGCTGCGAGAATTATACCTGGGTACAGTGGTGAGACGTACTCCCAGATATGGCGGTACCAGTAGTTGATCAGCGCCTTCTGTTCAGGAGCGATATCGGCATCTCCGGCCGCTTCATTAACCATAGGAGCCGAGAAGACGGCGCCACCCGGCGAGGGAAGCATGCCGATCATGGCCGGCATGGCAGCCATGACAAAGCGTCGATCAGGGATAGCGGTTGACAATGAACTGACCATGCGTTTGAGCATGCCGGACGTGCGAAGGATATTCTCCATCACCATCGTCAGCATCAGGGTCAGGGTCATTTCAAGGGATTTGGGAGCAAAAATGGCAACCACAGTTGCCTTGAGGAAATCTATCGGTGGGGTCAGATAAATGATTCCCAGCATGACTGCGCCGATCGGCATAACAGCCGACATGGATACCTTGCGACGCAGGAGAACAATAATCAGAATCAGGACAGCGGTAGTTTTCAGCAGATCGGTCATAGCAGATCAGGCCGTTTCTGCTTTCCGGGTGAGCGAGTTAAATACCATATCAAGAACACTCTTTTGGCGCGCTTCAAATTTGTTGAGCACAGCCAGACATGTACCCATTGGGCAGACATCATGCAGAAAATCGGCATCTCTTCCGGAGAGAATGACGATCCTGTTTTTGTCCATTCCGCTGTTCACCGCAAACCTGAGAAGTTTGAGACCATCCATTGCCGGCATTTCGAGGTCGATCAGCATTAGATCATAATTGCCAACCTTAATGGAATGGAGAGCTGACATCGGATTGTTACAGGTCTCAACCTCTAACAGCGGAAAATTGTCCGCTATATAGGCCGCCAGAAAACGGGTAAAGGCTGGATCATCATCAACTAGCAGTATTTTTCCCATAGGTTTGGATTATAGCTTATTCGGCGAGACGGGGAAATAAAAATGATTCCAAGACAGAACTACAGCGTAAATTATGTCCCATATCAGAACAGGTATTTTGAGCGGTTGGTGAAATAGCCCCGATGGTGGAAAATAAAGACTGAAAGCAGCAAAATAGCCAGTACTACACTGATATTGCTGGCAAACAGTCCGGTTGTATCAACTTTTTCACCAACAATTTTCTCCAGTTCGGCGGAGGTTATGACCAGCAGGTTTGTAGCTGTATTCACCAGTTCGAACGCGTTGTAAACAAGCAGCAGATACCAGGTCAGGCTTTGGCGTTTCATGAGGCCCAGAAACAGGTAAAGACATATCAGGCTATCGAAGAACACCAGCAAACCGGCTATTTTGCCATGGTATATCGTGCCAAAAAATGGGAATGGGTGACCGTAACTGGAAACCGTGAGCATAAAAAAGAACAGATACAGCCCGCCAAGCAGAGTAATCCCCAGTGGACGCCTCAGCTCCTGCTCGTTATCAATATCGCTATCTTCCACAAAGTACCCGTTTTAAATTTATGGTTAGTATCATGAATTATTTGACTTACGCATATCGCTGATGGCAACGCACGCAAAAATGACCAACAGGATGAATCCGCAAAAAAGCCAGTCAGCCGTACTAAAACCGAACATAATCAACTCCTCTTGAAAGCTTCTGCCGCTTCTTCCATCAGGCCAATCTCCTGATAACAGGTTCCGAGCAGATAGTAAACCTCATTCAGTGGGAACTGTTCAGCAAAGACAGTGTCTGCAAGCACATCTTTTATGATCGCTGCGGCGTCGTCATTGAAGCCGTTGCCATGCTGTTCGACAGCGATAGAGAGTGCAGTAAGGTAGTCTAGAGGCGGCACAATCGGGGTCTTGCCTGCCAGTATACCGGCAATTCGGACTTCAACCCGCGCCCTCTCAGCCATATCCAGTCTAGTTATTAGATCACTCCAGATTTCAGCCGCCTGTTCATAGCGTCCCAGAATGTACAGTGCTTCGCCATATTCATATGCGGCATGTATATCGTCGGGATTAAGGGCCAGCGCCGCCTTCAGCTGTTTTTCGGCAGCGTACCAGCAGGTTACGGCGTGCTGCATACTTGATAAATTGGAACCCTTGTCAATATAGGTTCTGGCGATTTCCAGTGGCAGGCCAGCATTCTCCGGATCAAGCAGTGCCATGATCTTGAGTAAATTGATTTTACGATCCAGATATGGTGCGTCTACTTCCTTAGCATCCAACATGATGATCTGGCCGCCCAGTTCGGAGATAATATGCGGGTAGGCATCTTTCAGCACAGCGGCGTATCCAATACCGCCGATGCAGTCCGGATTTAGCCGCAGAGCTTGGTAGATGCCACGTCCCACCATATCGTAATCAGGCGCGCCGCTTGCGGCTGCCTCGGCAAAATCTTCCTCCAACAGCGGGATCGGTGGTTTGCCTTGCCACAAAATTGCGACCATGCCATCTCTGCCGGAGAGCATATAGTCATCCGACGGGGTAAAATAAATTATTCCGTCCAATAGGGTTGGTTGTATCTGTTGCTTCTGGTTCATCGTTTTTCGTCCTCTCTTCCCGGAAACGTGTTGATACCGGCATGTACGCCGATCATACGGTAAATATGTACCTCATCCCACGGCTCATCCATTATGCCGTCGTGAATAGCCCAGCTTCGCCCGCTCACGGTACGCTCCATGCCGGGCATCCGAAAGGGGCTAGAACCATCCAGCCGTAAAAAATATCTTCCCCCCGGCTGAAACTCGCGGTCTATCTCCAGCATCAAACGCTTGCCCCGCAGATAATCAAAACCGTATTTTTCATAGCGGATGGCATTATCGTAAGATAGTGGCTCACCCACGATCATCTGTATCCCAAGCGCATCGGTGAAACGCTCCAGCAGCGGGAAAAAAGCAGCAAACAGCTGTAGCCCGTGGTGGGTCTGATTGGGGAAAAGCCCGGCCCGCATGGCACGCAACTCCTCCGGAATATTGCGCCCATGGGATGCAAACCAGTTATTTGCTCCACTTTCGTCCACATCAACCGCATAGTGCGGGGATGTGGGATCACGAACGATACAAAAACTAAGTTCCATTTGATGAAACTGGGTATCGGACAGCTCCAGAAAAAAAACTACGACTTCGCCATCTTGCTTTGACCGGGCTTCAATCCGTACAAGTGGCAACCCTTTCGGGGCGATGATTGTTATAAGTCGTTCCCCCGCGGAATTGCAGAGACCATTTTCTGCCAAGCCAAGAACATTGCGCAAGCGCTGCGGCAGCAAACGGGAATAGATGCTCTCCTTTTCAGGTTCACTGAGACGATTGATTGCCTGAAGTGAAGAGAGTGGCCGTCCGGCTGCATCCAGTAGTTGGCTGTTAGAGGGAAGTAGCGCCATAGCTTCCGAGTATACCAGGAAAAATGGTTTTTTTGATGGTGGAAATGCTTTTTTCCACCGATGCCAGCGCCAGCACTCGATCTCCTTCATCCGCCCAGTGCATGGCGTCCAAAAGGACACGGTTCTGGTAACCCATTGGTTCTATCTTGTCAATAAACGCAGCTGGCAGGCGCGGTTCGAGTTCTACATTATTCATGATAGCCCAGGCCAAAGTCCAGGCCCGAGCTGTGTTGATGAGGTCGTACCCACCGCCACCGAGGGCCACCCAGGGAATTTTTAGCCGCTTTATTTTCAATAGCATCTCACTGTAGCTGTAGGTGGTAATCTCCAGATTGGTGAGTGGATCGGTGCGGAAGGTATCAGCGCCGATCTGAGTAACAATAATATCCGGATCAAAGGCGGCGATAAGTGGATAGGCCACTTCATCAAAAGCTTTCATATACATGGCGTCATCTGTATGAGCCAGCAGCGGCACATTGACGGAATACCCTTTTCCGCTACCTTCTCCGATTTCGTTTTCAAAACCGGTACCGGGATAAAAATATATGCCACTCTCGTGAAGGGATATTGTCAGCACCTGATCGGTGTCGTAATATGCCTCCTGAACTCCATCACCGTGGTGGGCATCAATATCCAGATAAAGCACCCGACGACCGCGAGCAAGCAGCCAGTTGATGGCGACCACTGCGTCATTCAGGTAGGAAAAGCCGGAGGCCCTTGCGCGGTGGGCATGATGCCAGCCACCGTTCATATTGAAGGCGACATCGAACCCCTCCTCCTCTACCAGCCGCACAGCCTCGAAGGTAGCTCCGGCACCCAGCGCGGCATAATCAAACAGTCCCTTGAAAACCGGACAGTCCGCATCGCCCAGACCAAACCTGAAATCGGCCCGTGGCTCTTCAGAAACGCTGAATTCCTTGAGACGGGCAATGTAATCAGGGGTATGAAATGACAATAGCAGTTCATCCGAAACCGGCTTGCAGTCTCGAATTTGCATGTTCGGGAGTTTCAGTAATCCGTAGGCGTCCATAAGATCATGCGCCAGCCGGTTTCTATGCAGTTTGAATGGATGATCATCGCCAAAATTGAAATTGCTGAAAAGCGGAGAATAGATCAGGGCGGTACGACAGGGACGCATCAGCAAGCCTCACGGCAGAATGGACAAAAATAGAGAGCCGGGTTGCCACAAGCGCGGTGCGAATCGCGGACAACCCGGTTCCATGGAAATTGTACTTAACTTTTAACTGACTTCTTCTCAGCTTACATTACATCTTGAACTGTGCCACTATCTGCTTGAGCTCCTCAGCCATGGAAGCCAGCTGCTTGGCCGATGCGGCGGTCTCATTGGAGCTTTTTGATGCATCGTTGACGACTTCGGTAATCTGATGTACGCCATTGCTGATTTCGTGAGTGGTTGCGGTCTGCTGCCCCGCAGCAATGGCGATCTGGTTGATCTGGCTGGTCAGATCCCCCACCTGGCTTATGATCTCTCCCAGCGCATGACCGGAACGGGACGCATCCTGCGTGCCGCGCTCAACCTCCTGGACGCCTTCTTCCATGGCATCAACCGCTGATTGGGTCTCTTTCTGGATTGCTTTTATCATTTCGCCAATCTCTCGGGTCGCCTTGGTAGTGCGCTCGGCCAATGCCCGTACCTCATCAGCAACAACAGCAAAACCGCGACCCTGCTCACCGGCCCTGGCGGCTTCTATTGCAGCATTGAGGGCTAGAAGGTTGGTCTGATCGGCAATATCCTCGATCGTGCCGACAATATTTCCGATCTGTTCAGAGCGAACACCGAGCGATGCTACTGTCTTGGCACTCTGTTGCACCTTGACGGCAATGCGCTGGATACTCTGAACTGCATGATCGACAACTTCCGAGCCATTCATTGCGGTCTGGGTAGCGCGAGTCGATATCTCGACCGTACGAATGCAGTTGTTGGCGATCTCAGAAGATGTTGCGGCCATCTCTTCGCAGGCAACCGCCACGGAGGCTGACTGTGAAGCCGCTCTTTGCGTCCCGCTTGCGATGGCGGCTGAAGTCCTGTTCAGATTCTCTGCAGACCCTGCTACATCGACCGCATTCTGGCTGATTCGAACAATTATTTCCTTCATATTATCGAGAAAATTGTTGAACGAATGTGCCAGCGAGCCCGTTTCATCGCCGCGTTCAACAATCAGACGCTTTGTCAGGTCTCCACCTCCGCTGGACATCTCTGCCAGGCTTGTATCGACATAACCGAGGGTTCTGGTTATACCTCTGCTGATAAAGAAGCAGAGCAGCAGCATGAACAGGGCAAACACGAAATTAATGCTGACCAGTACCCATTTTACAGCGGCCACATCACTTTTGACGTCATCGATATAAATTCCGCTCCCCAGCAACCAACCCCATGGTTCGAATTTTTGCACGTAGGATAACTTGGTATACAGTTCGCTCGTAGTACCGCCCCCCGCCTTCGGCTTTGGCCACTCGTAGTTGACAAAACCATTGCCGGCTCTATCAGCCACTTCGACAAAAGCGGTAAACAGGTTTTTATTATCAAGCTTTCTCTTCTCGCCATTAAGCCCATCGATAGATTGTGTAGCCTTGTTGAATTTGGCATCGTCAAGCACCTTGCCGTCCAGCGCCGGAACAGTAGGATGCATGATCATCTTCGGTGCCGGCTTGCCGAGATCGTTAATCCAGACATACTCCTTTTTCTCATAGCGCAGCTTTTTAATCTGTTCCGCAGCTTCCTTCTGCGCCTGCTCAAGAGGCATTTTGCCAGCTTTTACACCGGCATCACCCTGTTCAAGAATGCCCATTGCCAGCTCTACCACATGACGTGTGGCATCCTGCTTTTCCTTGTATATGCGTGATTCAATCATCGGCAGCAGGAAGGAAAATAGACCAATCATTACGACCGCTACGCTGATAATCGATATCGACATGATTTTGTACTGAATTCGCCAGTTTTTGAAACGTGTAATAACCATTTTTTGCCCCTTTTATTTGATTTGTCTCAAATTTAATCTGCGAAAGCCCATACGAAAGACTTTTATATACGACAACTGGCTTACAGCAATAACCACTATCACACATAGTATGACACCAAACCCGTTGATGCTGGCCGGTGTCATGGTGACCAACGATGATTGTATTGCATCGGTAAGTGACGAGACAGCGCCTCGGGCCTCTTGCTTAGTCGCAACAGCAATAACTGGTATTTCAGGTTGCTTGCCGGTAACGGACGGGTTGCCATAAAGTACGTTCGCATTACGGGCAACAAGTACTGTCGCCCTTATTTTCGGGTTCAACGGAGACTGGGTGCAGTAATATGGTGGAGATGAACGGGATCGAACCGTCGACCTATGCGTTGCGAACGCATCGCTCTCCCAGCTGAGCTACATCCCCAATCAATTTATTCTGCCAGTGGCAATGTTATCGTGAAAACGGCTCCTCGTCCGGCATTACAGACCTCTATCGAGCCAAAATGATTGAGAATTATCCGGTTCGTAATCGCTAGCCCAAGGCCAGTACCATGGTGCTTGGTTGTGAAAAAGGGGTTGAAGATCTGCGAAAGCATATCTTTAGGAATACCGCCGCCAGTGTCCGCAAATGTGATAATTACCGTCTTTTTTTCATGCAATGTTTTTTCAAGCGTCAGATCCAGTTGTCCACCTTCAGGCATCGCATCACAGGAATTCAGTATTAAATTGAGAAAAACCTGTTTTAGCTGGTGCGCATCGCCAAAAACAACCCAGGGGCGAGCATCACAGGAAAGCGATACCTTAATATTATGGTCCTCAAAAGCAGTAGTGCAGCTTATAAGGCAATCCTGAATAATTTCTTCCAGATCACAGTAACTGAAACAGATAGTCGGTTTACGTGAAAACGCCAAAACTTCAGAAAGCATTTTCTCAAGCCGAATGACTTCCGAGACAATTGTATCGGCATATTGGTGATCCCGTGTCTCAGCAGGTAATGACTTGAGCAGACGACCGGCAAAACCTCCGATGGCTATAAGTGGATTTTTCAGTTCGTGGGCCAGGTTTGCAGCCATCTCACCGATGGCTGCCAGTCGCTCGCCATGCAGCAGGCGCTCTCGGGCATCTTTCAAGTTTAGATGGGCATCTTCGATGCGGTTATACAGCATTGAATTTTCGATCGCCATGCCGGCCTGATTGGCAAAGAGTCGTAAGAAATGTAAGTTGTTACTTGAAATTTCACGGGCTGAATCCGGATTATCAACCACTATCATGCCGATAGTATTTTCGCGTGCAACAAGAGGTACCGCCGCAAATTTTCCGCCGCATAACGGTCTGATAAAATGACAGGACAGGCATTTTTGGCAGAGGACGTCATCGGAATGGCAAAGACTCCGCTCTGAAACAATATGGCGTATAAGCGGGCAGAAACCGTCGATTTCCAAACGTGTCAGACGAACCTGCAGACAGAATTCAGCAGACCTCTGCTTCGAAATTATTTCGTCACTTAGATCCCAACGACTCTCTAGGCTATCATGTCCGCCAACAATCTCTAGCCCTTCGGACAGTTTGCTGGTTACAGCCAACATGCCTTGCAGCACGTTAGATTTTTCGTTACGCAGAAACAAAACGGCGCGTTCAAACAGGTTTGATGAGGGGGCGGTAATCGCGGTAAGAATTAGATGCGTCAGCTTGTTTAGCCGCATAGTGGAAAGCATCGTGTTGCTAAACTGATACAAAAGCGTCAGTTCGGACAGACGATTATCGGTTTCAGGATGATTTAGAGAATCATGATTGTTCAAGTCTGATCCTGTTTACCGTTAACTAGATATATCAGATTAAACCCGGCGTTCTTTTTCCTCAGCAGCTATCTTACAATCTATACACTGGGTTGTCACTGGCCTCGCCTTAAGGCGGGCTTCTCCGATGTCCTCTCCGCAATCATCACAAATACCGAACTCTCTGGACTCTATCCGGTCAAGGGCATCTTTAATTTTATTGATCAACTTCCGTTCTCTATCCCTGATGCGAAGCTCAAAGCTGCGATCGGACTCCTGAGTAGCACGGTCGGTCGGATCAGGAAAGTTTGCAGCATCCAAAGTCATCTCAGTTACTGTTTTACCAGCCTCACCTTGCAACACTCTCATCTCTTCATTTAACATGCTTTTGAAATAATCAAGTTTTTCCTGTTCCATAGCCAACTCCCGATTTCGTATGAACTGAAAGATTTTAGTGAGAATAGCTCAACATGTCCAGAAAAAAATCAGGGGGAGAAATCACTGCTTTGTCGTTTCCTTTTACAAAACTATTACACTATATGCGGTTAAGGCCTTGCTATTATGCGCGTGTAAAAATTCTATTCTGGGGGAACAATGGCACCGTCACTAAAAATTGGGACGCATACAGTTCGCTATCCACTCATTCAGGGCGGCATGGGCGCTCGGATATCTGCCGGCAGATTGGCCGGTCATGTTGCAAAATGCGGCGGTGTCGGACTAGTCGCTGCTGCAGGCATAGCACTCAATAGCGGTCTCTATGATGGAAAGAACTTTTTTCAAGCTGAGGCAGAGGCCTTTAAAGCCGAGCTACGAAAGGCTTACGAAATTGCTCCTGACGGAGTTATCGGCGTTAACGTCATGGTAGCTCTCTCCGATTTCGAGTCACTTGTAAAAGCGGCTATCGAAGGGGGCGCAAAGGTTATTGTATGTGGAGCCGGGCTCCCGATGGGACTGCCGGAACTGACCGCAGGCCATCCTGACGTTGCTCTGGTGCCGATCGTCTCATCACTTCGGGCTGCCCAGCTAATTGTACGGAAATGGCAGAAAGCTTATCACCGATTGCCGGATGCGGTTGTAGTGGAGGACCCTGATACTGCCGGCGGACATCTGGGCGAAAAAATGGAGCGAATCGGTACCGGTGAGTACAAGCAATACGCTACAGTACGTGATATTAAGGCTTTCTTTCGTGACGAGTGCGGTGCTGATGTGCCGGTGATAGCCGCCGGCGGTGTATGGGACCGGGCAGATTTGGAACACGCCCTGGCTGAAGGAGCTGACGGAGTTCAGATGGCTAGTCGCTTTGTCTGTACAGAGGAGAGTGATGCCAGTGATGAGTTCAAACAGCGCTACCTTGACTGTACAAAAGATGATATCGGCTTGATCATGAGCCCGGCCGGACTTCCAGGACGGGCAATTTATAACAATATAGAGAACATCCGCCAGTACGATCTTGACCATAATACCCCATGCAGAATGGGCTGCCTGAAAAAATGCTCTTACAAGGAGTCTGGCGAACGCTTCTGTATTGTTACCGCCCTTGATCGTGCCCAGCGTGGCGATGTCGAAACCGGTCTTGTTTTTTGTGGGACTAACGCCTGGAAAGCTGACAGAATCACGACTGTACAGGCCATTTTTGACGAACTTTTTGGTGATTTACCAGTAAAATAACCATGCTTTAGCAATCAAGTCCCGGAGGGCAGAGATGATTATATCTGCCACTGACATTTTCTGCTTGACTTGTCAAACTCATGTATCTATATTCCATAACTCTTTAAAAATTAGAAGCGGATGGAGATGAGCATATGTACGCAGTTATCAAAACAGGTGGAAAGCAATACAAGGTTACTGAAGGTGAATTTCTCAAGGTTGAAAAACTTGAGGGCGAAATTGGCGATAGCATTGAATTCGCTGAAATCCTTATGGTGGGTGGAGAAAAGACTGTAGTAGGTGTTCCACTCGTCGCCGGCGCTTCAGTAACGGCCAAAATTGCCGTACAGGGCAAAGGTAAAAAAGTTCTCGTATTTAAATCCAAGCGCCGTAAAGATTCTCGTAAACTGCGCGGTCATCGTCAGTTCCTGACCGTTCTAAAAATTGAAAAGATTACTGCTTAATCAAAACCGCATAAATATTTTTCCCAGGAGATACGGAAATGGCACATAAAAAAGCTGGTGGTAGTTCAAGAAACGGTAGAGATTCAGGTGGGCAGCGACTTGGCTGTAAGAAATTTGGCGGCGAGAGCGTAAAAGCCGGCAACATTATTTATCGTCAACGCGGCACCCAGATCCACCCCGGAAACAACGTCGGTTGCGGCAAGGACTACACATTGTTTGCGCTGATCGAAGGCGTGGTTGCATTTGAGCGTTTAGGCAAAGATCGCAAAAAGGTTTCTGTATACCCAAACTAAAAGCACTGTCTTGTTACAATTTATTCAAAGACCCGAAAGTTTTTTCTTTCGGGTCTTTATTTTTTCAGACTACCACCAGTAGAACAGCGTAACATGCTTTACTTCCCACCTTTTATTTAAAATTGCAATCATTATCATAGTTGGCCCATTACAAAAAACAATGTTTTATTAGCCAATAAACCGTTTGTAAAATCCATCATCTTGATGTAAAATTTTCCATCACATAATTTTGAATACTCCGCCAAAAGGTGACCAACATGTTCAAGTCAAGCCTGACCCGCAAGATAGTTTTTATCATTGCGACAACACTGTTCATTGGCTTTGCCAGCCTTGGTATTCTTTCAATCTATCTTGAATATACTGCTACCATTGACCTGCAAAGAAAAAATGCCCGCCAGCTGGCATCTACCGTCACCCACGATATTCTTAACCAGATGACAAAGGGCGATATGAAGGATTTCGGAGGTTATGTTACCGAGATCAAGACCAATGGAGGCGTAGCCGGAATCCGGCTTTTTAATGCCGACGGCAAGGAATGGGGAAGCGGGGAAGTAAGTGAGGAAATGCGCAAGGCTATAGTTTCCGGGTCAACCAAGGAGTTATCAGCAAGCAAAGAGGGGAAACGCTTTCTTGAACTGGCAGTTCCTTTGGCGAATGAAGAGCGTTGTCGGAGCTGCCACAAGGGTGATGCAAAGTTTTTAGGCGGCGTCATTGTTACAACATCTCTTGAAGAGGGCTTTAACACCGCTCTACGGCTTACGCTGGTTATGTCGGTAGCAGGGGTGTTTTTCTTTTTTGCCATGCTTTGGGCGTTGTATGTTTTTTTCAACCGAACCGTAGTTCAGCAGATCGTAGAGCTTTACAAGCAACTTGGCGATCTGGCCGGTAGTGAAGGAGATCTGACCAAGGTTCTTCAGGTTCGTTCGACTTGCGAAATTGGCCAACTGGGGGTGGAAGTAAATAACCTTACAGGTAAAATTCGTAATACTTTTTCCGATTTATACACTCAAACCTGCCAGATCGGTACAAACGTCTGCGAGTTGGCCGCCGGTACTGAGCGGACACTGAAGATGACTCAGGATCAGAAAGATCAGGCCTTTACTGTTGCCACATCTACCGAGGAGATGGCACAGACTATTCATGACGTGACTGAGAATACCCACCGGGCTGCCTCACTTTCAAGTGCAGTTGACAGCGCTGCCAGCAACGGCATGGCTGTTGTTGAAGAGACCTGGGACTGCATGCAGCAGATCAGCGGCAGTGTAAATAATACCCTGGTGATCATCCGCGAACTGGAGACGGCATCTACTCATATCGGTGAAATGGTAGTTCTGATCGAAGACATTGCCGATCAGACCAATTTGTTGGCGCTTAATGCCTCGATTGAAGCAGCGCGGGCCGGAGATGCCGGCAAAGGATTTGCTGTTGTTGCCAGTGAAGTTAAGGGACTGGCAGAGAAAACAACCGCCTCAACGCGTGAGATTAAAAAAGTTGTAGCTAGTATACAGAAGACAAGCCGCTCTGCAGCCGACATGATTAGCACTGAAAGCATTCTGGTTAAGACCGGTCTTGCCAAGGCCGAGGAAGCGCGTGACAGCCTGGAAAACATCAAAACCCATGCGAACGAGTCGCGGATCATGATCGAGCAGATTGCTACAGCATCTGAAGAACAAAATGCCACGACAAATCATATTTCAGAGATGATACATCTTGTTTCTCGCAGTGCTGAAGAGACCTACACGATGATGCAGCGAACCAGCGAAGGCTTTGCAACGTTCGCTGATGTCGTTGAACAGATTTATGGTTCAGTCGGAAAGTTTTCGGTCGGAAATTACCACGATACGGTAAAGAGCTACATCCGGGAAATCGAAGGGCAGGTACAGGAGGCTATTGAAAAAGCGCTCCGTGATCGAACCCTCACCATAGAGAATCTTTTTGACAGGAACTATGTACCGGTTCCCAATACAGAACCGCAAAAATTCACTACCCGCTTTGACACCTTTTTCGACAAGATTATCTCCCCATTCCAGGAAATGATTGTTAACCGTGACAACAAGGTAATGTACGCCATCTGCGTTGACAACAACGGCTATTGCCCAAGCCACAATCTTCGTTTCAGTAAACCTTTGACCGGCAACCCTGAAATTGACAAGAACAATAACAGGACCAAGCGCATCTTTAACGATCGTACCGGTATCCGCTGTGCCCGCAACACAGACGGGATGCTTCTGCAAACCTACCGGCGTGATACCGGCGAAATCTTAAATGACATGTCAGAACCTTTGGTTATAAACAATAGACATTGGGGCGGAATTCGCATTGGTTATCTGGTCCCTAAATAGGAGCAAATGGCAACAATCATTTGAACATCTGTGCACAATCACCAGCGGCTTGAATGTTTATCCTTACTTTTATGTCCAATTCTGAACTCCCACGGCGGCTGCGGGTTCGGCTCCCTCCAGAGCCCGGCACGATGTGACCGGGCCCGATTTTCACTGCCAATATATTCCGACTCGTATAACCCTTGCAGGTACTGGCGATATGCCCACGCCATCCCATCAGCAACCATCTCGCGATTAATGTCCCTCCCTTCATAGCGAATGATCGCCACAGCCCGCTTGTACTGATCGATGTCCACGATCTCCGCAGTAACACGCCGCCCCATAATCTTATACATCAACGTTCGCTTGGATATGTCGCCAAACGGCTGTCCGGGCTTATCCGGCTTCTTCGTCTCCGGGGCATCAATCCCATACAGTCTCACCTTGAGCCGACTCTCTTCGCGGGTGGTCAACAGCACGGTATCGCCATCGTAGACAGCTCTTACCATTCCTTCTATAGTTCTTCCGGCGTTGGCGCTACTCGTCAGAAGCAGAACTTGCAAAATGATTACGAAAAATGTTTTCATTTATACCAGCTCCGCTGCATAATTGAACTCGGTGGTGCCAGAAAGTTGCCGGCCTGACTTGAAAGCAGCCATGATTTCACCCCACCTTTCGCGGGGTTCTTCACTAAGATCTATAACAAACGAATTGCACCCTTTCTGTCTTAATTCACCGTGCCGTGCGGTCAGCGAGAATGGCAATGTAGAAGTTATCGTCTGCAGACCATCATGACTTGTGACACGATAGGTCTCTCCCCGGTCTGACCGGAGCGGGGTATTGGCATGCACATCCTTGATGCGAATCTTGGTGGTCATAACCGGTAATGGCGAATACACCATCATCCGTCGTTCTATATCAACTCCAGCCGTCAGTAACTCGCCAATATTACTGCTATCGTCCTCCAGATAGAGCGTGGCGACTTCAGCGCCAAGTTCTTGCCAGGCGGTCAGCGCCTGACTGTTGAGCGAAAAGCAGCGGTGCCAGGTAGAGATATGGAGACCATCAAGACCACGAAGAAGCTCGAAATGGGATAGATTTGCCGCCTCGAAATGTCGAAAACCGGTTCGGTACAGAGTGCAAATGGTGTCGCGATACAGCGGGACATCACGATTAAAAAGAATGAACGGTAGTTGCCATATAATTCGCTCTTCCGAACCACGCATGCGCGGAACTGCGGTAGAAATTTGATGAATAGCCGCCTTTGAGAGCGGCAACAGCGTAGCATCAGCTCCGTTTTGAAGCGGAAAACGCCATTCTTTTGGATCATCCATGACCACAGTCAGTGTCTCATGTGATCCTGGTCGGCGTCTGGTATCCTGCACCATCTTTAACTCAAGCAGGGCACCCCTGCGGGCAGAGGCAACATGCTCTCGAAAAACAGCCGTGGATGCTTCACGCAACTGCCCGTAGAAACGGCGGCGCAAATCTTTGAACAGGGCAGATGGAATCAGCACGGCTGGAAAATCGGTCGCCTCCAACGATTCAAGCCTGAAGTTTGTATCACCGCATTTTGAAAACTGGCCGAACAGAACCGCCTGCATGTCACCGCTACGGGCAGGCTCCAACGGGCCAAGCGGGAAGCTGAACGGGTGATTATATCCCGCTACTTCGGCAGAAATAAGTAGCTGCTCATCCTTCAGGGAAACGACCAGCCTGCAGGGGAGCTTATCCCCCTGTCCCCCCTCAAGTCTGCGCTGACAAGCACTGTCACTAAGAGTGTACGCCGATTTTGATGAAACCTTATAGATCGAATCTCCGACTGAAAAATTGAACGGTGTCTCAACCTCAACCAGACTCCCTGCCGGTGCTTCCATAGCCTTCTTTCGATTGTAAACCAGCTCGCGCACCGTCCATGCCTGACCGGCCATGTCACTTTTGGGCTGTGCCCTCAGACGATCCCCCACATACAGAGTATCCCTGGTTTCAAAGATCAGACTCTTCCCTTTGATGCTTTTGATCTGGCCGACAAAACGCCCGGTACCCCCCTTCTGCCAGGGATTAGCGATATCATCCGGTTGTTGTGATGACAGGAAACCCTTGGTAGGAGTGCGGCCAAAGGAATATTTAAGAATACCCTTGGCAACTGTCAGCGCCTCTTTGTGCGATTTTTCCGGAGCATCAAGTACGGTGCGGTAGGCTTCGACAACAGAGGCGACATATTCAGCCGATTTCATCCGCCCCTCAATTTTAAGCGATTTCACCCCTGCTTTGATCAGATCCGGAAGCAGGTCAATTGCCGACAGGTCACTGGTTGAAAAGTAATGCCCCTCCTTGCCCCGATGGTTGTAAAGGCGGCGGCATGGCTGGGCACACCGGCCACGATTACCGCTGTGGCCGCCCAGCAGTGACGAGAAGAAACATTGACCCGAGATAGAGAAACAGAGTGCACCATGGACAAAACATTCAATCTCAACCGGAGTAGCTGCAACAATAGCGGCAATTTCATCAACCGCCAACTCACGTGCAAGAACAGCTCGCTGAAAACCAAGTGCCTCCAGCATCTTGACACCAGGGGTATTGTGTATGGTCATCTGGGTTGAAGCGTGCAACGGTATGGAAGGAAAGTGATTGCGAATCAGTCGCGCAACAGCGAGATCCTGCAGTATCACGCCGTCGACCCGCATCCCCGCAAGGGCGGCCAGCGTGTCCACAAGTTGCGGCAGTTCCTTCTCATTTACCAGGATGTTGAGGGTGATGTAAATTCGCCGGTTTTGGCCGTGGGCATATGCCAGCATTCGCTCCATCTGGGCCAGCGTGAAGTTTTTGGCGCGGGCGCGGGCCGAGAACTCTTGCAGGCCGGCATACACAGCGTCTGCGCCTTTTTCAATAGCGGCAAAGAAGGATTCCAGTGAACCGGCGGGGGCGAGAAGTTCGGGTTTCATAGTTGATAATTTCATAAGTGATAATCTATCACAGAGGCAAGGTGGCGCGACAAAAAATCTAACGTAAGAGAAAAATATTGCAACAGTGGAAAAGTCAAAAGATAGGCATTATGGCTATACCTAAATCCACCCCATAATCTCCCATTAATTAGAATTGACTCCCGCTTGTTTATGGTGCTATGTATCCAATCTGTAAAAACAATTATAATATTAGCGTCAAAATATTCTTGTAATCTAACGCTCAATCAGACAAGGAGTCCTTACCATGTTTGCCAATCTGAAGATCGCCCCAAAACTGCTGTTGATGGTACTGGTACCGGTACTTGCCATGCTCTATTTTGCCGGTCGGGATGTTGCCACCAACCTGCACGAAATGCGTTCTTTGCATGAAACCAGCATATTGGCGTCCCTTGCCACCATCGAGAGTGGCGTGATCCACGAAATCCAGAAAGAACGGGGTATGTCGGTTGGCTTTGTAAGCTCCAAAGGTGAAAAATTCAAGAGCGACCTGATTGCCCAACGGGAGCTTGCGGACGCTGCCATCAAAAAACGAAGCACCTTTCTGGAGGCAAACAAGGGACAAACCACAGCCGTAACCAAACAGCTTGAGACTGCAACTACTGCCACACAGGGACTGTCAGCCACCCGTAGCGAAGTTGATGGCCTTAAGATTGAAGCTTCCCAAGTTATCTCCTCCTACACAAAGCAGATCAGCGCCGACATGGATGTGATCTCGGCTGTGGCCTACACCAGTAAAAACGCCGAGATAACCGCTGAAGGCTCCTCCTATCTGGCCTTTGTTAATGCCAAGG
Organism: Geobacteraceae bacterium; assembly: GCA_025355965.1. Classification (GTDB taxonomy): domain Bacteria; phylum Desulfobacterota; class Desulfuromonadia; order Geobacterales; family Pseudopelobacteraceae; genus JACRCG01. The sequence goes on from JANXYR010000040.1 coordinate 33,114, forward strand.
AGCAGGTAGCCCGCGAACGGGCCACCTTAAACGGTGCCTTTGCCAGCGACAGCATGAATCAGGAGCTGTTTGTACGCTACATAAAGATTGCATCGGCCCGGGACCAGTCACTGGACCGCTTCACCAAATTTGCAAAACCGGCATTAGTCAAGGGTTATCAGGAGAAGATGGCCGGTTCGTTCAGGGAAACTGTGGACGGCATGCGCAAGATTGCCCTTGAAAAAGGAACCCAGGGCGGATTCGGCGTAAAGCCGGAAGAATGGTTCAAGGCAATCACCGATCAGATCAACGCCATGAAAGAGGTGGAAGACCAACTCTCCAAACATCTGATTACTACTGCTGATACGCTGGCATCACAGGCCCGCATCAAGTTGACTACCAGCACCGTGCTGGCTCTGGTCGCCATAGCCGGTTCTCTGCTGCTCGGCTTTATGATCAAACGCAGCATCTGCAGGCCGCTATTAAACATGCAGCAAGTGTTAAACGATCTGGCTGAAGGGGACGGTGATCTGACCGTACGTTTGGATGCCGGTGGAAGCGATGAGCTTGGGGGTGTCAGTCGGGCCTTTAATGCCTTTGTGGAAAAGATTCATGGCGTAGTGGTCAATGTGACCACTGCCAGCACCAAAATAATCCTTGCGTCCAGCCAGTTTCAGGCCTCGGCCGATGTTCTCTCGCAAGATGCCCGTACCATGGCGGAGCAGACCGTTTCGGTTGCCACCGCCAGTGAGGAAATGGCTGCTACCTCCACAGATATTGCCCGCAACTGCAACACGGCCTCCAGCAGCGCTCAAGAAGCCGCCAGCAGGGCCGAGACTGGATCTCAGGTTGTAAAAGGCACCTTACAAGTGATGGAGCAGATCGCCGGACTGGTGAGACAGACCGCCACTACCGTTGAATCTCTGGGCGCTCGTTCCGATCAAATAGGCGCCATCGTCGGCACCATTGAGGATATCGCCGACCAGACCAACCTGCTGGCTCTGAACGCCGCCATCGAAGCAGCCAGGGCCGGAGAGATGGGCCGCGGGTTTGCTGTGGTGGCTGACGAGGTGCGGGCACTGGCCGAGCGGACCACTCGGGCCACCCGCGAGATTGGTGAAATGATCCGGGCCATTCAAAAGGAAACCGGAAGCGCGGTGCAGTCAATGTCGGTTGGTGTTGGCGAGGTGGAGCGAGGCAGTCAGGAGGCCTCCCGCTCGGGCGAGGCACTGGAGAGCATTCTGGACGAGATCAACCGCCTGACCATGGAAGTACACCAGATCGCCACGGCGGCTGAAGAACAGACCGCCACCACCAGCGAGATCACCAGCAACATTCACCGGGTCAATGAAGTGGTCAACAAGACCGCAACCGGAACGCGGGAAACAATTAATGCATCAAACAGGTTGATGCTCATGTCAGACGAGATGGCTGCCACTCTGGCCACTTTTAAGATCAAAGAAGATCTGTCGCTTGTCCTGTCACGGGCCAAATCGGCCCATATCTCCTTTGTGGGCAAGATCAGAGCCCATATCGACCGTGACACCAAACTGAATGCCGAAGCGTTGCCGACCCACCTGACCTGTCGCTTCGGCAAATGGTACGGCAGCGAGGGGGCGGATGTTGCACAACGTTATCCACAGTTACGGCAGATTGAGGCACCTCACGAACGGGTCCACGCCCTGGGCAAAGAGGTCGTGCGGGCAACCGACGCCAATGAACGGAGAAAGGCCTGGGAACTGTACAACCAGATGCACGCCGAATCTCAGAAACTGATTGACATCCTGGACGGGATTAACGGTTAACCGATAGAGATTGGATCTGAAGTCAGGTTACCTCAAACAGAAAGCGCCCCAAACGGGGCGCTTTCTTCATTCAAATCCAGACCAGAAGCGGATGGTTTTACTGAATTATTAAGCTCAAATATGAGTAGTCTGCATAGATTTGGCTTTCATGAAAACGGCAATTTCCTCTGCCGGCATCGGTTTGGCAAAATAATACCCCTGCACTTCATCACACTTGTGATGACAAAGAAAATCAAGCTGCTCCTTTGTTTCGACCCCCTCGGCAATGACCTTCAGCTTCATGCTATGGCCCATGCCGATTATTGCCAGTGCAATGGCTGCGTCATCCGGGTCTGTTATGATGTCACGAACAAAGGTCTGATCAATTTTAATCCGGTCAATTGGTAGAATCTTGAGATAACTGAGCGATGAATAGCCTGTGCCAAAGTCGTCTATGGAGAGATTAATTCCAAGTCCCTTTAACGTACGGAGTATCATTATATTTTCGTCAGCATTATCCATGATGCAGCTTTCAGTAATTTCCAGCTCAAGATAATGGGGATCAAGTCCTGTCTCATGAAGAATCTCTTCGATATTTGTCAGGAGATTTTGCTGCTGGAACTGCCGGACTGACAGATTCACCGCCATTTTTACGGGGAGAAAACCAGCCTCTTGCCAGGCCTTGTTTTGGGCACACGCCATTCGCAATACAAATTCGCCAAGCGGGATAATCAGCCCGCTCTCTTCAGCCACCGGGATAAATTCGCTCGGGGGAATCAGTCCCTGTTCCGGGTGGTGCCAGCGTAGCAATGCCTCAAAACCGATCACCATACCGCTTTCCAGATCGATTTGGGGCTGATAATCGAGGTAAAGCTCGCCAAGCTCCAATGCGCGGCGCATACCGCTCTCCAGGATCAGCCGCTCCATAATCTTAATGTTCATATTTGCGGAGAAAAACTGATAGCCGTCTCTCCCCTTTTGCTTTGCCTGGTACATGGCAATGTCCGCATTTTTGAGCAATGTGTCCGCATCATTGCCATCCATCGGGTAAAGAGCTATGCCTATACTGCATGTATTGATCACTTCCTGCACGCCAAGTAAAACCGGTTCTGCCAGTTTTATCAGAATTTTCTGGGCAATGGTGGTCATGGTTTCATCATGAACTAAGTCGAAAATTATTACAAATTCGTCCCCTCCCAACCTTGCAACGATATCGGTTTTACGCACGGAGCTCAGGAGTCGCTCACTCACTATCCGTAATAACTGATCACCGTGGGAGTGGCCAAGGGTGTCATTGATCCCCTTGAACCTATCGAGATCGAGAAACATTACTCCAACCAGGTGCTTGTTTCTGTCTGCCTGAATCAGAGCAAAATCCAGCCGTTCATAGAGCAAGGTTCGGTTTGGTAAACCTGTCAGGGTGTCATAGAAAGCCAGTTGCCTTATCTTATATTCGGCCTTTTTACGTTCTGATATATCGATGAAACTTTCAAGTAGGTGCTTCCGGCCACCAAGGTACACCGACGTTACAGTTTTAATAATCGGGACCTTTTCACCGTTGGCGGCCAGAAGCACCCGTTCAGAATTGTCAACCTCCTGCCCCCTATCGGTAATGGGACACTCACCAAAAGCCGCCGTACAGACAACTTTGTGGCATACGGAGCCAATCACATCTTCTCTTTCTGAGCCAATCATCTGCAGAGCTATTTTGTTTATTTCGGTAATCACATGAGTTTCTGCATCGATAACCATAATCCCCGAGTGCATGCAGTCAAGGATGGTCTTCATGCGCACTTCACTCTCCCGCAGCTTGAAATATGCTCTGCCGAGCAGGAACCCGCAGATACCACCGATAAGGACTGGAACCGGATAATTTCTCACATGGAAGGGGACACCGGTTATAAACAGATTTTGCAAAGTGGCAAAAATTGACACCACGATGGCCCCGGTTAAAAAAGGTAAAGTCTTTCTGGCAAATTTTTGTTTCAAGCGCATCATTACTACACCTGTTTAACGTGTTTATATGCAACAAGAGTATATTTACCGGTAGTATAAACTTGCATCACTAATCATCTGACAACTTGGTACAATAGCGAAAAAAATGTCTGTAATTATAAACAAACCGGGATACAGCAACATGGCCGCATCCCGGAGTAAGTTTAAAAGTTTTGCAATGGAACTGTTATTTCTCCAGCAAAATCCGTAGCATCCGGCGAAGCGGCTCCGCGGCTCCCCAGAGGAGTTGATCGCCGCAGGTGAAGGCCGAAACGTACTGCGGCCCCATCTTCATCTTGCGCAGGCGACCGATTGGAACCGTCAGAGTTCCGGAAACTGCAGCAGGGGTGAGGCCTGCCAGAGAATCAGCCTTGGTGTTGGGGACCAATTTTACCCACTGATTATCATTCTTGATCAGGTTTTCAATCTCGGAGATCGGCAGATCTTTGTTCAGCTTGATCGTCAAAGCCTGGCTGTGGCAGCGCATCGCGCCAACCCGCACACAGATACCATCTACCGGGATCGGAGTCACGGTGCCGAGGATCTTGTTTGTTTCCTGAAAACCTTTCAGTTCTTCGCGGCTCTGACCATCCTCCACCTCGCGATCAATCCAGGGGAGCACATTTCCGGCCAACGGAAAACCGAATTCTTTTGTTGGCATGGAGCCATCCCGCAAAGTAGCGGTTACCTTTTTATCTATTTCCAGAATAGCAGAACCGGGATTTTTCAATTCTTCAGCGACTACTCCCTGCAGGACGCCCATCTGCGACAAAAGTTCACGCATGTTGGGGGCACCGGCGCCACTTGCTGCCTGATAGGTCATGGAGCTGATCCATTCAACAGCATTGGCACGAAATAGGCCCCCCAGCGCCATCAGCATAAGGCTGACTGTACAGTTGCCACCAATGAAATCCTTTTGCCCCTTGGCCAGTGCCGCATCGATCACGCCACGGTTGACCGGATCGAGGATAATAACAGCATTGTCCTCCATACGCAGGGTGCTGGCAGCATCGATCCAGTAGCCGTTCCACCCCTGCTTGCGCAGCTCAGGGTGAACTGCCTTGGTGTAGTCACCACCTTGACAGGTGAGGATTACGTCCAATTTTTTGAGCTCGGCGATGTCCGAGGCGTCCTTCAGCGTGCCCGCGTTCATCGGAGCAGGCTGCCCAGCCTGGGAAGTCGTGAAAAATACCGGCTCAAAGTTTAAAGCAAAGTCGTTCTCCTCTTGCATCCGTTGCATGAGAACCGAACCAACCATACCGCGCCATCCGACGATTCCGACTTTCATAGTCTTATTCCTTTTCCAATTGGGGTGAGATTTACAGATTTGCAATAATTGCCGCACCGATTTCTTTTGTATTCACCAACTTCTCGCCAGCAGTTTTCTGATAGATGTCAGCGGTGCGGTAGCCCTGATCAAGCACCTTCTTTACGGCGTTATCAATCGCATCTGCGGCGTCCAGCATCCCGAACGAGAACTTGAGCATCATTGCCATCGAGAGAATCTGGGCGATAGGATTTGCTATACCTTGGCCGGCAATGTCCGGAGCCGAACCGCCGGATGGTTCATACATACCGAATGTACCCTCTGCCAATGATGCGGAGGGGAGCATACCGAGCGAACCGGTCAGCATGGCGGCTTCATCGGAAAGGATGTCGCCAAACATGTTCTCTGCCAGAATCACGTCAAACTGTTTGGGCCATTTCACCAGCTGCATTGCAGCGTTGTCAACGTACATATGGGTCAGTTCAACATCCGGATATTCTTTGGCAATGCTGATAACAATTTCACGCCAGAGCACGGAAGAGGAGAGCACATTAGCTTTGTCGATGGAGCAGACTTTTTTGTCGCGCTTGCGGGCAGCCTGAAAAGCGACGTGGGTGATGCGCTCAATTTCCGGTACGGAGTAACGGAGGGTGTCGATACCGACCCGCTCACGCCCTACCCCTTCAATACCTTTTGGTTGAGAAAAATAGATGCCACCGGTCAGCTCACGGATGACAAGTATATTAAAGCCGCCGCCGATAACCTCTTCCTTGAGCGATGATGCACCGGTTAAGGAGGGAAAGATGATAGCCGGACGCAGGTTCGCATACAGGCCGAATATCTTGCGGAGCGGAAGCAGTGCACCGCGTTCAGGCTGTTCGTCCGGTGGTAGAGTTTCCCATTTCGGGCCACCAACCGAGCCGAACAGAATAGCGTCAGAGGCCTTACATATATCGATCGTACTCTGCGGAAGCGCCTTACCTTCGTTGTCAATACCAGCTCCACCTACATTGGCAGAAGTACGTGTAAAGGTTACGTCAAACTTTTTCTCAACCGCATCAAGGACATTAAGGGCTTCGGTCATAACCTCAGGACCGATACCATCACCTGCCAGAACCGCTATTTTATACGTTTTGCCCATAATCCCCCCAATAAATTCACGTCAGAATTTCAATCTTCGGATAATAATTTTCACCGCACCGTTTTGTCAAACTAAAAGCGCACGCGATTGGCTTTTATCCAGCATATTTAAACTTTATGCACCTTTGAAATTCCGAGACTTATCACGAGTATAAGTGTTGATTAACACGTCTCCATCCCGTACAATAGCGCTATTTTCGATTAAGGAGTACACTGTGAGCAATCTGCTATTAATTACCGATGTGGCGCGTTTGAGAAAGGTTTTCAGTCGTCTTACCGAAAACAAAAACATTCGGTTGCGCGTTGTGAACAACCTCGAAAAAGGTGGCGAAGAGATTGCCATCGAAAAACCGGACATTGTTTTTGTTCAAACTCATTTATCCGGACTCTCGGCCGACATTTTGCTCATGCACCTGAAGAAACAGTTGGGACGCAAACGCTCACGCTTTGTACTGCTTGCCTCGGCCCGCCAGGCTAATGAAGCGATTCTCAAGCCTTTTCAGGGATGGCTGGACACATCAGCAGATGATAGCCAGCTGCTATCCGAACTGCAGCATCTTGTTACTACGCTTCTAAGCAAGCCAAAAAAAAGTGACGAGCCCACGCCACCAGAGCCAAGTGAAGTGTCCAATTTCACACCACAACCGATAAAAAACCCAGAATCTTCTGCTCTTCTCAGTGCGCCCCAGGTCGATGCCATACTGCAGCTCCCTGTTGCTGCCCAAACTGCCCCTGCCACCCCGGAACCTTCTTTAGAGGAACAGGGCCTCACATACGCACCGCGCCAACGATTATCTGTCTATTCCGAATTCACCAGTTCATTTGATAATGCGGTCAGCAGCACGCCTGAACCGGAAACGCTCGAACAGGCAACTCCTTCTCTGGTTCACAACTGGAATGCCGAAAACATAGACACTGTAGAGACCAAACCAGCACGTTCAAGAAGGGGATCATTTCTGCTCTGGCTGGCACCGGTTGTCATCGCGGTAGTCGCCATAACGTACCTGCAGCAGAATAAACCGGCCTCCAAACAGGAACCTCCGGCAGCCAAAACAGTACCTGCACCCATTGTGACACCTGTTGCAAAGACACCTCCTGCGAATGTTCCAGCATCTGGTCCAGCCAAAGCGCCTGCCCCTGCCGCTACAACTACGGTAACCCCAGCAGCCCCTCCTGAGCTTGATCGGATGAGTGACAAGGCGGTACTGACTGCTATAGCCGAAAACCGAGTTTCGAAGAGCCCGACCCCTGCGGCAGCTACCGGGACGAGACCGACAAACCTGCCAGACTTTATTCCGCGTAATGGCTTAGACAAACAGTTCAGCACCACCAACCCGGGTTGGGAGCGATACAAAGGGCGGGTTACCGAATTTAAAGTGCTGCGCGAAGCTGATAAAATCAAAGCCATTCAGGTGATTGATCGAGGCGGGAATGGTGTACCGGAATCATTTATGAAAGGAGTACTGCGACAGCTTACAAAAAACCCTGTTCTCAGTACTGAATTATCTGAAAAAAAGGAAGGTTACGAGATTCAGCGCGGACGTATTGCAGATAACATCAAGGTTGTGTACTACCGTGATGAAAATGGCGGGAAGCTACGGGCCTTTGTGATAACTTGGCAATAGATCCAGGGTGGCACATCTTTCGTCTGAAACACATAAGTTATTCCTGTTAAGGCATCAGGGGCCCAACCCTAACAAGGGTTTTCAGCAATTGCTGAAAACCCTTGTTTCTTTTTACGATTATAGGAGCCTGCTGGGAAGGTGTAACTGCCAATTATTCCTCATCAATTCGCTATGTTGACAAAAATACCGATCAGACTAACTCGTGTTCTGCTACAATCAAAAATACTTTTAGATGCAAGGGGTTTGACCTACTAATACAAGATAGTTATATTTTCACAGGAGTAATCTAATGGCATCAAAACTAAGTGATAGTGCAAATCGTGTACAGGTTTTTCTATTAGAAAGAGGCTTCTCTTTTGAGGTTAAGGAGCTGCCCGGTTCGACCAGAACAGCTCAAGAGGCCGCTGATAGCATTGGGTGCGCGGTGGCTCAAATAGCTAAATCTCTCGTATTCAGAGAGAAGGAAACTAACATTCCTATTCTTGTTATTGCATCAGGATCAAATCGAGTAGATACAGCAAAAATTGAAAATGAAACTGGCCTGAAACTCGGCAAAGCTGACGGAAATTATGTGAAGGAAAGGGTTGGGTATGCAATCGGTGGAATACCACCAGTAGGCCATAATGAACCCTTGGTGACAATATTAGATACAGACCTGAAGAAATATGAAATGATTTGGGCTGCTGCTGGGACTCCTTTTGCAGTTTTTCAACTGAAACCTTCTGACCTTGAGCCACTAACAAACGGAAGGTGGATAGAAATATCGGAATAAGATATTTTTACGGATAAGATACAATCGATGGTTTTGATGAAGCACTCAGTGCTATGCCTCAACAAACAGGAGGTTTAAATGAAAGTTTTGGCGTTTAACGGAAGTCCCAACAAGGAAGGCAATACTTGGCATGCCATCAGCATGGTTACTGCTGAACTTGAAAAAGAGAACATTGAAACCGAGATCATTCACGTCGGGAATAAATTGATAAGAGGCTGTACTGCGTGTGGCCAGTGTGTGAAAAACAAAAACGAACAGTGTGTCCTGCCAGGTGATGAGGTTAATGGTTGGATCCAGAAGATGAAACATGCTGATGGCATAATATTCGGTTCTCCAGTTCATTACGCAGCCATGGCCGGCACCATGAAATCCTTTATGGATCGGGCATTTTATGTTGCTGGCGTCAATAACAGCTTGCTACGTCACAAGGTCGGCGCAGCGGTGGTTGCTGTACGACGTTCAGGCGGGCTACCTACATTTGATCAGCTGAACAATTTCATCAACTATTCCGAAATGCTGATCCCAACGTCCAATTATTGGAATGTTATTCATGGGACACGCCCGGGAGAGGTAACTCAGGACGAAGAGGGGGTACAGATCATGAGAGTGCTTGGTAAAAACATGGCATGGCTGATGAAACTGGTTGAAAACGGCAAGGGAACGGTTGTCGAACCTGAGAGAGAAATCAAGCAATACATGAATTTTATTCATTGACCAGCACTCGAAATATGCAAAATTCCCATCAAACTGGACTGAGAGGCTGCCGGGAAAACAGGCACAAGGAGTTCACACTTTGGAGATTGTTGATGATGGCCACTGTTTCATATGCGGCAAGGAAAACCCAATCGGACTTAAAGCTGAATTTACTGTTGACCCACAAAGACGAAGGGCTGAGACCCGGGTACGTATAGGTGAAGAATTTCAAGGCTGGCAGGGAATAACCCACGGAGGAATCATCTCGGCTTTGCTGGATGAAATCTGTGCTCAAGCCTGTATTTGCTGTGGATTCACAGTGGTTACCAGCGAAATGAAACTGAGATATAGGGCACCTGTCCCAACCGGGTCTGTGGTCACCGCAATCGGTGAGGTGGTTGGCGAGCGCCGTCGTCTGGTTGATGTGAAGGGATGGCTGGAGCTTGACGGCAAGACCATGGCAGAGGCAGAAGTGACCATGTACAGGAGTGTGCATCTTTTAAAAAGGTAGGCTAACGTATCATCGGCATTCAGAACGAGGTATGAAGCAATCCAGGAAATAACGGAATCTATCAAGATCTTCTATAATCGGTAAAAAAGTCACGCTAAACTTGGCAACATTTAACTAGCGGTATTTTAAAATAGATTCTACAATTTGGGCAACTCAACATCATTAAATAACATATTTATGCAGACTACCTGCTTTTCAAATTACTGAAATATAATTTACACAAATATTTGGCAAGGTCTCTGATGGTTACTGATACTAAAACAAACATAACACCTAAGCCATTACGATCTGAAGTATCAAAAATTGTTGCTATTTACTCAATTTTTGGCGGACTTTGGATTTACCTCTCGGACACTTTTCTGGGCTTAGTCATTAGCGACCCTGCCGTTATGTCCAGATTGTCAATCTACAAAGGACTTGTATTCATAGTTCTTACCGCATCTCTCCTATATCTACTCATTTCACGTTATGCCAAGCGTATCAGCATCCACATGACTGAACTCAATCAGGCACAGCACATGTTAAACCGCCAGAAAGCTTTACTGGATATTGTCGTTGAAGGTACTACTGATGCTGTTTATATAAAGGACGTTGATGGTCGCTACTTATTAGCCAACACTGCTGTTGTAAATTTTGTCAAAAAACCCATTGAAGATATAATTGGTTATAATGATGCTCATCTGTTTCCATCTGATGAAGCAAAAGCACTTATGGCCCAGGATCAATGGGTAATGGCACAGGATTCTCCACAAACGTTTGAAGAGTATCTCACTACTCCAGATCGAGAACTGTGTTTTTTGTCTACCAAAGGAGTAGTACGTGATGAGAATGGTGTAGTCACCGGCCTTTTTGGTGTCGCCAGAGATATCAGCGAACGTAAACAGGCCGAAGCGGATCTGAAGAAGAGTGAAGAAAAATTTTATAAGGCATTCAATGCAAGCCCTGAAGCAATTTCAATAAATACTATTGACGATGGAAAATACATTGATGTCAATGAAGTTTTTTGTTCAATAACAGGTTTCAGAAGGGATGAGATAATTGGTCACACTTCAGTTGAATTGGGTTTATGGATCAACTTGAACGAAAGGCATCAGTTCATAGAAAAACTCTCCAAGACCGGTTCAGTTAAGAACTATGACATCCGTTATCGGATGAAAAATAAAGAGGAACGTAATTTTCTTGTTTCTAGCGAAATCATCGATATAGCAGGTAAACGTTGTGGTCTTAATTTCATAATGGATATTACCGAGCGAAAGTTGGCGGAGGATGCCGTAAAAGAAAGTGAATTCTTCTTTAAAGAATCTCAACGCTCAGCAAACATAGGTTCATATAAAGCAGATTTTATCTCGAACTATTGGAAACCATCTGAAGTTTTAAGAAACATTTTCGGCATTGATGAAAATTACGACTGTAGCATTCAGGGCTGGGTGGATATTGTTCACCCTGATGACAAAGACATGATGGATGAATATCTGAGAGTAGAGGTTGTTTCGAAAGGGAAGCCTTTTTCAAGGGAATATAGAATAATTCGTAAAAACGATGGTGAAACAAGATGGGTAAATGGCTTGGGCGAAGCCACCTTTGACAGTGATGGCAATATACTTACACTGTGTGGAACTATTCAGGACATTACCGAACGAAAAAAAGTGGATGAAGAGCGGCAGGGTCTTGAAAAGCAGCTTCTTCAATCTCAAAAAATGGAGAGTCTCGGGGTGCTTGCCGGCGGAATTGCGCACGACTTCAACAACATTTTAGCGGTAATCATGGGACGATGTTCGCAGGCAAGACTTAAACCCGAACGTGCGGGGGAAAACATCCCATTGATAGAAAAAGCCGCTGAACGTGCGGCTGAACTCTGTCGCCAGATGCTGGCATACGCTGGGAAAGCACAGTATGTTCAAAAAGAGGTTAATGTTGGTGAACTGGTAGACGAGATGGTTAATATGCTGAAAGCAACCATCAATCAAAATGTGGTCATCATTCATGACCGTCCGACAGATATTTCAATGATAACTGGAGATGCCAGCCAGATCAGGCAGATTGTAATGAATCTGATCATAAATGCTTCGGATGCAATCGGAGAGGTTCAGGGTAAAGTGTTTATCTCGCTTGCAAATACAGAGATCAGAGTGGGGCAATTATACAAAGACTATCTCGGAAAAACCATAAATCCGGGGAATTATGTTTGCTTGGAAGTCACTGATAACGGTTGCGGTATGGATGAGGAGACAAAGCAGAGGATCTTTGAGCCGTTCTATTCCACTAAATTTGCGGGTCGGGGCTTGGGAATGTCGGCCACACTTGGCATCATTTCTGCGCATAAGGGAGCACTTCAACTTTCAAGCCAACCAAATAAAGGAACAACCATAAAAGTATATCTACCTCTTCAGGTAGCCGAGCCAGCAGAAGATCATTCTCATCAGCAAATTATCTCATCAATACCGTGGCAGTGTGATGGCACAATATTACTTGTTGAGGACGAAGAGCAGATTAAAGTAGTCGCCAAAACCATGTTAGAGGAGTTGGGGTTTACAGTTATTGAAGCATCAAACGGTAAGGAAGCGCTTAAGTTGTATCAGAAAAATGCTGTAGATATTACTCTGGTTGTATCAGACATTGGGATGCCGATCATGGATGGGTATGAGTTAATTCGAGAGCTAAAAGGGCTCAATCCCGATCTGCCGATCATTGTCTCCAGCGGTTTTGGAGATACCGTTGTTACATCTCGGATTGCACGAGAGGATATCGCAGGGTTAATCAGCAAGCCTTATCGCTTTGATCAGTTGCAGGAAGTGTTGCGGGTGGTTGTGGAGGGTACTAAGCTGAAACAAAACCTGTAAAGTATTTCGTGTAAATAAGATTTATAAATAATTAACCACCTGATTTACGGGCTATTTCCCCCAAGCACCTTGATATTATTGACCAAAGTTTTTCTGATTATTATATTCTATTGCATTTAGATCTATCTGTTACGGATAGTTCTATCACAAAAATAGCACAATGGGGTAGCCGACAGAGCTACCCCATTTTCTTCTTTGATGTATTTTATATTCGGTTCAAATCCATTGTGGCGTCCCAAAGACAACGGAAATGAGTACTGGGGAATAGCCTTTTACATAGGAAGCATATAGCCATTTATGTATCAAATACTAATTCCGACTTGTTTATGGTGGCCTCTTCAGTCTATCTCACTTCTGGGGTGCAAGAGATTTGTGTGTCCCAGGTAATGTGGTGGATAGCAGAACAATTGACATTGCCTCCACTTATGCCGGAATAATTACCAGTTTGTTTACTGTTCAGGGTTGTTATTCTCTGGTCAGAACTTCACAAACTCGACTCGGCGGTTATTTGCTCGACCTTCAAGTGTTTTGTTGCTGTCAATTGGCTTGGCATCGCCATATCCCACATTTTTCAGCCTGCCGGAATCAATGCCTTTCCCCTCCAACCAGCTCTTGACCGCTGCGGCCCGGTTCTCCGACAGTGGCTGATTGATCCCCTTTTTCCCCTGGTTGTCGGTGTGCCCTTCGATGGAGAATTTCAGCTCCGGATCGTCGTTCAACAGCCCGAGGATCATCTTCAGGGTCGGCAGAGACTCGGCTTTCAGCGTGGCCTTGCCGGTATCGAACAGGATGCCGTGGGTGATGATTTTGCCATCGGTGTCCAGTGCCGACTTAATCTCCTTGCCCCCCTCCGCCAGACGAAAGTTTGTGAACATCATCCTATCGGTCTGGTACCCGGAGATGTTCGCCATTCCAACGCCGATCTGCCGAATCGGCCTCTTGACGCCGTCTGGATCGTTAATGACGCGGGTGCCGTCGACGTAAGCCTTGACGAACGTCCCGTTGATCGTGACGGAGATATGGTGGATTTTCTCATCCTGCACGTTTAGTTTCGTTGACGTATTCAGCGAGATGTTCTCCTCCCCGGAGAACTGGATCTTGCCTGCCTGTTTTCCATGACCGGCGCCGGTTCCTGGCCACCCCTGCTTATCCCCAAGCAGGAAGAGGAAATACCGGTTGGGAAACTTCGCATTCGACTTCAGAGCGTTGCCGAGAAGGGCGTCAAACTCGACGGTGAATTTCTCTGGCATATCCCCCTTCTGGTTCAGACGTATGTATTGGACCGACGGGTACTGCTCCTGACCTTTGTTCGCCGGGTTGCTCCTCAGCAACCTTCTCCCCTGGTACTCTACGACCTCTACGGCGCCGTTGTTCCCAGGCTTGGGGCCGTTAAGGTGCCACTTCCGAGGGAACTCACCCACGTCGGTATCGGAGAAGTCGTCAAAGAAGATCATCTTGTCGCCGGGGACGAAGTCGAACTTGGTGTAGACTGTTTCCGCATCCTCGATGGAGAGATTGTCGCCAGAAGCTGCCGATGGGCTTCCTATCGTCTCCGGTTGGTCAGTCCCCTTTTGCGTTGGTTGCTTAGAACCGGATGACTGTTTCGAATCACCCTTCACGGCATTCCGAATCCCCCCCCTGGTCGCATCATAGGCGCTGTTGCCAGCATCATTCACCGCCCGGTTGCCAAGGCGTTTGCCGACGTCTTCTACCACGCTGTCCATCCAGCCTGCCTGACATATGCCGGTACCGGCAACGAGAATAAGTAACAATGCCAAGAACCCTGATTTCATAACTCCTCCCCCTAAAAAGAGATATTATTTTGAACCTGCAGCTGCAGCTTCAGTCGCCGATTATACATATTAATTCGCTTTTTTACCGCAGCCACCCTCTTTGAAACAAAATTTGCCTGACCAGAGTTCCTTTTTGGTGAACTTATCAGTAACCGGTCGTTCTCGGAAGGATTCACCATAAGGGCCACCAATCTTTTCCCACGGAGACTTGTCGACATCCTTGCCCCCTGCATCTGATGGCATGATACTGTCCGTCACCTTTCCGGAAAGGCTGCATCCTCGCTTCGTCGATGCTTCAAAAGAGGCCTTCCCAGACATTCCGAAGCCATTTTTCATGTCCTGGCTGATTCCTGCCGAAAAATCGGAATCCCGAACTTCACCGTTTGGACCGAACGTCATCTGTCCGTTGACTGAAACACCAACCTTTCCGACCTGCACCGAAAGACCGGTGTTGGGGGTAATGGAGCTATCTCGTACATTCCAGTTTCCATCTGTTGAAACCGAGCCGGAGAGACCGATGTTGACAGCGACTACGCCTCCCTTGAAATATTTGTCACTGTCTATGCCGATATTCACCCCTCCATCATATTTCGTAGCACCGGTGAATTCGCTCTTCGTCATAGATCCAAACAGTTTGCCGATCTGCGGAAACGGCAAAACATCGGTATTGAATTTAACATATGTCCGGGCGCATGAAATTCTTCCGCTCAAAAAGGGAATGAATGGAATGTTGAGATCAGCGCCAAAGGCATCCAGTTTTTTCCAGAGAGGAGTGGATTCCGGAATCTCCCCTGAATCGAAGGCGACTTTAGCCGCCTTGTTCCGCATGATACGGGCGGTTTCCTCCTCATTGCGAGCCGCCTGTTCCGCTTCCCGTTCGCGCAGGAGGTCCTCAAGATAGCAGTCACAATCCCAGTTATCACTATAACGGATCGATCCAAAGGCGTTTCCCACCGTACCGAGTGCCGTGACCAGTGCCGAGTTTATGTTTCGGCGCAATTCGGAATCCTTCTGGTCTCGCACCTCGGGGTCGCTGATGAGCCCCACATGGCGGATCACGTCATAGTAGTATGCCTCAACCATCGGCTTTATCTTATTTAAATAGGCGGTAGTAGCCACATTCGTGGCTGAGCCGAATGCGCTCTCGGAAATGGCGTTGAACTGATTAAAGTATTTCTCGTGGATTTTATGGCGCTTGATTTTCCATTCAACAGATTCAGGATCCGAAGAAGCCTTTCTGCGCGCTTCAAGTTCAGCCTCCTCGTCTGCCTTCATTGCACTCAGTTCACCTATCTTGGTCTGGGCAATTTCCAAAATTTCCCTAACAGCCTGCTGGCGCTGCTTATTCACAGAATTGAGGTAACCGTTGTAGAGGTTTGTCTTACGATTGTGTACAACAAAGTTGTGCTTCTGAATGTTGATATTCATGGGGTCGGCATACTGTTCGGCATCGATTTGCACAATAGCTATGAAAGGGTCAATCTGAGCCGCAGTAGACATGAGGGTAGTCGACTTCCCGGTTGCCAGTTCTCGTTTGGCAGTTGCCACCTGTTGGCGCAATCTCTCGATATCGGACTTAAGCTTTGACCTGTTCACCTTGGCTTTGAATTTCTGTTTTGAATTGGCGTATTTTTCAGGATGTTTAGCGACATCGTCCAGGTCGATACCTGGTAGGACGTCAATACCCAAACGGGAGAGCGCCTTCAATTGACTTGTTGCAGTTGATAGAGGCGAAGCATTGGCGTATGCCTGAAGCAACTGCATGAAATCTTTGAGAGCGCTTTGGCCAAGCGGTGAGGAAATCGCCTTTACCGAAGCATACTGAGTCAACTTATTGATTTTTGGCGCAGTGAAACTCCCCTCAGGGGGGAGATGCTCGATGAAATACCTCATCTTGTTCCGTTCGCTCTGATCAAGTTGGGCCACAAAATCGGCAGATGTAGTAATCGGTTCGGAACTTATCGCCTTGATCCCTTCTTCAAACTTTTCCTCGGGAGTATCAGGGGGGAGTTCGGCAAATTCCTCACTTTTTTCAAGGGACTTGGCCGCTTTTTTTGCCAACATCAGCATGACCGGCTTATCCAGGTTGTCATCCTCAAGGATGGCCAACGCCTTATCAGGCTTCTCGATGGCGTGGAAATAGGCCGCCATCCCCAGAGCGGCATCCCAGGAAAAAGGTTTAAGTTTCCGCGCCACTTGGAACAGTGAGCGAGCCTCATCCAGTTTCCCCATGTCGATATATAGGTTACCCAGATTGAGAATCGCTGTAAAACTCTCTTCGGTCCAAATATCGTCCTTCATGGAAATCGCGAGGGCATAGCGAAAAATTGACTCAGCTTCCCTGCGATAGGTAGAGAGCTTCTTAACCTCGGTCGGGCCGGCATGCAGGCGCTCTCCTCCCGCAACAACGGCGGAAGCGAAATTGTTGGCGTTGGCCGTGCTCTGGGGGTCGAGAGAGAAGACCGCTGAGGCCAGAGCCATGATGAAATAGGGTTCACTATTGTAGTTGGTGACAGAGGAAACCAGGAGCGAATACTCTCTGGCTTTCTCCCTGTTTGGGTGCAGACCATCAAACCGGGGAGGCCATGTGACAAACCGTGAATACGCCGACAGATCTGCCGCGCCAAATTTCTTGCGGGAAACGGCATTTCGATCGAGTGCAATCTTCAGTACCGCTTTTTCTGTGGGAGCATCTTTTTTTTCAGGTAAGAGATACGGCATCTTCTCCAGTTCTGCATTGACAGCAGCCACAGCTGCAGCCCGCTGCTCCGGAGTCCTGCCGGAACCAAAAGGCGAAATCCCCTGGGGTATCTGCTGACTCCCCATTGCAAAGCTCGGAACCAGTATGCAGCAGAAGAGAAACACAACAATAATAAGATGTTTCATGAGCCGCTCCCGTAGGACAAAACGCAACAGATAGGAGGCTCAAAACAGTATCATTCAGAGAGCAATCTCTTACCATTACGTTCTCATGTATATCAGACTACAACCGCCGATTCTATAGACCGCAAGAGACAGCACACTTCTCGTCTACAACGACACTATGCAGGTATTCACACGTTAGGTGCCTTTTATTGGGTCAGTTTCCTGTCATGGCACCAGCGATTCGATCCAGGCTTTGATGTTCTCTTCCGCTCCGGCGCCATTTTTTACCGAGATGACCAACAGACCATTATCTGACACTCCTGACCAGCTACCCCCGTAGGTTACCCATTCATTGCAACTTGTTCCTATTTGCGGTGTGGTCGATTTTGTTAAAACGAGAGTTCCATTCTTTATTTGCTTTTTTGCGGTTGACTGAGTCTTCGATCCCGTTCCAGCAGAGGATGATTCTGTTTGTCTGGCCATTGATGCAGCGATCATCTTCGCTGACGCTTCCGGCATAGCCCTCCAGCTGTACGAAATATGTATGTCGGGATCGGTCTGCATACAACTCTTCATATTGTGTGGTTTGTTAGCCTCGAAACTTACCTGAGCTGGTGAAACCGACTTGGAAGCAACAGTAAACCCTTTAGGTAGTTTCCCTACAGGTGGTTCAGTTTGGGAGCTTGCGGAACCGGCAATAAACCAGGTCGCAACAACCAGTATCAGCGTGTTCATACCTGTCAAAAACGAAATATTTTTCTTTGTAATCATGCTGAATTCCTCCCTTATTGTATAGTCCTTACATTGTTACTTCCAGAGCCTGATCCCTAATTTTTCTTCAGCTCTTTAGCCGCCTTTTCAAACCTGTCTGGGTCGAACCCTTTCATGACCTTTTCATCATTGCCGATGACGATGACCGGCACTCCCTGGCTCTTGTACTTTTTGGTCAAGTCATCCATGGCGTCGCTGTCAAGCTCGACATCCCGGTTGATGAACGGGATGTTCTTGCTTGCGAAGTATTCCTTGGCTGCCTTGCAGAAAATAAAAGGAAAATATAAAAGGGTCAATGCTCCAAATATCAAATCCCCAATACAGCCTTTACTTTTTCCACTACCGACTTGAAAAACGATGATCCCGGGAACTCGGCATGGGCCGCAGTTGACCAGCAAATAATGACCACGACGCTTAGCAGCTTTTTCATGAAAGCACTCCTTTCATTTTTTTGCTAATGTTTGGGGGTTATCATCAAATTTAATGCCAAGAATATTGAATAAACTTCAAATATTTCCGTATGTTATAAGACTGAAGGTTAGAAGATGTTATTAGATGCATATATAGAATTTAGTGGACCCCTTAGTCAAGACAATAATCCGTCTAGTTTATAGGTGGTTGTAGTTTACTGTTAACGGCGTTCAGGAGAGGAGATCGGCAGAGACAACTGACAAGAAGACCGACCATAAGATTTATAACAAGGTGATGACTAAATTGGCAGAGGGGAAGTACAAGGTTCAGAAGTTAATGAGCAACAAAAGCCCGCATGTGTAATGAGAATAACAACATATTAACAGCGCGTTTTTTTGCTGGCGTAACAGGACAATAATTATCTTATTATTCAATTGCATTATTGATATATTTCTGTTCATATATCCAGAGGTGTACAAATTCATATAACATCCTCTGGGGGCTTCATATGAATCATTCAAAAAAGACCATCATCTGGTTCTGTGTATTAGTAACATCAGTTCTGCAATTCGGCTGTGGTGAAAATGGAAAGAATATACCGGCAACAAAACTGACGGCCTCGGTAGTAGCATCTGATGCCGATACCACTGCACACACCCATAGCATTACCATTCCCTTCACCGATATATCAGCAATACCAGCTTCCGATATCTACCAGTACAGAAGCGGGGTCAGCAGCGGTCATTCCCACGTCATCGCTATTTCCAAGCAGCAGATAATTGACTTAAACAATGGCATGAAACTGGTTCTCACCTCTTCAGCTCCAGATACGGGAAGTAGCCATACGCACACTTGGAATTTGCTAGGTGGTAATCTGCTTTATGAGAAGAATTGCTATAACTGCCATACCAATGACAAACGGAATCATAGCCCGATGAATGTTTCATTCAATTCCAGCCAAACCAGTGCCGTAATCAACCCAGGAAGCGCACCACTCTCAGCTTCAACAGCTGCGACACCTGATCCGAATTACTCAGTTTCTACGGTTGTACTCCCACTTAATCCATAGTCGACCTTATTGATCACTTTAAGCAACACCTCAGCGCATAGCTGAATGCAAAACGCAAAAAAAGGCCACATCCAAAAATGCAGCCTTTCTAAGTACTATGGGAAAAAAATTACTTTGCAGCAGGGGCAGCGGGGACAGCAGGAATAGCAGCTTCTTTCTTCACAGCTTTCTTTGCTTTTTTTACTTTTTTAGCAGGCTTTGCTTCTTTCTTTACTTCTGCAGCAGGAGCAGCAACAGCAGGATGGCCAGCAGGCATAGCAGGAGTAGCAGCATCAGCTGCAAAAACTACAGCAGAGAAGGACATAGCAACGAGTGCAGCAACGATTGTGGACAGAACTTTTTTCATGGGTAATACCTCCAAATAATTTAGCGAATCTGTAGATTGTATCAGCATATATAGTGCCAAATATCAGAATGATGTAACTAGCTGGAACTAAACGTTTAACTTAATTGTCTACTAATTTATTTCTATTTGCATCACCTTGTATGCTCTTCTCAGTACCCTATATGGAGTTCCATATGTAGCTCACCATCCGAATAGCACCTCAGGTTTGAAGATCTTGACGTATCTAGGAGAGTTTAAGGTTTCCCCCCGACAAGGCAAAAGAAAAGAGGTGCCTCAAATCAAGACACCCCTTCCCCTTATTAGTTAACAACAAATATTGAATTTACCCCGGTTTAGTGGACAGTTAGTTAAGCTGCGAGGTTAAGTTCCTCGTACTCACTTGGGGTTAAATATCCGAGGGACG
>JANXYR010000068.1 GCA_025355965.1 Geobacteraceae bacterium
ATTCTGTGCTGGTCATGCTGACGGCCCTCTCTGTGGTTCTGGCCATGAAGCTGGTCGGGATCATGCTGATCTCATCCCTGCTGATCCTGCCGGCGGTATCGGCACTTCAGCTGGCCCGCAGTTTCCGGGCCAGCATCATCCTGGCCGCTCTGGCCGGTTGCAGCTCGGTTGTGGCAGGCATCTTCGTTTCGTTTGTGACCAATCTTCCCACCAGCGCGACGATCGTGCTGCTCAACCTGTTGTTCTTCGGCGGGGCCTGTGCCGTCCGTCGTCTGCTTACCCCGAATACGTAACAGAATGATTTGATGTTGTACGATCTTGTTCGAATAAAATTGCGGTGATGGTGCTCTATGGATACTCAACAAAATTTCATTCCAAAGGTTTTGTTTGTCGATGACGAACCAGGTGTTCTGAACGCCATGCAACGGCTCTTTCACGACGAACCGTATGAACTCCTGACCGCTTCCGGTGGACCGGCTGCGCTGATGCTGCTTCAGGAAACCGGGGCGGTTCAGCTGATCATCTCCGACTACCGCATGCCGGTAATGAACGGCTCCGAGTTTCTGCAGCAGGTCATGCAGCGCTGGCCTGATACCAGGCGGGTGATCTTATCCGGATTTCCCGATACTGACGTCCTGTTGACCGCTCTCAATGAAGGGCGGGTCCATCGTTTCTTTTCCAAGCCGTGGGATGATCAAAATCTGAAGTTCGCCATCCGTGCTGCTATAGAAAAATATGATCTGGAATCAGAAAATCGCCGTCTGTTGGCGACGGTCAAACAGCAGTCACTTGAAATCAAGGTGGTGGAAAAGCGCTATCCCGGTATCAGCAGGGTCGAGAAAGATGAGCAGGGGGTCTTCATGCTGCCGGATATTTCAGAGGAAGAGATTAAAGATATGCTGAACGCCTGTGAGAAAGAGGCCTGTTAGGCCCGGATGGCGGATTTTCAGGATGAGTTTCCACTGCCATAGAGATAAAAACGTTACAGGGTGTCCGTTGTTCTGGCACCCTGTAGCGTTTTCAAACATAATTCTCAATATTTGTCTGTTATTGATTAAAAATAGTAACTGAAATCCTTCATTCCGAAAACGGTCAATTCTGGCACCTTGCAATCAATAACAAAACTAACAAAAACATTATATTAAACAGTATGGCTAATCTTTGGTATTGACGGTTATCTTTAATGAGTGTTACCTGTATGTTACCTGTTCGCTTATCAGGTAACGCTTTTTATCTCCAGGTAACAAAGGGGGCTGTCATGACCGAAAAGATCAAGTTCACTCAGTCGTATGTAAAGAACCTTGAACCCGTACCAGGCAAGCAGTTCGAGTTATGGGATACAGTCCAACCTCGTTTTGGTATACGCGTCTCTCCTGGCGGCAGCAAGATGTTTTTCGTTATGCGTCGCGTTAATGGCAGGCTGGTCCGCGCAAATATCGGCAAGTTCCCTGATTACAATGTGGACACAGCAAGGACAGAAGCGGCCGCGATGCTGGTGGACATGCAAAAGGGAAACAACCCCAATTCTGTGAAGAAAAAAAAACGCAATCAGGTAGCCGACAGCAGCGGCATTTTGTCAGCTGTATTCGAAAGTTACATAGCGTCAGGCGGTGAGAAAGCAAATATGAAGGCAAGTACCGCCGCGAGTTATCGTTATGCCTTCAGGCGGCTTGTGAGGTGGCACGGCTCGTGTGTTGAGGATATTGATTCAATGATGGTTAACCGACTGCACTCAGAGATCGGGAATAAGAACGGCACTTATGCCGCAAATCACACAATCGGATTGTTGCGAACGGTGATGACCTACTCAATAAAGAATTTTGGCCGGCCTGCAGTCAACCCTTGTGCCGGGATAAAATATTTCAAGGAGACAGCACGACGCGAGGCAATGCCACCGGAAACAATGCCTAAATTTATTAAAGCGCTGGACAAATTAAAAGGTGATAACAGTCCAGATTTATACATGATGCTGTTGTTTACTGGAATGAGGAAAAGCGAGGCCATGCCGCTGAA
>JANXYR010000017.1 GCA_025355965.1 Geobacteraceae bacterium
GCCGCTGTAGAAACGGGTGCCCGCTTGAGTGTCTGGAGGCACTTCTGATAATCGTCCCACACCTTTCTTTTCTTATCGCTTTCAGATGTGAGAAAAATACATTGCTCTTCGAGCTGTTTCAACAACCCACCGCCGGCTTTATCAATATTCGCCTGGAGCACGCCCGCGGTCTGGCGATTTTTGTTCAGGCGATCACGCAAAATCCCTATTTTGGAGTTCGTCTTCTCGATAGCTTCCGACGTTTTTAAAATCTGCTCTTCACGCAGTGTTTTGGCAAAACGGGCAAAATAAGACGGGACCGCCTTGCGACTGGTGAGTATGCGGGCCAATAAACGCTCTTGCTCATAGTATCTTTCGCCCTGGGAAGCAATCGGGCGGAGCAGGTCTATCTGGTCTTTCGCCTTGATTACCGCATTATACGACTGGTTCAGGTTATCGAAGTTGTTGCAAAGGTCTTCGATCGTCTCGATTGTTTTCTCTGATTTTTCCAGCATTAGGGCCTGGACAAACCCGGTCAGGTCCTTGATCTCCTTTGTAGAGATGGTGTCCCGGAAAAGCAGGAACGCTTCTTCCGAAAGCCCGCCGAAAATTTGCCGGAAGCGGGAGCTGTATTCAGAAAACGCGGAGTAGATCTTGGTGTTAGGGCCTTTGCTGAGACGGTCCTTGAGACCCTTGATGTCCGTCCCGAACCCCGTGAAGTCACCGCCGATAGACAAGGCGTCATTAGAAACAACGTAGAAGGTTTCTACCTTGTGGTTGCGGATAGAAAACACCTGGGCCAGAGTTACCTGCTGGTTGAAGCCTTCGTTGTAGAAGTACGCCAGCAGCACAGAATAGGCGTTCTCATCACGAAGGTATTGAGCCTCACCCTTCCCCGATTCCTCCCCACGCAGTTTTTTGAATTCCCCGCGGATGTAGGTATAAAGGGTCCTTTCTTTCCCGGCGTCGCTGGAAGCGGTTTTGTTGTACGATATCTTGCCTGGCGGAACCAGGAGTGTGGCGATGCCGTCGACCAGGGTGGTCTTGCCGGACCCGATGTCACCGGTGACAAGGGAACTGCAGCCGCCGGGAGGCATGTTCCATATATTTCTGTCGAATGTCCCCCAGTTCAGAACCTCGAATTTATGGAGTCTGAAACCTGCAGAGGTATCATCGGTGGCAAAATCAAGCAGCATTTCTTCCATAAGATATGTACTCCTCTAGTTTCTTGTTGAACTCCACCAGCCAGTCGGCATCCACGAAATCCTTGATGATCCGCATGACCTCATACCTCTCGACACTGCCCTTTAATTCTCTCAACAATCCGTAGTCACACAGCTTGTTGATATCGGCATCGATCTGTTTTGTGTATTTTGCTTCATTTGACTGTTCCGGCATGTAGACAAACATCAACTCCCGGATCTCTTCTTTGGAGAGGATGAGGCGGGGGTCACAGCCAGCGGCATCCTGTTCCACAAGGCTTTTCCTGAGAAGCACACATAACATGCTCAGATGATACGATAACTGCTGTTTTCTGATCAGCGAGGGTGCCGGAGTCTCCGTCTCATCGTACCTGGTGTCCTGCTTGAGATACGCATAGCCCTCTGACTCATCAACATGCAGGCGAAGGCCCACTATCTGGAAATAGTTTTCAAGGGAGACCATGTTTTTGAGCATGTCGAACCACATCTTCGGGTTCGTGTCTTTGTAAAGAATACTCTTGAATAGATAGATGGTCGTTGTGCGAATTTCCAATGAATCAACATAGGACTGCGACATAAGATCTCCTACCGTACGAAAATGACCCTGAACATTTTTACTAACTGCATGCTGCCATCCTGACGCTTAACGACAATTTCATCATTCACGGATTCGTCGACAACGTGCCGGCCACCGGTATGGGCAAGATCAAAATACGTGACCAGCTCAGCCACACCATATTCAAGAGGGTAGTTGTCCAATAACTGGCAAAGACTTATCTGGGGCTGTTTTTGAAGCGCACTCTGGATATTGTTCAGAAGCTTTTCCTTGTCGATAAACTGCTGGCTGAAGAGCATATCCATATCCGCTTCGGAACCGGTACCGATAGTTATGCCATCACTGTTGATGACCGGGACGGAGGGGATG
Source organism: Geobacteraceae bacterium (assembly GCA_025355965.1). Lineage (GTDB taxonomy): Bacteria > Desulfobacterota > Desulfuromonadia > Geobacterales > Pseudopelobacteraceae > JACRCG01. The sequence goes on from JANXYR010000017.1 coordinate 2,107, forward strand.
ACGAATAAGCGTTGCGTCATGGCCAGAGGGAAATCCACCCCGATTTCCGGGATATCCATTAAGAATGTCCGCCTGGACACCTCTGCGTCGCGCAACTGAAGGGCGGCCTGCTCAATTGGTTTCATCAATTAGAGGATCCGACGGTTTTCCAGATACGTTTTGCTTTCGAGAAACCTGCGGAGCTGTTCGGTGAGCTTACTGTTGCTCTTATATACCCGGCCACCAGCGTCAAGAAGCATGTAGCGGGTTTTCAGCACCAGCGGTTTCGGGTCGAGTTCCTTGATTTCGTCCAGTGCATAGATGTACTTGATTCTGTTTTCCAGCTCGCTTTGCTTCTCAGGGGATAACATCAGCTCCCAAAAAGCAGCGAAAGACTTCCCTTGGTCGGTATTCCAAATTATATCCTGGTCGCCGAAGATCATGTCCAGCATCTTGCCTTTCGACAGGTCGCTCGTGGCAATCATCTGCTTGGTTTCGGAATTGAGGTCCCTAAAGTTCTTCTCAATCTGGCGGAAGTCACCGATCAGCTGCCGGACTGTATCCTCCACTTGATAGAACTGTTCCTTTATCCTGGTGGGGTCGTACGGGTCCTGTTCTCCCCTTTTGATCCGGTCTATCTGGGCCTGAATCTCGGCTTTCTGCTTCTCCAACTCATTCACCTGCTCGACCGGGTCCTGCATTGTCTGGGTGACGATGTTCTGGAGGAGACTGAATATCGTGAGCAGGCGGGATTCTGTGCCAACAAACTGGCGTTGGGTGAGACTCTGTAGCCATTCGAAAACTTTTGACACGGCCGGGGTGGGTTCGTAAAGCTGGTCATCCAGCCCTGAAAAGTATTTCCGGAGATATCCGTCGGTGGCCCAGTCGTCAAGGTACTTCTTGGGAGTTTGGGGATATTTACCTTCCCCATAGGTTGAGTGGATCGTATAAAGATAATCGCTGAGCTTGGATGTGATGTCGGTGTC
>JANXYR010000058.1 GCA_025355965.1 Geobacteraceae bacterium
GGTCAGAAATGAATTGCTACGTGAAGGATATAACGTGCCGGGCTATATTCCGTTCGGGATTATGATCGAGGTGCCAGCTGCGGTACAGATTATCGATTATCTGATTCAGGATGTAGATTATGTCAGCATCGGCACCAACGACCTGATTCAGTACACGCTGGCTGCCGATCGCAATAACGCCAGTGTCAGGCAGTATTACGACCCTTACCACCCGGCAATTCTGCATTCCATTAAACGTGTTGCCGATGCTGCCAACAAAGCCGGCAAGAAGGCGTCAGTTTGCGGAGAAATGGCTTCAGATCCCTTGTGTGCGCTGCTTTTGGCAGGGATGGGCATACGAGAATTCAGTCTTTCGGCTCCCAGTATACCGGTCGTTAAACAGGCGATTCGCAGCAACAGTTTCGAGGCGTGTAGGCGTCTGGCACGGGCGGCTCTGGCATGTCGCAACAGTGCCGACATGGTGCGTTGCCTGGCAACTGCACGGAAAAAGATAATTCTGTAGCACCGCACATTAATTTTTATCCGAGGTGATGGTATTTTATACGATGGTCGCCCTACATACGCCGAGATAGATCTCTCTGCGTTGAAACACAATTTTAAGTTGATCCGCTCATCAATTCCCAAGCGAACTGAGATTCTGGCAGTTGTAAAAGCAGATGCCTATGGCCATGGTTTTATGGATATCAGCCGGGAACTGGAAAGCCTGGGGGTTAACGCTTTTGGCGTTGCTTTTTTGGCAGAAGGGATCCAGCTTCGTAAAAGCGGCTGTGACAAGCCGATCCTCCTGCTGGGTGGGGTATATCCAGGACAGGAACGAAAATGTATCGGCTATAACCTGTCTACAGTAGTTTTTACCCTGGAACAGGCTCAGGCACTCAATCAGGCGGCTTCTTCAGGAAAACTCTTCCGCAAAGCACAGATCCATCTCAAGATTGACACCGGCATGGGGCGCTTGGGAGTCCCTTACAGTGATGTTCCACAGTTACTTGTCGAACTGAAAAAATTACCAAATGTTGTCTTGGAAGGGTTGATCTCGCACTTTGCAAGTGCTGATGAGCTCGATGAATCAGGCCAGTATTTCACCCGGCTTCAGGGTGAACGCTTTGCTTGGGCACTGGCAGAAATCCGCAAGGCCGGCTTCTCTCCCCGCTATGTTCATATTGCCAATAGTGCCGCAGCGTTACTGCGGGATATCCCCGACTGCAACCTGATCAGGCCGGGGATCACTATGTATGGTGCTTTGCCGTCTGCTGATTTCCAGGGTAAGCTTGATCTTAAGCCGGTGATGCGTCTCAAAAGTCGCATAGCCATGCTTAAATGGGTGGAGCCGGGAACTACCATCAGCTATGCGCGCCGTTTTACGGCGGCCAAACGCACATTGATCGCCAGTGTGCCGGTCGGATATGCTGATGGCTACCCGCGCGCTCTAACCAATCGGGGTGAAGTACTGGTGCGCGGAAAGCGGGCCAAGGTTGCCGGAACCGTTTGCATGGACTGGATCATGCTAGATGTGACCGGAATTGAGGGTGTAGCTGTGGGGGACACCGTGACACTGATGGGGCCAGACGACGCTGGAGGTTGTATTCATGCCGAAGAGTTGGCGGCTTGGGCCGAAACCATATCCTATACGATCTTCTGCGGTATCAGCAAACGGGTGCCGAGGGTGTATTTAAAGTGATGAAACCATGTATGCACTTGCCATAGATCTTGGAACCACTACCCTGGCCGCTTCTCTGGTTGACTGTAACAGTGGCTTGCGACTCGCCATCTCCGGTGCCCTGAACCCTCAGCGCCGATTCGGTGCCGACGTTATATCACGACTGGACGTGGCTTTTAACTCTGTTGCGCTTCGGCAGGAGATGACAACGCTGATTCGTGTAGAGCTGCGGCGGATAGGGGAAGAACTTTGCGATAGTGTCGGTGTCGCCTGGGATGATGTCCGGAGTGTTTCCATTGCCGGAAATCCGGCCATGCAGCATATTTTGATAGGACTGGATCTTAAATCATTAGCATTTCCGCCATACCGACCGCTTTACACGGCCGGAACAGAGCTGAAAGCTGCCGATCTGGAATGGGATGGCAACGCAGATGTTTACATTTTCCCTATGCCAGGTGGCTTTGTTGGTGGTGATACGGTTGCCTTTATTTACGGTGCTGAGCCGGATGAGGCCGCACTCTGTCTTGACATGGGTACCAACGGTGAGCTTGCATTGATTGCCGGAGAAACAGTCTGGGCAACGTCCGCAGCGGCAGGCCCTGCCTTTGAGGGGGGCAATCTTTCCTGCGGAATGGCTGCTTTACCTGGCGCTATCAGCTCCGTACGGATTGAAGGTGAACGTCTCCGGCTTCAGATCATCGGCAACGGTCAGCCGTGCGGTATTTGTGGTTCCGGAGCAATAGAGGCGATCACAGAGCTGCTGCGCTGCAATATTCTGGAAGCTGGTGGCAGGTTGCGGAACCCCGTGGAGATCGAATCCAATCTGGCGGCGCGGGTGATCGAATATCATGGCTCAAATGCATTTGTCTTGTATCGGGATGCAGAACATTTGATTGTTTTGACTCAGGATGATATCCGGCAGCTGCAGCTTGCCAAGGCCGCCATACGAGCTGGAATTGATGTTCTTGCGGAACGTTCGCGTATACATTGTAATGCCTTCAAACAGTTGATTCTTACCGGTTCTTTTGGTGCCGTTATACGGGCGGAATGGCTGAAAACGATTGGAATTTTTGATGAAAGCATGATACAAACTACCCGCTTTACGCCTGAGGGTGCTTTGGTGGGTGTAGAAAAAGCTCTCATGTGCGGAGATGGTTTCGGCGCGGTTGAGGAACTGGCACACCGTTTCAGGGTTGTGCCGCTTTCCGGAACGCCACTTTTTGAAACTCTGTTCATGAGTCATATTGATTTTCCACCTTTATAATATTTAGACAGTCTACCCAAAACAAGGAGTACGTGAATGGCAAAGATAACCAGGGCGCTGATAAGTGTCTCTGACAAGAACGGTATTATTGAATTTTCACAGCAGTTGGCTGGTTATGGTGTTGAGCTTTTATCCACAGGTGGTACTGCAAAGCTGTTGCGGGAAGCCGGCTTGACCGTCAAGGATGTCTCTGAGTTTACAGGTTTTCCGGAGGTGCTTGACGGCCGGGTGAAAACACTACACCCCAAGGTGCATGGCGGTCTGCTCGGAATGCGCTCAAATCCGGAGCATGTTGCCAAGATGAAGGAGCATGGAATTGAGAACATCGATATGGTGGTAGTGAATCTGTACCCGTTTGAGGCCACGATAGCCAAGGAAGGGTGTCACCTTGAAGATGCCATTGAAAATATCGATATTGGCGGGCCGACCATGCTCCGCTCGGCAGCCAAGAACTATCCCGATGTGACAGTGTTGGTTGACAGCGCTGACTATGCTCAGGTGCTTGAAGAGATGAAGACTACATCTGGGGCAGTTTCTGCGACCACCAACTTTGCTCTGGCGGTCAAGGTGTTTCAACACACCGCCGCCTACGACGGGGCGATATCCAACTACCTTGGGTCACGACTGACGAGTGAAGTTAAGGAATATCCACCAACTTTTACCCTGCAGGTCAAAAAAGCTCAGGACCTGCGCTATGGTGAGAATCCCCATCAATCAGCGGCTTTCTATGTTGAGAAACACCTTTCCGAACCATGTGTATCTAATGCTGTACAGCTTCAAGGCAAAGAGCTTTCCTTTAACAACATCATCGATCTGGATGCTGCTATTGAGACCGTCAAGGAGTTTGAACAGAGTGCAGCCGTAATCATCAAACACACTAACCCCTGCGGCGTTGCTCTGGCAGATTCGCCGCTGACCGCCTACCTCAAGGCGCGTGAATGTGATCCGGTATCAGCTTTTGGCGGCATAGTCGGATTTAATCGCACAGTCGATGCAGAGACTGCCAAAGAGCTGACCTCCACCTTTCTGGAAGCGGTTATCGCCCCCGGTTACAGTGAGGAGGCTTTGGCCATTTTTACTGCGAAAAAGAATGTCAGGGTCATGCAGGTTCCACTTCTCGATAGTTATGTTGCCGGTGGATTCGATCTTAAGCGCGTTACCGGCGGCATGCTGCTGCAAGGACGTGACCTGGGGATGGTCAACGCTCTTGATTGCCGTGTGGTGACGGAGCGTACACCGACTACTTCAGAATACGAGGCACTTGATTTCGCATGGCGTGTTTGCAAACATGTTAAGTCTAATGCAATCGTATTTAGTAACCGCGACCAGACGGTTGGTATTGGTGCCGGTCAAATGTCCCGTGTTGATTCCTCCAAGATTGCCGTCCAGAAGGCGCTCCTTCCGACCCATGGAACCGTGTTGGCTTCGGATGCCTTTTTCCCTTTCCGCGATGGGGTAGATGCCGCTGCAGAAGCGGGAGTGACTGCTATTATTCAAACCGGTGGCAGTGTTCGCGACGAAGAGGTTATCAAGGCCGCCAACGAACATGGGATTGCCATGATCTTTACCACTATGCGGCATTTCCGCCATTGAACTTACCACCCCCAGCCCCTCCTTATCAAGGAGGGGAGCCTAAATCATATAGAGGTGCAACATTATGAAGATACTTGTAATCGGTGGCGGTGGTCGTGAACATGCCCTGATATGGAAAATTGCCCAATCGCCGCTTGTAACTAAACTCTACTGTGCGCCGGGTAATCCGGGAACAGCGGCCCTGGCTGAAAATCTTCCGATAGCTGTTGATCAACTGGATGAGCTGCTGGCATTTGCCTATGAAAACAAGATTGATCTGACGGTTGTCGGCCCAGAACAGCCGCTTTCACTCGGGATTGTTGATTTGTTTGAGTCGCACGGACTCAAAGTCTTCGGTCCGTCACAAAAGGCCGCTTTTATCGAGGGGAGCAAGGCTTTTTCAAAAGATCTTATGCAGAAGTATAACGTGCCGACCGCCTCCTACGGAGTGTTTACCGATCAGGCTGAGGCGGAAGAATTTATCAACCGTACCGGTGCGCCAATAGTTGTTAAAGCTGATGGTCTGGCCGCTGGTAAAGGTGTAATTATTGCCCAGACATGCGAGGAAGCGATTGTGGCTGTCCGCGATATGCTAAGCGGCAATGCTTTTGGCAGTGCCGGTTCGCGTGTCGTCATCGAGGAGTTTCTGACCGGTGAAGAGGCCTCATTCCTGGTCATTACAGATGGCAAAAACGTCATCCCGCTGGCCAGTGCCCAGGATCACAAAGCGGTGTTTGACGGTGATCTGGGGCCGAATACTGGCGGGATGGGCGCATATTCGCCTGCTCCAGTGGTAACACAGGCAATACATGAAAAAGCCATGCAACAGGTAATTCTTCCAACCGTTGCCGGAATGGCCACCGAAGGTCGCCCGTATCGCGGGGTCCTGTATGCCGGTTTAATGGTAAAGGACGGTGAAGTTAAAACCCTGGAGTTTAATGCCCGTTTTGGTGACCCGGAGTGCCAGCCTCTACTGATGCGAATGAAGTCAGACATCGTGCCGGTGTTGATTGCCGTTGCCAAAGGTGATCTTGGGTCATCCGCCATCGAGTGGCATGACAAAGCGGCTGTCTGTGTTGTTATGGCCTCAGAGGGGTACCCTGGTGATTATCGGAAGGGTGATGTGATTCAGGGGCTGGAGCAGGTTGCAGAGCTTGATGATGCTTATGTTTTTCACGCCGGCACAGTGGCAAAAGCGGATAAATGTTTTACAAACGGCGGACGGGTGCTGGGTGTAACCGCCCTTGGAACAACTGTCAAGGAAGCAATTGACAAGGCCTACCGAGGTGTTGCTTGCATCACCTGGGCAGGTGTCCAGTTTCGCACTGATATCGGCCGGAAAGCACTTGATCGCGCTTAACTGCACATAATTACTTACATATTTCAGAGGTAGACAATGGCAACAGAACCACAAGTGTTATTAATTATGGGTAGTGATTCCGATCTTCCCGTGATGAGGGAAGCCGCAGATATCCTCAGTAAATTTGGTGTTGCCCACGAAATGAGGATTTCTTCGGCGCACCGCTCGCCGGAGCGAACAATGGCACTTGCATCTGAAGCGGCCGGTCGTGGTGTAAAGATCATCATCGCCGGGGCGGGAATGGCAGCTCATCTGGCTGGAGTTGTTGCGTCAAAAACCATTCTACCTGTTATCGGCGTTCCAATGCCGGGTGGCTCCTTGAATGGTGTGGATGCATTGTACTCCACCGTTCAAATGCCGGCAGGAATTCCAGTGGCAACCATGGCAATCGGCAAGGCCGGTGCTAAAAATGCCGGGCTGTTTGCTGTCCAGATTCTGGCACTTATGGATCTTCAACTTTACAAGGCCCTTTTAGACTATCGCGTGGAGATGGACGCAGAGGTTGCAGGTAAGGATTCAATGCTACAGGCTTCCTAGTGTATACACTTTTGGGCTTGACATATATGTGGTTTGTGTAGTATTTGAACGTAAATTTACCTAAGAAGGGGAGAAAAAAATGAAGAAGATAATTGTTGTCCTTTCACTTGTTGCTTTTGCAGGAACTGCCTTTGCCGCTGACGTTATTGAAATGAAGAAGGGCGTCAAGTTTAACCACAAAGCACATCAGGCAGCGGTAACTGGTGGCTGTAAAGCTTGTCATGAGAAAGCACCAGGAAAAATTGAAGGTTTTGGCAAGGATTTCGCGCACAAGACTTGCAAAGGTTGCCACGCTGAAATGAAAAAAGGACCTTCTGGCTGCAAAGATTGTCACAAGTAGTAATTTTTTTGAATGTATAGCGCCTCAGGGACACAATTTCAATTGTGTCCCTGTTTTTTTAGAAAATTTGGCCTTATTTTTTGTTTTTTCCAGGTAGAGAATAACGTAGTTAATTCACCTATCATGTTTATCAGGGTTTATGACAAAATTTATCATTTAAGCTATTTCTAGTTGACTTTACCAAGATCAATATGATATCAAACAGAACGCTTTTGGAACTGGGAAATCTTGCCCAGTCAATTGCTAAGTAAACAAAATCATTCTGTTCCATAGCTCACTTCTACAATATTTTTTATGTTGTAGATGTATTCCCCTTTAGCTCAGTTGGTAGAGCAGGTGACTGTTAATCACCTTGTCCGTGGTTCGAGTCCGCGAAGGGGAGCCAATCAAAACAAGTCTGATTACCTGAAAAGCTGGTGGTCAGACTTGTTTTTTTATCAAGCAAATGCGGGAATAACTCAGTGGTAGAGTGTCAGCTTCCCAAGCTGAAGGTCGCGGGTTCGAATCCCGTTTCCCGCTCCATAAAAATCAAGGACTTAGCCATTACCGGTTAGGTCCTTTTTTGTTGTTAGATGGGTTTTGTTTCCGTTTTTGTTTCCGTTTGGCAGAAAATACACCCAGAACAAATGTGCGACATTCTGAATGTTTTTGAAACCTGAATACTGAAGATAGGCCTGCCTCACTCGGATGGCGCCTGAAGAAATCTATTTCTATACACCTACAGAAAGCCTGGAGCATTGACCCAAAGAGTTACACGAAGGACCTCGAATTTTATCTGTTTGTCTCCGCTGTTTCCATTTTTGTATCCGTAATTTTTGTAACATGCTTAATTTAAAAAACAAATGCACGAGTAATATTCTGAGAATCGGTAAAACAGCTAAAGCGTAGTCCTAAAATTTCAATCAACTTCTGACACACATGCAGTAGCCGGTGTCTATGCCGTCGGGGATCGAGCGGTGCGTCAGGCATTTGTTTGTTTGCTACCTGTCAGAGACTTTTCGGAATAAGCAATTTTTTGTCATCCGCCGGATCATCGAAAGCATTGCATTCCTCCATCAGATATCTTGCTGCGCCATAATCTTCAAAGGAAATATTGAACACGAACTCTTGAGCAAATGACATGACTCTTACAAACGATTCAGGCTGCA
>JANXYR010000075.1 GCA_025355965.1 Geobacteraceae bacterium
CTTTTGTGGGCGCAAATCAGGGCATTTAGTGTTCCGCGTGAGTTTACCTGGCTTGGTGCGGCATTGACTTTGCTCGGACTTGTTTATCTCTGGAGAAGGGATCGATCTGTTTTTATTGCCTACTTTGTGTCGGTCGCAGCCTTTCTGCTTGTGATTGTCGGCTATTTTAACACACACATGGAAGTTATTTTTCTTACTGAAGAGTTCTTTACTCCGCTCTATCTTCTGACTGCCGTCATGATCGGTATCGGTCTCTTTAGCCTGCTTGGCTACGCAATACGCACAGCAAAGCTGCCTGAACGTATTGGATTTCCAGTATATGGAGTGGCCGCAGCTCTATTTTTTGTACTCCCTTCAGCTTTGTGCGCCGTCAACTATTTTGAAAATGACCAGCACAACAATTACATCGCCTTTGATTATGCTTCCAATTCACTACGTTCATTGCCGCAGAATGCAATCATGTTTACCTGGGGCGACAGCGGGGCATTTCCTCTCTGGTATCTTCAAGGCGTTGAACGAATGCGCGAAGATGTAGATCTGCCCCACACTCCTCACCTGGTATTTGATTGGTATCTTGACTCAATGCCACGCGCCTTTAAACACAGCAACCTCAGGAAGTTCGATATTACCTCTTTCGGTCCTGAAACTCTCTTGCGTATTGCAATAACTGAAAATTTTGGCCTTAGGCCGGTCTATATCGATTTTTCAACTCGCTATTCAATCGAATTTAAAGATTTTCGTCCGGTTCAACGTGGGATTGTTTACCGTATGAGGAGAATAGATGAGCCGTTCGGAATACCTGATGTTTCAGTGTGGGACAATTATAACATTCGAGGGATAATGGAGAAACAGTCTTTTCTTGATCTTGATACCGGGAAAGCAATCTTGATATATGCCAACAGCTACATAGAGATTGGCGAGTTTCTTGTTGGAACCAACAGGCACCAGGAGGCTAAAATAATGTTGGAAAAGGCTGAACAAATTTCACCTGAGATGCGGGCTTCTGCTGACCAAATACGCTTGCGCTATGGTCTGGGACGCTAGTCTGATGTCGAATGTAAATGGAAAAACTAGCGTAGTAGGTATCATTGGCAGTCCGATCCAACACACACTTTCGCCCATTATGCAGAATGCCGCTTTTGCTGCAAGCCTTCTTAATTACGTCTATATCCCGTTTTTGGTCAGACCTGATAATCTGGAACAAGCTGTTGTCGGCCTGAAGGCTCTTGGTGTGTGTGGTTTTAATGTTACTATTCCGCACAAAACAGCCATAATTCCATTTCTGGACCGACTGGATGAAAGTGCCGAATCTGCCGGAGCTGTCAATACTGTGAAACTGTGTGGAACCTCCTTGATCGGCTATAATACTGATGGTGATGGTCTGGTTGATTCGCTGTCTAGAGATCTGGATTTTTTACCCGGTGCGGAACAGATTCTGGTTCTAGGTGCAGGCGGTGCTGCCAGAGGTGCGATAGCTGCATTGTGCCGCTCAGGCGCAAAAAAAATAGTAGTTTGTAATCGATCGCTTGAGAATGCTCTAATATTAATGAACGATATGAAAGTCCGTTATCGCGAAACATGTATTGAAGTGATCGACCAAAACCAGTTGAGTTGCGAATGTCTCGGTTTGACTTCATTACTGCTTAATACCACTCCACTTGGAATGAATGGTGAGCGGATCGAAGGCATTAATCTTTCCAATTTCCCCGAACATGCCAAAGTGTATGACATGGTGTATTCATGTTCAACTACACCGCTTGTAAAAGAATCTTCCGAGTACGGTTTCAGAGCAGTCAATGGTTTAGGTATGCTTGTCGCCCAGGGTGAGCGCGGGTTTGAAATATGGACCGGTCAAAAACCGCCTGAAGATGTCATGCGGAAGGCATTAATGCGTTAGAAATTATTTTGTGAACGTACTTAATCAGTTTATTGGGGCTTGGCAGTATTTGACCTCCTTAACTACAACAGCTTGACAATAACCGGCATTCTCCATAGTATGACGCTTTAGACACGTAAACGGAGAAATTATGCAGTCAAACCGACTGGGAGAAATCCTTGTTAAAAATAATCTTATTAGCCGTGAACAGTTAGGTAAAGCTGTTGAGGAGCAAAAGCTTTCCGGCAACCAGCTTCGCCTTGGTACGATATTGATTAATTTGAAGCTTCTTACCGAGGAACAACTCACCTCATTTTTATCCAAACAGTATGGTGTGCCGAGCGTTAATCTTGCTGATTATGAAATAGATCCTGCCGTCATAAAAATAATTCCACCTGAAGTTGTTCAAAAATACCAGTTACTACCGGTAAACAGGGCTGGTGCGACCCTGATTATTGCAGTAAGCGATCCATCTAACCTGTTTGCGATTGAAGACATAAAGTTCATGACCGGCTACAACATTGAGATGGTTGTGGCATCAGAGCGTGACATTAAAACCTCAATTGATAAGTACTATGATCAGTCTGCATCGCTTGCAGATGTCATGAGCGATATGGATGTTGAGGATTTTGAAATTGTTGACGATGATGAGCAAATTGACGTTGGTTCTCTTGAACGGGCGACTGAGGATGCACCGGTTGTCAAGATGGTCAACGCTATTTTACAGGATGCAATCCGGAAAAAAGCCAGCGATATTCACGTAGAACCGTACGAAAAGCTTTTCAGGGTTCGCTATCGGATTGATGGTGTTCTCTACGAAGTCATGAAGCCCCCGCTTAAGTTGAAGAATGCGATCACTTCGCGCATCAAGATTATGGCGGAGCTTGATATCGCCGAGCGTCGCCTCCCGCAGGATGGTCGTATTAAAATTAAACTTGGAGGCGGTAAGGACATGGACTTTCGTGTCTCATGCCTTCCGACGCTATTTGGTGAGAAGATCGTTATGCGTCTTCTTGACAAGGGTAACCTGCAAACAGATTTGACCAAACTGGGATATGAACCAGATGCCTTAGCTCATTTTATGCACGAAATACATAAGCCATTCGGTATGGTACTGGTTACCGGCCCGACCGGTAGTGGCAAAACGGTATCCCTTTACTCGGCCATATCCGAACTGAATAAAGTATCGGAGAATATATCCACGGCCGAAGATCCGGTCGAATTTAACTTTGCCGGAATTAATCAGGTTCAGATGCATGAGGACATCGGCCTCAACTTTTCGGCCGCACTGCGATCGTTCCTGCGTCAGGATCCTGACATAATCATGATCGGAGAAATACGCGATTTTGAAACTGCGGAAATTGCCATCAAGGCGGCTTTAACCGGCCACATGGTTTTATCAACATTGCATACCAATGATGCACCTGCAACTATCAATCGACTGCTTAATATGGGGATCGAGCCATTTCTGGTCGCTTCAGCAGTGAATCTGATTACCGCCCAACGTTTGGCCCGTCGCGTCTGCGGTGAGTGTAAACAACCCGAGGAGATCCCGGTACAGGCTTTGATAGATGCCGGTGTTTCTCCGGATGAAGCGCCTTCTTTTGTCTGTATGCGGGGGACTGGGTGTCCGGCCTGCAACAACACCGGGTATAAAGGGCGTGTTGGTTTCTATCAGGTTATGCCTATGCGTGAGGAAATAAAGGAACTGATTTTAAATGGTGCAAATACCGCAGAAATAAAGCGGGAATCCATGCGAATTGGTATAAAAACAATGCGTCAGTCCGGCCTGACAAAGCTTAAGGAGGGGGTAACCTCCTTTGAAGAAGTTTTGAGAATAACTGTTTCTGACGACTAAGCAGGGGGACCCGATGCTCAACCTTCATCAACTACTTAAGATACTTGTGGAAGCAAATGGTTCTGACCTCCACATTACAACCAACTCACCGCCACAAATGCGTGTTGATGGACACCTGATGCCCATGGATTTTCCACCCATGAATCAGGTCGAAACGAAGCAGCTTTGTTATAGTGTGCTGACAGATGCACAAAAACATAAATTTGAAGAGGAAAACGAGCTTGATCTTTCGTTTGGAGTAAAGGGGCTTTCACGCTTCAGGGGAAACATGTTTATTCAACGGGGAGCAGTTGCAGGTGTTTTCAGGGTTATCCCGTATAGAATAATGACCTTTGAAGAGTTGAATTTGCCACCGATTGTACCTGAACTGGCTGCCAAGCCACGCGGTCTTATTCTGGTTACCGGCCCAACTGGGAGTGGCAAATCAACTACCCTGGCTTCAATTGTAGATTACATAAATATAAATCGGCGTGAGCATATTGTCACTATCGAGGATCCGATTGAATATCTGCATCCCCACAAAGGTTGTCTGGTAAATCAACGTGAAGTTGGAGCTGATACCAAGGGTTTTAAAAATGCCCTCAAATACGTCCTGCGGCAAGACCCGGATGTCGTTCTGGTTGGTGAATTACGTGACCTTGAAACTATTGAGGCGGCACTAACACTGGCTGAAACGGGTCATCTCTGTTTGGCAACGCTGCATACCAACTCATGTGCCCAAACCATAAACCGGGTTGTTGACGTGTTTCCTCCATATCAGCAGACGCAGATCAGGGCACAGCTTTCTTTTGTGTTGGAAGGAGTAATGTCACAAACATTAATTCCCAGAATGGGAATAAAAGGGCGCGCTCTTGCTCTTGAAATTATGGTGCCTAATGCAGCTATCCGCAATCTTATTCGCGAAGACAAGGTCCATCAAATTTATTCCCAAATGCAGATCGGACAGGAAAAGTTTGGTATGCAGACAATGAATCAATCCCTTTATTCACTTTTTCAGAAGCGAATGATATCGCTAGAAGATGCGCTCGGACGTTCACAGGATCAAGAAGAACTCAAACAGATGATCAGTAACCCTGCGGCAGGTATGCAACGCCGCCCACAGATGCACTGAATTTATGAAGGAGAACGTTAATGCCTAAATTTAATTGGGAAGCTCGCACAAAGACAGGTGGCACACAAAAAGGTGTTATCGAGGCTGCAACTGTTGATGTTGTTGAAGCGCAGCTGAAAAAATTTGGCTTCAGTAATATAACCATAAAGGCAGAAACTAAGGCTTTTAGTTTTAATCTTCCTAAATTTGGTGGCGGTAAAAAGATAGACGAAAAAGACCTTGTAATTTTTACTCGTCAGTTTTCGACTATGATTGACTCTGGATTGCCGCTTGTCCAATGTCTTGAGATTCTGGCAAGCCAGCAGGAAAACAAAGCTTTTCAGGAAATATTGTTCAAAGTAAAAGAAAGTGTCGAGAGCGGTTCTACGTTTGCCGATGCACTGGGCAAGCATCCGAGGGCTTTTGATCAGCTGTTTGTGAACCTTGTGGCAGCCGGTGAAATTGGTGGTATTCTGGATACTATCTTAACCCGCCTTGCCGCTTACATTGAAAAATCCATGAAGTTAAAAAAACAGATCAAAGGTGCCATGGTTTACCCGATCACAATTATGTCAATTGCAGTCGTTGTAGTTGGCGTTATCTTGATTTTTGTTATTCCTACGTTTGCCAAGATGTTTGTTGAATTTGGAGGGGAGTTACCAGCGCCAACAAGATTCGTTATTGCTCTTAGTAATTTTCTGGTTAAATATTTTGTTCTTCTTATTGCCGGATTCTACGCCATTGTCTGGGCCATTAAAAAATATTATGCAACTCCTGCTGGACAGAAAAATATTGACAGAATGGCTCTCAAGGCACCGATTGCCGGTCCACTTATCAGGAAGGTTGCTGTAGCAAAATTTACCAGAACACTTGGGACGATGGTCAGTTCAGGCGTACCTATTATGGATGGACTAGAAATAGTTGCTAAGACTGCCGGCAATAAAATTGTTGAAGAGGCGATTTATGCTGTTCGTCAGGCGATCTCGGAAGGTAAAACCATGGCTGAACCACTTGCTGCATGCGGTGTTTTTCCGCCGATGGTTGTGCAGATGATCTCGGTTGGCGAAGCGACCGGAGCTATGGATGCCATGCTGAATAAAATTGCCGATTTTTATGATGACGAAGTTGATGATGCTGTTGGCGCTATGACCTCCATGATGGAGCCGTTATTGATGGTTTTCCTGGGGACTACGGTTGGAGGGCTGGTTGTTGCTATGTATCTGCCTATCTTTAAACTGGCGGGCGCTGTTGGCGGTTAATTATGGGCTCTGAACGAAGGCTTAGACATTTTATCTACGCCAGAATAATTGTTTCTTTTCTTTTTTTGGCTGCAACGCTACTTCTTGAATATCAGGATTCTTTTGTCACAATTGAACGCTTTCAACCCGGTGTAATCAGGTTGATGGCGTTTTCTTTTATATTTTCTGTTATTTCGTTGATTTTCCTTAAAAAATATAAGTTTACTCAGTTTTTTACAAATCTTCAGGTTATCTGGGACTTGTTGTTTGTGACAGTTTTAGTCCTTTTTACCGGAGGAATTCTCAGCCCGTATTCATTTCTCTATCTTCTCTCCATCATGATTGCCGGCATGCTGCTTGGGCGGCACCAGGCACTTTATACCGCGTCACTTTGCGGTATACTGTATGGCACCATTTTAGACTTTCAGTATTTTGGCTACCTTTCTTTTATTGGTTTGAGTCAGGAGGATGCACAACAGTTTGGTGCTTTACGGCTCTTTTACACGATATCATTCAATCTGATCGCTTTTGGATTAACCGCTTTTATCACCGGTATATTGGCAGAGCGTGCCCGTTTGAGTGAAGAGGCACTGCAACGATCTTCTATTGATTATTTCGAACTGGCCCAGTTGAACTCCGCCATTGTCGCTAATAGTGAGAGCGGACTTCTTACAACAACAGTTGCAGGAAGAATCCGTGTTTTTAATCCATATGCTGAAGCTGTTACTTGGCTGAGTCAGTCTGATGCTTATGATAAACATATCGAAACTGTATTCCCTCAGATAGCCGAGCATATCAATCAGAACAATAACTCAACAAAACTGGAATTTGAATATCATTCATTTGTAGGTACCACGATGATTTTGGGGTGCCGTATTGCCCCATTTAATGACAGTGAAGGAATACTTGTCGGTTATATTATTAATTTTAGGGATATTTCAAATATCCGGAGTATGGAAGCAGCATTGAAAAAGGCCGATAGGCTCGTGGCGTTAGGTGAACTTTCAGCGAGAATGGCACATGAAATACGCAATCCGCTTGCGGCATTGTGTGGGTCAGTACAGCTGCTTTCCGGTAGTACAAGCATTGAAGAACATGATGAACGGCTTTTGGCAATTGTTACCCGTGAAGCTGAACGACTGGATGCGCTGATATCTGAATTTCTGATGTATGCCCGTCCCGCTGCGCCACAGTTGGCACAAATTAACCTGCATGAATACATAGAAGAAGACTTTATTTTCCTTAATCAAGACCCCCGTTTTGTGAATATAACACTACAGAATCTTGTGCCTAAAGCGGTTGTAGTGTCTGTAGATCCAGATCAGCTACATCAGGTCATCATCAATTTATTGCAAAATGCCGCCGATGCAGTATCAGAGGGGGGATGGGTCCGGGTTGAATGTAGTGAAACTTTTGCCACAGTCAGTATAAGCATAACTGATAACGGATCCGGAATAGCAAAAAATGATGCGCAACACCTCTTCGAACCTTTCTGGACAACTAAACCAACTGGAACAGGACTTGGCCTGGCAATCAGTTACCGCATTATTGAAGCTCACGGTGGGATCCTATCCGTAGAATCACCCCCTGCCGGTGGCTGCAAATTCGTCATTAAGCTGCCGGTTCTTTAACTTCAATTACTATTCTGATTTCATTCACTCACTTTAATGAAATTTTAAGCAGCACTATTTACAGGAAGGCAGCACGTATGATCCATAAACTGATTCTCAATAAAAAATTGATGTTGATGACGCTGGTTTTAATCTCGCTTGTACTCTACGGTATGGACTACGTGCTGATTGGCAGCGCAAAAGAATTAACAATCTGGTTCCTGGGTAACCTTGCTTTCTTGCCTGTTTATGTCATCATCGTTACATTGATGATTGAACGGGTATTGAAGGAGAGAGAGCGTCAGGCAGTCATGAGGAAGCTGAATATGGTTATCGGGGTTTTCTTCAGTGAAGTGGGTAATCGCCTTCTCAAGGAGTTGTCGGCGTATGTTGTTTCCTGTGATGAACTGAAACACCATTTATTGGTTAATGGGGCATGGAGGGAACAGGAGTTTTCTACGGCACTTGAATATTTGCGGAAAAGCGACATTAAAATTGAGTCGAGCCGTTGTGAAAAGCTTGGCCTTAAGAGGTTTCTTGTCGAAAAGCGCGGTTTTCTGGTCAGTTTGCTGGAAAACCAGAACCTGCTTGAGCATGAAGAGTTTACCGACCTGCTCTGGGCTGTTTTCCATCTGGTGGAAGAGCTTGAAGCGCGGGATACGTTTGAAAATATGCCGCAGAGCGACGTTGATCATATTAATGGAGATATCAAGCGGGTTTTTGGGCATCTTTCCAGCGAATGGGTTATGTACATGCAGCATTTGAAGCAAGACTACCCGTACCTTTTCTCCCTGGCTGTTCGCCTTAACCCGATGATAGATTCACCCGATCCCGCCGTTTACTCATGATATTCCACAAAAAAGCCCCATTGATGCCTCAAGGGAATGTGTTATTTTCCTTCCGCTGTTTATGATTGAATATTGTGGATAATCGGAGCGGAACCTTTTACTGCAAGCGCGGCACAATAACCTTCCGAAACGATAATATCACACAGAAGCCAGTTGGAACTTTCGTCAGGTGCGGTAAATGTGGCAGGGCTATCCGGGGCAAGGCTGGCATCAAAGTTGTTTGAAGCCAAGGTAAATCCTATTCCACAAGCTTTCAGATAAGCTTCCTTGCGTGTCCAACATCTATAAAAAGCACCCCTTTGTTGATGGTCAGGAAGGGCAAACAGTTCTTTCTGTTCACGTGGGGAGAAAGCGAGTCGGGCCATATCAGGAAATGGAATGTCATTGCGTAGCAGTTCTATGTCAATGCCAACTTCCCGGTTTGCGGCAACTGCCAGAATAAATAAGGTGCCTGAATGTGACAGATTGAAGTGCAGTTGGTCGTTGTTGGCTGCAAGATATGGTTTACCCTGTTTACCCACCGCAAAACGAAGTTCCTCTGGCTTTACCCCCAGATATTCCCCAAGAATTTCTCGCAACAGGGCGCGACCAGCTATGAAACTATTTCGTTTATCTGGATCAAGCAGACGATCAGCTCTCAAGATCTCATCTGAAGATAGATAACGTGTGACTCCAGTTGCAAGAGGCAGGCAATGGATGTGTACTTCGTTATCCTCTGGCCATGAAAACGGAATCAACACTTACCCTCTAGAAACGATTGTCGTAAAAGCTCCAGACCTTCATTAATTGAAATCTCCGGATGGTAGCCGAAATCGCGACGGGCAGCCTCAATGTTGAACCAATGGGCGCTGGCAAGCTCGTGGGCCACAAAGCGCGTCATGGGTGGCTCGCCAGAAAGACGCAGCAGACTCCAAAACCCTTCACAGAGGCAACCGGCGGCGTATGCCAGTTTTGGTGAGATAGAGCGTGTTACCGGAGGGATTCCGGCCGTCGCGAGAATCCGATTTACCATCTCCCAGAGTGGTAGTGGTTCGTTGTTGCTGATGAAGTAGCTCTTGCCAGCCACGATACTGTCGGGAAAAAGTCTGTCGGCTGCCAGCAGATGGGCGCGGGCGGCGTTGTCTACGTAAACCGTGTCCACCAGATTGGGACGTGTGCCAATACGGCGCAGTTTGCCTGCACGCCCTTTGGCGACAATGCGTGGAACCAGATGATTGTCACCGGGCCCCCAGATTAGATGAGGTCTTAGGGCCGTAACTGACAGTTTCTGTGAGTTAGCCTCCAGCACCAACTGCTCGGCAAGCGCCTTTGTTGCGGGGTAGTTGGCCTCGAAGCGTGGTGGATAGGGGAGTGATTCATCGCCACCTTCCACGTCACTGCCGTCGAAAATGACGCTGGGAGAACTCGTGTAGACTAGTCTGCCGATGCCATTGCTGCGACATGCCGCCAGGACATTTTCGGTACCGACCACGTTGGCTTGGTAGAAGTCATTGTAACTTCCCCAGATGCCGGCCTTGGCCGCCGCGTGAAAAACGATATCGCAACCGCTTGCCGCCTTGATCACCGCATCCCGGTCAGCAAGATCGCCCTGAAATTGTTCCACGCCCATCTTTGCCAGGGCAGGGTGCTCACTACGGGAGAAGCTGCGTACCTGGTCACCCCGTTCACGCAGCATTCGCACAATAACCCCGCCTAAAAAGCCACCACCACCTGTTACAAGCGCCTTCATGAAAGTTTATTCTTCGCCCAGCCAGCCAGTTTTTCTCTGAATATCTTGGCATTATGGCGGATATCAACCGGGAAAGCTGAATGAAAGAGGATATCGCGTATATTTTTGGTGTGAGGATAGTGGCTGCCCAGTTGAAGGAGCTCTTTGCGGATCAGCTCTTGTTCCGGTTTCCCACACTTTGTCTCCAACTCCACGCAGAGTACCGGCTGCTGTCTTCCGATTGAACCCAATCCAACTAACGCCGTGCGGAAGACCTTTGGATGTGTATTGAATACTCCTTCCACCGGGATGGTGAAGAGGGTGCGCTGAGATGTAACCACACGGTGGGCCTTTCGGCCACAGAACCAGACCCGGCCTGTGTTGTCCAGATATCCGATATCACCCATGCGGTGCCAGACACCGCCGGACGAATCGGGAATCTTGGCCATTATGGTCGCTTCGGGACGGTTCAGATAGGAATGGCTGACCTGTGGACCGCGCACGGCTATCTCGCCAACCTCCCAGGTGGGCAGTGCCAAGTCGTCGCTCCATGTTTCAACCGGGCTGTCGGTGATCGGAATGATTCTCAGGGTGATGCTCTTCACCGGCCGTCCGACACAGACACCATGCCCTTCGCCGGTCATTGCTCCGGTTTCACAGATAACCTCGTTGCTGCCGATAGAACTGACCGGTAGCGCCTCGGTTGCACCATATGGCGTAAAAATCTCTGCATCTTCAGGCAGCATGGCCGCGAAACGTTCCAGTACCGAAGCCGGAACCGGCGCACCGGCAGAAATCACCCGTTTGAGATTCGGCAGTTTGATTCCGTGCTTTGCGGCGTAGCGTCCAACACGATTCAGAAGCGCCGGGGAGCCAAACATGGTTGTGGCGGAATATTCGGCGGCAGGTCCAAGAATTCGGCGGGGATTAACGGTTCCGGGGCGGGTGAAATCCATCTGGGGAATCAGGGCGGTCATACCCAGGGCCGGTGCAAACAGTGCGAACAGTGGAAAAGTGGGCAGGTCAATCTCGCCAGGGCGGATATCGTACAGCTCTCGCAGGGTATCAACCTGTGCCGCAAAGGTGCCATGGGTATAGACGGCGCCTTTGGGCGGGCCGGTGCTGCCGCTGGTAAAAAGTATGGCGGCCATGTCGTCGCAGAGGGTATCTGCGGGGAAAAATGGCAGGTCACCGATCTCGGCTCTGCGCACCTCCGTCAGCGATACTCCTCCCCAGTGGGCACCTCCACCGACTACAACAGTAAGGCGGATGCTCCTGCGCCCCCAACCTAGGAGGCGCCGCGCCACATGCGCCTTGGGAATCCCAATGAAAGCTTCCGGCTCGGCTTCAGTCAGACACCCCTTCATGTTGAGGGCACCAATGCCCGGATCAATAAATACTGGCACAGCACCGATTTTGAAGAGAGCAAAAGTCAGGGCGAACAGTTCAGGGGATGGCGGCACTAGCAGGGCGGTCTTCATTCCCCGTCCGATGCCGATGCGCAAAAGTCCACGTGCAATACGATCACTTTCCTGGTCCAGTTCCCGAAATGTTAGGGTGCGACTTTTCTGTGGGAAAATAATTGCGGGTGTATCAGGTTGCAGCTTGGCCATCTCGGTCAGCGGGCGGGAGATATTGACGACGTTGGATGAGTTCATTAATCCTGCTCCGTCCGGACAAGAAAAGCAGAGATCAACGGTATGATCTCATCTTTGGCATCTTCAAGAATATAATGCCCGCAATCCGCGTAGCTGTGGACTTCGGCATTTGGGAAACGCTCCTGCCACTCTTTCAAGAAATTCTTGTCGAAGACGAAATCCAGCTCACCCCAGCATATCAGCATCGGTAAATTACGAAACTGCCCGATCCCGGCTGCTACGGAGGAAACAAGATCATAGGTTCGGTCGCTTGGTGATAATGGGATATCCTGTACGAAACGGAGGGTGGCGATGCGGTTCTTCCAAGAGTCGTAGGGGAGTTGATAGAGAGCGCGCAGTTTGGCGCCCATTGGGTTGCGTTTGCAGCCAACAAGCGAGGCGCCAACGCTGAATGCATTGAATCTGCGTACGAGAAGCGTGCCGAGCACGGTATCCCTGCAGATACGCAGTCCGAGCGGAAATCGTTTTGTTTTGGGAAGGTGGAACGCGCCGGTATTGAGAATCACCAGTCGTTTTATCCGTTCGGGGTGACGCACGGCATAGGCCATGCCGATCATGCCGCCCCAATCGTGGACTACCAGGGTTATGTTCTCTGTAACCCCAAGCTGCTCAAGGAGCTTCTCCAGATCATCGACCCGGCGCGAAAGGGTATAGTCATAGCGGTCATCGTCCGGCTTGTCCGACAGGCCGCAGCCGATATGGTCAGGGACGATGCAGCGGTAACGATCTCGAAGCGCCAGCACAAGGTTGCGATAATAGAAGGACCATGAGGGGTTGCCATGCACCATTACCACCGGTGTACCTGCACCTTCATCCAGATAGTGATAGTTGAGGCTTGCCCTGGGCGTAGTCGAAGGGGCATTAAGGTTAAGGCACTTTCCGCTGAATGGATATTCCTTTTTCAGTACACCGTTTACCATTCGGCCCCCAGCATCAGGCAGTTAAGTCCGCTGCCGATCCCGAGGAAAGCCACCTTGTCGCCAGCTTCCAGAATGTCGCGCTCATCGGCAATTGCGGCCGTCAGCGGCAGGGAAACGGAACCCATGTTGCCGAGATATTCGTAGGTTGTGAAATCCTTTTCGGCGGGGATGTCGAGAGTTTTGAGAATAGCGCTTTGGTGGGCGGAACCGACCTGGTGGCAGATCACCTGGTCAACATCCTCCGTGCGCCATCCCACCTGCGGAAGGAATGCATCCCAAGTGCGGCGGCCCAGTTCGACACCGTAGTTCATGACATTGACCCCATCCGTTGACATGGATTGAAGGTAGCCACCTTTGCCGTCCGGGGTGATGCCCCAGAGACAGAGCCGGTGATGCTCCGGGGCTGACTGGGTGATGCCGCCAAGCAGCTGGCGCCGCGAAGCTCCGGAGAAGGAGCCGTCTGTCAGCAAGATTGCCACAGCACCGGAACCACCGGTCAGGGTAGCCAATGAGGCGGCAAAGTGCTGCATCGTCCGCTCTTCAAGCATTCTGGCGATCATGATGTCATTGATCTCGCGGGCGCTCTCGCAGGAAACCACCAAGCCGGCCTTAATCTGACCCAGTTCGATCCGGTTCGCCACATCGAGAATTCCATTCAATACCCCAAGACAGGCATTAGAGAGGTCAAATACGGCAGCCTTGCCGCCTATGCCGAGTCCGGCAGCGATGCGACAGGCGGTGGCCGGTTCGAATTGTTCACGGCAGACCCCTGCGTATATCAGAGCTCCGATCTCATCAGAAGAAATACCGGCGGAAAGCAGTACCTTTCTGGCAGCAGCAATGGCACCATAGGAAAGCGGATAACCCGGTTCCCACCAGCGCCGTTCCCGAATTCCGGTCAGGGCCTGCAGTTGTCCCGGTGCAATACGCAGGTAACGGTACAGCGGTTCCAGGCGGGATTCCAGTTCGGTCGAGGTAACAACAACCGGTGCCAGTTCATATCCCATTGCCTCAATGGTAACTTTACGGTACTTCATTAGTTATTCTCCATACATACTGTAAAATTATTCATCTGATAGATTAACTTTCCGTCGACAGCAAGAAAGCCATCTGCAGTCAAAATGCGCTGCTGTTCATCCACGGCGGTGACCCATGCACTTACCGTTACCCGGCTGTTGGTCGGTACGACTTGGCCGCGATACAGCCAGCTGTGTTTATGATTCAGTGCCACGGCAGAAATAATATTGCCGTCCTGCCATCCCCAGCGTTCTACGGCGGCAAACTTGACAAGCTGTATAAAGGATTCAAGCCCTAGCGAACCGGGGGTAACTGGATCTTCGTAGAAGTGCGCTTTGAAGAACCATTCGTTCGGATCGACATCCTTGATGCCTAGGATGTAGCCGAGTCCTTGCGGTCCGCCGTCAGGTACGAACAGCTCGATCCGATCGATCATGCGCAGCTGCTTTTCAGGGAAAGGTGCAGTTTCAGGGTAGGGTAGGCTTCGGCCACGCTCTGTCTCCTCCGGAGTCGGCTGGTATGGTTTCGCATCGCGGATGCCAACCTGGTTGGCCAGAGCCTCTTTGGCGAAGAAACCGAACATGGTATCCCCTTTGTAGAGGATTCCGTTCCGGTCGGCCACGCTGAAATCGAACTCCTGAATGATCATGCCGCCACTGGTGGCGACCTTTTTCATCGTGGCGCTGCAGGTCAGGACACCGCTCTTCGGAGTCACCACCCGGTGCTGAACGGCGGTGCCTCCAAGGTTGCGGAAAGAGATATCGCTCGGGCTGGTCAGGGCTGAACCCACATAGGCGGCCAGCCAGCCGCACGGCTGCAGGGCCGCTTCCAGCAGGACGGCAAAGGGCATACGCGCCTGACGCTCGGCGGCAAAGAACCAGGCATCGGTCGGCAGATCGTATTGAGCTTCAACCATGGCCCCGGCTGTCATCTGCCAAGGTTCGCCGCGTACGGCTGTAACGCGGTCCATGAACTGGAAGGGAGGTCCCGGCAAGCGGGCAATCTTGCGGCCGGCGTCAAAAATACGGTAGCGCTCACCGAAACCTTCGGAAGGGTTGCCGTTGCTGTAGGCCAGGATCTGCTCTTTGGTGTAGATGGCCGGTTTTATCCCCTCACCCCGGCCCTCTCCCGCTGGGAGAGGGGGAAAAGCAGACCAGAGCGCCTGCAACTTTTCTTTAGTTGTCCCGGTCAGGCGGGCCGACATGCTGGTGATCTCCACGATCGGCTTGCCGTCGGCATACATGAGCGCGTCACAGATGACGTAAGGCTCGGGTCGGTAGCCGATTTCACGGATTGTGACCTCATAGGTGACAACCTTGGTGTTCTCCAACACCTGTCCCCGGCAGCAGAGTTTGCTGGCCACACCCGGCACCGGTTCCCATACGGAATCCTGAGATTCAGCCACCCAACCAAGCCGCAGCAGGTAAACCCGCAGGGTATGCATGCAGCATTCGTACATCAGAGTTCCCGGCATGACCCGGTCATCAACAAAATGACAGGTAATAAACCAGTCGTCGGGGTGAATATCGGCCTCGGCCCGGATGATGCCGATGCCGCAACGCCCACCGTTCGGATCGATCTCGTTGACACGGTGCACCAGGCGCATCCTGCCGCCAGGAATCGTCAATGGGCGTGCAAGGGAAAGAGCGGCGAACAGCGAACCGAAACAGCCAGCAAGATCACCTTCCCGCAACCGGTCGAGCTGCACTGCATCATACCCCTCGCGTGTCATCGACACCAGCTCCTGCCAGTCAGCGGGGCGGATGCCGGCCGTGGGGCGCAGATCCAGCGCCGGTCGTACGATGCCTTTCCCGGCATCAAGCTCTTGCTGGCTGAAGAAACCGGCGCAGCCGTCGCGCATTGACAACAGCGGCTGCCCATTAACCGTGGCCTCGAAGAAGAAGCGGAACAGCCAGGTGTCCCCCTGACGGAAGAACCGCTCGATATGAATATCGTAATGGATCGTTTCGCCCGGACCGGGCAGGCGGCGATGGAAGGTGACCACAGCGTCGAGCAGTCGGTAGACCGCAAGGCCGCGGGTGATAAAGTCGATTCCGAGATATCCGGAAAGAAACAGGTCTGCCTGACCCGCCTCAACGGCAATACAGGTCGGGATGCGTCCACCGTCCAGATACCAGGCGTTCGGGTGGATGTCATGCTCGGTGACGACACGGCCATGTGTCATTGATCGTGCCTCACCCTCGACGGATATAATCCTGTCCACCAGCATGAGAGGTTCGTCCGGCAGGCGCACCCTGGTCGGGAAGCTATCGGCTTCGGCAAATTCAGAGCCCAACATGCGGGCAACCGAGCCGATCGCGAACTCCATGCAGAGGTTGCGGTTAAAAGCAACGAGTGGCGCAGTGGGGATGTTTCTGCTTCGCTCGCCAGCAGTGTTCTGGGCGTAATCGAGCGGTACATCATCGCCTAAGGCCTGCCGCAAGGTCATTTCCAGCTCCATAGCCTGGGCCATGGATTGGCTAACAACCTCACTGAAGTCGAGAAAGGCCTTGTGCGCCCGGATCTGTTCCTGCTGCGCCCGGGCAAATTCATCCAAAAGCGAATCAGTAACGCTTTTGATCACATCTCCATGGGGGAGATGTTTGTCCTGAGCGAAGTCGAAGGATTTCGGTTGGTGAGGTGGTATCTTTAATGATGCCACCGGGAGTGGCGGATGAAACGACATTCCCCCTATAGATACCTTGACCGTGGCCGTTTTCGTGTTTGTATGAGTTTCAATATGCGGCTCATCAAATAACGGGGCCAGATCTAGCGGTACCCGCTCGGCAATCAGATTGGCTAACAATCTCAAGATGATGGAAA
Organism: Geobacteraceae bacterium; assembly: GCA_025355965.1. Classification (GTDB taxonomy): domain Bacteria; phylum Desulfobacterota; class Desulfuromonadia; order Geobacterales; family Pseudopelobacteraceae; genus JACRCG01. The sequence goes on from JANXYR010000075.1 coordinate 16,647, forward strand.
CAGAATCCTGTCCGGCAAAGCAGGCTGAACGGGCCAGATGTGGCCGGTCACCCAGAATACGTCCGATCATGCGGCTGCAGGATGCTCCCGGGCCCATTTCGAGGAACAGGCGCACACCGTTGCTGTATGCCGATTCGATCACCGCCGGGTAGTCAATGCCGTGCAGCGCCTGACCGAGAATGGAAGCGGCTGCGTTTTCACGGGTGACTTCGTAGGGACCGCCCTTGACGCCGCTGTAATAGGTGATTCCGCTGGGAGCTTCTGTCGGAAAGAGATGCAGGTCGTGATATGGGCCGGATACCGCCTCTGCAACCTCGCAGTGCACTGTGGTGACTCCCTGCAGTGGGAAAAAGCGGCAGTCGAGTTGGGATACAAGTTTTTGGACTGCTGTAGTATCCCCGCCAATCACGCATTCGTCGGGTGTGTTGATGATGAGGAGATAGGCACGGGGGATATCGGCCAGCAGGCGTTGTACCTCGCCGGCCCGGGCTTGTACTACCCCCAGGCTCCAATTGACGGTCTCATCCGCGGCCAGTCCCCATGTTTGCCGCGCCGCACGGCACTCGCCAGCCATGTCGTGGGTGAAAAGAGTTGATTCCTGCATGCGGTTGTACATGGAGTCCCGGTCCCGCCAGGCGTGCAGGGCGAGGAGTCCTGCTGATTCACCAAGACTGTAGCCTATAACGGCGGACGGCTGGACGCCGAAGCTGCGTACCAGGTCACTGACGGCGCAGCCGGTGGCAACCTGGCCGAATATTACGGCACGGTGGTTGTTATCGATCTCGCTGTTTGAGGCTCCATTCCAGAAAAGTTCAGGCTGAAACTGGCTGCGCAGGTAGAAATTTTCTGTGTCCTGTTGGCGGAGGATCTTCGGCCAACGGCTGAAGAGTTCCATCCCCATGCCTGGATAATGATTGCCGGAACCGGGGAAGACAAAGGCTATCTTTGCATCGCGGCCAAGTGGCGTTGGGGAGTAAAAAATCCGATCACGCAGGGCTGGAACTGCATCGGGTGGTAACCCACCGGCGGTCAGGGTTTGTTTACCCTGTTCGATCAAAGCTTCGAGTTCGTCGCGGTTTCTGGCAACCAGTGTCATGGCAAGAGGTTTGTCGGCTGAGTTGTGATACTGTTCGTACCACTCACTGGCAATCTTAGAGATGTTAATAGCCTTAATACCGGATATGTTGCGACTTAATATATCAAGTTTTACTTTAATTTCATCAGGTGTGTCACCCGCTAGGGAAAACAGGAAATCAACTCCTTCACCAAGTGGGGCGACCCGATCAAATGAGCTTTCTGAAGGCTGTGGCCCCCGACCTTCGAGGACGACATGGCTGCAGGAACCATCAATGCCGCAACTGCTTACCCCGGCTCGGCGTGGGCCATCTGTCCGATTTTGTAACCAGTAACTGGAGGTTTGTGGCAAAAAGAGGGGACCGGGAGATGCCAGTTCGGTACACGGTTGTTCGATGCCACGGCAGGCGGGAATTATTTCCTGATGCAGGGCAAGGCAGGCACGCACTATAGAGGATAGACCGGAGGCTGCACCACAATGGCCAATATCGGCTTTGACGGTGGAAACGGCACAGGAGCGGTCAGCCATAGACTCTCTGTCGAAGAAAGATGCCAGGACTGCTGCTTCCCTGAGGTCCTCGTCAATATTGCCGCCAGCGTTTGCTTCCAGATAACCTATCGTTGCCGGGCTGACTCCGGCATCAGCATAGGCTCGCTCCAGAGCATGCCCGTAAGCGATGTCTCCACACGATTGCTTGTCGCCGCCGCTTGAACCTATGCCGCGGATGACGGCATAGATGCTATCACCATCTTGCTCTGCATCTTCCAGTCGTTTAAGAACAAGCGCCGTTGCACCTTCTCCGATTACAGAGCCGTCTGCGGACTGATCAAAGGGGAGGGAATGGCCGGAGGAGGAGAGGGGGCGCAGAGCATGGTGTCCAAGAACCGCCCGCAGGTCGCCTGCCATATCCACACTGCCAACAAGCGCCCGATCCAGTTCACCGGCCTGAAGCAGCCGAACCGCCGTCTCCAGACTGCGGACGCCGGAACTTTCTTCACTTGATAAAGTGAAACTCGGTCCACCGACACGGAACTCTCGCGCAATCCTGCTGGCAACAACACTGCCAAGTGCGCCCATGGTTCGGTTTGCGCTCAAGGCAGGCCCGGTGGCATCACAAAGCTGCTTTGTCCATGTGGCAAGCTCTTCCGCTGAAAGTTCACGTCCCAACTCTTTGGCCCAATCTGCAGCTTGTCCGGCCAGAGACCAGCGGAGGCTGAAGTTGGTGCTGTTCAGATCGAGGGCGATGCCGATAAATACGCCAGTATTCAGGTTATCCTCGCGGTCCAGTCCGGCATCCTGCATGGCAGCGGCTGCGGTCTGGAGCATAAGCAGCTGCTGCGGAAGCATCTCCTCCATCTCGCGCGGTGGTATGCGGAACTGGTCCGGTGCGATTGCGAGATCATCATGGTAAAAGCCGCTGAACGGCGTACTGTCCAATCCCTCTTGATGAAACCATTTGGTATCCTCTGCTCCCCACCACTTGCCGGGTTTCGTAGGCTGAGTTGCCGCGTCGCCACCAAGCACCCGCTCCTGAAAGGCCCGCAGATTTTGCCAGGGGCCGAAATTGGCAGCCATGCCGATAATGGCGATGGGAGACGATGTTACTTTTGCTGAAGAAATGTTGATTTCAGGAATATTTCCAATGTGGTCAGAGGAGGCAGATGGCAACCACTCTTCAACAAGTAGATGGGCATTGATACCGCCAAATCCAAAGGCGCTAATTGCGGCTCTGCGCGGCGTGTCATCTGTACGGCGCAGCCACGGTTCTGCAGCTTTCAGGATGCGGAACGGGCTCTGCTCCAGCTCCATGCCTGGCTGTGGTCTGTTGAAATTGGCGGTGGGGGGGAGTATCTCCGCCCGCATGGCCAGCAGAACCTTCGTCAGTGCCGCTCCGCCTGCGGCGGTCAGCAGGTGACCGATATTGGACTTGACTGAACCGAGGACGCAGCGGTTTTCGCCACCCTCTGCTCCGTCCCAAAGTTGCTTCAGGCTCTCTACTTCCACGGCATCGCCGACCGGGGTGCCGGTGGCGTGACATTCGATCAGGTCCACATCAGTGGGGTTCCATCCGGCTTTTTTATACGCGGCACGCATGGCACGCAGCTGCCCCTCTGACATGGGGGCAAGCAGGCTGCCACCGACGTCATTGGCCAGGCCGATACCTTTAATGATTCCGTAGATATGGTCACCCTCGGCAACGGCGTCTGCAGTCCGCTTAAGCAGGAACAGTCCGGCCCCTTCGCCGACGACAAGGCCATCACCGGCAGCATCGAAGGGCGAGCAGATGCCGCGCTTCGAGAGAGCGCGCAGCTGGGAAAATCCCATTTGGGTATAGAGTGGGTCAGGGCGGGAGAGGCCACCGGTCAGCATGGCATCAGCCCTGCCGGAGAGGAGTTCTTCTACTGCCAGCTTGATGGCATAGAGTGAGGAGGCACAGGCGGCATCAAGGGTAAAGTTGCCTCCGCCCAACCCGAGGGCCTGAGCCAGAATTCCGGCGGGTAGGCCTGCTACATAGCGGTTGAGAGGTGAGGTTGATAATTTGGGTGAGCTATTGCCGGTAAGTTTTTCTTCGAAGGTTCTTCCCAGCCAGTCGCGGGCCAGCAGAGTAGATGTTTCGCTAGGCAACGCCAGGTTGCCGATGATAACACCGACCCGTGAGCGATCAAGAGAAGAGGTTATGCCATCGTCAAAGGCACGTTTTCCGGCATGGATCAGCAGGTGAAAGAGCGGATCAAGACCATCCAGTCGGGCTGAATCGATGGCAAGGCCACTCAGGGTGGAGGCGAGCAGTATTTCATCAATAAAACAGCCACGCCGCGAATAAACTCGGTCCAGGACTCCGACAGCGGGGTCGAAAGCCATATCGGCCGGGATTTGCCAGCGCCCCGCCGGAACATCGCGGGTTGCGCTTTTGCCGCTGCGGATATTTGCCCAGAAGCTGTCAAGATCCGGTGCATCGGGGAAGATGCCGCCGATCCCGACAATAGCAACTGATGGAGGGGAAACCGGCATCAGGCGGCTTCCTGTACGACGCACCCTGGTTGAGATAACTGATTACGCCGAAAAGCCATTTCGAGGGACGGATCGATGACACATTCGTACCCCTCTAGCCGGGCAATCAATTTGCCTGTCTTCCGTTCGAGAAATTCCATGTCGGCCGAGGCACTATGCTCTCGTTCAGCTGTAACACGGATAACTATTTGGGCCCCAAGGCTGGGGAAATTGTCCTGGAACTGGCGGTAGCGGCCAGCAAACGAGGGGAGAGAGCCGGAGCCAAACCGTTCGAAACTCCACAGGATCATAAGCTGGAAGGCACAGTCTATCACCAGAGGATCAGTGATCCAGATGTTTCTTAGTGGCTGTTTGACCCATTTGGAAGGTTCAGGAGCGGTTTTTACCAGTGCAGAAATACCTTTTGACGAACAACCGCCGATCTGTTCGATACCGTGCAGGTCGGGTCCGTGGAAAAGGCGGTCATGATCATAGATCGCGCCACTGTCCTGTGGATATGGTGTGGTCGGCAGATCGACAATCGAACGGATGCCTTCCGGCAGTTTTGTGGCCAGGACAATTTCGGCGCGTACGTGAAGAATGGAGCGCCCGTCATCGGAAGTGCTGGTCAACTCAACTGGAACATAATGTAGCGAGTCCCGTTTTTCAGCCCGGCCAGCCAGTACATGCAGGGAGCAGGAAGAAGTCTGCTCGAAGGTTACCCCTTTGCAGATACGAAGATCATTGAAGCCATGAAAACGGAAACCCGGGTTGCCGTGCAGCGCTCCATGGGCCAGCCATTCCACAATCATGGCCATGGGTAGTACGGCCTTGCCGTCGATTACGTGCGAACGGATAAAGGGATAATCATCAACCGTCAATGTCAGGCTGAAGGCCTCCACCAGCGGCTTGGTCGTGACCGACAGCGGTATCCCGGCTGTATCGGCCATTGCGATGACTTCTATCGGAGCGTCAGTTGCGGCTATTTCTCTTGCGAGCAGTTCTCCGCCAGCAGCGAGGTTTATCAGGCCGATACCTTCGCCGCTAAAAACCTTTTTTAGTGCGGGCGTTACCATGCCACCGTCCCATGGTCCCCAGTTAATGCAGACTGTATGACATGCAGGGCGACGTCGTGACTCGGCCTGGGCCAGTTTATTGAGGGCCTCGTTGGCAACGGCGTAATCTACCTGTCCACTGCGACCGAAGCGACCGGTGGTAGATCCGAACAGGGCAATAAAACGGAGGTCGTCGCTGACGGTGGCGGCAAGAAGTGTACGTAGCCCAATGACTTTGGTGCTGTAAACGGAGGCAAACTGTTCCACGGTTTTGTCGCTAATTAAACGGTCGGCCAGAACACCAGCCCCATGGACTATACCACGGATGGGGCCATGCTCCTGGCGGATTGTCTGAAGCAGGTTATTGACGGCATCGTTGTCGCGGATATCCACAGCGCGGTAGAGGGCATGCCCGCCGACCGCCTCAATACCTGCGAGAGTAACTTTCAGTTCTCTTCCGGCAATGACTGAGCGGTACCGTTCTTCAATTTCTTTAGGATGAAGTTTACCCGGCGACTGCTGGAGGATGGCTTTTTTGATGTCACTTTCGCCGCTTAGTGGTGTCAGCCAAGCCGGTTCGGCCTGCGGTTCCTGACTGCGACCGAGCAGAACCAGCGTCGGGCGATAAGCTTCGGCCAGGGCGATAGCGGTAGCAGCGGTAACTCCACGTCCACCTCCGGTCACGACGACAACATCTCCCGGTTGCAGGGGTGGCATTGCAGGGCTTGTCAATGCAGGCAGATCCGTCGGTGCAAGTGCGATACGCCCGGCAGGCATAAGGCCTACCTCGACCGGACCGGTCACGAAAAGTTCAACAGACAAAGCGTGAGCGGCTGCGGCTGCATCCGGAAAAGCACCAAGATCAATGGCCTTGCAGGACACTTTCGGCCATTCATGGGCGGCCGTTTTAACCAGACCGGCTAGGCCACCTGAGAGTGGGTCGGCAAGGATTGAACCGGATTCAAAGGCAAAGGATCCGTCAAGTCGTGAAACTGTACTGAAAAAAGCTCCTGCTTCCTCTGCACTTAGGCGTAAGGCTGGTGCCGCTTTTTTAAGAAGCAGGAAGGCCTTCTCCAGAAAAACATCATCTGTGCCGCCAGCCGGGGAAACGATCACCAATCCGGACAGGTTATCAAGTGGCAGACTGTCCACATCTTCATTCGTTCTGATAAGGCGAATAGAGTGGCCTTCGGTGCTCAAGATAGTGCAGAGTTCGCCGGATAAGGAAGAACCGTCATCGGTGATCCAGATGGTGCCATTGTCCGCCAATTGTAGCGTATCCGCCGTTGCTGTGAGTGGAACAGGGACCACGGTGCTGCGATTGAGTCCGCTACTGCGTTCGGATTCACGTTTGATGACAGTCACCGGAGTGGTGCTGGACCGTTGGATGGGGGCTGCAGCAGCCCCCTGTTCCAAAAAACTTGCAATCTCACCAAGTGTATGCAGAGAACCCAAATGTTCCGGGCCGATGGCTGGCGAGCCGGGCAATAGTTCCTGCAGAGCGGAAAGAATTTCAACCCGCTTGATGGAGTCGATACCGAGATCTGAATCCAGTCCCATCTCCAGCTCAAGCATCTCCACCGGATAACCTGTTTTCTCGCTGACGACCGCCAGCAGAGTTTCTGCGACGTTATTTGCAACAGACGGCTGCACGGTGACGGCTGAAGTCATGCCGGCGCCGAGGTAGTTGGTGATCTCACCCAGAGTATGCAGAGATCCAAGATGTTCCGGCCCGATGACCGGTGAACCGGGCAAACGTTCCTGCAGCGCTGACAGGATTTCGACCCGCTTGATGGAGTCGATCCCCAAGTCTGAATCCAGCCCCATCTCCAGTTCCAGCATTTCAATCGGATAGCCGGTCTTCTCGCTGACGACCGCCAGCAGGGTTTCTGTTACATTGTTTGCAATCGGCGGTTGTACGGAGGCGCTAGAAGACATGCCAGCGCCAAGGTAGTTGGCGATCTCACCCAGAGTATGCAGGGAACCTAGATGCTCCGGGCCGATGACCGGTGAACCGGGCAGCCGTTCCTGCAGTGCTGACAGGATTTCGACCCGTTTGATGGAGTCAATACCGAGATCTGAATCCAGCCCCATCTCCAGTTCCAGCATTTCAATCGGATAACCGGTTTTTTCGCTGACTACCGCTAATAACGTGTCCGTAACCAGATCTGCGTTTGGTGAGTGGACTAAAGGTGCGGCAGTTGTCGCGATCGCTACAGGGCGTGTAACCGGTGCCGCTACGGTTGTGGCAATAGTTGGAGTGAAAACAGGCGGAGCCATCAGTTGTGATGGCGCCTGAAGCGCGCCGCCGTGAAGGATGCGACTCTGCTGTTCCAGCAGGGTCTGAATGGTTCTGCTCGTGGTCTCCTGACCTTCAAGAAAGCGGCGGTGGAGCTGGGCAGTATCTTCCTGCATCTTCTGCAGTACGGACATTCCTTCTCTTGTTACTCGCAGCGACTCTGCCAGTGCATCATGCGAAAGCGGCGCAGCTCCGAAAGAATTACTTACGGATGTGGACTGCATAGCAGGCCGAACCGGCGCTGAGGGGGGTCGTTTAGGTTTTGGTTTGACATAGTTGGCACCGCAGATTGGAATTGTCATCGCCGGTTTTTTTGCATTGGCTTGCTTCGGCGGCGTATAACCTTCATCCCATTTGACAAGCTGCACAGAGTGGCCGAGAACGGCAAGTTGAGCCAGGCAGCGAGCCAGATCAACTATGCCGGAGTGTTTGCCACTTGAAACATCAACCGTCACAACCGTATATGTCTGCTCGCCAAGAATCGACTTGACCAGACCGCTTAAGCGTGAACCGGGGCCGACTTCTACAAAAGTTTTGACACCGGCTGCGTGCATGGCCTCAATTTCAGCAACGAACTCCACTGGTTGTGCCAACTGTCCTGCCAGAAGCTCTCTGGCACTGACTTCGTTATCCGGGTATTCAGCGGCTGTAGTATTTGAATAGACCGGAATGTTACCGGCGGCAAACTGTATGTCGGACAGGGCTGTCAGAAGTGGTGCAGCGGCATCAGCAACCAATGAACTATGGAAGGCGGCGGCAACCGGCAACTGTTTACAGACCAGTTTGTGATTGCTGCAGGCCGAAACGGCCCGGGTGATTTCGTCACTTCTGCCGGAAAGAACAAACTGGGTAGGGGCATTGCAATTGGCAATAACCAGATCAAGCTTTTCTTCTTCAATTAAGTGTTTAACGTCTGCTAGCGGCGCGGAGACAGCAAGCATGCTCCCTTTGTCACCATCTCCACCAGCCATTAGCTGACCGCGCAGCCGTGAAAGGGCGTGAAATGAGGTTTCTTCCAGGCGTCCCGCAGCACAGAGAGCGGTCAGTTCACCGTAGCTGTGGCCGGCAGTCGCTTCCGGAGTTATGCCAAAAGTTTCCAGCACCCGCAGTGCACCCAGACTGACCGCACCTATGGCTGGCTGGGCAACATCTGTGGCGCGCAGTGATTCTTCCTGCTGTTTTGAACTATTCGGGCCGAAGGAAGAGGTCGGATAGATCAGGTCGGTCAGGTGTGCGACGTCCTTACTGTTGAAGCCGCTCTCTGCCGCAGTGATCGTTGCAAGCATCTCCGGGAAAGTACAAGCCAGATCACGCAGCATGCCGGTGTACTGGGCGCCCTGACCGGGAAAAAGTATGCCGAGTTTGCCCGCGACCTGTCCGGTTGCATAGTAGGCTCCGTCCGGGTTGTTCCAGGCTGTCGTCGGGTTCTTGCGCAACATGGCCAGGGCATTGGCGCAGAGCGACTTAATGTTTGTCTTGTTCCGTTCTACCACGAGAACCAGACGGCATGGCGCCTCTGCGTCAAAGGAGGCACGCAGAGCGGCGGCTTGTGTTCGCAAACCACTCCAGGACTGTTCGTCGCTGATATTGGAAAGTGCTGTCTCCAAGCTCCTAGTATCGCTTCCGGAAAAGGCCAGGATCTGGACGTTGCCATCCCAGTCTGCCTTGCTGCTGGTTGGCCGGTACTCTTCCAGTACCGTGTGGAAATTTGAACCACCGAAACCGAATGCGCTAACCGCCGCACGGCGTGGCGCGCCGGGAGAAATCCAGGGGCGTTTTTTCGAGGCCAAGTAGAAGGGGGTGCTGCCATCAGAAACTTCTTTGAGTGGCTGCTGTACTTTAATGGTTGGGGGTATGACCTTGTGGTGCAGCGCCAGAGCCGCTTTGATCAGTCCGGCAGCACCTGACGCCGCCTTGGTGTGGCCGATCTGGGACTTCACTGAGCCGAGGGCACACCACGGGCTGTCCGCTTCGCCGTATATTTCCCTTAGAGCCGAAACTTCTACTGCATCACCTACTTTTGTGCCGGTGCCGTGGGCCTCCACCAAGCCGATACTTTCCGGGGTGACTCCTGCTCGCCGGTAGGCATCCAGGATTGCTCTTTTCTGACCGGAAGCACTGGGGGTATATATCGCTTCACCTTTGCCATCGCTGGAAGAACCGACACCACGGATCACCGCATAGATTCTGTCGTTGTCGCGTTCTGCATCGGCCAAACGCTTGATGACCACAAGACCGAGACCTTCGCCAAGGATGGTTCCGTCACCGGATGCGTCGAATGGTTTGGCGTTGCCGGTAGGTGAAAGTGCCGGCGTCTTGCTGAAACACATATACATGAAAATATCGTTGAAGGTATCGATGCCACCGGTGACCACCATGTCGGACTTGCCGGTGGCCAGTTCCATGCTGGCAAGATGCAGTGCGCTGAACGAACTGGCACAGGCGGCGTCTACCACACAGTTGGTGCCGCCCAGATCATACTGCTTGCTGATCCTTCCAGCTACTACGTTGCCGAGCAGGCCAGGAAAGGAATTTTCCTGCCAGGGGACATAAGAATCAGAGATGCGCTGGACGACATCTGCAGCGGTTGTGTCGTCCACACCTGCATCTTTCAATGCCTCTCGCCAGTGGGGGTGACCAAGTCGTGCCCCCAGAGGGATTACCAGTTCAAGAGTCCCAGTCACACCAATGATGACGCTCACACGGCCACGGTCATAGGCGCGATCAGCTCCGTAACCGGCGTCCCGCAGGGCCTGTCCGGCAGTCACGAGTCCAAGGAGCTGGGAGGTATCAATAGCCTCCAGGGTGGCAGGTGGGATGTTGAATTCCATTGGGTTAAACGGAATTGAGGAAAGAAATCCGCCCCGTTGTCCGTAGGTCATATCTGGGGATGCGGGATTCTGGTTGTAATAGTCGGCCACGTGCCAATGTGTTGGCGGGATGTCGGTAATAGCATCGATTCCCTCGCGGATGTTTGCCCAGTAGGCTGTACTGTCTTCAGCCTGGGGAAAATGACAGCCAATTCCGATAATTGCCAGGGCTACTCCACCAGTGGGGATACTGCTATCCAATTCTTCCTGTTTCACGAAAGGCACTCCTTGATTTGTGTGTACTCAAGCGGTTGAATATTTAAAGCTTCCGAGGGGAGTTGGATACCCTGGTAGCGGAGGATGTTGGCACGGGTCAGCTGTGCTGCACCAAAAAGGATATTCAGGGCAACCGTTGCAACGGTCCGCTTTGCGGTGGTTTCCAGAAAACTGCCGGTAACCCATTCATTGAAGGCACCCATGGCCGGGCCGCACCAGACCTGATAGTCTATCTTGCGTGAACTCTCGCCGTCTTTGGCCCAGTGGGCCGCCTGTCCCAGATACCAGCGGAAAACCAGCGCCATAAGGTGTTTTGGATCGCGCTCCGCACGTTCAACCTGGCGTGGGTCACGCTCCAGGAAGTAGCTGCGTGTGTTCTGCCAGATATCGTTCATGCTTGCCTGAAAAACGGTTTTTTCCAATTTTTCACGTTCAGTGACCGGGATATCGTCAATACCGGCATAGGCACGGTAGATCTCGTACAGTTTGGCCGCCCGCATCGGGAACATAGTGCCGCGTTTCAGAACTTGTACTGTGACTCCCATCTCGAACATATCGGCAGCAGGCGCCATACTTACGTCAGCCTGGCGTGTCTCGGCCAGCATGCGGCGCACCTCGTCCGATGTGCCGGATTCAATGCAGGCCTGGTTGACCGATCCGGTCATGATATAGGCGGCGCCCATGGCAAACGCTGCCGCAGCAGCTGCCGGGGTGGCGATGCCACCTCCCAGACCTGCGCGCAATTTCAATGCGTAACCATGTTTAGCCTGCATACGGACGGCGACATTCCGGATGGTCGGGAACAGGGCCAGTGCCGGGCGGTTGTCGGTGTGGCCACCTGAATCGGCTTCGGCGGTAATCTCCTGGGCAAGCGGGATCCGGGCTGCAAGCTCGGCTTGCTCAGCTGTGATGGCACCTTCGGTAACAAGTTCCATCAGAAACTTTTCAGGTGGAGGGGAAAAAAACTTTTCGGCAAGTTCTTCTCGCGAAACCTTGGCGATAATTCGATTAGGGGCGACAATTGTGCCGTCGGCGAGACAGTGAATGCCGTGGGTCCGGTAACGGACCAGATTCAGAGTTAAAGCCAGAAAAGCTGATGCTTCCACCAACCGTACACCTTTGCGGATGTATAATTCGGTCAGGGCTTTTTCCAAGTCCGGCTCTTGCGGAGAATGAATCAGGTTGAAACCGCAGGGGAACTTGGCACCAGTCAGACGATCTACTGCTGCTTCAACGACGCTGAACGGCAGTCCGGCAGCGCCGAAGAAGCCAAGCATCCCGGCTCGGCCTAATTCCTCAACCATAGCTACGGAGCTGATTCCTTTTGCCATGGAACCGCCAAGATACGGATAGCGAAGGCCAAGATCAGTGCAGAAACTTGAGTCACCTAGTCGTTCGCAGATATTTTTCAGGCTTTCTGACGTTCCGAGTGCGTAATTTTGTATTGATATTGCTTCCAATGGTAAATCTCCAAGTTATTGCTTCCGGGTGCTCTGGATGGACACTTTCCTGTCTTTAAGAAGAGTGGCAACTGGATGCCCATAATCTGATCAAAGTAAACGTCTAAAAATATATGAATTGGAATAATAATACAAGAAAATGACTTGCTAACGATCAAATTTACTTAAAAAAAATGAGGTTGCGTGGGATTTAAAAAAAGCGACCAGATAGTAGGCGTTTTAGGAGTCTGGATTGTTGGAGAGGACGATGCAATTGAATCAAACTGCTCAGAGTCCGTTTATTGCTGGGAAAATGAGTGCATTTTTCGCACTTGATGATGGATATGGCTGATTTAACCCAAAAAATCCAATGCTTCTTTGTGCATATATTTTACCTGCCCAATCTGCTCGTTAATACTATCCTGCTCTATTTCGTTATATCTAGAATTTGACTCTGAATATCTATTGCATTGTGCCATGCTGAGAAATATCTCGCCGTTTGTCCCCGGTTGATCACTTGTATGCGCCATAGAGTTGGCCAGATAGACTAACTCAACCATGCTTCTGTTTGTTGTCGCTTTGCTAGGTGAGTGGTGATAGCGGATACATTCCTGTATGTCTTCACCAAAATTCCATTTTTTTGCAAGCAGATACCCAATTTCTGTATGATTTTCCTCGACCACCTTAGCTCTAAGCTTGATGGGTAGCGTATAATCGTTAAGCATATCAAGCATTACGGTTTTGCCGATATCGTGCAGTAGCCCACAAATGAAGGCTAATTCATAATCAGAGGACATGTCACGAGCAATTTGACGGGCAATCATTGCGCATACCAGGCTATGACTCAGTATCATCCTCACTTCACCAGTGTTTTTGGGACTAAAACTACTGAGAGCATGTACCGCTACAATACTCAACAATGACTTCAGGCCAATAAGAACTACTGCTTCTTTTATCGTAGATATTTTTGCGGCGGTTTTGTAATAAGGTGAATTACAAATTCTGAGAATCTTGGCTACGAGTATCTGATCATTGATGCAGTCGACTATTTTTTCAATAGAGGCATTTGGATCTTCGATTTTTTCTTGGATCTGCCGGATAATGTCCGGGACGGCTGGGAGATCAATGTTGCCGGTCATGATATTGTTTTTGAGTTTATCTACAACAAAACTTATATCTGTTGTGTTTCCCTTCCTTGATTCATCGAATTTATTTACTGATTCCATTAGTAGCATAGAGGAATCCATCTTTATCGGACCATGCAGTACAGAGCTTGGTATATCAGAATTAAATTCAAATTCACCGGATTGCCATTTAAGAACATCAAGCACTGCAGACAGCGCAATATGGCGGATTATTTTTTTCATAATTTCTTTACTGATAATATTTTCAGAAATCAAATAGCCGATAAAAGGTAGCCCCAGTCTATCGGCGATTGAATTTTTTTCTTGAAGATCCTGCAGACTCAAATGTGATTCAAGCATAAGAAAGTCATCAAGAAGTTCGTCATTAAGCCCTGAATCAACTAATATGATCTTGCCGTCCTGAAAGTAGAACTTTTTTTGCAGCCCATCATAAGAGAGGACAAGAGTTCCAGTGCGCTTGCTGTTGTCAGCCCACTGGATCAAGTCTAATATTGAAATAAAACTGAGATATCCGTGCATGGTTTGCATATCAACACCTGTCATATATTTTGCTCAATATGACATTAAATATAAATTTTTCAATTTTTTATTTTAAAATTAATGAACTATTTTTTGCATATTGATCTTTACATTATTCAATCAGGTGTTTTTGAAAAGAATTATACAGAAACGGCCTCCGGAATTATTCATTCCGGAGGCCGTGTAGTTTTTATAAAATTTGCTTGAATAGTGCTAAAGAGCAGCTTTGACCATCAGGTCACTTACCAGTTTGGTAAAACGGAGCGGATCTTTGATTGTAGAGCCTTCCGTCAGAAGAGCCTGATCGTAAAGCAGGTCGGCATAATCTGCAAGCGCGGCTGCCGAGGCATCTTTCTGGTGGATTGATGCCATCGCCTTCAAGATTGCATGGTCAGGGTTCAGTTCCAGAATTCGTTTTGACTCAGGAACAGTCTGGTTCATGGCCTTCATGATGCGCTCCATGTTGGCGTTCATGCCATATTCATCAGCAACCAGGCAGCAGGCGCTGTCAGTCAGGCGGTTGGAGAAACGCACCTCCTTGACCTTATCCTTCAAGCGATCACTCATCAGGGAGATAAGATCACTGAACTCCTTCTGAGCTTCTTCGCGCTTCTTTTCCTTTACCTGCTTCTCTTCTTCACTGTCGAGACTGATATCGCCGCGGTCAACCGCTTTGAGGTGCTTTTCATCATACTCGGTCAGGGATTGAACAACCCATTCATCGACCGGATCGGTCAAAAATAGGACTTCAAAGCCCTTGGCGCGGAACGCCTCCAAGTGTGGTGACTGCTCAAGTGTCTCACGACTTGCGCCGGTAATGTAGAAAATGTCTTTCTGACCTTCTGGCATCCGGGCAACATATTCTTTCAGGCAAACAAAAGAGCCAGCTTCGGTAGAAGTGCTTTCAAACAGCACCAGCTCCTGCAGCTTTTCTTTGTTGGCGTAGTCAAAGTGCATTCCCTCCTTGATGACCTGACCAAATTCCTTCCAGAAGGCAACGTATTGGTCGAAGTTTTGCTCCTTAACTTCTGAAAGTGTCGAAAGAATCTTACCAACCAGGCTCTTCTGGATGCGCTTGATCTGCACATCTTCCTGAAGAATTTCGCGGGACACATTCAACGGCAGATCGGACGAATCTACGACACCTTTGACGAAACGGAGGTAGTCCGGGATCAGCTCTTCGCACTTGTCGCTGATAAAAACACGGCGCACATAAAGCTGAAGACCCTTCTTGCGATCATTCATGAACATATCGAACGGTTTCTTGGCCGGCAGATAGAGCAGAGCCTTGAATTCGCTGGCTCCTTCCGCGGAAAAATGAATCGTGCGGAACGGTGCATCGTAATCGTGGGAAACGTGCTTGTAGAACTCGGTGTATTCTTCTTCGGTAACGTCGCTCTTGGCACGTGCCCAGATTGCTTTCATCGAGTTAAGTGTCTGTTCTTCGGTCTTATCGATGGTACCGGCTCCCTCAATTTCCTTGCCGTCGGCGTCTTTCACCGTCTCTGAGCGGGTAACATCCATGACAACCGGATACTGGATGTAGTCGGAGTACTTTTTGACGATCGAGCGAATTTTCCATTCGTCCAGATACTGTTTGAACTCTTCCTTTAGGTGCAGTGTGATTTCGGTGCCGCGCTGTTCGCGGGTACACTCTTCGACTGTATAGCTACCGTCACCTGTAGATTCCCAACGGCAACCGTCTGTGGCTGCTCCACCCTTGCGGGTCTCCATTGTTACCCGGTCCGCAACCATAAATGAGGCATAAAAACCGACGCCGAACTGACCGATCATCTCGGGATTGTCACTTGCGACCTTTTCTTTCAGAGACTGCATGAATGCCTTGGTGCCGGAGCGGGCGATGGTGCCGATGTTCTCTTCTACTTCGGCCATATTCATGCCGATACCGTTGTCGCGGATAATCAGCGTGCCGGCTTCTTTGTCAGCAATCAGTTTGATCTTCCAGTCACTGTTGCCTTCCAGAAGTGCTTCGTCTGAATGTGATTCAAAACGTATTTTGTCGATGGCATCCGAGGCGTTGGAAATCAGTTCGCGGAGAAAGATGTCTTTGTTGGAATAGAGTGAGTGGATTACCAGATCGAGTAATTGCTGCACTTCAGTCTGGAACTGTTTGGTGGTTTTGGACATAATTGTTGCGTCTCCTTCAGCGTGATGGAATCTCAATAACATCAACATAATCATAATGTGTCAGGTTTTCAAGGGGGGTAAATGTAAAAAACCGGATTCATTAAACGACCGGCCAGTCTCTATACGCAATTGATTCTAAAATCAGTTGTGTTATAGTTCACAGCTGACAAGTCGGAACTAGATTTTGTTGAAATATTATTCAAACTATTCAAGGGAGTAATACGCAGATGAAAAGTAAGCATGATATTGATGACGATGACATGATGGAAGAGGCTGAAGAGGTTGAAGATGGCAGCTTTGCCGAACTGTTTGAACAGGATGGCAAACAGTCTAAGAGATGGCTGGAACCGGGGCAGAAGCTGACCGGCATGGTACTGAAGATAGGTAACGAATTTATCTTCATGGATACCGGCCAGAAGGGGGAGGGGGTCATCGAACGAAAGGAATTTCTGGATATCGACGGCAATCTTACCGTCAAGGAAGGGGACGAAATATCCGCATATTTCCTCTCGTCAAGCCACGGCGAGATGCGCTTCACGACGAGAATCGGCGGTGGCGCTTCAGGCGGCGGAACGGCCCAACTTGAACAGGCCTGGCAAGCAGGAGTACCGGTTGAAGGGGTTGTGGAGAAAGAGATCAAGGGTGGGTATGAAATAAAACTGGGTACGTCCCGTGCGTTCTGTCCGTATTCCCAGATTGCGCTACGTCGCGTTGAGAACCCTGAGGCGCTTATCGGCACACGCCTGACGTTTCAAATCAGTGAATACGCAGAAAATGGTCGTAATATCATCGTCTCCCGCCGCTCGTTGCTGGAGGATGAACAACGACGTCTGAAAGATGAAGCACAGGCTGGCATCAGTGAAGGGATGACGGTAGTTGGAACGGTAACGTCCCTGCAGGATTATGGTGCCTTCGTTGATATAGGCGGCCTGGAAGGGCTTCTTCCTATATCCGAGATCGGTTGGAGCCGGGTAAAAGATATCCGCGAAGTCCTGACTGTCGGTCAGCAACTGAAAGTTGTTATCAAAACAATCGACAAGGAAAAGGAACGAATTTCCCTAAGTATCAAGGATACGCTTATTGATCCGTGGGAGCAGGTTTCTGCCAAGTTTCCGGAAGGATCGTTTCATACCGGGACAGTTGCACGTCTCGACACTTTTGGTGCGTTTGTTACCATAAGTGACGGAGTAGATGGCTTGCTTCACATATCGAAACTAGGCGCCGGCAAGCGGATCAATCACCCTCGTGAGGTTGTTAAGGAAGGTGAACAGATTGAAGTCAGGATTGAGAGTATCGATAGTGGCAACCGTCGCATTTCGCTCGCTCTGGCTGGCCCGGCCCGTGCTGCCGCTGAGGAAGAGGCCACAATGACGGAATTTCGTCGTCAGGCAGATGATGGGCCTAAAGGGATGGGGACATTAGCGGATATGTTGCGAACCAAGGTTCAGAGAGGTAAGAAATAAGTGACGGTTGATTTGCTTGCCGAAGATGCTAATTGGGACAGCCACTGCAAACAGTGCGGGGAATGCTGTTTTGAAAAAATCGAGGATGAGCGCGGTAATATATTCTACACCAGGACCGCCTGTCGTTTTTTAGACGTGGTCAGCCGCCGGTGCAAAATTTTTGAGCGGCGTTTTGAAATAAATCCAAGCTGTATAAAGCTGACTCCGGAACTGGTTCAGACCTTGCGATGGCTTCCCCGTGACTGTGGGTATCATCGCAAGACTGAACCTGCCAAGGAAGTTAGGAAAAAGCGATAGTTTTTATATCTACGGCAGTAACCCCTCAACGAGATCCAGTACAACTTCGGCCCTGTTAAGAGTATAAATGTGCACTCCCGGAACGCCAGATGCCAAAAGCTCCTGGGCCTGGCGCCGGGCATGGGCAATGCCGACTTTTTGAACCGCTGCTGCACCGCCTTCCTGATCTGCTTTTTCCAGTTCAGCAAGAAACTCCGCCGGAATAGATGCCCCGCACAGAGATACGATTCTTTTGATGACCTTCAGGCTGACTACCGGCAGGATGCCTGGAATTATAGGCTTGGTAATTCCCGCTTCACGCGCCCGCTTCACAAAGGCGTGGTACAGGCTGTTGTCGAAGAACAGCTGTGTTATGGCAAAGTCCGCTCCACTGTCCAATTTCAGTTTCAAAAAAGAGAGATCAGCCTCAAGGCTCGCCGCCTCCGGGTGTACCTCGGGGTATCCTGCGACACTTATACCCATGGCGGGGAACGAAGTCTGAATCAGGCTGACCAGATCGGAAGCATACTGCAGAGGGTAAGGAAGTGGAGTCTCTATTGAACCATCTTGAGGAATGTCACCGCGTAGCGACAGTACGTTATTTACGCCGGCAGCAGCAAGATCAGCAAGAAAACGGGTAACATCTTCTGTTTCAGAGCCGAGGCACGTCAGATGTGCCATTGTTTCAATTCCGTACTCCTGTTGAATCCTGGTAACAATTTCAAGTGTATCTACATTAGTACTTCCACCTGCACCATACGTAACAGAGGCAAAGAGCGGCTTTAACTGAGAAAGTCGCTGTACGGTCTGAAAAAAAGCGGGCCAGTCTTCGCGTTTTTTCGGTGGGAAAAATTCGAGTGAGATGAATTGTTTATTCTGGTTGATCGAGTCGATGATTTTCATAATTCTCCACTATCATGTTCTGGACACTCTAAGTATAAGCACTCCTTTTTATATAAAATTGAAAGCAAATAGCAATAGAAGATTAATCTCCCGATTTTTGATTTGACAGCAAACAACCTGATGACGTATACAGTTACCCCGTTTTTTATGTTTTTTACCAGCTAGTTAGCAAAAATATTACAGATAAGTGAGATATGAAATCTATGTTTAATTTAAAGCCTGATGTTGTTGCTCGACTCGAACGTGTACTGAGTTCTGTTGAAATGTTGCTCCCCAAAGCTTGTGCTCCCATTGATTGGGAACAGTGTCCCGCTGCCAACTGGCGTCGTCACTCGTTCTCCGGGTATCTTGAGCCGGTTCGGGTGACCGATACAACCACTCTCACGGAGCTTCTTGGGGTGGAAGAACAAAAAGAGGTCATGATTAACAATACTCGCCAGTTTCTTTCCGGACTGCCGGCGAATAACGCCCTGTTGTGGGGGTCGCGTGGCTCCGGCAAGTCATCACTGGTAAAAGCGCTGCTGAATGAATTTGCCCCGCAAGGGTTACGATTTATCCAGGTTGAAAAGGAAGACCTGATCTATCTCTCAGAAATATTCACCGCCGTTGAGAACCAGCCGTACCGGTTTATCCTGCTCTGCGATGACCTGACATTTGAAGTCGGCGAACTTAGTTACAAAATGCTTAAAAGTGCTCTTGATGGCTCGGTTTATTCGGCTCCGGAAAATGTCCTTATTTATGTAACGTCCAATCGTCGTCATCTTCTGCCGGAATATGAATCAGATCATTTGGGAGGCAAATTTGTAAAAGGCGAGCTTCAACAGAGCGAAGCTATGGAGGAAAAAGTTTCTCTTTCCGATCGTTTCGGCATCTGGGTCGCTTTCTATGCATTTTCTCAGGATCGCTATCTCGATGCGGTACGCCTGAATGTGGAAAAAGAGTCCAGTCTACGCAATGTAAAGATTCCATGGAACAGCGACATTGAGCGTGACGCAATCCAGTGGTCACATGACAAAAGCAAGCGCTGCGGCCGGACCGCCTTCCAATTTGCCAAAAACTGGGTTGGCCGGTATCTGCTTATTTCCAAGCCCTGATAAATTGGATTAAATTTTTTACTTGCCTTTTTTATTCACCCTCTTTATATTGAATTTCATGTTCAATAAGGAGGGCGAATGATTCTCGAAAAGAAAAAGATGTTTAATGACTTTGCGACGTCCAAAGGCCTTCGCTCAACCCGTCAGCGTGATATCATCCTCGATATATTCCTATCCACCCACCAACATGTCAGCGTCGAAGAACTTTACCTCAAAATCAAGTCCAGCAATCTTGGCATTGGCCACGCCACAGTCTATCGTACGCTCAAGCTTTTCACAGAAGCTGGTCTGGCGCGTGAAATTCTGCTGCATGATGGCCAGACACGCTATGAGCATGTTGTGAAGGGTGAGCATCATGACCATCTTGTTTGCACCGGCTGCAACTCCATCATCGAATTCGAAGATGCAACCATCGAAAAGTTGCAGGACGAAATTGCTGCCCGGCACGGATTCTTGATTAAAAGTCACAAAATGGAAATATACGGCCTCTGCGCTAACTGCAGGAGCTAGATTATCCCTCACCCCGTCCCTCTCCAAGCGGGAGAGGGAGTTTTTTTTAACTGATAACTGAAAATGAATATCAAAAGCATAATAAGGAATTACGAATATGGCTACATGCTGCAGCAAACAGTCGGAAATAATTATTAGCGGGGACGCAAAAAAAGTAGCCCTTGTGGGCAACCCCAATGTCGGCAAGAGTGTTCTGTTCAACGCCCTGACCGGTGCTTACGTGACCGTGTCAAATTATCCCGGCACCTCGGTGGAGGTTGCGCGGGGGAGCGCTTCAATCAACGGGCAGCAGTGGGAGGTGATCGACACTCCCGGCATGTACTCGATACACACCATCACGGAAGAGGAGCGGGTAGCCCGTGAGATCTTGCTGCACGAGACTCCGGATGTGGTGATTCATGTGCTGGACGCGCGCAACCTGGAGCGGATGCTGGCGATGACTATCCAGCTGATCGAGGCCGGTCTGCCGGTAATCCTGGTCGTCAACATCATGGATGAGGCTGAACGGATGGGGCTCACCATCGATCTTGAACTGCTGCAGCAGAAGCTCGGTATCCCGGTGATCGGGGCGGCTACCGCGCGTAAGCGAGGCATTGAAGAGATCCGTTTGGCAATGAATGGTTATCGCTGCGCATGCGAGCAGCAGCGCTTTGAATACAGCCGCCTGCTGGAACGCGACATTAAAGAAGTTGCCTGTCTGATGCAGGGAGAATATATCCTCTCCCGTCGCGCTCTTGCCCTGTTGCTGTTGCAGCAGGATGAAGAGATCACCGAAATGGTCCGCCACCGCGAGGGTGACGGCTATGCACCACTTGCCGAGAAGGTACGGGAGATTGCCTTTGACCGCCGCGAATCGTTCCACCTTGATCTGTCGCTGGAGCGCAGCGAAATGGGACGCCGGATCGTGAACGGCGTATTCACTGCACCGGAAAAACGGGTGGTGACTGTGGCCGAGCGGTTGTCGCGTCTGTCTGTGCAACCATTAACGGGCATTCCGATGCTGCTGATTGTGCTCTATTTCGGGCTTTACCAATTCGTTGGGGTCTTCGGTGCCGGCACTGTAGTGGATTTTTTGGAGAAACAAATCTTTGTCGAGATCTTTAATCCATGGATAACCGCTACTGTCAGAGCGCTGATTCCATGGGAGATTATCCAGGAGCTGTTCGTCGGTGAATACGGCATCATCACCCTCGGTATCCGTTATGCGGTCGGCATTATTTTGCCGATTGTGGCAACTTTCTTCATCTTCTTTTCCTTTTTGGAGGATACCGGATACTTCCCACGTCTGGCGTTGCTGGTTGACCGCATCTTCAAACACTTCGGCTTGACCGGCCGTGCGGTGATTCCGATGGTGCTCGGTTTCGGTTGCGATACCATGGCCACAATGGTTACCCGTACCCTGGAGACGACCCGTGAGCGGGTTATCGCCACTATTCTCCTCTCCTTGACGATCCCCTGTTCAGCCCAGCTCGGGGTGATCATGTCGCTCCTCTCCAAGTTTCCCGGCGCATTGGCGGTTTGGGGCGGTTGTCTGCTGCTGCTGTTCGTTGTAGTCGGGATGCTCTCGGCTAAAATCCTGCCGGGCGAGGCGCCTATGTTCTACATGGAACTCCCCCCGATGCGTTTGCCCCAGCTCGGCAACGTGGTCACCAAGACCTATACCCGCATGCAGTGGTACTTTATGGAGATTTTGCCGCTGTTCGTACTGGCTTCAATACTGCTCTGGCTGGGCAAGATTACCGGTTTCTTCGAGACGATGATCAACGCAATGACCCCGGTGATGGCCTCCATTGGCTTGCCGAAAGAGACAGCAGTGGCCTTCATTTTCGGTTTCTTCCGCCGTGATTACGGCGCTGCCGGTTTGTACGAATTGCAGACCAAGGGTTTGATGGATGCCCGCCAGCTGACGGTGGCTGCTGTGACCTTGACTCTCTTCATCCCATGTGTGGCCCAGTTCCTGATCATGAAGAAAGAGCGGGGGTGGAAGGTGGCTGGTGCTATCGGCGTCTTCGTCAGTCTGTTTGCCTTCGGCAGTGGCTATCTCCTTAATAAGGCGCTGCTCGTAACCGGATTATTGTCATGATTTGCGGTTTCTGCGGATTCGAATTTGAAGAAGAAAACGGCAAGAAAGGGTGCGGTGGCTGTCCTGGCGGCTGCCACAATGTCCACTGTCCACGCTGCAATTACAAAAACCCGCTGGAGTCCGGTGTGGTCAAAAAACTTAGAACGATCTTCGGAAATACAAATACAGGTAAGGGAGGTAAACAATGAAACTTTCGGAAAAAGCAGAAGAGATACTTGAGGCACTGTGGGTTGCAGTTGAAGAGGGTGGGGCGGCTTTTCTCGATCCGGAGAAGATGGGATTTCCTGCTGATGACCCCGCCTATCTGGAACTGACCGGCTATGCCATGATCGAGATTCGTCAGGGGATGATCTACTTCCGTCCCGAAGGGATCAATGAGGGGAAAATGACCATCCGCCGCCATCGTTTGGCAGAGCGCCTGATGATGGATGTGCTCAATATCCGTGGTGACGATGGTGAATTCAAGGCATGTCAGTTCGAACATCTGCTCAACGAAGGTGCCGACGTCAAGGTCTGTACCATGCTTAACCACCCGACGACCTGTCCCCACGGCAAGCCGATTCCGCCAGGTGAATGTTGTCACCAGGCGAGGGCAGACGGAGATTTGGGAGTCGTGCCACTTACCGAATTTAAATCAGGTCAGGAGGGGGAGATCGCCTATATCCAGACCGAAGACAACAAAAAGATGCAGAAGTTGATGGCGATGGGCGTTCTACCAGGCAACAAGATTGTTCTGGTGCAGGCGTACCCGTCCTACATATTCCGGGTCGGCTATTCGGAATTTGCTATCGATACCAATCTGGCTAAAGAGATTTTTGTACGGAAATAGACGAAGTATTTTGCCTTATGGCGTTACCATTAATAATAAACAGACCTGTCCATCAATGTTGGCGATGAGTCGTTCGAGAAGGTTATTTAGTCTCTTGCGACTCCAGCCTTTTGCCGGTCAGGAATAACCCCCCTTTATTTTCCTTTTTTCAAAGGCGTTAGCTACTTATTTGCCAGAATTTCGGCTCTACTAATTATTGCCCCACCTTCCTTCACAAATAAAAAAAATCAGATATACTTAACCGGAGATAGTTTTATTTAGCGGTCCAATCTGTACACCAGGGGAGGCACAATATGATTATATTCCAGGTAAACGGCAAGGAACGGCGGGTGGACGTCAGTCCCGATACGCCGCTGTTGTGGGTGCTGCGGGAGAATCTGGGACTTTCCGGCAGCAAATTTGGCTGTGGTGAGGGGCTGTGCGGCGCCTGCACGGTTCATATCGATGGTATTCCCGAGCGCTCCTGCGTTACTCCGGTGGGTGACGTGCAGGGGAAGAAGGTGGTCACAATCGAGGGCATTCCGGAGAACCATCCGGTGAAGAAGGCGTGGCTTGTCCAGGAGGTGTCACAGTGCGGCTACTGTCAGCCGGGGCAGATTATGTCTGCCGTGGCGCTGCTGAAGAAGAAGCCGAAACCCAACGACGCCGATATCGACAGCGCCATGAGCGGCAATCTATGCCGTTGCGGCACCTATGGCCGTATTCGTCGGGCCATCCATGCCGCTGGCGGCAATGCTGCGGTGAAGGGAGGGGACAAATCATGAGCGAAGTAACCAGAATGAGCCGGAGACAGTTCATGAAGACCAGCGCCCTCGCCGGAGGCGGGCTGCTGCTGGCATGCCATCTTCCTTTCGGTATTCTCGATGCGGCTGCAACCGGTGAGGCTGGTTTTGCCCCCAATGCTTTTTTGCGCATCGGCCCCGATGAGTCGGTGACGGTCATTGTCAATAAATCAGAGATGGGGCAGGGAGTTTATACATCGCTGCCGATGCTGCTGGCCGAAGAGCTCTGCTGCGACTGGAAGCGTGTTACCTTTCAGGCGTCGCCGGTAGCTCCGGAATACAATCATACCCAGTTCGGGCCGATCATGGTCACCGGTGGCAGTACCAGTGTCCGTTCCGAATGGGAGCGACTGTCGTTGGCCGGGGCGGCGGCACGTGAGATGCTGGTCGCGGCGGCGGCGCAAGAGTGGAATGTAGATCCGGGCAGTTGCCGCGCCAAAAACGGCAACGTGTTTGGCCCCGGAGGCAAACAGCTCAGCTTCGGCAAGCTTGCTGCCAAAGCCGCAAAAATGCGGTTACCCAAGAATCCGCAGTTGAAGTCCGGCGCGAAAATCCTGCTCGGCAAACCGCTTCATCGGCTGGACAGCCCGACCAAGATCAACGGAACAGCGGTCTTCGGTATCGATGTCACCGCACCCGGCATGCTGACTGCTGTTATCACCCGTCCACCGGTTTTTGGCGGTAAGGTCAAAAGCTTTGATGCCGTGAAGGCGCTGGCTGTTCCGGGGGTAAAGCAGGTGGTGGCGGTCGATGCCGGTGTCGCGGTGGTAGCTGACGGCTTCTGGCCGGCCCAAAAAGGGCGCGAGCTGTTGGAGATTGTCTGGGATGAAGGGGAGGGGGCAACTGTTTCGACTCCTGCCATGCGTGAGGAATATGCGCGACTGTCAGCTACTCCCGGCATGGTGGCCCGCAAGGATGGTGATGCGGCGGCGGTGCTATCACAGGCGAAACAGCGCTTCGAAGTTGAATATGAGGTACCGTATCTGGCTCATGCCACAATGGAACCGCTCAACTGTTTTGTGGATTTGAAACAAGAGAGCTGCCAGGTCAGGACCGGCAGCCAGTTTCAGACGGTGGACCGCAATGCTGCGGCCCGTGTGGTCGGACTGAAGCCTGAACAGGTTATCCTTGAAACGACTTTTCTGGGGGGCGGCTTCGGTCGCCGGGCCTGCACCGGCTCCGATTTCGTCATTGAAGCTTCCCAGGTGGCCAAAGCAGTCAGGCAGCCGGTCAAGGTGATCCGCAGCCGTGAAGACGACATGCGAGCCGGCTATTATCGCCCCATGTGGTATGACCGGATTGCGGCCTGCCTTGACGACAAGGGGATGCCGCTGGCCTGGCACCACCGTATCGTTGGACAGTCGATCATCGCCGGAACTCCTTTTGAGTCGGGCATGGTCAAGGGCGGAATCGACGATACCTCAGTCGAGGGTGCTGCCAATACCCCTTATGCCATCCCCAACCTGCAGGTGGAGTTGCATAGCCCGAGGAATCCTGTTCCGGTCCTCTGGTGGCGCTCTGTCGGGCATTCCCACACTGCCTTTGTGATGGAAAGCTTTCTGGATGAGTTGGCCCATGCCGCCGGAAAAGATCCGTATCAGTACCGCCGAAAGTTGCTGGCCAAACATCCGCGTACTTTAAAGGTTCTGGAGACCGCCGCGAAGAAGGCGGGGTGGGGGAAACCGCTTCCGGCCGGGCACGGAATGGGCATTGCCGTACACGAATCTTTCGGGAGTTTTATCGCCCAGGTGGCGCAAGTGTCGCTGGATGCCAAGGGCAACATTAAGGTGCACCGGGTAGTCTGTGCCGTCGATTGCGGCCGTATCGTCAACCCGGACACGATCAAGGCCCAGATGGAATCCGGGATTACATTCGGTCTTTCGGCAGCCCTCTACGGCGCTATCACTCTCAAGAACGGACGGGTGGAGCAGGGTAATTTCGACACGTATCCACTGGTGCGGATGCAGTCGATGCCGCCAGTTGAAGTGCACATCATCGCCAGTAGCGAACCTCCGGGGGGCGTGGGTGAACCGGGTGTGCCCCCTATTGCTCCGGCGGTTGCCAATGCGCTGTTTGCCGCCACCGGCGCACGGCTGCGCTCATTGCCGATGACTGCTGATAAAATCAAATCAGCATTGAACAAGGGGTGATACATTGATCGATCTTGAACTGTATGAAGAGATGCTGCGCCTGTCACGGCTGGGTGAACCGTTTGCACTGGCAACTGTAGTTGCAAATGATGGTTCGTCACCCCGCAAGCAGGGGGCCAAGATGTTGGTGCGGTGCGACGGCAGCAGCATCGGCAGCGTGGGGGGCGGTAAAATCGAGCAGGAGACCATCGAGGCCGCCCGGGTTGCCCTGGCCGATAACAAAATATATACGCTTGAGTTCGTACTGACTGAGGAGTACGGCTATGCGTGCGGCGGCAGCATGTCCATCTTTGTAGAGCCTCAGGGGCGGCGTCCTCTGTTGGCCATGTTCGGTGCCGGACATGTGGGGCGGGCAGTGACTGCGCTGGCCCATAGCTGCGGTTTTCGTGTCGTGGTCGTGGATGAACGCCAAGATTGTGCACTCCCTGCCCTGCTACCCGGTGCGGACGAGATTATCTGTGCTACGGCGGCAGATGCCTTCGGTAAACTGAGACTTGGCCCGGAGAGCTTTGCCGTAATTGCCACGCCGGGACACTTGTATGACTTTGCCGCAGTTAGGGGCTGCCTGGCCACCGAAGCCGGTTTTATCGGTCTGCTCGGGAGCAGACGCAAACGGGAGACGCTTCTCAAAACCCTGGAAGAGGAGGGTTTTGATGCTGCAGAGCGAGCACGGGTGGTCACACCGGTGGGGCTTGATATCGGAGCCCAGACTCCGGAAGAACTCGCAGTCAGTATCGTTGGCCAGTTGATCGCCGTCAGGAGGGGAAAGTGAACGCTAGTGTGGTTGCCATTCTTCTGGCAGCCGGAAAATCGCGGCGCATGGGAAGTTGTAAACAGCTGCTGCCGTTGGGTGGGAGCACAGTGATCGCCCGCTGCCTCGAAGTACTTGTCGCAGGCGGGGTTGGCGAGATTGTGGTAGTCGTAGCGGAAGCTGGGAATAATGTGGCTGCGGCAGTTCAGGATTATTTAGTCAAGATAGTAGTCAATCTGGAACACGAGGGGGATATGGCCTCATCGGTGCGAGCTGGTCGTGATGCAGTGACGACAGATACGAGTGGCGTGATCGTTGCGCTCTGCGATTATCCGCTGGTTTACCCGGCAACCATCAAGAGCCTGATTTTGGCGCATGGAGAGTCACCAGGCAGCATCCTCATCCCGTGCCACCTGGAACGGCGCGGGCACCCGCTCCTTTTTTCCCGGTCAATTCTGGACGAACTGACCCCTGATGCGACCCTTCGGGATCTTGTTCGGCGCGACCCTGATCGGATTCGCTGTCTCAATGTGGACGATCCGGGGGTGCTGCTCGATATGGACACGCCGGAAGATTACCGTCGCATCTGCTGCATTATGAATCAAAATCCGAGTTAATAACGAAAGGAACCAGATCATGACCAATCGTCGTATCGCCAAAATATTCAAGAGCCGCCCCACCGTCGAAGGGGCCGGTGTCCATCTGAAGCGGGCTTTTGGCTATTCCCAGGTGCCGCAGTTCGACCCTTTTCTGATGCTTGATGATTTTCATACCTCTAATCCGGACGAATACCTGGCAGGATTTCCCTGGCATCCGCACCGGGGGATCGAGACCATTACTTATGTGCTGGAGGGTCTGGTGGAACATCGTGACAGCATGGGCAACAAGGGGACCATCGGGGCGGGGGATGTGCAGTGGATGACCGCCGGGAGTGGCATTATCCATCAGGAGATGCCGCAGGAGAGCCCGACCGGCACCATGTGGGGTTTCCAGTTCTGGGCTAATCTGCCGGAGGCGCAGAAGATGATGACGCCTCGTTACCGTGACGTTAAAGCCGTTGATATTCCGGAAGTAACGCTTGAAAACGGAGTGACGATCAAGGTTATTGCTGGCGAAGTTGGTGGTGTTAAGGGACCGGTGGGGGATATCGTGATCGAGCCGGAAATGCTTGATATCAGTGTGCCTGTCGGAGCTGTATTCACTCATCACCAGTTGCCTCTTGGGCATACAGCCTTTGCTTATATTCTGACGGGTGAAGGGTATTTTGACGACCAGCGGGATGCCTATGCTTACGAGATGGTTGGTCACGGCTGGTCGGACACCGAGCGGCGTTGTAGTTGTTGTGCCGAAACCGTGGTGCTGTATGAACATAGCGGCTCTGCCGTTCAGGTGACGACGACAGACAAGCCGGTGCGTTTCCTTTTTGTTTCAGGAAAACCACTGAACGAGCCGGTGGCTTGGTATGGCCCGATTGTGATGAATACGCAGGAGGAATTGAAAGTTGCGTTTGAAGAGTATAAGAACGGGACTTTCGTCAAGTAATTTATCTAGTCTTGTGAAAATGCAGTGAAGCCAGGTAATAAAAGGCTTCACTGCATTTTTTTTGTTATTGTGAAACAGTGAGTTTGCAATTTTATCCGGCAACCAACATCCCGGTGGCGGTCGGGTCGGTCGCCTTGTTACAGGGACTGTGGTAAATCCGCCCACAATTCACTTCTGCTATCGTACATTTTCAGTCTGTTGACCACACTGCTCACCGGTGCCGCAAAAATCGTTTCATAGATGAATTCATCGGCCAAAGGGTCCATGGCAAAGGCGAGCTGCTCTTTCTTGATATTGAATTGAGCATTGATCCCGTTGGTATTGCCCCGCGCATCGACGCGAATCCATTTGACTAGGGTTGCGAGGTATATTGCATTAAACCCGTGCAAAACAGGTTCATTATCGACAGGGGGATCCAGGCGTAAAACCTGGTAGCAGAAACCGGCCGGGATATTGACGGCTCGAAGCAAGGCTGCCAGGAGGTGGCTTTTTGCAAAACAGATTCCGGTGCCGTGATGAAGCACTTCACTTGCCGTGCAGGTAACAATATCGAGTCCGGCATCATTGGAGTGGGGGATGGTGTCTCTCACCCATTCGTACAAACAACGGGCTTTGTCAACTTCATCCGATAATGGCTGTGTAAGTTCCAGAGCCTTCTGCCGGACGGTCGGAGTCTGCCAGTCAACAATTGCGTCGGAAGCCAGATATTCGCTTAAATCATCCGATTCAGGGTACATACAGTCCTCGTTTGATATTTGTATTTTTTGGGCCAGCCTCGTATCCGAACAACGTAAATACACTGTTGACGAAGAGCATGATATGCGTATAATATGCACTCAGGAGGTGTGCTATGCAAAAAGCTCGAATCAATATTACTCTTGATGCAGACTTGATTGACTTCATCAAGGAATATGCAGAAACTCAAAGAACAACGGTTTCTGAAGTTTTTACCCAATTTACTTTAAAACTCAAGCGGCTTAAAGAAAATGACCCGTCTGAAACAATATTGGCGGACCCAGATTTTTCTGACTCACTACTTCAAACAATTGAACGAGTTAAAACAGGTAATGTCAGTTGGCACAGTTATGATGAGGTCTTTAAATGAATCTTGTTTTTAGTGATGATTTTGTTACTTCTCTAAAAAAACACAGTGCAATAAAGGACGCTGTCCGAAAAAAGTGAATATGATCTGCGAAAGCCCTGTGACTCTGGGTGAACCGCTCAAAGGAAGCTTTCGTGGTTTCTACAGTTGTCCCGTCAGACGCAACTTTCTGATTATTTTCATTTACTGCGCAACTTGTCGAAAGAAGGGGGACGATGCCATCGTCCTCTGTGCCGATTGTCCTGACTGCCTCGACGATACCATCAAGTTTATTGCCCTTAGTCCCCACGATAAAGCTTATTGGGGGTGACCCGGAATTTTGAACTTTCTGGTTGGAAATCACTTTCCGCATCTTTCAATCTTTCAAGCCTACCCCGGTTCTACCCCGCTCCGGAGACTGGGGATATCAGCTTTTACGCCAGGACGTTGGTTGTAGAACTGTTTCAGTTCCTCGCGGGCGGCCAAGAGTTCTTTTGCAAGCCTCTCTTCGTTCAGTACCATATCCCTGATGCGGGAGAGAGTCAAAGATGTAGTGAGGAACGATACCAGGCGCATAAAAGTTTCCCAGTAGATGAAGTAGGCTCGCGAGTACGGATGGTGCGAAAGGCGATCGGAGATGTACCAGCAGATGCCGCACATCAACGCCATGGAGATCCCTTTTTTCCTTCCCCCGTACCAGGCAGCAAAGGCAACAGGAATAAAATAGAAGATGAAGAAGCCGAACTCATAACCGGTAATGTAGTCCAGCCAGCACAGAAGGAAAAGGAACGCTCCGCTGATGAGCATGGCCGCTGTCTTGTGCTGCTCAAGCGCAAGAGGATGTTTGTAGCTCCATCCTTGCATAATGATTACGACTGGGGATATCATGTCTCTCCTTGGCAGGAAAAGGGAACAAGCTATTTTTGATGTAGCCGGTGGTATCTGGGTATCAGTTCATGCAGTGTCAGGTCTACACCCTGACACCTGTTGGGAACCTTTCCGTCAATGTGTAGACCTGACACTGAGTCCTTCTTGTTACAATTTGTAATTGATTCCAAATTCAACATCATTGAACGTGGTGCCGCCGAAATGATCCTCAGTGATTCTGAAAAGCGAGGGAATAGGTATCAATTCGCCGTTTTCTGCTTTCTGTCTGTATAGATGAAGAATTAAGATAAAAAGTGCTCCTACTGCATTTATGGCATTTTTCAGGTTTGCTTGATGAAACTCGGTATTTCTGTGATGTTTCACTTTGTTATATGCCGTCCACCACAGTGGAACTCCGTCTGGCTGCCCCCACCTCTCCCACGGTTTGAATGGGTCCATTGCGAATCTAGGGATCATTACCTCAAACCCTGCAATGTCCGCGCGGCCGTTATTTCATTTCTGTAGGCATTTATACTTCCTGCTGTCGATACTGGCGAGATGTTGCGGCAAAGCTGCTTCGCAACTACGTCTGCTTCAGAGGCCGCAGAGAATAAAATTCTTGAGATCTCAACTGAATAGCAGCCGAGATTTGGCTCCACGAATTCAACATAGCGGGATAGGGAATGGAGGTCATTCTCCAATGCCAAAAAATAATTCCAGTGGATAACAGAGGTGCCAATCGTTATTGCCATTCTATTCTCCTGCCAACGGCTTTGCGCTTGACCTGACAGGCGGTCTTATGCCCGTTTATGGTCTTAGCGCAGGTTATGCTATGATTTTACGTAAGTTGGCCGTTCTTTTTGAACATTTCAGCTTCACTCAAAACCACAACTGGTAAGAACGCAGCAAGCGGTAGCATATAAACAATTATCGAATATTTCGTACTCGCAATTAATGCTAAAGCCAGTAAAGTTGTACTCATACTCAACATGAGAACCACGCATATTGAAACCAACATTTTATTTTGTCTGACGAAAACATCAAAATGTGCAGCCTCATTTAATTCTTTTCTCACAGAGGTACCCATGTAAATTGAAAGGATTACCGGCGCAGCAGCGAGTCCAAGAGGATATGTAAGGCAGCCAACTATCAAGACAAGAATTCCAATGACTCGGCTTTTGATTTGCAGTTTTTGTTTCTTAGTCATGTTTTTTCCCTGCATAACTCGTAATTGACCAGAATTCCGGCCATCCACCATCTATTAGTTAAATCTCAAAATAAATCATAAAACGTTATTTACATAACTATTATATAAATATGCATTTACTGCATTGAATAATATTCCAAATGGACTGTTGGCTTGAATTAAGGCCAACAGTCTCATGCAGCACCCTTAAGTGTAATCATCAACTATATTGGATGAGCAGTATTCTAAGAAACAATAAATAAGAATGCACTATATAACCGGCTATGGATTTTTGTAAAGGAGAATGCATGATCACTATTCCAAATAAGGTTTTTACAAAATATATCTATACAGTACAAAAACAGATGTTGTCACAGCGGCAACTGGCTACCAACGTAGCCAATGTATCTGAGTGAACAGGTAAGGTGGGGGAATCTGCTTAGGGTAGTTAATTCTCTATTGACAAAAACGGACGGGTGCTGTTCTATGGTTTTTTTTCGCAACCTTGCTACATTGCTGGTATAACTACGACATAGTTTTAAAAAACTCCAGGAGGAAAACAATGAACCCATTGGCACAAGAACTGAACGATCTGCTTACCCAGCACAGCCCGCATGTTTTGGAAATGCTGTCCGATCTTGGAAAGAACATGTTCTTTCCAAAGGGAATCCTGACCCAGTCAGCCGAAGCCAAGGATAAAGCTCATAAATACAATGCCACCATCGGCATTGCCACCGAGAATGGTGGTCCCATGTTCCTGCAATGTATCCAGGACAAGCTCTCGGCTTTTGATCCCAAGGACATCTATCCCTATGCACCACCAGCCGGTAAGCCGGAACTCCGCTCACTCTGGCGTGAAAAGATGCTGCGTGAAAACCCCAGCCAGAATGGCAAACACTTCAGCAACCCCATCGTCACCAATGCGCTGACCCACGGTCTCTCCATCGTTTCCGACCTGTTCGTTGACAAGGGCGATCACCTGATCCTGCCTGACATGCTTTGGGGTAACTATAACCTGACCTTTGGTACCTGCAGCGGCGCAATCGTCAAAAAGCACCCGACCTTTACCACTACTGGTGGCTACGATATCGATGCTTTCAAGGCGACTCTGAAAAACACAGCCGAAGAAAAAGGCAAAGCCATTGTCCTGCTTAACTTCCCCAACAATCCGAGCGGCTATACCCCGACTGTTGCCGAAGGTGATGCCATTGTGGCAGCCATAAAGGAAGTTGCCGAAGCTGGCTGCAATGTTGTTGCTGTTGCCGACGACGCCTATTTCGGGCTTTTTTACGAAGACAGCCTCAAAGAATCCTTGTTCGGCAAACTCGCCAACCTCCACCCACGCATTCTTGCTATCAAACTGGACGGCGCCACAAAGGAAGAGTTCGTTTGGGGCTTCCGTACCGGCTTTATCACCTTTGCGGACGGCAACGACTACGAAAATGCTCCGGTCATGACATCCCTTGAGAAAAAGGCAATGGGCATTATCCGTGCCCGCATTTCCAACTGCCCGCATCCTTCACAGACTTTTGTCATTGAGGCGCTCCGTTCGCCCCAGTTTCTGGCCCAGAAGGAAGAAAAGTTCCAGGTCATGAAGGGCCGTGCCCTGAAAACCAAGGAAGTTCTCAATAGCGATAAATACGAACAAGCTTGGGATTACTACCCATTTAACTCCGGTTACTTCATGTGCCTGAAACTGAAAACTGTAGATGCCGAAAAATTACGCATCCATCTGCTGGACAAGTACGGCGTCGGCGCAATTTCCACCACCAAGACCGACCTGCGCATCGCCTTCTCCTGCATCGCCGAGGAGAATATCCAGGAACTGTTCGACATTATCTACCAAGGGGTTCAAGATCTGGCCTAAGCTTGGCTTTAATTCAGTAAATACAAAAAGGGCTCGCGTTTGCGAGCCCTTTTTGTTGTCTTCATTTTTTCTTCCTCACGGATAAGGAACAGTTATTTAATGCAAAGTGCTCCGTTCTCCAGAGCGACAGTCAGTGTTCCACCTTCAATCACATCTCCACCAATTATCGCTCTGGCGACACGGGTTTCCAGTTCCCGCTGCAGGTAGCGTTTGAGCGGCCTGGCACCGTAAACCGGATCGTATCCAGCTTTGGCAACAAATGCCAAAGCTTCTTTGCTAATTTCAAGTGTTATGCGCTGATCTTTCAAGCGCTGCTTTAGCTGATTCGCCAGGAGATCGGCAATTTTCATCACCTCATCAAGGTGTAGCGGTTTAAAAAGTACAATATCGTCAACGCGATTTAAAAACTCGGGTCGGAAACCGGCTTTGAGTTCGTTCATGACGCTCTTGCGAGCATCTTCCCTGATCTCACCGGTTGGTGTGATTCCCTCCAACAGATACGCAGAGCCGATATTGGAAGTCATGATGATGACGGTATTCTTGAAACTGACCGTTCGACCATGGCTGTCGGTTACTCTGCCATCATCAAGAATCTGAAGCAGGATATTAAAAACGTCAGGGTGAGCTTTCTCAATTTCGTCGAACAGCAGGACACTGTAAGGTTTACGCCTTACAGCTTCGGTCAGCTGTCCACCCTCCTCATAGCCGACATAACCAGGGGGCGCCCCTATCAGTCGTGACACGGCAAACTTCTCCATATACTCAGACATATCGATCCGCACCATATTCTCTTCGGAATCAAATAGTGCCTCGGCCAGGGTACGGGCCAGTTCCGTTTTGCCAACACCGGTCGGGCCGAGGAATATGAAGGAGCCGATCGGACGACGTGGATCCTTGATGCCGGAGCGGGCACGAAGCACCGCATCTGACACCAGTTGCACCGCCTCATCCTGTCCAATAACCCGTTGGTGCAGGATATCCTCCAGTCGCAGCAGCTTCTCCCGTTCACCCTCCACAAGACGGAGTACCGGGATTCCGGTCCAATGAGCTACTATTTCGGCAATTTCATCTTCTGTGACCTCTTCCCGCAGTAGCTTCTGCCCCCCCTGTTTCTGGTTC
This sequence comes from Geobacteraceae bacterium, assembly GCA_025355965.1. Lineage (GTDB taxonomy): Bacteria > Desulfobacterota > Desulfuromonadia > Geobacterales > Pseudopelobacteraceae > JACRCG01. The sequence continues at coordinate 50,907 of JANXYR010000075.1, forward strand.
AAGGCTGTTTCTTCATTTTTCAAGGCCGTTTCAAGGCCGGGCAGTTCGGAATATTTAAGCTTTGAGGCCTGTTCCAGATTACCGGCTCTTTCTGCTTGCTCAATTTCACGGCGCGTTCTCTCTAGTTGCTCCCGCAAACCTTGTACCCGCTGGATTGCAATCTTTTCTGAATCATACTGCGCCCTCATGGTGTTGGCCTTTTCACGATCATCAGCCAAATCTTTACGCAGAGCTTCAAGGCGTTCCTTGCTGGCTTTGTCCTTCTCTTTTTTGAGGGCAACCTCTTCTATCTCCAGTTGCATAACTTTACGAGAAATAGTGTCCAGTTCCGATGGCAACGAGTCAATTTCAGTTCTGAGCATTGCACAGGCTTCATCAACCAGATCGATTGCCTTGTCCGGCAGGAAGCGCTCGGTGATATAGCGGTTGGAGAGAGTGGCAGCCGCTACCAGGGCGTTGTCCTGAATCCTGACTCCGTGATGCACCTCAAAGCGCTCTCTTAAGCCCCGCAGAATCGACACCGTATCCTCAACAGTTGGTTGCTCGACCAAAACCGGTTGGAAACGACGCTCCAGGGCAGCATCCTTTTCGATATGCATACGATATTCATCAAGAGTCGTAGCGCCAATACAGTGCAATTCGCCCCGGGCCAGCATTGGTTTCAGCATATTGCCGGCGTCCATTGAACCCTCGGCTTTACCGGCTCCTACGATGGTATGCAGCTCGTCGATAAAGAGAATAATCTGTCCTTCAGCCTCCTTAATCTCGTTTAGTACCGCTTTCAAGCGTTCCTCAAATTCTCCGCGATACTTGGCCCCGGCAACCAGAGCTCCCATGTCAAGTGCAAAAACAATTTTATCCTTCAAACCCTCGGGTACGTCACCCCGTACAATGCGTTGAGCCAGACCTTCAACAATGGCGGTTTTACCAACCCCAGGCTCACCAATCAGCACCGGATTGTTCTTGGTTTTACGGGACAACACCCGGATCACCCGGCGTACCTCTTCATCCCGTCCGATGACCGGATCAAGTTTGTCAGTGCGAGCCATTTTCACCAGATCACGACCGTATTTCTCTAGTGCTTCGTATGTTGCCTCGGGATTGGCACTCTGCACCCGCTGGCTGCCGCGCACTTCGGTCAGCGTCTTCAAAAAACGTTCGTGGCTGATTCCAGCCTGCTTGAGAATCCGCCCGGATGGAACCTTTTCACCTTCAGACAGTAGCGCCATAAACAGATGCTCTACCGAAACGTATTCATCTTTAAGCCGCTTGGCCTCATTTTCTGCCGCCACCAGAATGCGGTTCAGTCGCTGAGAAACGTAGATTTTCCCCGCTTCCGCACCCGGGCCGGAGACCCTGGGAATCCGGTCAAGCTCAGCTGTGACCTCGTTTTTGACCATCTCAGGGCGAATATCCATCCGCTGTAGGAGTCGCGATACCAAGCCGTCAGGCTGATCCAGCAGTGCCCAGAGCAGATGTTCGCAATCCACCTCAACATGCCCAAACGAAACAGCTTTGTTTTGTGCTTCGGTAAAGGCTTCCTGGGATTTTTGCGTAAGCTTGTTGAAATCCATATTTGTGCCTCTTTTTGATTCGTCTTTTACTTCATCTATCAAAAAGTTAAGCATGGAATTAGCTGAAGTCAAGCCGCTCTGAGCAGAATCAGTCAGTTTCTGGTGGATTATGAAAATTTTATCTGGGAGGAGTATTTCGATTTTTTCGTGAAATTAAAGTGAATCTCCCCGCCCTGTGGGCGGGGAGATTCACTCGCCGATAAAATTGTCAGGCTGATTGCGGAATGTGAGCAGGAAGTCCAGAGAAAGTTAGATGCGGTCAGTTGATTCGGTCAACACCAAAATAATCTTTAAAAAGTTTCTTGTCAGGGTTGGGTGAAGGTCTGCTCCGATCATATTCTGCATCATGTCGGTAATCTGCTTAACTTCAATAGATTTCCGATAGGAACGCTTGGTTCGTAACGCGTCAAAAAAATCAGATATCGCTGTCATGTGGCTGCAGAGGTTTTGTTGCCAATCGGTTGGAACTTTAGGATATCCACTCAGATTGAATTTCAGGTGATGTTCATAGGCGGTTACAACTGCCAGTCGCGGGACACCTGAAGTTTCAAGCAGGTGACGGGCCCCCTTGACCGGATGCTGTTTTATAATGTTAAACTCTTTATCAGTAAGTCTCTCGGTTTTGGTAAGTATCTCTTCCGGAATGAATAGTTTGCCAATATCGTGCAGCATGGCCGCTACACCGATATCGTTTAATAACTGCCCTTCGATACCAAGTGCCATCGCCTGTGCCAGGTTAAGGACACAAACATTGGTAGAGTGTGTAAATGTGTATTCGTCTGTTTCCTTCAGAGCGGCCATAGCGAGGAGCGGTTTCCCCTCCTGCCGGAATACATTGATAAATCCTGCCACAACATCATATACGCCGTTGATCTGAAGCTTATGCTTTTTCTTGACGGCCTCATAGATTTCCATGAAATTTGCCAATTCAACACGCGGCATGTCGGGCAACGTAATACTTGTTTTATTAGATCCGATGAGGTCAGCATCACCGGATAATCCTGAAACTTGAAGATCCACTTTGCCGAAACGAATGTGGTCAGACGATGCAATCGCAAGTGTGCCGCCATCCGATTGATTGCTGAGCCCTCTTATCAGAGCATTTACTTCGAGTTTTGTTATTCCGTACAGCAGTTTGATTGTACCAATATCGCGGGATTTCAAAATCTGAGTAAAGCGATCGAGAAACAGGCCTAGTTCTTGAGGTTGGCCATCAATTATCAGCTCATTTTCCACAACCATTAATGTAACTTCCGGCCTGGATTTGAGTATTTCGCCGATACTGGTAAAAGACTGTGAAGTAAGTCGCTCCACCTGTGGGTGTTCCATGCCGTAAAGAGATGCATTGGCTGTGGCGGATAACAGATGACGGATAAAATCAAGAATATGCTGACTGTCGTTACTCATGCTTGCTTTCCTGAAATCATTTTCAATGTTTCTTTTGCCAAGCTGGCAATTTCACCATAACCTTCTGCAATGTGTTCAAGCAATGGACGCGAAATGTTTGGAGAATATTTTGGAAAAGAACGAATAATGTCTGTTTTCAGTTTGGTCAGTTGTCGTGAACGAAACAGACTGCGGCGACTTAAAATCTTTGCGAGTTCAGGCAATACTTCAGCCTGTCCAATTTCTCCCAGCGCATGAACAATAGAGCTTTTTCTATCACATTCAATCTGTGAAAATCCGCCCAATGACAACAAACCTATCAGCTTGGTTACAATAGCTGGTGATGTACATCGTTCAGCCAGCTGAATAGCAGCGGACTGTAATTCCAAATTTTGAGACTCCAGATCTACTAAAATCATCTTTTCGGCTTGAGAATCGTTAAAATGCACCAGAGCTTTAAGTGCTTCGTGACGCAGTCTATGGTCTTCACTACGCAGCAGAGGGCGGACTAGTGCAACTACTTCCGGGTCGTTTTGGGCAGTAAGGATAATCAGCAGATTGCGAAGGAAATACCAGCGTTTGTCATTCAGCCTATTGATAATAGGCACCCGCGTCACCGGCCCCATTTCAATCAGGCAATCTATATAGAATCGCCTTATTGACATATTTTTTTCTTCCGGCAAGCGATCCAGAATCGCCTCAACAAACTGGGCGCCAAATTTGTGAATTAAAGAGCGGATATCTCCATAGCGTGGTTTGCCCCAAATGGTGAGGCCGTCAAGAATCTCTTCCAAATACTCTCGCCGTCCGTACTCATCCCGTAGTCGGTATTGAATTTCAACTGGGAATGTCCCGTCAGTCATCTGGTCAATCATAGTGTGTAATTGGCCATAGTCGCCGGTCTCCAGATAAAAACCGAACATATCACGTAGATTATGCAGTAGTAACTCGCGCTCTTCAGGTGTTTCAACTCCCTCACGGACAAAATTCATCAGGATTTGCCCGACACTGTTTTCAATAGATCTGTTTTCAACTGTTTTCATTAAAGCAGTGACATCTTCCATATGATATGAGGGAATTTGGTCAGATGAAATGATATAATCAAGATTTTTCTGGTAATCATCAGGCACAAACTCTTCTGTTGCATGTTCCTGGAAGATTGTTTTCATCTTTTGGAGAAGTTCATTTTCCTCATAAATTTCTTCAGCAACATTTTCAGTTGAGCTGATACTTTTCCCGAGGCGCTGCAAAAGTCCGAAGATAGCTGGTGATACATTGAGACGGTTATTGTTGATGTCTTCGATTGTTTCAAGTATTGCGCTTTCTGATAGGTTGTTGATAATACGCTCTGCGGTTGCTTGCCGATTCTGGCTATTGTTTCCGAAGGAGCTGTCAAGGAATTGTCTGCGCAGTTCCGGGGTGAGATTGCTGATAAAAGTGGCAAGTTTTTGGTACGGTTGTCCGGAAATAATTTCAGAAGAAGAGATAGTGCCATCAGGAGCTAAAAAATTAGCAATAGCTTCACGTATCTCAGCTTCATTAATGCTACCATTGGCAAACTGCTTATTCAGTACTATTGCAAGAATCTCCGGATCAAGGCGTTTATCTTCGCTGCTTCCATAAGACAATTCTTTAAGCGTAAGCTCTCTCGCAAATCTGTCCCACAACCCTTCTCCGGACAAAAGGGACTTATCTTCGGTGACAGGAACATCATCTGTTGACTGGAAAAGATCATATCTGATAGGCCGGATTGACATAGCGTTTATGCGAGCCTTGGCCCATACCTGTTCAATACCGCCATGCTGTTGAATCTGTTCCCTTTTGAGACCTAAAATAACAGTGAAATTATTAAGCTCTTCAATAGTAAGGCCATTGTGAAACAGAAGTGCACCAATACCACGTTCAAATAAGGCACGCGAAAAGTCCCGGTAAACCACGTTAGACTTTTCAAGAATGACACCATCTACCATCAAGGTATCACTCGTGACACCCAGAATAAGTTCTTCATGTTTTTGGAGCAGATCTTCGTAAACACGGAGTACTTTTGTTAAGGATGCAGTAATGACCGGATGGCCTTTGGGGTAGGCGCCACAATTGCGTCGAGCAATATTAAGCTCAATAATTAGGGTCGCAAGCGACTTGGCATCAACTGTATTAGTTGGTATGTCATTTGATTGAGTGATCACGGTACCTTATACTAGCATTTAATAAAAATAAGGCTACAAAAAACATACTCATAAATGCACCAACGTTAATAGCCTGAATCTTTGAAACCGTACAAGGTTATTAACTTTCTTCGTACTTGACCTCTCGGTCTATTTGCGCTAGCTTCCATCAAATTTTGCTTAAGGATTTCTTGTATGAGGGTTATATCCGGAACATGTCGTGGTAAAAAGTTATTTGCGCCACCCGGAGTAACAACCAGGCCTACCTCTGATCGTGTTAAAGAAGCTCTTTTCAGTATTCTTGACAGTCGCATTGATTTTGCTGATGTCCGCGTTCTTGATATTTGTGCCGGCACCGGCAGTCTTGGTATCGAAGCGTTAAGTCGTGGGGCTGGGTCGTGTTGTTTTATTGAAAACAACCCATCTGTTAAAATAATACTTGAAAAAAATATACTGGCCACCTGTTGTCAGAGCCGATCTGAAATTATAATGATGGATGCAGTAAAGGCGCTACAGATGATTGCACGCCGTGGCACATGCTATGATCTTGTTTTTTTTGATCCGCCTTATGAATCAGAGTTATATAAAGATGTATTCGAAGTGCTTAACTCGCCCGGTCTTTTAACGCACTATTGTATAGCGGTTGCAGAATGTTCGGTACGAAACCGGTTATCGGAAACGTATGGGCATTTAAAGCGTTTTGATCGGCGTGAATATGGAGAAACAGCGCTGGAATTGTTTGCACTGGAGGAATAATGAAGAAAATAGCTGTTTATCCAGGGTCTTTTGATCCTATAACGTATGGCCACCTTGACATAATTAAACGAGGTCTGACGATATTTGATGAAATAATCGTTGCAGTTGCAAACAACTCGCAGAAAAATGCGCTGTTCACGACTGATGAAAGAGTTGAGTTGATTCAGGACGTAGTAAAAGGGGAGGGGAGGGTCTCCGTTGATACTTTTAGTGGGCTACTGATAGATTACGTCTCTTCTCGTGGCGCCCATGTCATCATTCGTGGCCTTCGGGCAATATCAGACTTTGAATATGAATTCCAGATAGCTCAGATGAACAGTAGTATCGGCCGGGAGATTGAAACGCTTTTTATGATGACATCCCTGCAGTACGGCTATCTTTCCTCCTCAATTGTCAAGGAGGTCTGCTCACTAAACGGCAATATTGACAAATTCGTTCCGCCAGAAGTGAAAACAGCACTGCGGCAAAAATACGGTTTATAGCAATTTCACTTTAGACAACTGGGCACTTCAAAGACTCCCAATTTTTTAACCCGTGAGGTGTATAAATGATTACTCAGGAAATGATAATTGCCGACATAATCGCACAGCACCCAGAGACACTACCGATTTTCAAATTGTATAACCTTGAGTGTAACGAATGCCAGATTGCCGATCTTGAAACTTTGGGACATGGTGCAGGCGTCCACAAGATTGCAATTGACCAGTTGCTGGCTTCACTTAATGATGCCCTTAAAAAATGACCTGTCCAGCTAAATTATCCGGAGTCATGATAAATGAGTGATATGGAACAATATTCTCGTTACTTTCCGGTTGGAAAAAAGGTAGGTGTCGGTATTCCGCTGCCCAATGCGGATGTTTTTCAGGACTGGGCACTCATTCATGCAATTGATGATGATCTTGTTTCTCTACAGCTCTCCCGTGATGTTTTGCCGGTTGACGTATCGCTGCAATATGGACAAATTCTCGAATTGCGTGGTGGTAGTGATGGAAACGGTTACTGCTGTAGAGCAATTGTAGTTTCAGAAGGGGATGCCAGAGAATTATTATTACGGCTCATCGGTGAGATCGTATCAGATGAACTACGTGAGTTTTACCGAATTGATGCCTTTCTGCCTATTAAATATTTTGTTAGCGATGAACAGAATATAGATAAGCTCCGCAAACAGTGGAAAGAACGCCGGGCGTGTCGTCAACAACTGGAAGCAGAACAGAAGGATCACCGCAGGACCAGTAGTTTGCTGCCTGAAAATGCCGAGTTGCCAATTGACACCCTCCATGATTCTCTAAATACAGTAGATGATGAAGTGGTTCCTGAAAACAGTACTGCTGAAGAAATTGCAAATGACTCCTGGGACACAATTATCCCGCTTGCAGCCAATATTAGCGGCGGTGGCCTACGCATTATTACTCATCAGGGGTTTGAAAATGGTGAGTACGCGTTGCTGGAGATTTTTGTGCCTTCCCCGCAACGAGTGATCGACGTTATTGGACGGGTAGTCTTTGCAAATCGCAACTATGCTGCCGGGAGCGATCATGAATATTTTAATACAGGTGTGCAGTTTGTGTGTCTGGACGAACGCGACCGGGATGCGATAGTAAGTTATATTTCCAACATTCAACTCAAAAGAATTCGGCAGCTGCGAGAGAGGTATTTATACAGAGGGGCACTGGATAATGAGGAAGAATTTAGTACATCCAGAAGGTTTGGTCTCAAGAACTCTGTGACATTAACAATTTCAGCAATACTTTTTATGGTGTTTGTTGCTTTATTGATTAACTATTTTTGGTATTACGTCCAAGTACATCCGAAGGGTGAGATTCAGCGAAATTTTGAAGATGGTGTCAAAAAATATAGAGAGCAGCAAATGCCAAATTAGGACCGTCAATCAAGTAATATCTCACTGGCACGTCGTATAAATTTCGGTAGTGGCCGATCAAAGTAAATTCCACTCATTGCTGAAGCTGCTGAAACACCACGCAGATAGAGATATATTACACCACCAAAATGTTTTTCATAGCTGTAACCGGGGAGTCGTACTTTTAAAAGTCGGTCTAAAGCCAGGGTATACAGGTGATATTGAAGAATATAGGCACTGCGACACATTGATTCGTGCATTTTATCTTGGTTGTAATCGGAGGCTTTCATGCCGAGATGGTTTGATTTCCAATCAAGAATATAAAAACGACCGTTGTGTGTGAAAACCAGATCAATGAAACCTTGCAGCATGCCGCGGCTCTGCCGGAATGAAAGCCGGCTCAGCATATCATAATAATCCCCGAAAGTTGCACCATCAAGAATCCCTTCAAACAGAGAGTACAAAATATCTGGTGCAAGTTGTCTGATTGGAAGATAAAACTCCATTTCAGTCTGCCAGTCACCTTTTATTAGTTGTGACAGACTAAAATCAGGATGGTCCGAAATAATCCGGGCAGAAGTGACATCTGCCACCATTTTGCTAACTGCTGGCAGCCACTGTTCGTGGAAGCCATTGCTGGCAAGTGAAGAGCGTAAAATATCTGTAATGTAGCGGCTGTTTAACTGAGCGAAATCAAGCAGCTCAAAAACTTCATGGAGACAGGTTCCGGCTTTTGCACCTCGGGGGAAGTCAAAGATAGTCAATCCACTGGAAATCTGCTCGATTTCAGGCTGGCTTGCTGTAATAACATCCGGTATTGAATCGTGGTCATGCGGTTCAAAAACATGTGCAGCCCCGGAAGTCATGCTGCTAAAACTGGCAACGTGCCAATCATCACGAGGTGGTTGCCCCAGTGTTCGACAGCTGTATGGTGAATCAGCTGTTTCATTTGCATGATATCCGGCAGCAGGTGCATCCAAAGGCATGATTCCCGCGTAAATACCGGTGTCTCCAGATGCTGACAGCAGCTTCACGTCATCAAGAATTGCCATGTCACTAAGTGCTGAAAACTTCCTGTTATCCTTTATCGTAGACTCTCCACGCAGTAGCTGATAAAGCGGTGAATCAACCGCGCCGTTTATGCCACCCCAGACAGTATAACAGCGGAACTCTGCCCGGGTCAAAGCTACGTACAGCAGTCTGGTGGCCTCAGCTTCCCGCTCTACTGCTGTCCGATGCAGGTTTTCTTCTCCCCCTGCAAGGTCCAGTATCAGCTCTCCGTTATCATTATGGAATAGTGCCCTATCTGCTTTAGCGGACTGGACATCCCACGCAAAAGGTACGAATACAACAGGATACTGCAGACCTTTGCTGGCATGAATAGTTGAGATCATTACCGAATCATTGTCCGTTTCAAGCCGGAGTAATGCTGTCTCGTCCTTGCTAGTTCCACCAATTCTCCGTTCTAACCATGTGATCAAGCCGGCCAGATTTTTACCCTGTTCGAGCTCAATCTGGTGCAGTAATTCAGAACAATGAAGAATGTTAGTAAGGCACCGCTCCCCTCCAACACGAGCTAATACAGAAGCCCGTACGCCACAACTCCCGAGCAGGCGTGATACAAACGCTACAATACCGCCGGAAACGGCGGCACTATGCAGATTCCTGAAACGAAGCAGCCATGTCTCCCACTCCGGATGGTCCCCCGAGCTTTCCACATAACTTGAAATCTGATTGGCGCTCAATCCCATACTGGCAGTCAGTAACGCTTCACGAAGCAGAGTTTCTCGATGTGGTTCCGCTGCTGCCCGCAAAATTCTCAATAGATCAAGTGCTTCAGGCGTCTCAAAAATAGTCGAGCTTCCTTGCTGCACAGACGGTATGCCGAGCGCTAAAAGTGCCTTCTGTACTTGATCGGCTTGTTTGTGAGCTTTTACCAGTACGGCGATATCGCCAGGTTTCAGCGGGTGTGTCTGCCCCGAAACTGAGATGGTAACGCTGCCAGGTTCAAGCAGACGGGCAATTTCTCCAGCAACTGCCATAACGATGTTGCGGGTGGCCACCGGCTTCACTTCAAATTTCGATTCGTCATTCCGTGGATATACCCAGATCTTGAGTGGCTGTTTGTCAGGGAGACCGGCTATCAACAACTGGTCATTTGCAGAACGACCGGATTCCACCGGATGGAAAGGTATCTCTTTACACATAAATGGATCAGAACTGACTGCAAACAGCGTGGTAACGGCTTTCACCAGTGCTGCGTCTGAACGAAAATTGATTCCCAGTGTATGCACGTTTTTAGTGGTGACGTTCCTGCCCGCATTCAGATAGGCAAAAACATCCGCTCCTCTAAAACTGTAAATAGCCTGCTTCGGGTCTCCAATCAGGAACAGCGGATAATCTTGCTCAGCTCCTATACGTTTGAAAATGTTCCACTGGAGAGGGTCGGTATCCTGAAATTCATCAATCATGGCCGCACTGTAGCGTTGCCGCAATCTTTCAGCAAGAGCAGCCCCGGATACTGATTCAAGTGCAAGATGAAGATCGAGCAGCAAGTCATCGAATGCACGTTGGTTTAACTGTTTTTTGCGCTGACTTAATTCCTGTTCAAGCCACTTTTTTAAATCTTGCTGACAGAAAATAATCTGGTTCTGAAAAGCTTGTTCAATCGAAGTGGTTACCTTTGATAACTGCAGGCAGATGGCAAAAAATGGGTGATCAGGTATGAGTAGGGAAGCTTTGGTAGTTTTTGAAGCGATCTTTTCCGCAGAAAAAAAATCAAGTTTATTGTTTGGTAGAGCAGCATTTCCACATTCTGCCCAACTGTCAAAGGAGTTTGCAGCGTCCTCAATCTGAGATGGTTTATAGCTCTGCTGGTTTAAGCGTGCCTGCTCAATCTGACTGATGATTTCGCTGCGGTGGCTACTCCAGATGGCGCAGGCCTGGGCATAGAGAATGTCACGCTCCATGATAAGCGGCTCAATAGGTGTTTCGGTAGCTTGCGGGATGACTTTCAGATCAGGATTTTGAAAATGGCCTACAAACGGCTTGGCCAATTTTTCAGGTGTATAGCTTTTTGCAACAAGGTGCTCAATAAATTCATCCGGTTGAGACAGAATTCGCGATCGCCAAAAATCATCGCACACCTGTTTGACGATAGCACTCTGGTCGCTGATCATGTCGCTGCCGAAAAGGGAGCCGCTCTCAAAAGTGTTTTCCAGCAGCGCCCGTTGGCAAAAGCCATGAATAGTGAAGATCGCGGCATCGTCAAATGAATAAAGTGCCCTCGTCAGCAGCTTTGTGGCTCGTAAGCTATTTTGAGGGCGTGTAGACATGAGCAGTCGCTCAAGATCGTCATCGGCCGGTTCACGACCGCTGGAGTACAGGTCAAGAGTTGCTGATATCCGGCGCCTGATTCGTTCTCGTAACTCAGCTGTGGCTGCTTTGGTGTAGGTTACCACAAGAATCTGCTCCGGGCGCAACTCCTTCTCAAGCAGCAGCAGAATGTAGAGTGCAGCAATTGTCCAGGTTTTACCGGTACCGGCACTGGCTTCAATCAGGTTAAGACCGGAGATGTTTATGGATGCGAGATTGAGGGGATTCATGATGTTTTTATAGTGATGGGAAGGGACTCTCCTCCTTTCTTATCAAGCAGAGAAAGGAGGAGAGCATTCATGATCTACTTCTGATCAATTGCGGTCAGTTTCCATGGATTGTTGCCGACCGGACGCGTAAAGGTCCAATATTCCTCGAATTTTACCGGGTCACTCTTGCTGCCGGATAATACGGAACCGGTTTCATCCGTAGTGTAGTCAAGCAGGTTGGCATAAATAAGGGTATTGATGTAATCCTGACCTGATTCCTGCCATGCTTCAACAATTTCAACTTTCCTGACGGCAATATTCTCCAGTCTGTTAATCTGTTTATCCCTGATCAACTTATCAAGATCCGACTGAAAAACGCGGCGCATCTCGTCAGTCAGAATAGCGGTCACAGGAGCAAGGTCTCGGTTCATCCAAGCGCCCTGAATCTTGAAAAAATTATCCATAACAAGATCGTTGTAACGGTTTTCGTCAAATGATGAGTCAAATTGACGGATATGAGCCAGACCGGTTTCAACGTCCTCTGTTTCTGGTATAGACTGTTGATACCCTTGGGAAATCGGGGTTACATTCCCGCCTTGGTATGGAAAGGTGTTTGTTGGGTTTTCTTCTCTTTTTTTCTTGATATAGCGATAGATGAGGTAACCGATACCGGCAAGCAGTATAATTTCAAACAGTCCGATGCCGCCACCACCCATGCCACCACCCATACCGCTGAAGCCGAGGCTTCTGAACAGCATTCCGCCAAGCAAACCTCCAGCTATACCACCGGCCATACTTCTCATGAATCCACCGGCTGCCGGTTGTTGAAACGTGGGGGAGGGCGCTGCCTGCTGAGGAGTCGAAGGCCTTGGGCTAACGGGGCGAGAATAGCTGCGTGAACCGCTACTCCCCATGGAGCGGCTTCCACCGCCTGCCCTGGCATGGGCTTCGAATTCCAGAACAGTTACAGAAAAAAATAAAACGGCAGTCAATAATGTAAAAACTTTAAGAGCGTGCTTCTTCATTTGTGCGACTCCTTGTATTTTGAATATAAGCGTGAACAGATGGTCATCAGAATATAGTGGCAGAGTACACGAAAATCAAGGCATGCAGAATGTTTTTGTCTTACTTGCCAAGTTTTGCCCGGATAGCCTCTACTACATAATACGCATCATTAATGGCAGTGTAGATAAGGTTAGGATGCTTTTCCTCTGCGATGGATCCTTCGCTGATCTTCATATAGGAGGGGGAAATGGCGCCGCCGATAACATATACACCTTTACGGGTGGATTCGAACTCTGATGAAAGCAGCACTAGGCGCTCACCCTCTTTGGCTATCTTGCAGACGCCAGAGGTGCAGGCAATGCTCTGGATATTCAGCTTGTCGAAGATCGGAACCGGCCCCTGTGATCCGATACAGGCAATGACATTTTGCATCGGAAAACTTAAGGCATGGTACAGGTCGATGCCATCGGGTTGTTTGAATTCATTTATCCGGATAACAAGTCGGTCCACCCCTTCATCATCGACTTCGCCGATACGCGGTGTCGCTCCTGGATAAAGTCTGATGTTTCCACCCAGCAGGATCTCTTCTCCCAGACGCTGGGCGGTCTCTTTGTTAACGTCAAAGGTTTCCGCCTTATGCGCCCAGTAGACCGGATTGGTGTCTCCGGCTTCGCGCTTGGCCTTTAGAATATTGATAATTACATCAGCCGCCGTATTGCCGCCGCCGATTATCAAAGTTTTTATGCCTATATATTTGCTTGGATCGTCAACATTTTTGGCGACCATTCTTGCATCACCATAAACTGAGAGTTCACGTGGAATGTTGCTGCCGAAGGAAAGTACAACTTTCTTTCCTTTAAAACTTCCTTTAGATGTAATTACTGTCAGGCCATCCCTTTCGTCCTTGATGTCTTCAAAATCCACTTCCGTTTGAATATTCAGATTTTCATGCTGAACAAAATGCTGAACATACTGCAGATAGCTTTCCACCGTTACAGGTTTGTCAGGTGGGCGTAACTCATCCACCATAAATGGCTCTGGAGCATCCTTTGGTTTTGAGGCATATACCAGTTTCCCCTCCGGATATGTATTTGCGATCCCCTGAAAAATAGCTTTTCCGGATTCAAGAACCAGGTACGAAAGGCCATGTTTATGGCATAGATAAGCGGTGGAGAGGCCCGCTGGGCCACCTCCAATTATTAGAACATCATAGTTACTGGTTTTCATATAATATATCCTTGTTTTTTCATAACGATAATAATCACTAAAAAATTTATAACATAGATCATGCAAAAAAATATAGTGGCAAGGGGGCTTGCCATATGCGCCAAATGAGCTATTATTATGATAACACATTTAAAAGGGAGGTCATTTATGGAAGACAGGGATAAAAAAATAACCGCTGCGGCTTTGTTGGTATTAGCAGGTGGGGTTATCGGAGCTGGCCTTGCACTGCTGTTTGCCCCTCAGTCAGGGGATCGAACAAGAAAAGACATTCTTCGCTACTCAAAAAAAGCTCGTAACCGAGCCGATGGGGTAGTGGATGATCTGGCTGACAATGTGTCGAATCTGGTAGAAACAATTGGTGAGAAGACCGATGAACTTCTGGAAAAGGGTAAGGATGTGGCAGGCGGTGCCCGTAAAGACCTGATCCGGTTGATAGAGGAGGGTGCCTCTAAGCTTGAAAAGTTCAGGACAATGCTAAGTAGAATGTAAAGTTTACATACGACGTGAAAGCCGGCGACTTTATACATAGGTTGCCGGTTTTGTCACTGCTTAATGGTTATGCAACTCTTCCCGTGTTCCGGGATAAGTTTGTTGAAGTAGTCTATTGTAGGAAAATGATCTGATTGGCGCGGTTCAACCTTTGAACTGTAGCGACTGATATAGATCAGATAACGAATCGAAAAACTTTCTGCTGTTGTCAGGTTGGTCTCACTGTCCTCACCTAGCAGTGTCCGCTCCGGATCGTAGCTGATAAAACCCTGCAATTTCCTCCAGAAATTAACATCTTCCTTTGGTAGTCCGACCTGATGGGCGGAAATAATGCCGTCAAAATAACTACCTATTCTGGTATTTTTCATCTTTAAGTCCAGCGTTTTAGAGTGGGCATTGGTGACCAACCAGACAGCTTTACCGGCATGTTTCAAAAATAGCAAAAATTCAATAACATAGGGATGCACGGCGATCAGGTGCTCAATTTCCTGCTTTAGAACAGGGATATCAAGTTTAAGGCGATCTGACCAGTAATCAAGGTCGGTCCAGTTGAGTGTGTTCTCCTGACTGCGAAACAGGTTGTACAGGTGTTCTTTTGCGTATTCAATGGTTGTGTTATTGCGCTGGGACCAGCGTTTTGGAACATGTTCCAGCCAGAAGTGATCGTCAAAATGGCGGTCAAGGATGGTTCCATCCATATCCAGAAGTACGGTGTCTATGTCGTTCCAGTCGATAATCATGGGTAGAGTCCACTTTCAGTGTTAAGATCTTATACCGTTCCGACAATACGTAACGGAACTGTATTTTGTCAAGTTACGGAAATAGAGGTGACTCAGTCTTCAAAAGCCAATTCATTTGACTTTAAAGATACTTGTCACGTATAAAGTACGATCGACTATGATTGATAAACTCCTTTATATGGAAACCTTTGGCTGCCAGATGAATGTGAACGATTCCGAACGGATAGTTACGATGCTGGCTGACCTTGGTTATGCCTCTACCAACGATCCTGCATCAGCCGATATGATCCTACTCAATACCTGCAGTGTACGTGGTGGGGCAGAGGAAAAGGTCTATAGGCGGCTCGCAAATCTGCGGATCTACAAGCGGGACGGCAAAAAACAGATTATTGCGGTCGGTGGCTGTGTGGCTCAACAGGAAGGGGATGAGCTTCTCCGTAAACTTCCCTACCTTGATCTTGTGATCGGCACTCACAATCTGCACCTGCTGCCGGATATGGTGCGTGGTGCCGAATGTGGTGAGCGCCGCTCAGAGACGACCTTTATCGATAACGACCAGCGTCTGGACCTGTTTCCCTCGATCAAGGGGGAATCGCGGCTGTCGCGGTTTGTGACGGTCATGCAGGGGTGTGATAACTTCTGTTCGTACTGCATCGTTCCTTATGTGCGTGGCCGGGAGATCAGCCGCCGCTCTGCGGATATCCTGTCGGAAGTAAGGCAGCTTGCGGATGAAGGCGTCAGAGAAGTTATTCTACTTGGGCAGAATGTCAACTCTTACGGACTTAAAACTGATAGTGAACCAACCTTTGCTGAACTGATCAGACAGGTTGCCAAAATTGACGGCATCGATCGTATTCGTTTTACAACCTCGCACCCCAAGGATATGTCGGATGAGCTGATCGCCTGTTTCGGTGATGTTTCGAAATTGAGCGGACAGATTCACCTGCCTGCGCAATCGGGCAGCGATGCTGTCTTGCGCTTGATGGGGCGCGGGTATACCCGTGGCTCTTATCTGGATAAGGTTCGCAAGCTCAAAGCAATTCGCCCCGATATCGTTTTTACCGGCGATATTATAGTCGGTTTTCCCGGCGAAACTGATGCTGACTTTGAACAGACAATCTCCCTGATGGAAGAGGTTCGTTATATCGATCTCTTTTCATTTGTTTATTCGCCGCGACCAGGTACCAAAGCGGCGGAGCTTAGTGACGATCTTTCGCGTGCGGTAAAAATGGCTCGTCTTGATCGTTTAATGGAGCTTCAGCGTCGCCATACCGGTGAGATCAGCCTCCCTTATGTCGGCAGCGTTATGACCGTGCTGGTTGAAGGAGAAGGGAAACTTTCCGGACAGGTTTCCGGCAAGGGCGATGTCGGACGCATAGTCAATTTTGTCGGCAGTAGTTCACTGATCGGCAGTTTTGTAGATGTCAAAATTATCAAGGCATACCCGAATTCGTTCCTGGGCGAGCTATGAAACATATATTCAGAGGTTATCATGACCAGTGTTGAACAAGTTGCACCTACAGCCAATAATTTTCTAAAAACCATAATTGACGAAGATCTGAAGAGCGGCAAGCACAGCAGCATCGTGACCCGTTTTCCACCAGAACCGAATGGCTATCTTCATATCGGGCATGCCAAGTCGATCTGCATCAACTTCGGTCTGGCTCGTGATTTCGGCGGTCGTTGTCACCTCCGCTTTGATGACACCAACCCGGCCAAGGAAGAGCTGGAGTACATTGATTCCATCAAGGAAAGTGTACTCTGGCTTGGCTTTGATTGGGGTGAGCATCTTTATTTTGCTTCGGATAACTTTGAACAGCTGTACCAGTGGGCGGTTTTCCTCATTAAAGATGGAAAAGCGTACGTCGAAGATTTGAATGCCGAGCAGATTCGCGCACATCGCGGTACATTGACCGAGCCGGGAACTGAAAGCCCGTATCGCAACCGTTCAGTTGAAGAAAACCTTGATCTGTTCAGCCGCATGCGTACAGGAGAGTTTCCGGATGGGACTCGCGTGCTGCGTGCCAAGATCGATATGGCCTCGCCCAATATCAGTCTGCGTGATCCGGTACTTTACCGAATTCTCCATACTCCTCACCCTCATGTCGGTGACGCCTGGAAGATCTACCCGATGTATGACTTTGCTCATGGTCAGACCGATGCCATAGAGGGTATCACGCACTCGATATGCACTCTTGAGTTTGAATCCCACAAGCCTCTTTACGAATGGTTTCTGGATAACCTGCCTGTACCGTCGCGCCCTCGTCAGTATGAATTTGCCCGGTTGAATCTGACCTACACGGTGATGAGCAAGCGGAAACTGCAGGAACTGGTACAGCTTGGCACTGTTAGCGGCTGGGACGACCCTCGTATGCCTACCTTGGCCGGGATTAAGCGGCGCGGCTATACTCCGGCTGCGGTACGGGCCTTTTGTGAGCAGATTGGCGTTGGCCGTAGTGATTCCTGGATCGATGTATCCATTCTGGAAGAGTGCGTCCGCACTGATCTGAATGAATCGGCGCCTCGAACCATGGCGGTTTTACGGCCTATCAAATTGGTAATAGATAATTATCCGGCTGACCTGACCGAAGAGTTGCAGGCTGCCAATCACCCGCAAAAACCGGAGATGGGGAGTCGTACAATTTATTTCAACCGTGAGATCTGGATTGATGCCGAAGATTTCATGGAGGTGCCGAGCAAAGGTTTCCATCGTCTGACTGTCGGCGGTGAAGTTAAGTTGCGTGCCGGCTATATTGTAAAATGTACTGGCGTCGTCAAAGATGCCCAAGGTGCCGTTGTGGAGCTCCATGGCGAGTACGACCCTGCATCCCGCGAAGGAATACACACAGCCGACGGCCGAAAAGTCAAAGGGGTCATTCACTGGGTTTCAGCCGCTCACGCCGTGACCGTTGAAGTACGTCTATTTGATAGACTCTTCAGCGACCCTAACCCGGACCGAGGCGGGGTTGACTACAAGCAGTTTCTGAATGCAGGTTCGATTGAAACGCTTTCTGACTGCAAGATTGAAGCTACTCTGGCTGGAGCAAATGTTGAAACCCGCTATCAATTTGAACGCATGGGCTATTTCCGTCAGGATCCAAAAGATTCATTCCCCGGTAAGCTTGTGTTCAACCGGATAGTGACATTGCGGGATGCATGGATAACAAAGAAGTAAATAATGAGGGAGCGGTACATAACTACATGAATAATAAAAAATTTACATCAGGATTTGTCTCAATTATTGGTCGTCCGAATGTTGGCAAATCAACACTCCTGAACGCTATTATCGGCGAAAAAATTGTCATTACATCTGACAAACCCCAGACTACGCGCAACAGGATTCAGGGAATTCATAATATCCCCGGCGGTCAGATCGTTTTCATCGATACGCCTGGTATCCATGCCGGACGTTCGCGTCTGAACAAAAGTATGGTTGATGTTGCTCGTTCGGCCATCAGTGGGGTCGATCTCCTGATGTTGGTTGTTGAAGCCACGACTGCTGCCGACCCCGCCTTTATTCAAGATGTCCTCGGCAAGGTGAAGATTCCGGTTGTGCTTGTTATCAACAAGATCGATCTGCTTTCCGACAAGAACCAGATGCTGAAGAAAATTACCGATTGGGCTGCGCTGCATCCGTTCAAAGAAATTGTTCCAGTATCGGCAGGTCGCAATGACGGAGTTGATCATCTGGTTTCTGTAGTCAGCGGCTACCTTCCTGAAGGACCGGCAATGTTTCCGGATGACATACTGACCGATATGCCGGAAAAGTTTATCGTGGCGGAGATGATCCGCGAAAAAGTTTTCCGTCTGACGCGGGACGAAGTGCCGTATTCAACTGCGGTTGTTGTAGAAAGTTTTATTGAGCGGGAAAATGGTGTAATCGCCATTGCAGCTGCCATCATGATCGAACGTGACACCCAAAAGGGAATCATCATCGGCTCCAAGGGGGAGATGCTCAAAAAAATAGGCACTCAGGCCCGCCAGGATATCGAGCGTTTGCTTGATACCAAAATATATCTGGAACTGTTCGTTAAAGTAGTTGAAAACTGGAGCGAGCGGCCGTCTAAATTGAGAGAACTGGGATACGAATGAAACCTTTAGTAGCTATTGTAGGCCGTCCCAATGTGGGTAAATCAACCCTTTTTAATCGTCTCCTTGGTCATCGTCGCGCTATTGTAGATGACACCCCTGGAGTTACTCGTGACCGCAACTATGCCAATATTACCCGATTTGAAAAGCCGTTTATACTTGTCGATACCGGTGGATTTGAACCGGTAACTGAAAATCGTTTATTGCAGCAGATGCGCGAACAATCAAAATTAGCCATCGAAGAGGCGGATGTCATCATTTTTATGATGGATGCCAGAAGTGGCCTGACTCCAGCGGACACCGAAGTCGCCGAGATGTTGCGGCGCGTGAAAAAACCGGTATTTTATGTCGTCAATAAGGTCGATGGTGAAAAACTGGAAAATGACTCGGCAGAATTTTATTCTCTCGGAATCGGCGAGCTGTACACTATTTCTGCTGAACATAATCGGGGGGTTATCGACCTGGTTGAACACATTATGGATGTTTTTCCACCGGCGGATGTTGCCGATCCGGAAGAGAATATAACTCGTATCGCCGTGGTGGGGCGGCCTAATGTTGGCAAGTCCTCGCTGGTTAACCGTCTTCTCGGCTTTGAGAGGGTTGTAGCAAATCCGACCGCCGGCACGACCCGCGATTCTGTCGATACTCCATTTACCTGTAACAAAAAGCCGTATGTTCTGATCGACACCGCCGGTATTCGCCGCAAGGGGAAAACCACTGAAAAACTTGAAAAGTACAGCGTCTGTGATGCCCTGCGTAGTATCGAACGTGCCGATGTTGTGCTGATGGTGATCGATGCCGATGAAGGGGTGACTGAACAGGATGAGCGTATTTCCGGGTATATACATGAAGCCGGCAAGGGATGCGTCTTTGTCGTAAACAAGTGGGATCTTCTCGATAAGGACAATGCCACGTTCAAAACCTATACAGAAAAGATCAGGGATGGGTTCAGATATCTGGCGTACGCACCGATAGTCTTTGTCTCCGCTAAAACCGGTCAGCGAACCGGAAAGATTATTGAGACGGTTGATGAAGTTATGGAACAGTACTGCCGTCGAGTAACTACATCGGAACTGGTACATGTGTTTACTGATGCAATTGAATCCCACCATGCCCCTCTGTCTCACGGTCGCCGGGTAAAATTTTATTTTGCCACCCAGGTTGCGACCAGGCCGCCATCCTTTGTTATTTTTACAAATCAGCCCGAGAATATTCATTATTCATATGAACGATACCTTATCAATAAATTCCGTGAAGCCTTTGGTTTCGACGGTGTTCCCTTGCGGTTGATGTTCCGCGGAAGGGATAAAACTGATACTTCCCGCAAGCCGGGAGCTGATCGCTCAAAATAACCTTTAAAGGCTTTACTTGACTCCATTGTTGCGATATATTTTGTCAGTTTTTATTCCCCCCATGTAATCTAAAGTTGCTCGAGTCTCAACCTGAGCTTCTAAGATGAGTACAACGCAGATGGATTGTGACTAATGAGCCTAGCAGGTAACCTCGAAGAACTCGGACTTGGCGAGATTTTACAGATTGTCAGTCTTAGTAGAAAAACCGGCGTCCTTTTCCTTAGTAGCAAGGGAAGGGATGGTTCGGTTTTTTTTCGTAATGGCCAGGTAGTACGGGCCGTTTCAAGCGCCTATCAGCAGAGCCTTGGTGATGTGCTTATTCAAAAAGGCGTCATTGATCTGGCTGTGCTGCGCAAGTCTCTTGCTTTTCAGCAGGAGCACGGTTTTCGTGAACGCCTTGGGGTAATACTTGTGAAAAACTTTGGTGTTTTGCAAGATGTTATTGAAGTGGTGGTTCGGGAACAAATTGAAAATGTTGTATACTCGCTGTTTGCTTGGGCAGAAGGTACATTCAGGTTTGAAGTTCAGAGTTCTATTGAAATAGTTGATGGCATAAAAATGGATCCTCTTCAGTTCATACTGGATAATGGTTTGAATCCACAATTCCTCGCCATGGAAGGGACCAGAATAATTGAAGAGAAACGTAACATATCAGAAACTGGGTTTATCGGAGATGATTCTTCTGAAGATGACGGGGATTTTTCATTTGATCTGATAGATGGTTCAAATGAACTATCATTGGCGCAGCACTCAGTTCAGCAACCGGTTGTTATTGTAGACGATGATGGGCCGACACTGAGGAATATTGCTGATGGGCTTTCAGAAAAGGGTTTTGTCGTTCATGCCATGACACGTAGCGAAGAAACTCTTATAAAGGTCGATTCTCTGTATCGAGGGGGTGAAAGACCGACTGTTCTGATTGATCTGATTATGCCAAAAATGGATGGGTCGGGCGTACTGGGTGGTGTTGAACTCCTGGAACTTCTGCATAGCAACTTTAAAGATCTGCAGCTGATAATAATGACTGACTATCATAACGCCGAGGCTGAGAAAAAAATCAGTGAACTTGGCTATTCTTTTATCATCAAACCCCGGCGGGTCGAAATTGGCACCGCTGTAATCATGGACAGCTTTCTTACTCAAGTCACTCATGTCATCAGTCAATCCTCAGACGCAAAAATTACCGGAGAGTGGCAGGACCGTTTCAATCTGGGTGATGAACTTCGAATTGAAATGGGTGAAGATGATGACATGCCGCGTGCAGAAGAATCCCATCAGCTAAGTGGTGGTTTTTCTTTATTGCGCGGTATGCTTGAAGAATTGAATAACCCTGAACTGCAAGGTGGAGTGCTGCTGCTGGTTCTTCGTTTTGCTTCCGAATTCATAAACAGGGCCATTATCTTTACCATAAACGACCAAGTCATTTCCGGTTTTGGGCAATTTGGCATAACTGGCAACACAATCAGCGGTGATGAGCGGGTACGCGCGATTCATTTTCCACAAGAGTCCGGTTCAATGTTTGATGAACCACTTAGAACCTGTCAGCCACATAAATTTTCACCTAACCCTACTCCTGTAGATTCTTATCTGTTTGAACAATTGGGTGGAGGTATCCCTACTGAGGTATTTATAGGACCGCTGATCAGCCAGTCTAAAGTCATCGGGTTTCTATACGGCGACAACCTCCCTGATAAAAAACCTATTGGTGACGTAGAACAACTGGCTATTTTTCTGGCTCAGGCAGGGATTTCAATAGAAAAGTCATTATTACAACGTCAACTGGATGAAAGGATCATCACGTGAGTGCCAAAACCATTTTGATTGCCGATGACTCGGCAACAATGCGTGCCATGTTGGTTACTATTGTTGAAGGTCTAGGTGATTATAATATTGTAGAGGCCTCCAGTGGTTTTGAGGCGCTGCGACTGCTGCCCAGAGATCATGTTGACCTGATAATGACGGATATAAATATGCCTGATATCAACGGACTTGAGCTTATTAGTTATCTGCGCAGTAACTTGAATTATAAAAACATCCCGGTTTTTATTATTTCAACGGAATGTAGTGAAAAGGATATTGAAAAAGGTAAACAGTTAGGTGCTGACGAATATGTGGTTAAACCTTTTTTACCTGAAACTATCCAGCAATTAGTAAATCTGTATTTGAATAAAACTCCCTGACAGCTGTTTTAGGTGCTTAAATAATGAGTGAACAGACCGCCACACATACCAAAGCTATTCAGGATTTTCTTGCTGAAGCGGAGGAGATTGTCGAACAGCTAGGCTCTGAATTGGCAGATCTCTCTGATATGGTAGAGAGTGGTGAATTGAATCCTGATGTCCTTAACTCTATTTTCAGAGGAGCCCATTCCCTTAAGGGGTTGGCAGGGATGTTCGGCTTTAGTGATATCGCCGAGCTTTCTCACAATATGGAAAATCTGCTTGACTGGCTAAGACTTGGAAAGTTGAATCTTACGCAAAAACTTATGGCAGTATTATTCGATGCCCACGAGCTGTTGAGTTCTCTCGTTCGATTGCTTTCTTCAGACGAAGTTACATCCAAGGCACAGGAAATTGCGGCATGCGTTGCCAAAATAAATGCCTGTCTTGCCCCACCGGAAAAACAGAGTTGCGTGTCACCTTTGGAGTCCCTTGGTCTTCCCGATACGATACTCAGTGCTTTGACGGAATACGAAGAGCATCGCCTGAAAGATAACCTGGATAAAGGGCGAACAATCTTCAATATACATACATCTTTTGACCTTACCACTTTTGATACAGATTTATCTGCAGTTACTGATGTATTGAAGGGGTGTGGAGAAGTTATCAGTACATTGCCTAGTGTTGGAGAAAATGTTGAGACTAATATTGATTTTGAAATTCTTTTTGGTTCAAAACGCACACTTGAAGAGTTAAAGACTGCTGTTGAACGTGATAGCGTCTCGGTTGTCCAACTTGGTCCCAATTCAGTAACTGAAAAATCATCTCCCACCTCAATACCTTTTCCTTCCAGTATTACCAAACCAGCTGTTGATGAAGGACTACCGGTCGTTGTAGCAACCGGTACGCAATCTCCAGCCGATTCCACGGTGATGATTGCGACACCATTATCAGAGGACTCTTCTCTCAGCGCCAAAAGCATGAGTCGGACGGTTCGTGTTGATATCAGCAAGCTTGATGAATTGATGAATATCGTTGGTGAACTTGTTCTCGCTAACTCGACTATTTCCGGCGTTACCACCAGAATGCGCAATGAAGGATATTCGTGTCTGGCTATTGAGCTGGGTAAGGCTGCTAAAGGGCTTGAGCGCAAGCTTTCTGATCTCCAAAAAGGGGTTATGGAGATCCGTATGATACCTATCGGGCAATTGTACGAGAAGATGTCTCGAATTGTTCGTAAAATATCACGTGAACAGGGTAAACGTGTTGACCTCAAATTTTTCGGAGCTGATACGGAACTGGATAAACTGATCGTTGAAGACATCTCTGATCCAATGATGCATATAATTCGCAACGCCATCGATCACGGTATTGAGTCGCGAGACGTGCGTACGGCACAGGGCAAGAATGAAAAAGGTACCATTCGGATTTCATCTTATCAAAAAGGAAATCACGTTGTTATTGAAATCGAGGATGATGGCGGTGGCATTGATATTGATAAGGTAAAAAACAAGGCGTTGCAAAAGGGTTTAGTGAGTGACATCAGTACGGTAACTGATCGAGAAGCAATTGATTTTATTTTTCTGCCCGGTTTTTCAACTAATGAAATTGTTAGTGAGGTTTCCGGGAGAGGTGTCGGGATGGATGTTGTCAAAAACAACATCTCGGCTGTCTCTGGAATGGTTGATATCGAGACGCGGAAGGGTGAAGGTAGCCGCTTCATTATAACCTTGCCAATTACACTGGCTATTATCAAGGCCCTAATAATAGGTTGCAGTGGCAGAACCTATGCCCTGCCGATCACATCAGTTCTTGAATCGCTGATAATGACAGACAAGGATATTATGACTGTTGAGCGCAAAGAGGTCATTCAACTCCGTGAATCAACTTTGCCTCTTCTGAGACTCAACCATTATTTTGACATTAATAGTAGTAATGAGCCTCCGGAAGAATTTTATGTTGTCGTGGTCGGAGTGGCAGAAAAGCGTCTTGGACTTGCCGTTGATAATTTATTTTGTCAGCAGGATATTGTAATAAAACCTCTGGGAGAGTCATTTAAAAAGTTCCGTGGAATTTCTGGCGCTGCAGATCTTGGAGACCAACGGACAATTCTTGTTTTGGACATCGGCGGAATAATCAATGAAACGATGCGTTCCGGGAGCTGATATATATGTATAAGCGCTATTTCGGCTTCAAGGAAAAACCATTCAGTAAAACCCCTGATCCCCGGTTTCTTTTTTTGAGTCGTGGCCACGAAGAAGCACTTGCCCGTCTTGAGTTTGTTGTTGAAGAACGTGAGCTTGCTGTTTTAACTGGAGAAATAGGCTGCGGGAAAACTACTCTATCTCGGGCTTTGATGGATCGCCTCGGCCCACGTTTCCGTTTTTGTTATATTATTAATCCGCGTTTGAATGCGATTGAATTCCTGCGAACTATTGCCAGAATTCTTGAAGTTGAACAACCGGCTGACGCCAAGGACACACTGATTGACCAGATACACACCGCCGTATACTCGCTGAATCAACGGGATATCTGCCCGGTTCTGGTGATTGATGAAGCCCAGATGATTACTGATGCTGAGGTGTTTGATGAGATCAGGCTTCTGACTAACTTTCAGCTGGATGACCGCAATTTGCTTGGTGTTGTCATTATGGGACAGCCGGAATTGCGACCGATGATGGCATCTTGTCGTTTCGAACCTCTGAGGCAGCGAATTTCGCTTCATTACCACCTGAAACCTTTGTCGCCGGATGAAATAATGGAATATCTTGATTTCAGGCTTGAGGCAGCGGGTGGGGCTCCAGGCCTGTTCACGCCGGATGCCGTTCAACGCATTCATGAATTAAGCGGTGGGGTACCACGCAAAATTAATTCCATGGCAACCAATGCTCTGCTGGTCGCATATGGATGCGACGCCGCACTGATTGATTCGAATATAATAAACGAAATTAAAGATGAATTGATGATGTAGGTGGTACTAATATGGATCTCGCAAAAATAAGAAAAAAGTCTTTACAAACAGTTGATGAGCCTTGTGATGAGAGTACCACTATTCCTGCGTCTCTGCTTGAGCTGATAAATACGCTTGAAGCGGCCCCGGCTGCTACCATTTCTTCTGAGGTGGATTGTTTCCAGAAGGAGTCGTCTCCCACACCGGTAGTTTCCATGATGGCTGCAGCCCCGTCAATCAAAACAATAATTCCGGAACGAGGAACAGCGTGCACACCGCTGGAAGCGATTATTACCGGTAGAACTGCTTCAGGGTGCGATTATGAAACAATTCTTGCTGATGACGTAATTAGTGAAGTTGTTGCCGAAACTTGTCTTGAATTTCTCTGTTTTAGAGTTTCTGATGAAATTTATGGAATAAATATCATGGATATCAAGGAAATTATTAAACCGAGAGAGGTGACAGAGGTACCTCGTGCGCCGGCGTTTGTTTCTGGAGTTCTTTCATTACGAGGTACAATAATTCCGATCATTGATATGCGTGTTCGGCTGGACTTGGCTCGTGCGGAACCCACAGGTAAGGAACGGATTGTTGTCATCAAAAATAATAATTCATTCAGCGGCCTGTTGGTTGATGAAGTGACTCAGGTTGTGCAGGTACAGCTGGATGCTGTCGAAGCGGCTCCTACTGTCCTGGATGGGATAGACCATGACTTTGTCAGTGGGCTTGGCCGTTATGAGGGACGATTGATAATAATTCTGAATTTGGAAAATATTGCTGACATAAACATGTACTAAAAGGAACCGGTGAGTAGCATGGAAGGTATTACAACTAATATCCAGCTTGCCTGTTTTAGTCTCGGAGACAGGCTGTTTGCTGTTGATATCATGAGAATACGTGAGATTCTGGCCCCTCAGAAACTCTCACCGCTACCATGCTCTTCAGACCTGCTGGAGGGGGTTATTGATCTTCGCGGGTCAGTTGTTCCGGTAATGAACTTACGGAAGCGATTTGGCATGCCCGTTGATGACGGCGCGCATGTCGGAAAACTGCTGATTGTGTCTCTTGTCGGGCAATCACTGGCTCTGGCTGTTGACGAAGTCATTGAGGTTATTTCAGTGCCGGTTGAAGATATAAAACCACCAGTCCAGATGGCATCAGGGGCCGGGATGGATTTTCTTTTAGGTGTATGTCTGTCAAATCACCGCGTCTTTATGATCCTGGATATTGATTCACTTCTTTGTAGCAATAAATATCAGGAGTAGTCAGGTAATGAATATTCAAGATATCCGCTACGCTCTAAAATCAACTGATGAAGAAATTCGCAGATCTGCCGTGTATTCTTTGAGGAATATTCAGCACCATGACGCACAAACTATTATATTTACTGCGATGGGTGACGAAAGCTGGCGGGTACGAAAAGAGGCAGTAGAGTGTTACGTTTATTCCAAGCCCGACCTTAGTTCTGTTGAACTCTTATTGGGTCTTCTTCGCAATGGAGATAACGCCGGATTAAGAAATTCAGCCGCAGAAACGGTCATTCGTCTAGGGTCTTCATCTGCATTACCGTTGATCAAAATGGCACAGGATCAAGATGCAGATGTACGCAAATTTGTTATTGATGCCATGGGGGCTATCTCTGATCCGGTTTTTGTTCCAGCACTATTACAGGCTCTGAATGATCCTGAGGTAAATGTTGCCTCAGCTGCAGCAGAGCAACTGGGTGCAATTGGCGACTCGGAAGCCTCAGAACATCTTATGCGGGCAATTTTAGCGCGAGATGAAGTGCTTTTTCGCTTTAGTGCGTTGGGGGCTTTAGGGCTTCTGGCAAAACCGGTTCAGGTACCGGAAGAGCTGATTAAACTTGCAGATAAAGATATTCTCAGAAAGGCTGTTTTTGAATGTTTGGGAAACATTTCTGATGAAAGCTCATCCAAGCTGCTGTTGAATGGTTTTTCCTGTCGTCAGAAGAACTGTCGTGCCTCTGCTGTCAAGGCTATATATAAAATTTACGAGCGATCTTCGACAGAGTCACAGACAAAAATCCGTGAAATGCTCCAAATACTCAATAAAAATGACATTACTACAGGTTTGCTGGAACTATTCGGCAATCGTGATGTTGTATTGACGCAGGCCCTTCTTTGGATCAGTGAAGTATTGATGGATGCTAAATTCATTCCGTTTTTGATTGAAGCGTATACCGACGAGCGCACTTCAAATGCCGCCCTTGCCGTTCTGAAAAGCTACGATGCTGAAGCGTTACATGAAATTATTTCACGATATTCAAGCCTTGATGAGGTGAGTCGGAGTGCCCTCTGTATTCTGATTGCCGAGTGTGGTTATCCCGGTTTTAATGATGTAATTCATGAAGCGCTGAGTGACCATTCTGCGCAGGT
Source organism: Geobacteraceae bacterium (assembly GCA_025355965.1). GTDB lineage: Bacteria > Desulfobacterota > Desulfuromonadia > Geobacterales > Pseudopelobacteraceae > JACRCG01. Next base: position 78,637 of record JANXYR010000075.1, read on the forward strand.
TCGTAAATCTGCAGCGATGGCTGTCGGAAAACTTGGTCTGATCCAATCAGTACCCGACCTGATTTCTCTGATTGACGATAGTGAAATACAAGTTTATTCGGCGGCTGTTTCCAGTTTACAGTCACTGATCAAAATAAGCAGTTCAACAATTCTTGCTGAAGTAATAAACTTTTGCTTATCCAAAAAGTCGCACCATCGAAAAGCTGCTGCACTTTTGCTGGCATCGCTAGGTGAACGGGATCGTTTGCTGCTATTGGTAAAAGATGAAGACCCGCAGGTTCGTAAAGCCGCAGTTTCTGCAATTGGTGACAACTGTGTTGAGGCTTCAACTTCGATGCTTGTACTTGCGCTGACAGATGAGGATCCTGATGTCCGAATTGCCGTTGCCGATGCCCTTGGACGTTTGTGTAATACAATGGCCCTTGATGCTCTTGAAGAAGCATTGAATGATCATGATGCCTGGGTACAGTCAGCTGTTCTGAAAGCCATTGCCAATATTGAAGCAGTACGGGCATTGTCAATTATTAAGAGTATTCATACCTCAGCTTCAGGTTTGTTAATGATTACGAGCTTAAAAATTCTCGAGGAAATCGGCGGCCCTGAAGCGGAACAAATTATCCGGTATGCTCTTCAAAACAGTGACCGGGACATTGCCAGGCAGGCTGCCAAGTCGCTAGAGCGCGTTATCGTAACTAAATCAATCTAGGCTGTTCATGACGTTCTCTATCACACACGAGCATATGTCTGACGATGAATTTCTACTTTTGCGGGACTGCATCTACGGGCATTGTGGAATATATTTTGATCAGGATTCAAAATATATTCTTGAAAAGCGTCTTTCTCACCGCCTGAAGGATCTGAATCTCTCCACTTTTTATGACTACTATCATTATTTAAAGTTTAACCGTAATAAAGAGCAAGAACTCATGGATATCATGGATGTTCTTACTACAAATGAAACATATTTTTTTCGTGAGTCGTTTCAGCTGAAAGCTTTTACTGATGAAATAATTCCGGAATTGATCAAAAGTAAAGCAGCTAGCGGGAGCCGCTCCCTGAGGATCTGGAGTGCCGGTTGCTCAACAGGAGAAGAACCGTATACCATTGCGATGCTGTTGAGTAATATTCCAAGCTTGTCCGGATGGAAAATTGAAATTATAGGTACCGACATCAGTCAAAAAGTTCTGCAACATGCGCGTCGTGCTGTGTATGGTAAATCCTCTTTTAGGGCGACTGAAGAAAGTGACATGCGCCGTTTTTTTCATCAGCAAGTTGACGGATATAAAGTAAAAGATTCTATCCGGGAGTTAGTAACAATCAGTCATCTCAACCTTTTTGATACAAATCGCTTGACCATGCTCGGTAAGGTAGACATTGTTTTTTGTCGTAATGTTATTATTTATTTTGATAAAGCAGCTAAAAAGCGCGTAATTGAATCATTCCACTCAGCACTTTATGACGGAGGTTTTCTCCTGCTAGGCCACTCTGAATCCCTAATGAATATCACTACAATGTTCATGCTCCGTCACTTCAAAAACGACATGATCTATCAAAAACCCGATCGTTTTTCATCGGGGGTGTCTCTATGAAAAAAATCAGGATCGTTGTCGTTGATGATTCAGCGTTCAGCCGCCGCAGTATAACCCGTATGCTTGAAGGAATTGATTCTGTTGAAGTAGTTGGTTATGCAATAAACGGTGAAGAAGGTATTCAAAAAGTTATTGCCCTCAAACCGGATCTGGTGACACTGGATCTGGAAATGCCCAAAATGGATGGATTTACTCTGCTGCGCATTCTGACGGCCAGGTTTTCAATACCGGTATTAGTTATTAGTGCTCTCAGCGGCGCAGATAAGGTTTTTAGAGCACTTGAACTTGGGGCACTTGATTTTGTGCCTAAACCTTCCAACAGTGCCTCAGTTGACCTGCTCTCCATAAAGGAAGATTTACAGAAAAAAGTTCTTCAGATACTTTCGCTTAAACAGTTTAGCCATGCCCGCTCAACTTCCGCGATCACCCCCCATGGACTTGGCGCCGTCAAACCGGTAAAAGAGGGAAGAGCTGGAATTGGAATGCAGCATGCCATAGATCTTGTGGCAATTGGTTCTTCAACCGGAGGGCCACCCGCTCTGCAGCATATATTCTCTGCTTTTGAACAGAAATACCCTTTTGCAATCGTTGTTTCCCAGCATATGCCTGCCGGTTTTACCAAAGCCTTTGCGGAACGACTCAACCGCACGTCCCATTTCGATGTAAAAGAGGCCGAAGATGGAGACCTGGTACTTCCCGGCAGAGTCCTTATTGCTCCAGGTGGCAAAAATATGATCTTCGAAGTATGTGGTGGACAGGTGACGGCACGCATAGTTATGCCTTCTGATTCTGATAGATATGTCCCTTCCGTTGATGTCATGCTTGAATCTTGTGCCGGTATTTACCGCAAGCGGGCGGCGGCTGTCATACTGACCGGTATGGGTAATGATGGCAGCAAAGGTGTTCAGGTCATAAAAGAGCAGGGTGGTTTTGTTATTGCTGAATCGGAGGAGACCGCTGTAGTTTACGGCATGCCGAGGGAAGCGGTAGCGACAGGTGTTGTCGATCGCTGCGTCCCACTGGATAAAGTTGTATCAGAAATTATTCTACAGGGTGGATTTTCCTGATTTAAAGACGCTGAAATTAGTATGAATGTTGCCAACAGAATGGCGACAGCAGTTGCTGTATTAAAAAATTACATAGATATTATTCAAGGCACGAAAGGAAATTACCGTGGAGCAGAAGTACACACCAAATGACGTAGAACAGAAATGGCAGTCTGTCTGGGAAAAAGAAAAAACATTTAAGGCTACCGAAGATAAGAACAAACAAAAATACTATCTTCTGGAGATGTTCCCATATCCATCCGGTCGTATTCATATGGGGCACGTCCGAAATTATTCAATCGGCGATGTTATCGGCAGGTTCAAAAGAATGCGCGGCTTTAATGTCATGCATCCGATTGGATGGGATGCTTTTGGTATGCCGGCTGAAAACGCAGCAATCCAAAATAAGAGTCACCCCGCGACCTGGACGTATGAAAATATTGCCTACATGCGCAATCAGATCAAGAAGATGGGCTTTTCTTACGACTGGGATCGCGAGCTGGCAACATGTGATGTTGACTATTATCGCTGGGAGCAGAAGCTTTTTCTGGAAATGTTTGCAAAAGGGCTGGCCTACAAAAAAACATCCTTTGTCAACTGGTGTCCGAAGTGCGAAACAGTACTCGCCAACGAGCAGGTTGAAGATGGCGGCTGCTGGCGCTGTGACACGGACGTTAATCAGAAAGAGCTTGATCAGTGGTTTTTCCGCATAACCGATTATGCCGAAGAACTTCTCGAGAATACGTATAAACTTCCCGGTTGGCCGGAGCGCGTACTTGTCATGCAGCGCAACTGGATCGGCAAGAGTTATGGCTGCGAGATCGATTTCCCGCTTGAAAACAGCACGGAATCGATCCGGGTTTTTACCACCCGTCAGGATACCTTATTCGGTGCGACCTTCATGTCGCTTGCTCCCGAACATCCCCGTGCCCTTGAATTGGCCACACCTGATCGGGTAGATGCTGTTGCAGCGTTTATCGATAAAATCAGAAAAACCGACCGTATCAAACGTACCGCCGATGATTTTGAAAAAGAAGGGGTTTTCACCGGTTCATACTGCAATAATCCTGTGACCGGGGCAAAGATGCCGATCTTCCTGGCAAACTTTGTTCTGATGGATTACGGAACCGGCGCTGTCATGGCGGTACCGACCCACGATCAGCGTGATTTTGAATTTGCAAAAAAATATGACCTTCCGCTGAAAGTAGTTATCCAGCCGGCCGAAACCCTGCTTGACCCTGCAAGCATGAGCGAAGCGTACACCGAGCCTGGAATTATGACAAACTCCGGCCAGTTTGACGGCCTGCAGAGCGTTGAGGCAAAAGAAGCGATAGCCGATTTTCTGCAAGCGCAGGGACAAGGGACCAAGACGACTAATTTCCGTCTAAGGGACTGGGGCATCTCGCGCCAGCGCTACTGGGGTAATCCGATTCCGGTTATTTATTGCGATAGCTGCGGTGTTGTGCCGGTTCCGGAAAAAGATCTGCCGGTCATACTCCCGAAAGATGTCGCATTTAAAGGGGAGGGGGGCAGTCCGCTGGCCCAGATGGAATCCTTCGTTAACTGTTCCTGCCCTGTTTGCGGCAAAGCTGCCCGTCGTGAAACAGATACGATGGACACCTTCGTTCAATCATCGTGGTATTTCCTCCGCTATTGTTGCCCAGGCTTCAAGGACGGGATACTCGATCGTGAATCTGTTGACCATTGGATGTCCGTTGATCAGTACATAGGAGGCATTGAACATGCGGTGCTGCACCTGCTGTATGCGCGCTTCTTTACAAAAGTCATGCGTGACCTTGGGCACGTTTCTGCAGACGAGCCATTTGTTAACCTTCTGACACAAGGGATGGTCATTAAAGATGGCGCAAAAATGAGCAAGTCTAAAGGGAATGTTGTTGATCCTGACGCCTTGATCTCACGGTATGGGGCTGATACAGCCCGCTTGTTTTCGCTGTTTGCCGCGCCACCGGAAAAAGATCTGGACTGGAACGACCAGGGGGTTGAAGGCTCTTTCCGCTTTCTAAGCCGTATCTGGAAACTTGTTCACGACCGCCTTGACATGATAAAGAACGCCGGCCCGGTTCATGTCGGCTCGTTGTCTGCCGAGGAGCGTAACCTGCGCAGGGCCGTACACAAAACGATCCGTAAAGTGACGGAAGATCTCGAAGAAAGTTTCCATTTCAATACGGCGATAGCCTCAGTAATGGAACTGCTTAATATTTTGCAGCCGGCAGGACTCTTAACGCCGCAATTTCCGGCTGTTATGAAAGAAGCTCTCCAGAGTGTGATTCTGCTGATGGCCCCGTTTGTCCCGCATATCACAGAGGAGCTTTGGCAACGTCTGGGCAACTCTTCTCAATTAACTCAAACCTCATGGCCTGATTATGACAGGAGTGCAGTGGTTGATGAAGAGCTTCTGATCGTTGTTCAGGTTAATGGAAAGTTGCGTTCCAAGATAAACGTTGCTGCCGGTACCGGTGAAGAGGAACTTAAAGCACTTGCAATGGCTGATGAGAAGGTTCTGCCGTTTATTGAGGGGCTGACGGTCCGCAAGGTAATTTGTGTGCAGGGCAAACTTGTTAATATTGTGGTGGGGTAGGGGATGCCAGTTTTGATACTGGGACGTGGTCTGATACTGGGACTGCTGCTTGCTTCACTCTCCGGCTGCGGGTATCACCTGACTAATGCGGCGCCAGGGCACCTTGGAGTATCCCAGAAAATATGGGTGCCCTTTTTCAGTAACGAGAGCATCAGCCCAACGGCACAAACAGTTCTGCGCCGGGCATTCTATGATGAAATTCACGCCCTGCGCGGGTTGAACCCTGCTGCCAGTGAAGAAATTGCCGATCTAGTCATAAAGTCGAAGATTATCTCCTATTCCAGCAAGGCTGTTTCGTATAACACAATCGACCAAGCCCGCGAATACAGTCTTAATCTGAACGTTGAACTTGAAATTTCTAAAAAAGGGCAGGCATTGCCACTCTGGAAAGGGCAGCTCCAGGGATCAAAACAGTATCCGGCAAACACGAACCTTGCCCTGCAGCGCAATGCCGAAGAACAGGCTCTTGATGCCGCCGCACGTATTATTGCCCGGAAATTCATTTCTGCTTTGGAAGAGTCTTACTAACCATGATGCCTCAGGAGTTCGAAACATCCCTGAAGAAGGGGATTATTCCGACGGTCTGTTTTCTTTATGGAGAAGAACAGTTTCTGGTAGAGCGGGCGGTCAATATGCTGCTTGAACGGGCTATCGATCCGTCTCTTAAAGATTTTAATTTTAATGTTTACTATGGCAATGAGTCAAAAGGGGTGGATATCATCGATGCCGCCCAGACCCTGCCGATGTTTGCAGAGCGTCGTGCCGTTCTCGTTAAACGGGCAGAACAGCTGAAAGCGGATGCCCTTGATGTTTTGCTGCCGTATGTCAAGAATCCGGCAGCCGGCACCTGCCTGCTGCTGACCGGCACCAAGATCGATCAGCGCAAGAAGTTTTTTCTCGAATTTAAAAAGCTCGGCGTTCTTGTTGAGTACAAGCGGTTCTACGACAACAAGCTGTCCGGGTTTATTCAAACGGAAGCGGTTGCTCAAGGAAAACCGATTGAAACAGCCGCAGCAGAACTTCTGGCCGAACTGATAGGCAACAACCTTCAGGAATTAAGTTCGCAGATTGAAAAGCTGGTTGTTTATGCAGGGGCAAAACCGCGCATAACTGTTGAAGACGTCCGTACCATGGCCAGCAGCAGCAAGGCTTTCACCGCCTTTGAACTGGCTAAATATCTCAGTTTACGCGATTTATCGAATTCGATCAGAAGTCTTGATGCGCTGTTCCTGCACGGTGAGGACGCGCCGATGATAATTGGTGCTTTGACCAGTCACTTTCGAAAATTATGGCGTGTCAGAGAGCTTCTTGACAAGAAAATGCAACAGGCTGATATCGGCAGGGAACTAAATATTAATGCATTCTTTTTGGGTGATATTGTTACGCAGGCCCGTAATTTCCCGAGAAGGGAACTAAAGCGTATTTTTGAAGAATTCTATCGTTGTGACGTTGCCTCGAAAACTGGTGGCGGCCAGTCATATAATCTTCTACACGGGATGACCATGGGGATCTGTACCGGCGGCTGGTAACTCGGTTGACACCGCCACGCGCTCTTACACAGAGCATCTTCAACTTCATTTATTATCAGCACCTCCTTCCTATCCTTCAAATCTTCCCTTTGTGTCCTCTATCGGTTCAACTGCCGTTTATGGGATAAACTATTCACGGAATTTTCCAATTTAGACAGTGAGAGCTACCTCATTGACACTTATATATTTCAGGAGTATATAAAATAAACTTTAATTGAATCTGTTAAATCACTGGAGGGTGATAATGGTTTCACGCCAGTGGTGTTATTTAGAGAGTTTGGCTCACTAATTATCCTTTATCAGGATTAGGCTGGAATAGTCGCTTTTGTCAGTTTTGTGCTGATGGGGCGGCTTTTTTTTGATCAAGCATACTCTTTGGCCTCTTCAGTAGGCAAAACGTCGAACTAACAGTGATGAACAGGATGAAGGGGATAAGTCAAAGGCAGAACCTCTTTGAATGTCAGCGACAAATCCTGAAGCCGGATTTTATGGTTTTATCCCGTCTATCCCAGTTACGAAAGCTTTTCGAAAAAATGTTTTTTGAGGGGAGAAGCCATAATGTCTGTCGTCAAAACCGTAATTGTGTTTGTTCATGGCTGGAGTGTCACCAACACCGATACCTATGGAGGGCTTCCGGTCAGGTTACGGGCTGAAGCAGCCTCTTTGGGTTTGGATGTCCTGATCGAGGAAATATTTCTCGGACGCTACATCAGTTTTCACGACGAAGTCCGCGTCAGCGATATCTCCCGGGCCTTCCGCACGGCGCTGGCGGATGAACTAACCGATGTATTGCAGGACGGCACCCGTTTTGTCTGCATTACGCATTCAACTGGCGGTCCGGTCATTCGCGATTGGTGGCACCGCTACTATGAAACAGAGCCGCAGGCGGGAACCTGCCCGATGAGCCACCTTGTCATGCTGGCGCCCGCCAACTACGGTTCCGCACTGGCTCAGCTCGGCAAAGGGCGTTTGAGTCGTCTGAAATCTTGGTTCGGAGGAGTTGAACCCGGTCAGGGAGTGCTTGATTGGTTGGAACTTGGCAGCAAAGAAGCATGGGATCTCAACAGCCGCTGGATTGCAGTAGATGGCAGCCGGATCGGCCCGCAGGGTATCTTTCCTTTCGTGCTTACCGGGCAGAGCATTGACCGGGCGTTCTATGACAACCTGAACACCTACACCGGCGAGACCGGATCTGATGGCGTTGTGCGTGTCGCTGCCGCGAACCTCTGCGGCACGTACATCAAGCTGCTGCAGGAAGTTCCGACGCCGATGCCGGGCAAGAAGGGCGAATATGCAGCGATCATGTTGAATGTCGAGGAAATCAAGCAGGGGCCGAAGACCGCCTTGCGGGTGATAAGCGGCAAAGCCCATTCGGGCAAGAAGATGGGGATCATGTTCAGCGTGAACGAAACGCATGATGACATACACAGCCAGGAAACAGTGGATGCCATTCTTGCCTGCATACAGGTTCAGACGGATGAGCAGTACGCCGCTTTGTGCGATCAGTTCCGGAATGAAACCGAGCAGGTACAAAAAAACGAGGTGCTGGAAGTTGAGCAACGGCTGTTCAGGTCGGATGTTCATTTCATCCACGACAAATATTCAATGGTGATATTTCGGGTGCGTGACGACGAGGGGCATCCGGTTGCCGATTTTGACCTTGTACTCACCGCAGGTCCAAAAGCAGATCCCAACCATCTGCCGCAAGGTTTCTTCGTTGACCGGCAGCGCAACAGCATCAATCCGGAAACCATCACCTATTTCTTTAATCGCGATGTGATGAAGGGGGCGCCCGCAGTTGTTGATAAAAATGGCGCGGTCATCCGTGAAGCATTGCCGGGAGCCGGGATGTTGGGGTTTAAACTTGTTGCCAGGCCTGACAGCGGCTTTGTTCATTACCTTCCGTGCGAGATCAAGGCGTCGGCGGAGATGCTTGAAAAATCACTCCATGCCAACAGCACGACACTGGTTGATATCGTGTTGCGGCGCGTTGTGCGCAAGAACGTGTTCCTGGTTGACAAGATGACGAGCGGGACCAAGGCGGTGAATTTTGAGAAGACAAAACCGGGCGATGAGATTGTTGGGTGAGGATTTGAAATAATATGAACTGATGTAAAGGAGGTAACCAGCATGCTCATCGTTAATGACAAGGCCAAGCAGTTGATCCTTGAATTTGAAGGAAAGTACCAACCGGGCAGATGGCCGGGCGGCGGCTCCGGCATTACCATAGGCATCGGTTATGATCTGGGGTATGTCACCGTTGACCAGTTTGGATCCGATTGGGAGCCGTATCTTTCAGCGGATGCGCTGGTGCGGCTGAAGACGGTCATTGGCAAGACCGGCATCGCCGCAAAGAACCGCGCCCCCCGGTTTTTGGACATCAAGATCAAACCTCAGGATGCGGAAAGCGTCTTTTTCAACCGCACCTTGCCGCTTCACGCACTCCGGACGGAGCAGGCGTTGCCGGGGGTGACCTCGCTTCCGGCGGATGCACAGGGGGCGCTGTTGTCGCTGGTGTTCAATCGCGGCACCTCGATGGTGGGGGAGCGGCGATTGGAGATGCGAGGTATTCGGGATGCCGTGCCGAAGAAGGATTTGCCGGAAATCGCCGCACAGTTGCGGAGCATGAAGCGCTTGTGGGTGGGGAAAGGGCTGGATGGTTTACTTAGAAGGCGGGAAGCCGAGGCGAAGCTTGTGGAGGGGTGTGAAGGACAGTAATCAAAACTGATCTTATGATGTTGCAGAAGAGGCGGAATGGTGAATTTTTGGTTTTAAACGGTATGGGGTGGGTGAAAATTTGTTGACTCAGAATTAAGTATACTGTCACCGGAATTCCCCAGAATTAAGTATACTGTCCCCGGAATTCCCTGTCCCCGGAATTCCCTGCACAATAACTTTCCCGAAGATCGATTCAAATTATGCCATCTCTGGGAGGTATGCCCGAATTGTGGGAATAAATTTGCACACGATCGAGTCGGTAGAACAGTAAAAATTGAACATCTATATTGTCTATTGCCACCATTTTAATTGTAATCGGAGTTTTCACATATTTGATGTTGAGATAGTGCGGAACATTTAACATTCGGGTGCTGCTGTTTGCGGCGGCATTGGCGGGGCGGGAGAAGAAAAGGCCAGAGCCGGTAACTTTCTGGGATAAGATATCAGTAATGATAGCGACAGGCGATAATTACAATCTCTGTTTCTTCCACTTGGTAGACAAGACGATGTTCACGGTCGATCCTACGGGACCAACAACCTGCAAGCTGAAAACGTAGAGGTTCCGGCTTTCCTGTCCCCTCAAAAGGGGTTCGACAAATTTCTTCAAAAAGCGCTAAAATTCTTTCGGACTGGCGCTTGTCCGTCTTAAGCCAATAGCGCAGATCATCTAAGGCTGTTGGAGTGAGAGTGACATTCATAGACCAAGAGCATCCAAAGATGTTCGTTTACCGGACTGGGCTTCTTTGATAGATTGCATTAGCCGTGCTGCATTAGCAGGGCTAGAAAGCAAATATTCACTTTCCATGAGAGATTCATAGTCTTCCAGACTTAAGAGAACTACGCTTTCGCTCTTACGCCGCGTTATCAGGATCGGCTCGTGGTTACTACAAGCTTCGTCCATGAAATTCTTAAGACCATGTCGTGCTTCGCTGTATGAAACGGCCTGCATAATTGACCTCCAAAATGACAAGATGTTGTACAATAGCATGCAGACATTTAACTTGCAAGTATTAAGCCTGAGGAATAAACCGAATTCCCAACTTGCGCTGACGATCATTTTAAATATATCAGCAGCGTTTTACTGGCGCTGAGGTAAGCGAGGAGAAAACCTATGACAACCATGACTCTGCGCGGCATCGACGATACCATTGCCGCAGTATTAAAAGACAAGGCCCGGCAAGAGGAGACCAGTGTCAATGCCGTGATGCTCAGGATTCTCAAGGAAGCGCTTGGAATCGAAAAAAAGAAACGATCCACAGTCTACAACGATCTTGATCATCTGGCCGGTACCTGGAGCGCACAGGAGAGTGACGATTTTCTTCGCGCTACGGCAGTATTTGAAAAGGTGGAGAGGATATGTGGAAATAAAACCGTGGTGCTCAAGGCCATTCACCCAAGATGATAATATTACGGCCAAACGGTCGCCTTTGCAGTGTCCTCAATAAAAAACCGATAAAATAATTGACTGCGAAACCGGGCTGATGGGATGGTCGCCTGAGAGCGCCTCTGGACAGTTTGCTGTTTTACTGCAGCCAAAAGCTTGAAAGGAATTGAAATGAAAATTGCGATAGTCGGGGCAGGGGCGCTCGGGTTGTACTACGGAGCCGTTCTGCAAAAGGGTGGGCATAATGTACATTTTTTGCTGCGTAGAGACTACGATGCCATAATGAACAACGGTTTGACCGTCCACTCCATCAACGGTGATTTTTATCTGCCGTCGGTGGCAGGTCACAAAACAGCCTCTACTGTCGGAGCGGTAGAGCTGGTTATTGTCGGACTCAAAACCTTTGCCAACAACAGTCTGAATGAACTCATAAAGCCGTTGCTTGGGGCGGAGACCACGATTCTGACGCTGCAGAACGGACTTGGCAATGAGGAGCTGCTGGCGGAACTGTTTGGGGCCGAACGGATTATCGGCGGAGTTGCCTTTCTCTGCTCAAACCGGGGCGAGCCGGGGCATGTTCACCATCTGGCCGCCGGCAGGATCATCATTGGCGAATATCAGCTGTGCGACAAGGAACGGTTGGAGCGGATCGTGTCCGATTTTACTGCTGCCGGGATTGACTGCCGGTCAACCGGAGATCTGAAAAAAACCCGCTGGGAAAAGCTGGTCTGGAATATTCCGTTCAACGGACTTTGTGCACTCCTGCAGCAACCTGTTGAGCGGCTTCTGAGTGCGCCGCAGTGCCGCAGGCTTGTACGGGATCTAATGATCGAAGTCATCACAGCCGCCAATATGCAGGGGTTGAGTCAGGCTATTCCTGAAAAGTTTGCCGATGGTATGCTAGAATTCAGTGACGGTATGGGTGCATATAAACCCTCTATGCAGATTGATCGCAAGGAGGGGAGAGAGCTGGAGATACAGGCGATATTCCGTGTGCCGCTGGAGTACGGAAGTCGGCAGATGGTCGCCATGCCGCGTACCGAAATGCTTGCTGCCCTTCTTGAACAGCTGTGATTACCGGTCGTACAAGGAGTTAAAGCGAGTCTTTTGGGGGGAGATCAGAAAACAGAATAAGTTTTCTTTAAACGCGAAAAGGGGGCATGCAGTAGCGCAGCCCCCTTTTCGCGTTATGGATATGAACTAGCCGAGTGTATTGACCAGTTTTGTAAGGCGTGACACGTTACGGGAAGCGGTTGAGTTGTGAATAACACCCTTGGTGGCGGTGGAGTCAATAACAGGGATGGCGAGCTTGAGAGCTGCAACAGCTGCGTCCTTGTCTTTGGCTGCTACGGCTTCACGAACACGCTTGATATATGTTTTCAGCGTCGATGAAACATGACGATTACGTGCGGTTTTCTTTATACTCTGCTTGATCCTCTTGATTGCCGACTTATGATGAGCCAAACTACACCTCCAAAAATTTTCTATGAGTAAGTAACAAAATTGAAGCTAGTTCTTTAACACCCAACGTCAAGATGTGTCAAGCAAATTGTACTGTATTGCTACATTCTTTCGCCTTGTAACCATCCACCACAACATCCAGATGCCCGTCGTTTGGGCAGAAGATCAGGCCATGGATCGGGACATCTGCCGGTATGAGTGGGTTATTGCGGATTTTACCAACGACCTCGCTCACATTTTCTGCCGGACAGGCAAAAGCGCCTAGCCACTGTGCCAAGTCAGGAACAAGGGTTTCAATTGCCTGAGGAGAAATGCCACGGGCGATCATATCGCTTTTCAGCTTTTCAGGGCGGACGTCTGACATACCGCAATCTTCGTGGCCGATGACGAAGACCTCTACTACCCCAAGCATAAAAATGGCCGCCACCAAACTACGGATAACTCCGCCATGGAGAGGGTCAACCAAGATATTTCCGGCATTTTTGATGACCTTTGCATCTCCTCTTTTTATTCCCATGGCTGGTTCCAGAAAGTCAACCAGGCGTGTGTCCATACAGGTAAATATTGCAAATTGTTTTTTAGGGTTTTTCGGGAGTGGCGGAAATGCGCCAGGGTGGACAAAGCTTCGGTTAACCGAAAGTATAGAGTCGAGTAAATTCATGGGTGGCTCCACACATAAAGTCGTCATAGTTTTTTTGTGCCTTCAATTACTTGATTGACTTGCAGCGCTGATAAACCTAGTCGTCTTTCTTAATTCGTACTACTTGGCTGACGCCTGCCATGACCTCTATTTCATGGTCGTTCAATGTAGCGGTGTCGCCAATTACGCCGATGATGGTGCGGTTGGCTCCGGTTGACTGGTGAATGTCAAAATCCCGGGTAATCAGATACTCCTTGATTGAATCAAGCGCTATTTCTTCAGCATGTTTTTTCATTATAATCAACATGATATATATGCTCCCTTAATCTTCTTCTTTATGCGACATGATACGTTCCAGGCGACGAGACTCATCTACTACACGCTCAAACATCCTGATAATCGCCTCATCATCCAGCGGGCCGGGATTATCCTCTTTCATACGGTTGAAAATTCTTTTCTCTCGTGCCGGGTCAAACACCGGCAGATTCAGCTCTTTCTTGGTATGTCCGATTTCAAGAGCAAGCCGCGCCCGCTCGTTAAAAATGCGCAACAGCACATCATCCAGAAGGTCAATACGTTTACGAATTTCATTGATATCCACAGTCGCAGCTCCTTTTAAAACTGTTTCTTAACAAAGCTGTCTTTTTTCCCATCAGCATCATCCAGGGAAGGGTAGTCCAGATTATAATGCAGTCCTCGGGATTCCTTGCGCATTTGCGCACAGGTTACTATCAGCTCAGCCACAGTTGCGATGTTGCGCAGTTCGATCAAGTCAGAGGTTACATTGAAATTCCAATAATACTCATCAATCTCACCCTGAATCAGCTTTATACGACTCATTGCACGCGCCAGGCGCTTGTCGGAACGAACAATTCCGACATAATTCCACATGGTACGCCTTATTTCATCCCAGTTCTGGGATACTACAACCATCTCATCACTGTTGGTGGCGGTGCCGGAATCCCAAGCCGGTATTTCACGATGGTCGCTTGCCAGTGACTTGACAGCTTCGCTGGAATGACGATAAGCGCGGCCCGCATATACTGCGGCCTCCAGCAGTGAATTGCTGGCAAGACGGTTGGCGCCGTGAAGGCCGGTGAATGCGGTTTCACCGATAGCGTACAGGCCTGGGATATCGGTCTCTGCATCAAAATTTACGGCAACGCCCCCACACAGGTAGTGGGCGGCAGGCACGACAGGGAGCCAATCCTTGGTCATATCCAGGCCAAACTCCATACAGGTCTGATATATGTTCGGAAAACGATTACGGACTACGTCAGCCGGTTCATGGGTGATATCAAGAAAGGCACAGTCATCGCCGCTTATCTTCATCTCATTGTCAATTGCCCGAGCAACAATGTCACGGGGTGCCAGATCCTTCAGTTTATGATATTTTTCCATGAACGCGGTTCCATCCCGTCGGCGCAGGATTGCACCTTCGCCGCGTACCGCTTCAGAAATAAGAAATGATTTCGCCAATGGATGGAACAGTGTCGTGGGATGAAACTGCATGAATTCCATGTTGGCAATTGTAGCGCCGGCGCGATAAGCCATGGCGACGCCGTCCCCTGATGCAACATCCGGATTGCAGGTGTATAGATATACTTTACCTGCGCCGCCACTGGCAAGAAGGGTAATCTTTGAACTGAAGGTCACAACGGTATCGCCGGGAATATCCAGTACATAAGCACCCAGGCAACGGTTTTGCTCCAGTTGCCGGCGTTCGATCTTGGCAGATGTTATCAGATCGATGGCGATGTGGTTTTCATAGATTGTAATCGCCGGGTGCTGCCTGACCGCTTCAACAAGCGCCCGCTCAATCTCGCGTCCGGTGATATCCTCGGCATGCAGAATACGACGGGCACTATGCCCCCCTTCACGGGTCAGATCGTAGGATTCGCCGCTGGTGGTGAACTTTACCCCCCACTCAATCAGATTACGAATAGTCTGAGGCCCTTCCTCAACCACCATCCTGACAACATCTTCATGGCAGATTCCTGCCCCCGCAACGAGAGTATCCTCGATATGGGCGTCAAATGAATCCTCATCGGAATACACAGAGGCGATGCCGCCCTGGGCATACTTTGTTGCTGATTCGGAAATATCACGTTTGGTAACAATGGCGACGCTGCCATGGTCGGCTGCCTGGAGGGCAAAGGAGAGACCGGCAATACCGCTGCCGATAACGAGGAAATCACTTTCAATGCGCATGATAAACTTCCCTTCAAGGGTTGTGTATACAAAAAAATGAATTATTGACTTGTGGGGCAGATTTGTCAAGAGGAGACGGTGTCCGGCAGCCGGTTACCTGTTTTTATTTAGCAGAACAGGGTCGACTACCGGAACAGTTGTCGATGGTATCTTAAGTACTATCTGATTCTATAGAGAAACGACTTTTCACCCTCCATATACGACGTACCCGCGCTGCGGCGCCTCTATCTCGCACCACCCGTCCACCCTGGTGGTAACCG
This sequence comes from Geobacteraceae bacterium, assembly GCA_025355965.1. Taxonomy (GTDB): domain Bacteria; phylum Desulfobacterota; class Desulfuromonadia; order Geobacterales; family Pseudopelobacteraceae; genus JACRCG01. The sequence goes on from JANXYR010000075.1 coordinate 94,074, forward strand.
GCTGTGGATTGTACAGCGCGCCTTGCGCTCGCCAGGCTTTTGGGGTCAGCGTTGCATTCTTGAAGCGGGTCTGGACCCATTTCCTGATAGTGCCACCGGAATTGTTCAGGGCCAGCACCAAACCCGTTTGCCTTCCGTCGCCGGTACGTTCCATAGCGTAAAACAGGTCATCCACATACAGAATATTGGTAATTCCGCCGGCATACAGTTCATGTGCCTGCACGAGGGCCTCAATCCCGCTTGGCTGCCCTGGCTCAGCGAGGCCGTAGCGGAAATAATCCTTCCAATAAACGCACGGATACCCCTCGTGGGTCAGGATAAACGCATAAGCCAGCATCTTGTCGCTGATTATTTCGGGTGGCGAGTCGCCACCGCGGAAATCATGGTTGTCCACAAAGGTGACCGCCTCGAACGGACGATCTTTCATCAGGACGCCGCCATCCGCCAGGGTGCGCAGGCTAAAACCGGGGGTGTCGCAGAGCTCTTTCAGGCGGTAGCGCAGGGGGAAGTCAAAGGCGCCGACCCGATTGTCCGCCCAGTTGTTAACCGAGTCGAGCCAAGCGTCGATAAGGTTGTCGCCGTCCCAGCATTCCCCCACACCATAGATATCCACCCGCTGATTGTTGCGTGTGTACTGGCGGTCGTGAATTCCCCGCACAATCCACCCGCCGAACCCCTTGACAAAGTCATACCTGAAGCCGTCGAAACCGATTTTTTCGATCATCCACTTGGCGTGGTTGAGGATGCCGGTTATGACGCGCGGGTTGGTATGGCAGAGATCCGGCATGTCGCCGAAGGTTGTCGGGTTTGAATCGGGATATGGAGAGGGATTGAAACAGGTCCAGTCGCGGGTGAAGATGTTGCTGGCGGGTTTGAACAGTGTCCAGCGTTTCTGTTGCAGGATCGGGTTGAATTCTTCTGCATCTGCGCCGTTGTTATGGTTGAGGACCAGGTCGGCATAGACCTTCATCCTCTTTTCATGGGCGGCATGAATCAGCTGCCGCAGCTCTTCCTCAGAACCGAACCAGGTTTTTACCGATCCTTTTTGGTCGTGGGTTCCCAGGTCGTAGTAATCATAGACATCGTACCCCATAGACATGTTGCCAAAGAGGTTCGACCCTTTGCCGGCTGGTGGCAGCCAGAGTGCGGTAAAACCGGCGGAATGGAGCAGGTCCAGCTTCGTAGCGACAAAGTTCCACCACATGTGTTCCTGCTTTTCTTCCCGTGGGCAATCCCAATAGAATGCCTGCATGAGTACGCCCATTTTGTTCTCCTTTCGGGTACTGATGTGAGTGGCGGACAGTGTCACTTGATGACAGTGTCCCATTGGCCTATTGTACTTACAATTAAATCAAAACAAACCCCAACGCCGAATTAACTGCGCCTTTTGCAACCTCACCAGATTCTGGACGCTGGGGTTTACCCATGTACGTATGATTTTGGATAAATTCTCATGATCTGGCTTGTTCATCTTCAACCTCCTGTAATAATTCTACCGCAGATGAATTTGAATTTTAAAACCATATATTTCAATCTGTTGTGCTGTTAATTTTAACTCGATATTTACGTAAATTATTATAATATAATGAATAAGTTGTACATTTTTCTGGAATATTTTCAATGCTACCATAGAAAAAATGTTTGGGTAGTAGTGACGTTATATATTTGCAATAATTATGTGAAATTTATTTTTTATGGATTCAAAACAGCTCTTTTTTTGATTAAACAAAAAAACTTTCTGTGATTGCTGAATTTCTTAAACAAATTGCATTATCACGGCAGTTTTAGTATAGTGCGCCGCTGTTATTTTTATTCACTCAATTTGCTACAAGGGAACACACTGATGAAAGAAATCCTCTCCGGCAACGAGGCTATCGCCCGCGGTGCCTATGAAGCCGGCTGTCTCGTGGCGTGCGCTTATCCCGGCACACCCTCTACCGAAATACTCGAAAACACCATCAAGTATAAAGAAATTGATTCCTCTTGGGCCCCCAATGAAAAGGTCGCGCTGGAAGTTGCCATCGGGGCTTCGTTTGGTGGCGGCAGGGCACTCTGCACGATGAAGCATGTCGGTGTTAATGTTGCCGCCGATCCGCTCTTTACGCTTTCTTACACCGGTGTTCGGGGTGGCCTTGTTCTGGTTGCAGCCGATGATCCGGAAATGCACTCTTCCCAGAATGAGCAGGACAGCCGCAACTATGCCAAATTTGCCAAGGTGCCGATGTTGGAGCCATCAGACTCTCAGGAATGCAAAGAATTTACCAGGTTGGCTTTTGAACTGTCCGAACAGTATGACACGCCGTTTATGCTCAGAAGCAGTACTCGTATTTCTCATGGCAAATCAGTTGTGGAGCTGGGGGAGAGGGTCACTGACCTGCCGCTGCCAAAGCTGGAAAAAAATCCGGCCAAATTGGTTATGCTTCCCGGTAATGCCCGTGTCCGTCATCCTCTTGTAGAGCAGAATCTGGTCAATCTTTCCAAAGCCGCTGCAAAGATGCCGCTCAACCGTTTGGAGCTGCGCGATACCAAGATAGGGATCATTACTGCCGGCATCTGTTATCAATATGTCCGGGAAGTTCTGCCGCATGCTTCAACCCTGAAACTCGGCATGGTGCATCCGCTGCCGCACGACCTGATCCGTGAATTTGCCTCAAAGGTCGATAAACTCTATGTCATCGAGGAGCTTGACCCTTTTATAGAAGATCAGGTCAAGGCTATAGGAATTGCTGCGACCGGCAAGGAGATAATCTCTCTGTGCGGCGAGCTGACACCGGGCCGCCTCCGTGACGCCTTCGGTTTGCCACAGCCTGCCGGTATTCCGGTCGAAAAAATGCCCGGACGCCCACCAAACATGTGCCCTGGCTGTCCGCACCGTGGCGTGTTTTTTGCGCTCAACCAGCTTAAAGCGTATGTTACCGGTGACATCGGTTGCTACACACTAGGTTTCATGCCGCCGCTTTCCGCCATGGATACCTGTGTCTGCATGGGCGCTTCTATCGGCATGGCAACCGGCGTGACCAAGGTGGTATCAGCTGAGGAGAAGAAAAAAGTTGTGGCTGTTATTGGTGATTCGACCTTCCTGCATACCGGAATTAACGGCCTGATGGATATGGTTTACAATAATTCTCCTGCCACTGTGATCATACTTGACAACAGTATTACCGGGATGACCGGTCGGCAGGATAATCCGGCTTCCGGCTTTACTTTAATGGACCAGCCGACAAATGCCGTGCAGATACCGCTGCTCTGTAAGGCGCTGGGGGTCAAGAATATCCGTGTCATTAATCCGCTTGATCTGGAAGAGACCAAGAGGGTTATTGCAGAAGAGATGGAGCGTCCCGAAACATCAGTGATAATCACGAACAAGCCGTGCGTGCTGATTAAACGGGATGATGTCTTCCAAAAAGGACCTGTCTATGCTGTTGATGCAGATAAATGTACCGGTTGCCGTGCCTGTTTGAAGATCGGCTGTCCGGCAATCGAGTGGTGTCCGGCGGGGGATGGGAGCAAAAAGGGGAAGGCACGCATAGATCCGCTGCTCTGTACCGGCTGTGATGTCTGCCGCCAGCTCTGCAAGTTTGACGCAATCGGGAGTGTAAAATGAGCCACCAGATAACAAACGTACTGCTTGTAGGTGTCGGCGGACAGGGGATTTTGCTGGCCTCGGAGATATTGTCAGAGGCTGCAATGCTGGCCGGATTTGATGTAAAGAAAAGTGAAATTCATGGCATGTCTCAGCGTGGCGGCAGTGTCGTGTCTCATGTCCGTTACGGAACAGAGGTGTTTTCGCCGATAGTTCCGGAGGGGGAGGGGGACATCCTGTTCGGTTTTGAGTTGATGGAGACGGTCCGTGCACTCCCTCTTCTTAAACCTGGTGGCACAGTAGTGGCTAACGATCTGCAGATATCTCCCCCATCAGTGCTGATGGGACAAGAGACTTATCCTATGGGGTTGGCTGAACGTATCAAGGCTCAATTTGCCGACCTTCTGTTGGTCGATGGCCAGAAAATGGCAACTGATGCCGGTAACGTGCGAGCCGCCAACACGGTTCTGCTGGGTGCCGTCTCAAAACGGCTTGATATAGCCGAGAAGTTCTGGTTGAATGCTCTGGAAAAGATGGTGCCTGCCAAGGCGCTGGATGTCAACCTGCGGGCGTTCCGGATGGGTCGGGAGCTGTAGTTTTCAGTGACTATGATGTCTGTTATCACTTATGAGGTGTAGCCGTATGTTTTTTAACGAAGAATTCGAAACTTTGCCGCGTCAGGCTCTTGAAGCTGTGCAACTGAAGCGACTTCAATCAACTCTTGAAAGAGTATATGCTAACGTTCCGTTTTATAAAGCGTCATTTGATGCGGCTGGCATTAAGCCCTCTATTGTAACTTGTTTGGCAGATCTGCAGAAACTCCCTTTCACCACCAAGCAGGATATGCGTGATTCGTATCCTTACGGCCTTTTCGCTGCCCCGATGGACGAGATCGTAAGGATTCATGCCTCAAGTGGAACAACCGGAAAACCTACTGTAGTCGGGTATACTCAGAAAGATATCTCGACTTGGAGTGAGCTCATGGCACGTTCATTTGTTGCTGCTGGAGCTCACAAAGGAGATATCATCCACAATGCCTATGGTTATGGTCTGTTTACCGGCGGATTGGGTGCCCACTATGGTGCCGAGCGATTAGGGGCTTCCGTTATTCCGATATCCGGTGGCAACACCAAGCGTCAGATCATGATTATGCAGGATTTCGGTTCAACTATTCTGACCTGTACACCATCATATTCGCTGTTCATGGCTGAAGAGGCCGAGGCGGAAGGTGTTGATTTCAAAAAACTGAAGTTAAGGGTAGGGATTTTCGGCGCAGAGCCATGGTCGGAAGAGATGCGAAACGAGATCGAGCAGAAACTCAATCTGACTGCAATAGATATTTACGGACTCTCCGAGATCATGGGACCGGGCGTAGCCATTGAGTGCATCGAAGCCAAGCGGGGCCTCCATATTTGGGAGGATCACTTTATCCCGGAAATAATCAACCCGGAAACCGGCGAGCTTCTGTCGGAAGGGGAGCGCGGCGAACTTGTTATTACCACGATCACCAAGCAAGGCATTCCACTGATCCGCTACCGCACCAGAGACATTACCAGTTTGACGTATGAACCTTGTATATGTGGCCGTACCCATGCCCGTATAAGCAGAATGAGTGGCCGCTCCGACGATATGCTGATTATACGGGGCGTAAATGTCTTTCCATCCCAGATCGAAGCTGTTCTGGTTAGTATCGAGGGAATTGAACCGCATTACATGCTGATTGTCGATCGGCAGGGGACAATGGACACGTTGACGGTACAGTTTGAGGTCAGTGAACATCTCTTCTCGGACGAGATCAAGGTACTTCAAGCTCTGTCGCGGCGCGTCGAAAAAGAGATCAAGGATATGCTCGGGGTTACCTGCACGGCAAAACTGGTCGAACCGAAGAAAATCCAACGCAGCGAAGGCAAAGCGCAACGGGTGATCGATAACCGAAAACTGTAGGGGCGCTGCTTGCCACGCCCGATTTATGGAGGTACACCATGAAAGTTGAACAGATATCCATCTTTATCGAAAACAAGTCCGGCCGACTGGCTGAAATCACCCGCATTCTCGGCGAAGCCGGGATTAATATCCGGGCGCTTTCGCTTGCCGATACATCCGATTTCGGAATCCTGCGCTTGATTGTCAATGACGGTGTAAAGGCAAACACGGTGCTGAAAGAAAAAGGGTTTACTGTCAACATGACTGAAGTAGTCGCTGTTGAGGTGCCGGATCGTCCCGGTGGTCTGTCCGCAATTCTTCAGGCTCTTGACCGTGAAGCGATCAATGTCGAGTACATGTATGCCTTTGTCGAACGTTGTGGCGGTAATGTGGTCATCATCTTCCGTTTTGATGAAACAGACAAAGCGATTGCCACCTTGAAAGCTCAAAATTTCAATATGCTTGAAGGAAGTCGGCTGTACAATCTGTAGTAAGACAAAAAACAGGGGGTCTTTAAATGAAAAAAATGTCGTTACTGCTGGGCAGCATCTGCTTGAGTCTCATCTGCGCAACCGTGTCATTTGCATCGGGTACAGTCAAAATTGGTGCTCTTTTCGCCGTTACCGGGCCAGCTTCTTTCCTTGGTGAACCGGAAAAAAAGACACTGGAACTGCTGGTTAAAGAGGTAAATGAAAAGGGCGGCATCAACGGTATGAAGCTGGAGGCCATTATTTATGACACCGGCGGGGATGCTACCAAAGCTGTCCAGCTGGCAACAAAACTGATCAAGGATGATAAGGTCAGCGTAATCATCGGACCAAGCACCACCGGCGAGAGCATGGCGGTTATTCCGGTTGTTGAAAAAGAAAAAATTCCTCTGATCTCCTGCGCCGCTGGCATCAAAATTACCGATCCGGCCAAACAGTGGGTTTTCAAGACCCCGGCCAACGACCATGTTGCCGCTGAGAAGATTCTCAACTACATGTCAAGCAAAAAACAAAAAAGTATCGCACTGTTGACGGTAACTGACGGATTTGGCGCCTCCGGGCGTGAACAGATAAAGGTTCTGGCCAAACAGAAAGGTTTTACCGTTGTTGCCGATGAAGTCTATGGGCCGAAAGATACCGACATGACCGCTCAGTTGACCAAAATCCGAGGTATCAAGCCCGATGCAATAATCTGCTGGGGTACCAATCCAGGCCCTGCAGTCGTTACAAAAAACGTCAAGCAGCTTGGCATCAAGACGCCGCTCTACATGAGCCACGGTGTCGCCTCTAAAAAATACATAGAACTGGCCGGAGCCGATTCGGCTGAAGGGGTTATGCTTCCGGCAGGCAAGCTAGCCATATACGACGCGCTGCCTAAGGGTGATGTTCAGCACAAGATGCTGAAAGATTACGATCACTCATATAAGAAAGCGTATGGCACAGAAGCATCCACTTTTGGCGGCTACGCCTATGACGCGTTCCTGCTTGCCACTGGTGCTATCAAAAAGGTCGGTTCCACTCCTGAACAGATCCGTAACGGCATTGAACAGACCAGCAAGTTGGTAAGTATTTCCGGCGTTTTTACGATGTCCCAGAAAGATCATAACGGACTTGATCTTTCTGCCTTCGAAATGGTCAAGATTGTAAAGGGCGACTGGTCGCTGCTCAAATAAACAACTAATCAAACTTCTAGGAGATCTTCTATGAACTTTAAAGTTATTCACTTCATAATAGCAGCAGTTTCCTTATTGTTCTCTGCCAACGCATTTGCTGCCGCACCAATTAAGATTGGTGCCCTGTTTGCCGTTACCGGCCCTGCCGCTTTTCTTGGTGAACCGGAGCGGAACAGTGCTAAAATGGTCATTGATGAAATCAACAAGGCTGGCGGAGTAAAGGGACGTAAACTTGAACTTGTGGTTTACGATACGGCCGGTGATGCCACCAAAGCCGTCCAGTTGGCAACAAAGCTGATCAAAGATGACAAGGTTGTCGCCATCATCGGACCGAGCACTACCGGTGAGACAATGGCTGTTATTCCTGTCGCTGAGAAAGAGCAGATCCCGCTGATCTCCTGCTCCGCCGGCAGTAAGATCACCGATCCGGTAAAAAAATGGGTGTTCAAAACTGCTCAGAATGACGCGTTGGCGGTCGGCAGAATCTATGAATTCCTCCAGAAAACGAAGCAGACGAATGTCTCGATCCTGACCGTATCTGACGGTTTTGGCGCATCAGGCCGCGAACAGTTGAAAAACCAGGCTGCCAAATATGGTATTACGATTGTTTCCGATGATACCTACGGCCCCAAAGATACCGACATGACCGCACAGTTGACCAAGATTCGCGGTACTCATGCCCAAGCGATCATCTGCTGGGGCACCAACCCCGGCCCGGCTGTTGTCGCCAAGAACGTTCGGCAGCTCGGCATAAAAACGCCGCTGTTCATGAGCCACGGTGTTTCGTCGAAGAAATTCATCGAGCTGGCCGGTGAAGCTGCTGAGGGTGTCCGTCTGCCTTCTGGCAAGGTATTGGTATGTGACCTGCTCCCAAATTCCGAATCTCAGAAAAAATCCCTGATGCTTTTCGTCAAGGACTATCAGAAGCATTATAAAGCAGAAGGAGACCATTTTGGCGGACATGCATGGGATGCCGTCATGCTGTTGAGAAATGCTATTGAACAAGGCGCCGATACTCCTGTTGCCATTCGTGATCAACTTGAAAAGACCAAAAACTTTTGCGGCATTGGCGGGACATTTACTTATTCTCCCCAGGATCATGCCGGGCTTGGAAAAGATGCGTTTGTCCTCGTTGAAATCAAGAATAAAGACTGGGTTGTTGTAAAGTAACACGTAGATAAATAGATTCTTTCGTGGGGGCGAACTGTCGTTCGTCCCCACATTTATGAGGTACAATGCAGTTCGACCAGATTCTTCAATATGTTCTGTCCGGTTTATCAACCGGTGCCATCTACGCTTTGATCGGTATCGGTTTTTCGATCATTTACAACGCTACCGGCATCATTAATTTTGCTCAGGGCGAATTCGTCATGTTGGGTGGACTGCTGACGCTGTCGTGCCTTGAACTTCTCAAGCTCCCGCTATGGGCGGCGATTCCTTGCGCTATTGCAGTTTCAACTGTGGTCGGCATCTTATTTGAGCGTCTGGCAATCCGTCCTCTGAAACAACCAACCCCAATCAATCTTGTAATTATAACCATTGGTGGAAGTATTCTGATCCGTGGTCTGGCGATGCTGGTGTGGGGCAAAGACACTCATGCAATTCCACCTTTTTCAGGTGACACCCCGATTGCAATAGGTGGAGCTACGATACTTCCGCAACATCTCTGGATACTCGCCATTACCCTGATAATAATCCTAATCAACAAGGTGTATTTCTATCATACGATCAGCGGCAAGGCGATGCGGGCCTGCTCATACAACCGTCGCGCGGCTGGACTAGTCGGGATCGACGTGAGGCGCATGGTGCTGTTCTCGTTTATCATCAGTTCTGCAATGGGGGCCGTTGCCGGAATTATCGTCGCGCCGCTGACGATGATAGCCTACGATGTCGGTGTCATGCTTGGCTTAAAAGGCTTTTGTGCGGCTATCATTGGCGGGATGAGCAGCGGCGTTTCCACGGTTATTGGTGGTCTCATTCTGGGCGTGCTTGAGTCGCTTGGCGCCGGTCTGATTTCTTCCGGCTACAAAGATGCTATCGCCTTCATCATCCTGCTGCTGATCCTGTTTATCCGTCCGCAGGGTCTCTTCGGTAAAGCCGATTCGGAGCGGGTATGACACCATGAAAAAAGACCTCCTGCTTTTTACCGGTTTTTCTACCCTCGTTATGCTTGCTCCGCAGCTGTTCAGTGGCGGCTACCTGATGAACGTGCTGGTCTTTGTCGGCATTAATACCATGCTTGCAATTGCACTTAATCTGCTGCTTGGCTATGCAGGACAGATTTCACTTGGCCATGCAGGTTTCTTCGGTCTTGGAGCCTATCTGTCCGGAATCCTGACCACTACCTACAGCCTGAATCCATGGGTTGCCATGCCGACTGCAGCGATAGTTGTCGGTTTTCTGGCTGGTATAATCGGTTTTCCGATCCTGAAGCTAAAAGGGCATTACCTGGCAATGGCAACGCTTGGACTCGGCATAATTATTTTCATCGTCTTCAACGAAACGGTCGAATTGACTGGTGGGCCTTCCGGATTGTCCGGAATACCTAATCTTAAACTGGCCGGTATCAGTTTTGACTCAGATGTAAAAAATTACTATCTGATCTGGGGATTCACTCTGGCGGTCATGCTGTTTTCGCTCAATCTGTCAAACTCCCGGATCGGGCGCGCACTGCGAGCAGTCCATGATTCCGAGGTTGCTGCGCAGGTACTGGGCGTCAATGCCCGCCTCCTGAAGGTACAGATATTTGCCCTTTCCGCGGTCATATCCTCCTTGGCCGGTAGCCTCTACGCTCATACCATGACGTTTGTTTCACCGGCATCATTCGGCTTCAATTTTTCTATTGAGCTGTTGACGATGGTTGTAATCGGCGGACTCGGAAGTATTTACGGTTCGTTCCTCGGTGCTGCATTATTGACACTTTTGCCGGAATTTCTGCGCGGCGCCAATGATTACGACATAATTATCTACGGTGGCCTACTGATGGTCATGGTGATGTATATGCCTGGTGGACTGGTGCGCGGGATTCCCGCTCTGTTCAGAAAAATTGTTGTGAAAGGGAAGGCCGGAAATGCTTGAGGTCTCCGCTATAACCCAGATATTCGGCGGTGTAACCGCTCTTGACACGGTTTCCTTTTCTGTTGCAAAGGGTGACATTACCGGGGTAATCGGGCCTAATGGAGCCGGTAAAACTACGCTCTTCAACATTATCTCAGGTATTTATCGACAGAGTGCCGGCACGGTTCTGCTGGAGGGAAAAGATGTCACCGGTCTGCCGCCTGAAAGACTGGCCAGGCTTGCGATGGTACGAACGTTCCAGAACATTGAACTGTTCGGGGCAATGACGGTGTTGGAAAACGTCATGGTCGGTATGCATACCAAAAGCTCGAGCGGTCTGCTGGCCTGTGCGCTAAAAATGCCATGGAGTATTTCTGAAGAGCGGCGTATCCGTGAAGGTGCCATAAAATGGCTTGAATTCACCGGTATTATTGATTTGGCAGATCATACCGCAGGGAATCTGCCGTTCGGAAAAGGACGCCTTCTGGAGATTGCCCGCGCTCTGGCTGTTGAACCGCGCATCATATTGATGGATGAACCTGCCGCTGGCCTTAACAGTCAGGAAACCCTCGGATTGGCTCAGTTGATCAAGCGGATTCGTGATTTGGGTATTACTGTTGTTTTGGTGGAACACGATATGGAGTTGGTCATGGATATTTGTGATCGGATCGTTGTTCTTAATCTCGGGAAAAAGCTGGCGGAGGGGACTCCCCGTGAAATACAGGAAAGCCCTGAAGTCATTGCTGCATACCTAGGGGATGATGACTGATGCTGCGACTTAAAAACATCAACACCTACTACGGAAAAGTTCACGCTCTAAAAAATGTTTCCCTGCATTTAGGGGAGGGGGAAATAGTGACCCTGATCGGTGCCAACGGCGCCGGCAAAACCACGATCCTAAATACCATATCAGGTGTTACGCCAGCCTCTGCCGGAGAAATCCTGTTTTGCAAGGAAACAGTCACTGCGCTCCAACCGGATAAAGTTGTGCAACGAGGCATATCCCAAGTGCCGGAAGGGCGCCAGGTGTTCAAGCCGCTCTCCGTAGAGGACAATCTGGAGCTTGGGGCTTATCTGCGCTACCGGAGCAGGGAAGGGAAGGCTTCCATTCACAAGGACATGGACAAGGTGTTTACCCTGTTTCCCCGACTTGAAGAACGTCGTAAACAGCTGGCAGGCACCATGTCTGGGGGGGAACAGCAGATGCTCGCCATCGGGCGGGCCCTGATGGCAAATCCCAAAATGCTGCTTCTTGATGAACCTTCAATGGGACTTGCGCCGTTGGTAGTGCAGGAAATTTTTCGTGTTTTGGAACGTTTGCGCCAGGAAAACGGCACCACTATCCTGCTGGTTGAACAAAATGCCAAGGCGGCTCTCAAGCTGGCTGATCGGGGCTATGTACTCGAAACCGGCAAGGTTATACTGGAAGGTCCGGCAGATGAGCTGCTGGAGAATGCCGAAGTAAAGCGCGCCTATCTCGGCAAGGACAAAAAGGAAATATGGGAGCGTTGAAAACTTTAGCCAATGTCTTTTAACCGCTCCCTTTCAACGTAAGTTAGAGTAACTAAAAGGAATTAATTCATGCGTTTTCCACTTCGTCTCAATTATGATCTGACTAAATACATTATTAGCAACAAGATTAATAAAATAGAGAAATATCCGCTTGTTTTGATGTTAGAGCCAACACACCTCTGTAATCTGGCTTGTTCAGGTTGTGGCAGGATTCGTGAGTATGCGGACACTATTCAGGAGATGATGAGTCTTGAAGATTGCTTGAAATCAGTTGATGAATGTCCGGCACCGGTCGTCACTATAACGGGTGGTGAACCATTTTTATATCCGCAGATTTATGAACTTGTTACCGCTGTATTGCAAAGAGGCAAACATATCTATTTCTGTACAAATGGCATCTTGCTTGAGAAGGCACTTGACTTCATGAAGCCACACCCCAACTTTACGTTTAATATTCACGTTGATGGCCTTGAAGATACTCACGACCGAATCCTTGAACGCAAAGGTGCATTCAAAATTGCAATGGCTGCGATCAAAAAAGCTAAGGAAAAGGGTTTTCGGGTTTGTACAAACACTACGATTTTCAATGAGACTGATTTGGTTGAAATTGAAATGCTCTTCAGCCAACTTGAGGAGTATGGTGTTGACGGGGTGCTTGTTGCGCCAGGTTTTGGCTATGAAGCGGTCGGTGAAAAATTATTCCTTGAACGCCGCGATATTGAGAAAAAATTTGTTGATGTTTACGAGATGAGCAAAAAACATCGATTCTTTTCCACACCGATGTATTTGAGATTTCTTAAAGGTGAAAAGAAACTTGAGTGTACCCCATGGGGCAATCCGACTCGTAATCCACGTGGCTGGAAGGCTCCCTGTTACCTGATTACCGATGCCCACTATCCAACATTTGCTGAGATGATGGCTAAGACCGACTGGGAGAAATACGGCGTAGGGAAAGACCCACGTTGTGCCCAATGTATGATGCATTGCGGTTTTGAGCCATCTGTCGTAAACGAGATAGGTAAAAGCTGGAAGGATATACTGGAGATGATGATCTGGAACTTGACGTGATTTAAGTTGGTTTTATTTTGGTGATAGTAGTTGCCGCTATATCCTATATCGAGCTTTAACCAGCCACTAAGCTGAAATCAGTACCTTGCGACCATCAACCTTTATTTTACTATCTACAAACAGTTTGATTGCTGTAGCGAATGTTTGATGCTCAGCCTTTTGAATCCTGGCAGAGAGGGTTGCTTCTGTATCATTCTGCTCTACTGGAACTACCGATTGCAGTATAATAGGCCCCGTATCTGTGCCGCAATCAACAAAGTGTACGGTGCATCCAGAGTAGCGAACTCCATAGTCAAGAGCCTGTTGCTGCGCATGGAGACCCTGAAAGGATGGAAGTAGGGCAGGGTGGATGTTCATGATTGCATTGGGAAATGCATTGACCATAACATCAGTCAGTATTCTCATAAAACCGGCCAGGATTACCAGATCTACATTATGGCTACGCAAGATTTCTACCGTTGCTGCATCATAAGACTGTCGTTCGGAAAATTTGTGGTTTTCATGGATAACAATCGGTATCCCGTGACGTGTTGCGCGGGTAAGGGCATATGCATCAGCTTTGTTGCTTATGACACAAGCAATTTCGGCACAGATCTCTCCCGATTCTATCCTGTCGATAATGGCTTGAAGGTTAGTGCCACTGCCTGAAACCAGGACACCCAAACGACAGGGCAATTTCCCCGACATAGCTACCCCTCCACCAGTTCAACTCGTTCATGACCGGCACCACAAGCAGCAATGTCACCAATTACCCAGGCTGATTCTCCAAGACCATTTAAACGATCAATTATCTCTTCAGCCTGATTGTCAGCTACCGCCAGTACCATTCCGATTCCCATATTAAAGGTGCGGTACATCTCATAACGTTCGACGTTGCCGGCCTTTTGCAGAACCGTAAAAAGATTAGGTCGCTCCCACTTGTTTGTGTAAATATGAGCTTGGCATCCTTTCGGAAGAACCCTAGGAACATTTTCCAACAGACCGCCACCAGTGATATGCGCAATACCATTAATTGAAAAGTCTTTCAACAGGTTTAGAATTGAGCGTACATAAATTCTTGTTGGTGTCAGCAGCATGTCAGCTACCGACACTCCGGATCCCGGGAATTCATCGTGAATCGAAAGACCCAAACGATCAAATATCAATGTTCGAGCCAGAGAGTAGCCGTTACTATGTAAACCGCTGGATGCGATGCCAATCAGTACATTGCCGACTGAAATACTTGAGCCATCAATAATGTTTTCACGATCAACGACTCCGACAGTAAACCCGGCTACATCGTATTCTCCATCAGAATAAAAACCAGGCATTTCAGCCGTTTCTCCACCAATCAGTGCGCAACCAGCCTGTTTGCACCCTTCAGCAATCCCCTTTACAACCTCGGCAGCCTTTTCCGGCAGCAACTTACCGGTGGCAAGATAATCGAGAAAAAAAAGCGGCTCAGCCCCCTGGACAATTATGTCGTTTACACACATAGCGACCAGATCTATGCCAACAGTATCGTGACGATCCGCCATAAAAGCAATTTTGAGCTTGGTTCCGACTCCATCAGTTCCGGAAACCAGGACAGGACTTTTATATTTTGATGTGTTGAGAGAAAATAAACCGCCAAAACCTCCAATATCTGCCAGAACCTCCGGTCGGGACGTGGCTTTTACTAACGGCTTGATCAGATTAACAAAACTGTTTCCGGCAGCAATATCTACTCCGGAATCTTTATAGGTTACAGGTTTTTCATTCATAGTAATCTCCCTCCTTAAACAAAGAATCTTTGTAGAACATGGCCCCTGAAAAGTCAATTTCAAACTGCCGTCAGAAATACATTAATCAGAATATCTCTTGACAAATCCGCATCTTTTGGGATTATTGATATAATGTTATTTAAATCCCACTCATATGTCGCTCAAACAATTCACTGCCTCAGTGTCCTACTTCTTTTTACGCTGTTAATTCCATGCAGTGTGAAAGCTGATATCTACCGGTATGTTGATGAGGATGATATCGTTCATTTCACCGATGCACCCACTGACAAGCGCTTTAAAATTTTCATGCGCGACCTCAAAAAAGATAAAGAACTGCGTACTAAACTCAAATATGCTTCATCAGTTAATCCGGCAGAATTTGAACAGCTCATCAAAACCTGTTCTGATAAATATGGCGTAAATCCGTGTTTAGTAAAAGCTGTCATTCATGCCGAATCCGGTTACAATCCGAATGCCGTTTCCAGTAAAGGAGCTAGCGGTTTGATGCAGTTGATGCCAAGCACTGCCAAGTCGCTGAAAGTCGCTGATCGCTTCAATCCAAAAGATAATGTTGAGGGTGGGGTAAAATACCTTCGTTTTCTGCTTGATACATTTAGAGGTGATGTTTCACTGGCCGTGGCGGCCTACAACGCGGGACTCAATAAAGTCGCCAAGTATGGTGGAATTCCTCCTTATAATGAGACGAGAACCTATGTTAACCGGGTTCTTTCCTACATGAAGTCCTATCAGGAAAGTGGCACTTAATAATGACTAACAGTCAACCAAGTCAGATACTGAATCTGCCTAATATTCTCACTATGATGCGGATAGCAGCAATCCCTCTTCTTGCGGCACTCTTGATGTCTCCATCCAGAAATGCCGGTTTTTGGGCTGCGGCCCTCTTCTCATTGGCTTCTATTACTGACTGGCTTGATGGTTATCTGGCCCGTCGAATGGGTATTGTTACAATTTTTGGTAAATTTCTGGATCCAATAGCTGATAAACTGATTGTCATGGCGGCCCTGATTATGATTCTGCCCTTTAATCGGGTCCCTGCGTGGATGGTGTTAGTGATTCTGGGGCGTGAGATCATTATAACCGGCCTGCGAGGGATAGCTTCAAGTGAGGGGATTGTCATTCAGGCCAGTGATCTTGGTAAGTACAAAACTATTTTCCAGATTGTTGCCATTATCGGGCTTGTCCTACATTATAACTATAACTGGTTTTTCGGCATTTCACACTCGCTCCTGACAGTCAACATGCACAACGTCGGAATGTTCTTTCTCTGGATTGCCACCGTTTTGACAGTTTGGTCAGGCGTTGATTATCTGGTCCGGTTCACCAAGGTGCTTGTCCGCTGATTCTATGATTATCTATTTGATTGCCCAAGATTAATTTCGAATTTTTCTCCGTTGTAACTGAATTCCACTCTGTTTTTATAAATTCCATTAATCAAAACTCCATCGACTACCGACCCGCTTGAGACCGGAACGCCATTAATTATTGCAACACTTTCTGCAGTTCCATCCTGGAAAGCTATTCCGTTTACCCTGAGTGTCGGAATTACCTTGACGGATTCAGATAACAGTGAAGAAGCTTTTGAAGTTTTTTCCTGGTTTGCAGACTTTGACGCCACAACTTGCTTGGCTGGTTTGAGTGAAGCGTTACTAGGTACCGTCATAGTAGGTGTTTGAGGTTTTTTTTGCGGATTTGCCGGCATTACCTCTACTGTTGCTGGAAGCCGTTCTGTTTTGATATCGGAGGTAGTTGGAGCAATCGGTTGATTCTGCCTGAATATTTCGAATGGTTTTAGATTTACAAGCCCGGATGTCCTGTCATATTTCAAAAATATATAGGTGGCGCCGGACCCCCCAGCCAACAGCAGCAAAGAAAACAATAATACTACTGTAGTGGAAAATAGTGGAGTGTTGTCAATACGCAATATTTCTGTATTTAGCCTCATTTCATCCGGGCGGCGCGTTGCATTATCGTCTTCAAGTTTTTTAAGAGCCTTTAAAATAGAGCTCATTTTGTACCCCCAGTAGATGAAATGGATGGTACTTTTCCATTAGTGTAATATCTCGCAAGAGCTGCAAGAGACAACTCCCCAACTGTCTCATCACGGGAGATCCCGGCTGACCTTTGAAAATCAACTACAGCCTTGACAGTAGCAGTACCATAGTTACCATCCAGGACGTCGTTGTAAGTGCCGGCCTTCTGAAGTAGCAATTGTAATGTACGAATTTCTGAACGATTATCCCCCAGATTTACGTTATCTGGTATCTGTCCTGTATTCTGCCATATCAGGTAAAATGTATCGGTAGCAATTGAATTCAAATCGTTTTTTGAAAGAGTGCTGCTATCGAACAGTGGTGGGGATATTGAAATTGAATTATTCTTGATTGAAGTAACTGCCAAACAGTACCCGCCGAGGCTTCCGGATACCTTGGTCAATACCAGGAAAGGCAAGTCAAAGCGAATCACGTCGTCCAGAGTACCCTTGAAAGCAGTAACCCTCAAATTCCTTTTTGCAGCAAGGCGAGAATACATACTTGGAATCTTAAATTTGCCGCTGAAAATTGTTATCGGTCTCCCATTACATTCTTTGGCAATGGCGTTAAAAGCAAGCAAATGAAAGTCATTTTGGTCATATGACAGGATCTCCTCCTGAAGTCGCAAAAACTGCTGATTCACCTTGGGAGCAGCTTTTGGAGACTCAGTATTTGAGGTTTTGGTGGCTGTCGGAGTGCTTTCGGAAGTAAAATTTACTACAGAGGCGAAAGAACCCTGTTTTCCAGACATCCAGTCATTATATTTCAAAGAGAGGGTAATACATACAATGACAATACTGATTAAACCGGCAAACACTATTAGAAGCCGTTTACTTTGAGGGACATTAAGAAGCTCCGTGATGGCCTTAGTGACTATACCTGCTGTTATACGCCTACGCTCATTGCCGTAGCCGATCAAAAGAGCCCTGTCACAGAGATTGTTGATCAGACGTGGCAAGCCTCGTGAATAGAGATGTATCAATTTAAGTGCAAAGCTACTGAAAGATACTCCACCTGTTTCGCCGGCGACGACCATTCGGTGACGAATATAGATGCGGGTTTCATCGATACTCATGGATCTCAGCCGATAACGTACTGCGATGCGCTGGTTCAACTGCCTCAATTCCGGAAGATCCAGAACAGCTGAAAGTTCTGGCTGTCCTGCAAGTACAATCTGAATAAGCTTGTCATCTTCAGTTTCAAGATTGGAAATAAGCCGTAACTGTTCAAGAATACTAGGAGATAGATTCTGAGCCTCGTCGATTACAAGAACGACTGTAATTCCTCGTTCATTTTCCTTCAACAGAAATTTGTTAAGCTCTTCAAGCAAGTTAGTGGCGTATTCACTTATGGAATCAAGTCCAAATTCATGATTGATGCTACGAAGTAGTTCAACTCCGGTAAGAGATGGATTAAAAATCAAAGCAGATCGGTAGTTGTCCTCGTCAAGTTGACTGAGAAGAGTACGCAGTACGGTAGTTTTGCCAGTTCCGACCTCACCGATAAGCTCAATAAAACCGTAATGATTATTAATACCGTACAGCAGATGTGCAAAGGCTTCCTTATGATTTTTGCTGAGGTAGATAAAACGAGGATTTGGTGTCAGAGTAAACGGCTTCTCTTTGAATCCGTAATATTTAGTGTACATGGCAGGTAACCAGTTTGAGTGCAGTTTGACATAGATGGGTAAAAACATTATTTAGGAAGTCGGTCAATTAAGTAGTTGTGTATTTCATAAAAGCTGACTATTTTCAAGAAAAATCACTAGCCTCCGCTATCGGTCCTGGATTATCAGCATTAAATTTCCATACAAGGCCTCTGTTAATGCGATACATTAAATATAACGACACAACAATACGTAATATTGAAATAATCAGTGAATCACTACACAACTTAATTTTCGTTTCAGCACGCTATCCTGTTCGTTTGACTGGCTATTATGCCGGTCTTATCAGGCAACCTGATGACGCTATATGGAAACAGTGCATGCCGGATGCACGTGAGCTAGAAGATCAGACCCAATGTCCGGATCCTTTGGACGAGTTGATCTTAAGCCCGGTCCCGGGGCTTATTCACCGCTATCCTGACAGGGTGGTCTTATTGGTTTCCAATCGCTGCCCGGTGTACTGCCGCTTTTGTATGCGCAAGCGCCTTGTAGGAAGTGGTGATGCCCCGATGGGGGAAGATGGTCTTCATAATGCTCTGAGCTATATTGCCGCGCATCCTGAAATTCACGATGTTATTCTGTCTGGCGGCGACCCGTTGATGCTTAATGATGCATCATTGTCAAAAATCCTTACCGGTTTACGGGCGATCCCTCATGTAGTGATAATCCGAATCGGCACACGGATACCGGTTACGTTCCCTGAACGAATAACCCCGGATCTATGTAAACTGCTCAGCACGTTTCACCCGCTCTATATAAATACTCACTTCAATCATCCCGATGAAATTACCGGAGATTCTGCGACCGCCTGCACTTTGTTGGCTGACGCCGGAATACCATTGGGTAATCAAACAGTACTCCTTAAAGGGGTCAACGACTCAGTTGATACCATGCGTGACCTAATGACCGGACTACTAGCCATCAGGGTTAAGCCGTATTATCTGCATCAGATGGACCTTGTCCAGGGCACTGCTCACTTCAGAACCTCGGTTCGCTCCGGCCTGGAAATAATGAGGGGGCTACGTGGTCACATATCCGGGATGGCTGTACCGCACTATGTCATTGATCTACCAGGAGGGAAGGGGAAGGTAGCCATTTTTCCGGATGATGTTGAAATTAACGGCACAACACTGCTACTTCGCACCTATACCGGTGAGCAGGTAACGTACCATGATCTAGACGCTTGAGGCGGTATTAAACGCATCGTCAACAATATGTAAAGCCTGAACCTCGTCGCGTGAAATAGAACGGCCTTACTGGGTTCTGCTTCGGAATTCCAAGGTAGCGTTATCGGCAATAAATGTGTAATATGCAACCATCATTTCCAGTCCGGAGAAGGTGTTTGAAGGGTAGGTAACCTCTCGATTTACTTGTCGAGAGAATATACCCGTTTAAAAGAACGTAAACCAATAGTTTCTAATCCGGCGTTTCCGGATTGAAACAGAGACTACTTGATCAAGGTCATTTTGTGCATATAGCTCAACTTCAAAATGCGGCCAATCTGTTGTTTCCTGACTCCGATCTCAAGTGCGCATATTTCCACAACCCAAGCCGTGAAATGCTTAAAAAGGCCTTTAGGTCGTTGGCAATGGCAGAACACCCCGACCGGAACGGAGGCCGTTCTCATGAACGCTTCGTCACTATAAACAGAGCATATGCGACTCTGTTCGAAATACCGCCCGGCGAACTCAAGCGTATCTTTTTTCAAAGGCAGCTGACCGCAAGTTTCGGGCGTTCTACCAATATAGCGTCCACTCCGTATACCCCGAATACTTTTGTAGCGGAAACCTCCGGTCTGAGAAGAAACAAGAATCAGCATCAGCGAATTCCCCCCCACCCAAACAGTGCCGGAATCAGACGGATTCCGAAATACCAGCCTCTCACCGAAGAATCATATTACGAAGGGGAGTTGCCGGAGAAGACGTTACTACTCGGTATGTATCTGTATTACTCCAAGCATATTTCATTTCAGATGCTGGCTCATGCTCTGGCATGGCAGAGAGATCTGAGACCAAGCATGGGTGAGCTTGCAAAGGCATGGAAGTGGCTGGATGATGTTGATATTGCCTGGATACTAAAGTCAACTTCGATCCCTGGAAGATTTGCCGATAGGGCCTGGCGTATGGGGTATATAACCGTTAAGCAGCGCAACTTTTTGTTGATTCACCAGCGTTCGATGCAGTTGCAGGTAGGTCAGTATTTCATTGCGAATGGAGTCCTGACGGCTTCGCAGCTAAACAAGGCGCTCCGGGATTTTGAAAGGCACAATCACCTGCATTCGTAGTTACATCTTTTCCCAAAGCAAACATACAAGGTCATTATGCTTCAACACCGCATTCCAATACGTATATTTCTGACATTTCTGGTTATCCTTGCCCTTGTCGTATCCATATCTGCGCAGACCGGCATCGCTGCGATAACTTGGTATAGCGGTGGGGAAGCCAAGTTAACACTTGAAACCATACCCGCTGATACGTCATCCAGCGTAATACTGGCCGGTAGCACTTCTCAAAAAATATTGTTAGTAACGGTTGCAAAAAAGAACGGGCCCACACGTACTAATCCAATCCCCTTGGCTACCGACGGTTCGTTCAACGTCCGTTATCTCATTAAAGATGGTATCGGTACCTATACCATAACGTTCTCCGGCAGTGAGCAAAGCGGCTCTCTGAAGTATCAGGGATTGGGCTACTTCACTATTGCGGTCAAAAAAAAGCTTCCAGGCAACTTGCTTGGTCTTGAGTTGAACAACAAGGTTATTGAGTTTGTAGACAGGGTAATGGGCACAACAGTTGGACATGGCGAATGCTGGGATCTTGCCCAACAAGCGCTTGATCAGAACCTCGCAGACTGGACTCGCCCAACAACCTTCGGTCTCCCGCTTAACCCCGAAACAACCGAAATCAAGGCGGGGGATATCATTCAGTTTCGCAATCTCAAAATCACCGAGCATCTCCCTGGTGGAGTCACGAAGTGGGAAACCTTTGGCGCTCCCGATCACACAGCTATCGTTTACAAAGTTCTTGGCAAAAAACATTATACTCTGGCTCATCAAAACATTGGAGGGAAGAGAAGTGTGATAAAGGGAGACGTAAACCTTGCAAAAGTAACCGGCGGCAAATATTGGATCTATCGCCCCGTAGCACTGATGATTCCGCAATAAGTACACGAATATGAATGATCTCCGGCTTTAACAGGAATAACGTGCGCATCTATCTCATAATCACCCTGTTTATCCTTTCCAGTCTCTTTTTAACGGCACTCTCCGAAGCACATCAGGTGCTACCCGGCATCGATGTTTTAGACGGACAGCACTTTGCCATTCTCCAGGAGAAGCGTGTAGGATTGATTACTAACCACACCGGACGCACGGCTTCCGGTGTCAGTACGATAGATATACTTTTTCATGCACCGGGGGTGCGACTTGTCGCGCTCTTCAGTCCGGAGCACGGTATTCGCGGCGCGACCGATGATAAGCTTGATTCGGTTGTTGACACTCGTACAGGCTTGCCGGTCCACAGCCTGTACGGTAAAAGCTGCCGCCCTACGCCTGCCATGCTGCAGGGGGTGGACATGCTGGTATTTGATATCCAGGACATCGGCACCCGTTTTTATACCTATATAGGTACCCTCTCGCTGGCGATGCAGGCGGCAAAGGAGGCAGGCATTCCGTTTGTGGTTTTGGACCGCCCGAACCCGATTGGCGGAGTTGATGTTCAAGGAGCTATTCCGGAAGCAAAAATTACGGTGGCTACAAATGCGTTCAATCAGAAGGTGGACAACGGCTGCAGTTCGCTGACCAGTATCCATCCTATACCGACCCGCCACGGCATGACTGTCGGAGAACTGGCACGCCTGTTCAATACGGAATACGGTATAGGCTGCAACCTGACCGTAATTCCGATGAAGGGGTGGCAACGGAATATGTACTTCGATGATACCGGCCTCGCATGGGTCAATCCATCACCAAATATGAAAAGTCAGACAGCCGCTATTCTCTATCCGGGCTTCGGCATACTGGAGTCAGCCAATCTCTCCGTCGGGCGCGGCACAGCGCACCCGTTTGAGATGTACGGCGCTCCCTGGGTTGATTCTGCGGCGGTGTTGCGCCACCTGGCACCGATTCACCTTCCCGGTATCTCTTTTGCGTCGTGTGAATTCGTGCCAACTGCGGCAGAACATCCGTATTATGGTAAAACCTGCTACGGCATCCGTATTTTATCAATCGACCGTACCCGTCTCGACCCGGTACTGACCGGCCTGCACCTGCTGCAGGCATTTTACGAGGCACATCCGAATCAATTCACGAGCGGTACAGGTTTTGCTGTAATGGTAGGTGATGATAACGTGTGGGAAATGCTGACCAGGCTGGGGAAAAGCCCGGAGGATGCGGCACGTCGCTGGGAAGATGATCTGGAGTGGTTTGAGACGGTAAGAGAACCGTATCTGTTGTATTGAATGCGGTGTATTGCGATATTACAAATCTTCAGGTGTAAATGCGACTATTTCATCGATTGAGTCTGATCCGGCTGTCAGCATAACCAGTCGGTCAATTCCCATGGCAATTCCTGCTGACGGCGGCATTGTTGCAAGTATATTAAGAAAAGGTTCCGGCAATGGCAACACAGTTTGGCCAATGTTACTACGGACACGATTTGCCTCTTCAAAACGTTTGCGCTGTTCGAGCGGATCATTAAGCTCGCTGAAACCGTTTGCCAACTCCAGGCCGCCAAGATAAAGCTCAAACCGTTCCGCCAACTCGTTATCTCCAGGCTTTGTACGAGCCAGAGCTGCCAACTCTGCTGGATAGTCCAGTAGAATAACCGGCGAATCGAATTTTGCCAAAGCCGGTTCAATAATCGACGTCAATATTTCCTCGTAAAGCCCTTTTCTGAGACATTCCCATACATCGACCTGTCCAAAATGTAAAAACGCTTCCTGTATGCTTATGCGTTCCCATGGGATAAATGGATTAATTTTTAACGAATTATACTCAAAGTAACCGTTGTCAGGTAAACAGGTTTTGGCAATATACTGCAGCAACTCTTCACAATCGACCATCAAAGCCTGGTAATCACAATCAGCCCTATACCATTCAAGCATGGTAAACTCGGATAGATGGCGGGAACCACGCTCATTAGAACGCCAACAGTGCGATATTTGAAAGAGTTTCTTGTGACCGCCGCAAAGGAGGCGCTTCATGCATAATTCTGGTGAGGTTTGAAGCTGCCAGGAGGGGAGGGTGACAACCGGATTGATATGCTCTTCAGGTGCATTGGCTGGAATAAGAAGGGGGGTCTCAACTTCGAGAAACCCCCGCTCCCAGAAAAAATCACGTATGGTTTTAATTACATTCGCCCGTAACCACAAGGCGTCCATTTTCATGGTTTAACCCTTAACGCGAGTTGAATAATCGCCAGTACGGGTATCGATAACGATAAGTTCGCCTTCCTCAATGAAAGGGGGTACTCGCAGGACGTATCCAGTCTCAACAGTGGCCGGCTTTGAGTCATTGCCACTGGTATCACCTTTGGCCCATGGTTCGGTTGCTGTCACGCGCAGATTTACAAAGTTCGGCAGAGAAATACCGATAGCTTTTTCTCCGAAGAGCATAACTTCGACCTTCAAATTTTCGAGGAGGTAGTTTTTGGCATCACCGAGCGTTTCTTCTTCCATCACGACCTGCTCATACGTCTGCTGGTCCATGAAGGTATAATGTTCACCTTCCTTGTATAGATACTCCATTGTACGCTCTTCCAGGCTGGCAGGTTCAAAAGATTCTCCGGAGCGATACGTTCTGTCAAGCAGAGATCCGTTAATCATATTACGCATCTTAGTGCGGTAGAGAGCCTGACCTTTGCCAGGCTTAACAAAATCAAAAGCCACAACCAAGTATGGGTCGCCGTCCAGTATTATTTTTAATCCTTTTTTCAAATCAGCAACAGTATACATTCGTTCCTCACAGAGTGTGTATTTTGAAACAACACAAGCCCTCCAAAATGGACGGGCCTGTTTATATTAATTAGAAAAACAGCAGCTTATTTGGCGCGATAGGTAATGCGACCCCGGCTGAGATCGTATGGAGAAAGCTCAACAGTAACCTTGTCGCCAGGAAGAATCTTGATAAAATATTTGCGCATCTTGCCGGAAATATGTGCAAGGACCACATGTTCATTTTCAAGCCTGACACGGAACATTGCATTTGGTAACGGTTCAACTACGGTGCCTTCAACTTCAATAGCCTCTTCTTTACTCATACCTTATCCAGCTCCTCATAATGCATTTGATGCGAATTTCGATACATTACTGATAGTACCTTGAAATTGCAAGTTATTTGTAATCTCCTTCAACCATTGTCCCATAAGATATATTATGTCAAGTACATCGTCCTTGACATAATATAAGTGGTATCTAATAGATTGTCTCGACAATTCCCTCTTTAAACCAGCCTTGCAAGGTAATAGGTAAATATACTATAGTTGCAAACCCATGGTGCCTTGATACATATAACCGCAATAATTTAAATATTGGAGATACTGCTGTGAATCCACGATTACCTGCTGAATGGGAAATTCAAGATGGCGTGCTGATGGCTTGGCCGCATGAAGGAACTGACTGGGCTTATATGCTAGATGATGTTCGCCCGGTCTTTATTGATATTATACGCCACATTACCCGTTTTGAACGCGTACTTCTGACCGCGCCGCATGCTGCATCCGCAACGGATTTTCTCGTCAAGTCCGGTCTCGACCTGACAAAGGTCACGGTCTGTGAAATTCCGAATAACGATACTTGGGCCCGTGATTTCGGGCCGATCACTGTTATCTACAATAACAAGCCGGTACTGCTGGATTTTGGCTTCAACGGCTGGGGACTCAAGTTTCCGGCAAACTTTGACAACCTGATTTCAAAACGACTCAAACAGCTGGGAGTATTGCTACCTAAGCTGAATACTATTGGCTTGATTATGGAGGGTGGCAGTATTGAAAGTGATGGTCTCGGGACAATCCTGACCACTGCAGAATGTCTCCTTTCGCCAAACCGCAATCCTCAGCTGGATAAGAGTGAAATAGAGCAGGCGCTTGCTTCGCTCGTTGGAGCAAAGCGAGTTCTCTGGCTCCATCATGGTTTTCTGGCCGGTGATGACACCGATTCTCATGTTGACACCCTGGCTCGTATCTGCCCGAACAACACCATCGTCTACCAGGCATGCGATAATCCTCTTGATGAGCATTTTGAACCTTTGAAACTTATGGAGAGTGAGCTTAAAACGTTCGCCGCGCCGGACGGATCCACTTATCGCTTGATCCCCCTCCCCTTGCCCGGGGCCAGTTTTGATGAGCAGGCCCACCGACTTCCGGCGACCTATGCCAATTTTCTGATTATCAACGGTGCGGTCATTGTGCCGACCTATCGCGATTCAGAGAACGATCTAACGGCTCTGGAGCGTATTACCCAAGCATTTCCGGGGCGGGAAATAATTGGTATTGACTGCCTGCCTCTTCTTGAACAGCATGGTTCACTGCATTGCGTTACGATGCAGCTTCCTCAGGGAGTTCTCGCATGACAAAACTCAAAGTCGCATTAATTCAACAGAACTGTACCGATTGCCGAGAGGACAACCTTGCCAAAACTGCACAGATGGTTCGCCAGTCTGCTTCCTCAGGCGCGCAGCTTGTAGTGCTGCAGGAGTTGCATACCTCCACCTATTTTTGTCAGGTTGAGTCCCCTGCCCTGTTTGATCTGGCAGAGTCGATCCCTGGCCCTTCCACTGAAACTTTGGGAAAACTGGCTAGAGAATTGGGTGTGGTAATTATTGCGTCACTGTTTGAGCGCCGAGCGCCCGGGTTGTATCATAATACGGCTGTCGTACTAGAAAGAGACGGCTCCATTGCCGGGATCTACCGCAAGATGCACATTCCTGACGACCCCGGGTTTTATGAAAAATTTTATTTCACCCCCGGTGACCTCGGTTTTAATCCGATCAAAACCTCTGTCGGTATACTTGG
Organism: Geobacteraceae bacterium; assembly: GCA_025355965.1. Taxonomy (GTDB): domain Bacteria; phylum Desulfobacterota; class Desulfuromonadia; order Geobacterales; family Pseudopelobacteraceae; genus JACRCG01. Next base: position 120,345 of record JANXYR010000075.1, read on the forward strand.
TGTGCTGGTCTGCTGGGATCAATGGTATCCGGAAGCTGCACGTTTGATGGCTCTGGCGGGAGCAGATCTTCTGATCTACCCTACCGCTATAGGCTGGGACCGGGAAGATACAAAGGAGGAACAACAGCGCCAATTTGATGCCTGGGTCACGGTACAGCGTGGACATGCAGTTGCTAATGGGCTGCCGCTATTATCGGTCAATCGAGTCGGTTTTGAAAGCTCACCACAAAAATCGAATATTGGTATTCAGTTCTGGGGGGGCAGTTTTGTGGCCGGACCACAAGGAGAAATTCTGGTGGAAGCATCACGGGATAACGAAGAAATCATCCAAGTGGAGATAGACCTTGCGAGGAGCGAACTAGTGCGCCGCATTTGGCCCTTCCTGCGTGATAGAAGAATAGATGAGTACGGCGATTTACCAAAACGTTTCAGAGATTAACAGCACCTTAGAGTTTGACAACGGATGTTATTTTCCGCTCGTGAAGGTAGCGCTCCAGCAGATACAGCGGCACCCCCACAAGCGCACTCATGAAAAGGATGTTCAAAATTTCAATAAAATACCCGCTAATTGTATGCGGTATCGGAGCCAGCACCCAATAGACAAAACTGATGATATATGACAAAGGTACAAGAACAATGGTCGCCCACAACAAACCGCTCAGCGCCTGTAGCCCGACTTTTAGACGTTTCATGAACAATAGCGAAACCACCATCGCCATCACTCCATACATAAATTTGACCCAATGCAGCAGGCCATAATGCAGAAAAATATACAGTCCTGAAACCTGTTCCTCTCTTTCCTCCATCAGTGTAGTCTGAATTTTGGTGCTGTCATACCCAATTATTCCCCACAATCCTAAGACAATGAAAATTATCGCCGATACAGCAACTCCCCAACTGATAAGATTAACCGGATGAAGGTTGTCAATGAAATCTGCAACGGAAGTTGTATTAACTTCCGGCAGAGGTGGAGCTGTCTCGACATTATTGAGTTTCTTCCCCAGCAGTTCCTGATCATGTTTCAACCGCTGCTCTTCACGCTGCCGCTCAATAAATAACTTGATTGCAACACCACATTTGGGGCATGTACCAAATGTTTCGTCACCAAAGGTACTGAAACCACAAGAAGGACATGTGTCAACCAGATAAATATCATTTCCGGAACGGGATTTGGTGACGGTAAATCCCTCATTACAGCGGGGACAGCTTATAAATCGTCCTGATTCTGGAACCTCATGGTCAGGAATAGTTCCACTGGCGTTGCATTTAGGGCAGGATATTTTCATGTTTCAAAAGCTCCTGATAGGATGAGTTCTTTTTTATGTAGCGCCTATTTGTAGCAAAACATTTGCGGGATGTCACCAAGACTCTCTATAAATCTACACCAAAACGAAATAATTTGCGGTATACTACGCGCCGTTTCTGAATCAAAACGGGGGGTCTGCATGTCATTCAACGGTGACCTTGAACATTTTCCGCTGGTAGATGTCATTCAACTACTACACATGACCAGTAAAACCGGTATCTTATATTTAAAAAGTCCCAAAGGTGAGAGTCATCTTGTTTTTCACGAGGGTTTTTTTGTTAGTGCTAATCATCTGAATAACAGTGTCCGGATCGGCAAAGTTCTAGTCGATATGAATGCCATAACTCAAGAGACACTTGATCAAGCCCTGACAGTGCAAAAAGAGGCCGGAAAGGATCGCAAGCCGCTTATTGCTACCTTGATAGAGTCGGGCTCCATTGACAAGGATGTCGCATTTAAAGGGCTAGAAACACTTATAGAGATGACAATTGTAGAGGTTTTAACCTGGGCGAACGGAACATTTTCACTGGATGTATCAAAAGAGAATGTTTCAGATGAATATCGCTATTTTCCGGAGAAACTGAATCAGGAGATACTGTTGAATGCGCAAGGGATTCTGATGGATTCACTGCGCATTTATGATGAAAAAATGCGGGACGGTACATTGAGCAGGATTTTCTTTACCGAAGAAAGCTGCAGCAACATAGTGGCTCCAACGTCTGGCTCTGACTCACCGGAAATAACGTCCGACCTGCTCGGTCTCGACGTGCTTGACACAATCACCCGAAAAATCCCGGACGTTTTTATTGGCCTTAAAGACCACGATACGGTTGATGAACACCAGAAGGCGGTTGCCAGCACACTTCCGGAAACGACTGTTGATCAACAGGAACTGCTGGTTTCTTTTCTGACGAGCTTGTCAACTTCATCGCCATCAGCTTCAGTAGCACCGGTTACGGCAATTATCCTGCTGACACAAAACGAATTACTTTCCCATGCAATAACAACAGTCTGTAAACACGAAAATCTGTTTATTTTTTCTTCAGATGAAGAAATCAGTCTGGACATTGTTATTGAGCAGTCGCTTGGGAGAGACCTTCATCCGGTCCTGCTTATTGACATTCCTCATGATAACGATGGAGCGCACTATTTGGCACTTGTGCAACAGAAAATTTCTGCTTACCCGCAAATTTCAATCCTTATTGCGGCCTGCTGTCATGTCTGGAGCATAATCAGCATGGACGCTTTGGGAGCAGGAACCAGGTCAATTATTCCCCGGCCCTGCAGACGCTGTCATGAAGATTCCTATGTGCCTCAGATGATAGCGTTTCTTTCCGGAATTGGTCCATACCTAAAATCAATTCTGCCCGTGCCAAATATTGAAGTAGGTCACCAGTTCATAACATCACTCAATCAATTGAAATCACTATCTGAACCTCCGGAGATTGCGTTGGTAATGCTCCGGTTTGTTGCGCTCCAGTTCGAGCGCGCCCTGACCTTTGTAGTTGCAAAGTCTGATTTGATTGCAGAAAAATCAATCGGGGTTACCACTGATAAATCTAACGGGGCAACATCACCACTACTGTTTCGCATCCCGCTTGATGGGTATTCGGTTTTTCAGGAAGTTGTTGAAAAAGGACGCCTCTATTATGGACAGCGTAGCGACTCTGTACTGACAAACCTATTGTACAAGGAGATCGGAGTGCCACACAGTCCGAAAGTGATGGTAGTTCCGTTGATTAGCCGTGGCAAAGTCATTGCTTTAACCTATGCTGATTTTGGGTCAAAACCGGTTTTTCCACCTCAAATCAACCTACTTGAAGCACTCGCTCAACACGCTGGTTCAATACTCGACAATGCCCTATACCGGAAGAGTATTGAAAATAAGGACTGATATAGTACACTTTTTCCACCATTTGTTATTACAGCGGGAGGCACGATGGATACAAAAATTCTGCATCAGATTCTGGAAATAGCATTTCAAAAGAAAGTTTCTGACCTCCACTTCGAGGTTGACAACCCACCCTTCTTTCGCGGAAGGGGCCAATTGGTCCGTGCCAAGATGCCTAATCTGACCCCGGATGACACTCAATTTATTGCTGAAACTGTTCTGGTTCACAATGGTCGCGAAATAAACAACGATCTTAAAGAGTGTGACGCTTCCTACTCTTTGCCGTCCGGAGGACGTTTCAGAGTTAGTATATTCCGTCAGAAGGGGTGTTTTGGAGTCGTCATGCGGGTTATTCCTCCTGTTATCGGGACTTTTGAAGACCTGAATCTGCCGCAGGTTCTAGGAGAAATAGCGCAGGTCCCAAACGGTCTGATTCTGGTGACCGGACCTACAGGTAATGGTAAGTCAACCACGCTAGCCTCTATGCTAAGACACCTAAATGAAAACTTTAACTACAATATAATAACTATTGAAGATCCGATAGAATTTTTATTTACATCTCAAAAAAGTTGTATCATTCAACGTGAAATAGGTATCGACACAGACAGCTTTACTTCCGCTCTAAAAGCAGCGCTCAGAATGGATCCTGATGTCATTATGGTTGGCGAGATGCGTGATAAAGAAACCATTGATTCCTGTATAAAAGCCGCAGAAACTGGGCATCTAGTGCTTTCTACCCTGCATACCCAAGGTGCTGTTTCCACAATAAACAGGATTATTGGGCATTTCCCCCCTGATTCACAGGAAATAATGCGCCACCGACTGGCCGATATTCTTGTTGCCACTATTTCAATCCGCCTGATCAAGGATAAAACAGGCGAAAACATACTACCTGTAGTCGAAATAATGCGTGCAACAACAACGATCCAAGCCTGCATTCGCGAAGGTCGCCTCGATGAAATTGAACAGCACATTGAAAAGGGCGCATCCCAGTATCATATGCAAACACTTGATATGCACCTTCTGCAGCTATATCGCCAGGATCTGATTACCTTGAATGATGCACAGCGACTGACTCATTCGATGGATTTTGAACGCAAACTGATGTTTGATAACTAAAAGTTCGGTATAAAACAGGCGCATAGCGACACTATGGAAAAAATCCTTATAATTGATGATGAATCGTTTATCCGTGAAACCGTTTCACGGATTTTATCGGAAGAGGGGTATCAGGTATGTCAGGCTTCCAATACCGTGGAAGCTAGTGAACAGGTTGCTTCAGGTGAAATTGATCTGGCGCTTCTTGATCTGAACCTCGGCTCGGAAAATGGTATTGATGTCCTGAAAATTTTGAAAGAACTCGACCCTGAACTGCTGATTATAATTATTACCGGATTCGGATCAGTAGAAAGCGCTGTAGATGCACTAAAAAGGGGCGCTTTCCATTATATGAAAAAACCCTTCAAAGCCGATGCACTGAGAGTAATTGTCAAGCTCGCGCTTCAAACGCAGACCCTGAAACGTGAAGTACGCAACCTGAAACGTGCCGACAGCTGTCTGCCGGGGCGCTCGCCGATGATCGGCAGGAGCAAGCCTTTTTTAGAGGTAGTAGACCAGGTACGAGAAATCGCCCGAATTCCTTCAACTGTTCTGATTACGGGCGAGTCCGGTACAGGCAAGGAGCTGATTGCTCGGGCAATTCACGACCTTTCCGACCGCCGCGATGCCGCTTTTGTTGCCATTAATTGCGCTTCAATCCCAGCAGCATTATTGGAAAGTGAACTTTTTGGCCACGAAAAAGGTTCCTTTACAAGCGCCACCTCTCGAAAAACGGGTCTGTTCGAGGAGGCACATCACGGCACAATATTCCTTGACGAAATTGGTGAGATGGATTCTACCATGCAGGCCAAGCTTCTCCGTGTGCTGCAGGAACGAACAATCAGGCGTGTTGGCGGAATAAAGGATATCAACATTGATGTCCGAATTATTGCGGCGACAAATCGCAACTTGTTAAATAAAATCTCCACAGGAACCTTTCGCGAAGACCTTTATTACCGTATCAATGTGTTCCCTATTCATATTCCTCCACTCAGGGAGAGGCATGACGATATCAGCATCATAGCTTCATATTTCCTTGATACATTCAGCCGCTCTTTTGGGCGCGACTTTAAGGCTCTGTCGCCTGAGGCAACCAGTTTGATGGAGGAGTACAGCTGGCCTGGCAATATTCGCGAACTGAGAAATGTTATCGAGCGCATCTGTATTATGAAATGTGGCCCAACGCTCCTCCCGGAACATCTGCCTCAGGAGATCCGGGGGATCAATCCGGCTAGCGGCTCACTACCTGTCCAATCGGCACATCTACCCATGGATACCGGATTAGATGACGCTGTGATGAACTTTGAAAAAAACATCATTCGTCAGGCATTAGAAAGGACACTTGGCAATGTCATGCAGACTGCTGCAGTACTTAAAATCCCTCGCGGTACGCTCCGCTATAAAATGGATAAATACGAATTAGGATAAACACCGGAATATGCCCGATAAACACGATATAAAGCCCGGACAATCTATAGAACTGCTAAAAGAACTGCACATCCTTACACGCGACGGAAAGATGAATCAGGACAGCAGACGCAAGCTCAAGCAGGTCAACCACCTGTATCAGTTTATCGAACCATTATTGAAAGAGCTCCAGCTTGATCACGCCGATATTACCCTGGTCGATCACGGTGCCGGAAAATCATATCTGGGGTTCATTCTGTATGATCTCTTTTTCAAGAGTCAGGAGAGAGGCTCACGCATCTTTGGCATCGAGACACGTGATGAACTGGTTGAAAAATCACGGGCACTTGCAGAGCGTCTTGAGTTTCCAGGCATGTCTTTTTTAAATTTATCAGTTGCTGAGTCGATCCACTCAGATGCCCTCCCGGCAACAGTTGATATCGTCACAGCCTTGCACGCATGCAACACCGCCACAGATGATGCTATACTTTTTGCTCTCAAAAAGAAGGCCCGTTTCATTGTTTTGGTACCCTGCTGCCAGGCTGAAGTTGCTGCCGTTTTTCGTAAAAACAAAGCGGCTGAACTTGCTGCAAATAGCCTTACTGAAATATGGCGGCACCCGCTGCACACACGTGAATTCGGCAGTCTGGTCACCAATGTACTGCGCTGTCTTCAACTGGAGGCACATGGCTATCAGGTAAATGTGACTGAGTTGGTCGGATGGGAACATTCTATGAAAAATGAACTCATTATCGCCAGTTACAAAGATCTACCGCGCCGCAGGCCATCTGAACGCCTGAATGAACTACTGAATTCGCTTGGTCTTGCGGAAATGAGTCACCGTTTTTTTATTCCATAGTGGTCCAATATTTAACAGAGACTACTTCAAAACCCCTCCTATTTTTCAAAAGTGGCTAATTACCGCCACTACCACTGGCCATTATTGGCCACAACAGTCCGCTTAATTTAAAAATTCCAGCCGTATATTGCAAAACAGAACAGTATATTAGATTGTTACAGTGATAAATAAAACTGGCACCCCAGTTGCATTATAAAATAAGTATATTACACTTAAACGCTATTTGTTAACTACACACGCACCAACAATCCAAAGGAGGAACATGTATGAAACTGAATAGTTGTTTTAAAACCCTGCTTATTGCCGCTGCTCTAACCTTGCCGATAACCGCCCTAGCCGCTCCTGCACCGATTGTAATCAAGTTCAGTCATGTTGTCGCCCAGCACACCCCAAAAGGACAAGCTGCCGATTATTTCAAAAAAATTGCAGAAGAACGCACCAAAGGACGTGTAAAGATTGAAGTTTATCCAAACAGCCAGCTTTACAAAGATAAAGAAGAGATGGAAGCACTGCAGCTCGGAGCTGTTCAGATGCTGGCTCCGTCACTCGCGAAGTTTGCGCCGCTGGGCGTGAAAGAATTTGAAGTATTTGACCTCCCCTATATTTTCGACAACTATCAGGAACTGCACAAAGTCACCCAGGGTCCGGTCGGCGCCAAACTGCTGGCCAAACTTGAGGCTAAAGGTATTCATGGCTTAGCGTACTGGGACAATGGTTTCAAAGTCATGAGCGCCAATAAGCCTTTGAAAATGCCGGCTGACTTCAAGGGACAAAAGATGCGCATCCAGTCATCCAAGGTTCTTGATGCCCAAATGCGTTCAGTAGGTGCAAATCCTCAGGTTATGGCCTTCTCGGAAGTGTACCAGGCTCTCCAGACCGGTGTTGTAGATGGTACAGAAAACCCGCCTTCCAATCTGTATACCCAGAAGATGCATGAAGTTCAGAAATACGTTACCCTCTCCGATCATGGCTACCTTGGCTATGCCGTCATCGTTAATAAAAAATTCTGGGCCGGCCTGCCCGCTGACATCCGCACAATACTTGAAGGTGCCATGAAAGATGCCACAATCTATGCCAATGATATTGCTAAAAAAGATAATGAAGAAGCGCTGGCAGCTGTCAAAAAATCAGGAAAATCCCAGTTTATAACCCTGACACCACAAGAGCGTACAGCTTGGAAAAAAGCTATGGATAAGGCCCACAAGGATAACATTGGACGTATTGGTTCTGATCTTGTTCAGGAAGTTTACAAGGCAACCGGTTACTCGCCAAACTAATTCCTTTTTCATTCAGGCCGCTGCGGCCAACGCAGCGGCCTTTTTTTCGATATTTTTTATTCAGGAGTCTTGCCATGATGAAATACCTCAACCATCTTGAGGAAATTATTATCACCTTCTTAATTGGCTCAGCAACGGTGGTAATTTTTGCCTCTGTTGTTCACCGCTACCTTTCCGGCGTTCCGATTCCAGGTGTGCAAGACTGGCTGCTGACCATCAATATGAGTTGGTCTCAGGAACTTTGTATCTATATGTTCGTCTGGATGGCCAAGTTCGGCGCTGCCTATGGCGTCCGCACCGGCATTCATGTCGGTGTTGATGTAATAGTCAACCGCCTGCCGGAATCATGGCGTGTCAAGTGCGTTATGCTCGGTATAGCCGGTGGTGCGCTTTTCACCAGTCTGATCGGCACGTTGGGTGCACGCTTTGTTTGGGAGAACGGTATGCACTACGCCGTATTAAACAAATTGGGAATGAATATCGGGGATCTGTATGAAGGCCCGATCACACCGGATCTGGAGTGGCCGACATGGATTATTTATGCAGCTGTTCCACTCGGCTCCTATCTGATGTGCTTCCGCTTCATGCAGGTAGGGTGGAGCTTTTTCCGCACTGGAGAACTACCGCATCACGATCATGGAGCAGTTGACGGACTCGATGAAGTTGTTGATGCAACTGTAGCTCTTGAAGAATATGAAGCCCATAAGTTTAATGGCCATGAAAAAGTTGGGGGTGTTAAATGAGTACAACCACCGTAGCTGGATGGGAGCCATTTACCAAGCAAAAAGCTACTAAATGGCTGCTATGTATCGCAGCGGCACTTGGATCTATAGCCATGCTTGGCAGCACTGGCGTCGTATTTGCGCTGTTGCTGTTGCTGATGCTGACCGGCATGCCGATTTCAATTGCACTTGGACTCACCGTCCTCTCTTTCCTCTTCTTTTTTACAAACATACCAACAGAAGCGGTGGCGATGAAGCTGTTTACCGGCATCGAGAAGTTTGAGATCATGGCGATTCCGTTCTTTATTCTGGCCGGAAATTTTCTGACCCACGGCGGCGTCGCCAAAAGGATGATCAACTTTGCTACATCGATGGTCGGGCATTTATATGGTGGTCTGGCTCTGTCCGGGGTCATAGCCTGTGCCCTGTTCGCTGCCGTTTCCGGGTCAAGCCCGGCAACTGTTGTTGCAATCGGGTCAATCTTGCTGCCTGCCATGGTGAAGGCCGGTTTCCCTAAACGTTTCGGGGCCGGCGTCATTACGACTTCAGGGTCGCTCGGCATCCTGATTCCACCTTCAATTCCGATGGTAATTTACTGTGTTGCGACTAACTCCTCGGTTGGCGGCATGTTCATGGGGGGTGTTATACCAGGTTTGATGCTGGCAACAACTTTGGGTGTGGTTTCTTGGTGGATTGCACGAAAGAATGATTATCCGCGTATGCCCAAAGCCACGTGGGCACAGCGTGGCAAGGCTTTCCGGGAAAGCGTCTGGGGATTGCTTCTGATTGTAATCGTACTGGGCGGGATATATAGCGGCATGTTCACCCCGACTGAAGCGGCAGCTATGAGTGCGGTCTATGCTTTTTTCGTTGCTGTATTCGTTTACAAAGATATTACCTTCAAAAAGATACCGAAAGTTCTGCTTGATTCAGCAAGTATGTCTGCCATGCTCCTTTATATCATTACCAATGCGGTGCTGTTCTCATTCCTGATGACCCATGAGCAGATTCCTCAGATAATGGCGGATTGGATTTTGGGGCACAACCTCGGCGTGGTAGCTTTTCTGCTGGTAACCAACGTTCTGCTGCTACTGGCCGGTAACGTCATGGAACCATCCTCTATCATTCTGATCCTGGCACCAATCCTGTTTCCGGTGGCTATGAAGCTTGGCATTGACCCAATCCACTTCGGTGTTCTTATCACCGTGAACATGGAGGTCGGTATGTGTCATCCGCCAGTGGGTCTTAACCTCTATGTGGCCAGCGGTATTACAAAGATGGGTATTTCAGAGCTCTCGGTAGCGGTCATGCCGTGGTTGATTGCTATGATTGGGTTTATGTTGTTGATAACTTACGTACCGATCATTTCGCTTTGGTTGCCGCGTCTGCTTGGTTACTGACGAACTCCATCACAACTCAAAGGGCCTGTCAATTGACAGGCCCTTTGCTCATCTCTACTATCTGAACACATAACAAACTAGTTAATTTCGAATATCTGCTAAACTGCCAAAATCTCTGCTGATATCCCCAGATCGGCAACCTGCCCCATTACTTCAAGATGCAAAAATTCACTCCGAACCAATTCTTGTGACACCCTCTGAATATCATTACTGCTGACCGCATCGTAATTTGAGATAATATCTTCAATCGACTGTTGTTTTTGATGGTATATCTCGTTTTTTGCCAGGCGCGTCATCAAATTGTCGCTGCTTTCAAGCGACATGAGGGTTTTACCTTTCAGTTGCTCCCGTGCGGCGTCCAGCTCGTCCTGAGGAACCTCTTCGGCAACAAGCCGGGTCATCTCACGTTGTGCAATATCGATTACTTCAAGGCAATGATCCTTTTCAGTGCCGGCATATACTACCAACGCACCTGAGTCCACATGGGAGATGATGTAAGAGTAGACCGAATACGCAAGCCCCTTCTTCTCACGAACTTCCTGAAACAGTCGCGAACTCATCCCACCACCCAAAATTGTAGTCAACAGAAACAGTGCATAACGATCCTGATGATCATAACGAAGCGAACGTGTGCCAAGACAGACCAAAGTCTGCTCCATTTCGCGTTCTATGAGATTCAGTTTTTTTTCAGCGGTCGGAAATTTATCAGTGGATTGGGGATGCCACTGCGAAGAAAGTCCAGAAAATAGTGGGGCCAGAATAGCAACCAACTCATCATGACGCACGTTACCAGCCGCTGCAATGATTATATCCTGGGGACGATAGCGGCTCTCTTTATGTGACAGGATTGAAGTTCGTGATAAATTGGAAACTGTTTCTTCACTCCCCAGGATCGGCATACCGACCAACTGGCCACGCCAGAAGTTTTGATGGAAGCGGTCATGGATGTACTCTTCTGGCGAGTCATCACGCATCTTGATTTCCTGAAGAACAACCTTGCGCTCCCGTTCGATCTCATCGGCTGGAAAGGTGGAATTCAGAAAGATATCGGCAAGTAGATCAGCGGCACTAGGGAGGAATTTAGCCAGAACCTTGGCGTAATAGCAGACATATTCATGTCCGGTAAATGCATTCAGAATCCCACCCATAGAGTCAATCTCACGGGTGATCTGATGAGCGCTACGTCGTTTCGTCCCTTTAAACAACATATGCTCAATAAAATGAGCAACTCCGTTATCGACGGGAGATTCATGTCTGGTACCGTTGGCAACCCAGATTCCGGTTGTTACGGTGTGCATATAGCCGATGTTTTGGGTGACTATACGGACACCATTATCGAGAGTTGTTGTAGTTATCATTGGCAAAGCATACTCTAGTTTTTTTCAATTTCAACCTAGTAATTTTTAAGAATGCTGTTTTTATCTGTCACTTATTTCAGATGACTAAAAAAGAGTTGACATTAAACAGTCAAAGTAATAATTGGTATTACCACACTTATAACTTATTTATATTTCCACCAAAGCCGCATACATTCAGCATTATCTTTGATTGCACATACGCAGTTAATCATAGCAGTATACGAAAAATCAGAACAGGAGACATTATGAATATTCACGAGTACCAGGCAAAAGCAATACTCAGAAAGTTTGGTGTGCCTGTTCCTGACGGTCACGTTGCCTACAACAGTGCCGGCGCCCGCGAATGGGCAAAGCGCCTGGGTGAAGGGCCATGGGTTGTTAAGGCGCAGATTCATGCCGGGGGACGCGGCAAAGGCGGCGG
>JANXYR010000081.1 GCA_025355965.1 Geobacteraceae bacterium
GCAAAATTTGTACGTAATAAAACTCACGTAAATATCGGTACTATTGGTCATGTTGACCACGGTAAGACAACTTTAACCGCAGCTATAACCAAGGTTTTGGCTGGTAAAGGCCAAGCTGAGTACAAACCATTCGACCAAATTGACAACGCCCCTGAAGAGCGCGAGCGTGGTATCACCATCGCAACCGCCCATGTTGAATACGAAACAGATAAACGCCACTATGCTCATGTTGACTGCCCCGGCCATGCCGACTATGTCAAGAACATGATCACCGGTGCAGCCCAGATGGACGGTGCAATACTGGTCGTATCAGCAGCTGACGGCCCTATGCCACAGACTCGCGAGCACATTCTGCTTGCTCGTCAGGTTGGCGTACCCTATATGGTAGTATACCTCAACAAGGCTGACATGGTTGACGACGAAGAATTGCTTGAACTTGTAGAACTTGAAGTTCGTGAACTTCTTTCCAGCTATGACTTTCCAGGCGACGACACTCCAATCATCAAAGGTTCTGCTCTGAAAGCCCTTGAAGGTGAAAAAAGCTTCCTTGGTGAAGAGTCCATCGGTCGTCTTATGGACGCAGTTGACGCTTACATTCCCGATCCGGAACGCGCAATCGATCGCCCGTTCCTAATGCCCGTAGAAGACGTATTCTCCATTTCCGGTCGTGGCACTGTAGCCACCGGTCGTGTAGAGCGCGGCATTGTAAAAGTTGGCGAAGAAATTGAAGTTGTCGGCATTAAGAACACTATCAAAACCACCGTAACAGGTGTTGAAATGTTCCGTAAGCTTCTTGATGAAGGTCGTGCAGGCGATAACATCGGTGCCCTGCTCCGCGGTGTTAAGCGTGAAGATATTGAGCGTGGCCAGGTACTCGCCAAGCCCGGTTCAATCACCCCCCACACTAAGTTCAAAGCAGAAGCATACATTCTCACCAAAGAAGAAGGCGGCCGTCATACTCCGTTCTTCAACGGTTACCGTCCACAGTTCTACTTCCGTACAACTGACGTTACCGGTGTTGCTGAACTTCCAGCCGGTATTGAAATGGTTATGCCTGGCGATAACGTTGCCATGACCATTAAACTGATCACCCCGATCGCAATGGACGACGGTCTGCGTTTCGCCATCCGCGAAGGTGGTCGTACCGTCGGCGCAGGCGTTGTAGCTTCAATTATTGAATAAATAAGAATTCATGTGAACGTATGTAGACACGACAACCGTCTGTGCCTGCTGATTTCATACAAAAGGAAGCACATTTATGAGAGACATCATCACACTTGGTTGCACAGAGTGCAAACAGAGAAACTACACAACAACAAAAAACAAAAGAACAACTCCGGGTAAGCTTGAATTCAGCAAGTTTTGCCGCTTCTGTCGCAAGCACACTCCTCACAAGGAAACCAAATAGTCCAAACCGATTGTTGCACGGTACAGGCCAGTAGCTCTAACTGGTAGAGCGCCGGTCTCCAAAACCGGATGTTGGGGGTTCGAATCCCTCCTGGCCTGCCACACTTCAGTCATTTGCCTTTTGGGGTAAGAAACAGATTTTTAGAACAGTAGGTGGTTCTTAATTAAACTGCCGGGAGTGATAGTGTGCAAAAAGTCACCGCATTTTTTGAATCAGTAAAACTTGAACTTGAAAAAGTCACTTGGCCAACTCGTAAAGAAACAATTGCAACGACAGGTGTTGTTATTGTTATTGTTGTCCTGATTTCATTTTATCTTGGTGCTTGTGATCTTATTTTGGCCAAGCTGTTGCGTCTGATACTAGGATAAAGGGTCCAGCTATGTCCATGAAATGGTATGGTGTACATACATATTCCAGTTTTGAAAACAAGGTGCGCCTGAATTTACTTGAAACTATCAAGAATGAGGGTGTTGAGGACCTTTTTGAGGAAATCCTTATTCCTTGTGAAACTGTTGTTGAACTTAAAAAAGGTGAGAAAAAAACATCCTCTAGAAAGTTTTTTCCGGGATATATTCTGGTTAAAATGGTGTTGACTGACGAAACATGGCACCTCGTAAAAGAGACAGCCAAGGTTACCGGTTTTGTTGGCGGCAATACTCCCTTCCCTATTGCGGATGAAGAAGTAAATAAAATTACCCGCCGCATGGAAGAAGGGGCTGAGAAGCCACGCCCCAAAGTTTTATTTGAAGTTGGCGAAACTGTGCGCGTTGTAGACGGACCGTTTCTTAATTTCTCAGGTGTTGTGGAAGATGTTAAACCGGACAAGGGCAAACTGCGCGTAACCGTAACAATTTTCGGTCGTGCGACTCCTGTTGAATTGGAGTTCATGCAGGTTGAAAAAAACTAGTACTTAGAGAAGCTGTCACCTACATTATTGGATGACAGGCATACGCAGTATATTAAAGGAGCACTTTTATGGCAAAGAAGATAACAGGCTACATTAAATTACAGGTACCAGCAGGCAAGGCAAATCCTTCGCCACCAATTGGACCTGCCCTGGGTCAGCATGGTGTAAACATCATGGAGTTCTGTAAGGCGTTCAACGCAAAAACACAGGCCGACGAGGGTACTATTACTCCTGTTGTAATAACCGTGTACGCAGACAGGTCGTTCACGTTCATTACGAAGACTCCTCCAGCTCCGGTGTTGATCAAGAAGGCTCTCGACCTTAAGAGCGGGTCTGCAGTTCCAAACAAGACTAAAGTAGGCAAACTTACCAAAGCACAGGTTGAAGAAATTGCAAAAAAGAAAATGCCTGATCTCAATGCCGCTTCACTAGAAGCTGCCATGAGGACAATTGAAGGTACTGCCCGCTCAATGGGCGTTGATATTGCCTAATCGGCACACTAGCTATTAATCAAGATTCCTAGAGAGGTTGTACCATGTCAAAAAGCGCTAAGAAACATTCTGAAGCAATGTCAAAAATCGACAGAAACAAGGTTTATCAACTTGGGACTGCCGTTGATGTTGTGAAACAGACCGCTTATGCAAAATTCGATGAGACTGTAGATGTCGCCGTAAAATTAGGTGTTGACCCACGGCACGCTGACCAGATGGTCCGCGGTGCTGTCGTTCTTCCTAACGGACTAGGCAAAGACGTCCGCGTTCTTGTTTTTGCAAAGGGTGAGAAAGAAAAGGAAGCGCTTGATGCCGGCGCGGATTATGTAGGATCAGATGATCTTGTTGCCAAGATTCAGGGTGGCTGGTTTGATTTTGATACTGCTATTGCAACCCCCGACATGATGGGTGTTGTCGGCAAGATTGGTAAGTTGCTCGGACCCCGTGGCCTTATGCCGAACCCAAAGGTTGGAACTGTTACTTTTGAGGTTGCTAAAGCAGTTAAGGAGTCAAAAGCCGGTAAAGTTGAATTCCGCGTTGAGAAAGCCGGAATTATTCATGCTCCAGTAGGTAAAGTATCCTTTGAAGCTGAAAAACTTACAGGTAATTTACTTGCACTTGTTGAAGCACTTATTAAAGCTAAGCCGTCTGCTGCTAAGGGTACCTATATTAAGAAGATTTCGCTTTCTTCTACAATGGGAGCCAGTATAAATCTCGATATCAGCGATGTAACTGCACAGATTTAAACTATCTTGTTTAGCCAAAGTTAAAGACAGCAGGCGTGCCTTGGCACTTAATCTGATATGGACCTGCCGAGACTTTTGGGTACCGCATATTACTTGCGTTCCTGACTTTGGCCGGGGCTCTGCCCTACATACCAAAAGAAAGGAGGAAGTCGCTTGAACAAAAATACCAAACAGGAACTCGTCATCGAGATGCATGAGCGATTGACACGCGCCAAAGCTGTTTTTCTTGCGGATTTTCGTGGGATGAACGTTGGGCAAGCCACAACGCTCAGAAATGAGCTGCGGGCTGCGTCAGTTGAGTACAAAGTATTTAAAAATACTTTGTTTGATTTGGCTGCAAAAGGCACTGACATTGAGTGCATCAGCCCATTTCTTGCCGGTCCAACCGCTGTAGCTATTAGCTATGACGATCCGGCAAGTGCTGCAAAAGTACTGAACAAATTTGCAAAAGATCCACAAGGCAAGTTCGTGCTTAAAGCCGCAGTTCTCAGCGGTAAACTGCTTGACACCAAGCAGATCCAGGCATTAGCAGACCTGCCCTCGCGTGAGGTTCTCATTGCCAAGATGCTTGGCTCAATGCAGGCACCTGCAACCAACTTTGTTGGCGTGCTTGCTGCGCTGCCCGGTTCGCTTGTACGCGTACTGGACGCTATCCGTGTACAGAAGTCAGCAAACTAATCTTAGGAACAAATACTTTTATACTAAAAACATATTCGGAGGATTCACCTAATGGCTATCACTAAAGAAGATGTAATCAGTTTTATCGAAAAAATGACTGTTCTTGATCTTGCTGAACTCGTCAAGGAACTGGAAGAGAAGTTCGGTGTTTCTGCTGCTGCCCCTGTTGCTGTTGCTGCTGTTGCAGGCCCTGTTGCTGAAGCAGCCGAAGAACAGACTGAATTTGATGTTATCCTGAAAGCTGCAGGCGCTAACAAAATCAATGTTATTAAAGTTGTTCGTGCTCTGACCAGCCTCGGACTTAAAGAAGCCAAAGACGTAGTTGACGGCGCTCCTGGCACCGTAAAAGCTGGCGTTTCCAAACAAGAAGCTGACGATGCACTTAAACAACTTGTTGAAGCAGGCGCAGAAGCAGCAATCAAATAGCACCTAGATTTTTTTCTTTATGAGAGCCAAGGTCGCCCGGAGCGACCTTGGCTTGTGCTGTTTCGGCATGCCTTAATTGCCATAAACCTCTGATATTCCAGCGTGTTACACTATATATCTGGATCCAGTTACGATACCCGCCAAAGGAGAAGCCATGGCTTATTCTATTGCCAATAATCACCTCTTGCGTAAAAACTTTGCCAAGATAAAGAACATAATCGAAATCCCTAATCTGATTGACATTCAGAAAGATTCTTACAGACGCTTTCTACAACAGGAAGTGCCTGCTGAATTACGTTTGAATACTGGACTTGAAGCTGTATTCAGAAGTGTGTTTCCAATCAAGGATTTCAGTGAAAGCGCTTCTCTCGAGTATGTATCCTACGCGCTAAACAAGCCCAAGTATGATGTTGATGAATGCCATCAACGCGGCATGACATACGCTGCCCCGATGAAGGTTAAAGTACGTCTTGTGATCTGGGATGCCGGTAAAGACGCTACCGTTAAAGCAATCAAGGATATCAAAGAGCAAGAGGTTTACTTTGGCGAAATCCCGCTTATGACAGATAACGGGACTTTTATCATCAACGGCACCGAACGGGTAATAGTAAGCCAGCTACACCGTTCACCAGGTGTCTTTTTTGATCACGATAAAGGTAAGACCCACTCAAGCGGCAAAGTATTATATTCTGCACGTGTTATTCCATATCGCGGATCTTGGCTGGATTTTGAATTTGACCACAAAGATATTCTGTACGTCAGAATTGACCGGCGCAGGAAAATGCCTGCAACAGTTCTACTTAAGGCTTTGGGATATTCAGTTGAACAACTCCTCAACTATTATTACAAAAGTGAAGAGATTATTATAGGCACAGACACAATCACCAAAAGTATTGAACCTGAACTATTGACTCTTCAAAAAGCAATTGTTGATGTAACTGACCCCACCAATGGTGAAGTTCTTGTCAAAGCAAACCGAAAATATACCAAATCTTCAATCAAGAAGATTCAAGAACGTGGTATCAAAACGATACCAGCTACTATTGAAGACATTCTTGGCCGTTATGCATCATCTGACATAGTTGATCCAACTACAGGTGAGATTATTGTTGAATGTAACGATGAAGTAACTCTTGATCGTTTTGATGAAATTAAAGCCCGCGGTGTAAACAGTTTTAGAGCACTTTACATAGATAACCTACACATTACTTCATCTTTCCGAGACACTTTAATGATTGATAAGATCAGCTCAAGTGACGAAGGTTTGATTGAAATTTATCGGCGTCTTCGCCCGGGAGACCCACCAACTTTAAAAAGTTCATTGGCACTCTTTGACAACCTGTTTTTCAACCCCGAGCGTTACGATCTTTCAGCCGTTGGCCGACTTAAGCTGAACTACAAACTTGGCCTCAAGGTGTGGCAGGACTGCATGGTGTTAAACGCTCCGTGCATGTTGAGCAGTGAGGATGTTGCCTCTTTTGAATCCTTTATAGCAAGACTGACAAGTTCAAAGGATCCTTTTTCACAGTATCTGATGATGAAGCTTCCATCTGATCTTGTAAAATCTCTCAAAAAATTAGAGGCTGGGCAGTCTGTATCTGACAAACTCAGGGATCAGTTACTGCTTGAGCTTAATAACCTTATTCGTGACAATGACTTTTACCAGAAAGAACTATTTTCTACGTTCGGACTGTCAAAGGCAACAATAAAGCTGTCCGAAGCCATCGAGCAGGGTGGTTTTGATGAGAACCGCAGACTCATCGAAAATCTGCGCCGCAACAGAATGATTTTTGAAGATTTATTTAATTCAGATATAAGAATTGCCGTCAAAAATGACATTCTTGAGATCGTTAGATATCTTATTGAACTGAAGAATGGGCGCGGCGCTATCGATGATATCGACCACCTGGGCAATCGTCGTGTTCGCGCTGTTGGAGAATTGTTAGAGAATCAGTACCGCATTGGCCTTGTTCGTATGGAACGGGCTATCAAGGAGCGAATGAGTCTTCAAGAGGTAGAAAACCTCATGCCTCATGATCTTATAAACTCCAAGCCGGTTTCGGCAGTAGTAAAAGAATTCTTTGGTTCATCGCAATTATCACAGTTTATGGATCAGACTAATCCGCTTTCAGAGGTCACTCATAAACGTCGACTTTCGGCCCTGGGACCAGGCGGCCTGACTCGTGAACGTGCCGGATTTGAGGTTCGTGACGTTCACCCAACTCACTATGGCCGTGTATGCCCGATTGAAACTCCCGAGGGACCAAACATCGGCTTGATAGCCTCGTTGTCAACATATGCACGAATAAACGATCACGGTTTCGTGGAAACTCCATACCGCATTGTTCAGGAAGGCAAAGTAACGAACGAAGTACGCTTCTTCTCAGCTCTTGAGGAAGAAGGGCATGCAATTGCTCAGGCAAATGCCGAGATCGATGCTGACGGGCGCTTCATCAACGATTACAACTCGGCGCGTAAAAGTGGTGAATTCATCCTTGTTCACCGTGACGAAATAGCTTTAATGGATGTTGCCCCAATCCAGTTGGTATCAGTAGCTGCTGCTCTGATCCCATTCCTTGAAAACGATGACGCTAACCGAGCCCTGATGGGGTCAAACATGCAGCGTCAGGCTGTTCCACTGCTGCGTGCCGACTCACCTCTGGTTGGAACCGGTATGGAACGTATTGTTGCTCGGGATTCAGGTGTTTCAGTAATAGCAAAACACAATGGCGAAGTTGAATCAGTTGATGCTTCGCGAATTGTTGTAAAGATCGATGATAACGAAATTGATGAAAATGGCACCGGTGTTGATATATACAACTTAATAAAATTTGCTCGTTCCAACCAAAATACCTGCATCAACAATAAGCCGGTAGTCAAGGTTGGAGACAAAGTTAAGCGTGGAGCTGTAATTGCCGATGGCCCATCAACCGACATGGGTGAACTGGCTCTTGGTCAGAATATCGTTGTTGCTTTCATGCCTTGGGGTGGCTACAACTACGAGGATTCGATCCTAATTTCAGAAAAACTTATCAAAGACGACCGTTATACTTCTATCCACATTGAGGAATTTGAGTGTGTTGCTCGTGATACAAAGCTCGGAAAGGAAGAAATCACTTCTGATATTCCGAATTTGGGTGAAGAAACTCTTAAGGATCTTGATGAGTCAGGCATCATCCGTATCGGCGCTGAAGTAAAGCCGGGTGATATTCTGGTCGGTAAGATTACTCCAAAAGGTGAGACTCAGCTCTCTCCTGAGGAAAAACTTCTGCGGGCTATTTTTGGAGAAAAAGCCGGTGATGTACGCGACACTTCACTAACTGTACCACCTGGTGTTGAAGGGACCGTTATTGGTGCAAAAATTTTCTCCCGAAAAGGAAATGACAAGGACTCGCGCACAGAGTTAATTGAAAAGGCTGAAGAGGACAAGCTGCGCAAGGATGAGCAGGATGAGATCCGGATAATACGTGATTCTGCTCTCGGTAAGCTTAAACGTTTATTGGTTGGAAAAACTCTGGCTGTCAAGCTTGAAGACAGTAAAGGCAATCTTGTTCTTGCAAAAGGCAAACAGATAACTGAAGAATCACTGCAAAATCTTGCGGGCTCAGCTTGGAGTACAATATCTGTAAGTGACGACAGCGAAACCGATGATAAAGTTCATCAGATCCTTGAAACTCTTAATCGCCAGATTGACCTTATTCATACCGTTTTTGAGGATAAGATTCAAAAATTGAAGCGTGGCGACGATCTGCCGCCAGGCGTAATCAAGATGGTCAAGATTTACATTTCCATTAAGCGTAAACTACAAGTCGGTGACAAGATGGCAGGCCGTCATGGCAATAAAGGTGTTGTTTCCCGCATTTTGCCAGAAGAAGATATGCCATATATGGAAGACGGTCGGCCGGTAGAAATCGTTCTTAATCCTCTTGGTGTACCGTCTCGTATGAACGTGGGCCAGATTTTGGAGACGCATTTGGGATGGGCAGCAAAGGGCATCGGTTGGAAAATTGAAGATATGCTTGAAAAGCATACATCTGAAGAAAACCTGAAACTGTATTTAAAAGATGTTTATGGCGATGACGAAGTAGGTGCTTTTATTGACAGCCTGGATCGCACGGAGTTACTTAAAGTTGCTCGTCGTCTACAACGCGGCGTGGCGATGGCTTCACCTGTTTTTGAGGGTGCAACTGAAGCTCAGATCAAAGCTATGCTTGGAAAAGCAAATTTACATTCATCCGGTCAGGTCACTCTGTTTGACGGACGGACGGGAGAGCCATTTGACAACAAAGTCACTGTCGGTGTCATGTATGTACTGAAACTTCATCATCTTGTTGATGATAAGATTCACGCCCGTTCTATTGGACCATACAGCCTTGTAACCCAGCAACCACTGGGTGGTAAGGCACAATTCGGCGGTCAGCGACTCGGGGAGATGGAGGTTTGGGCCATGGAAGCTTACGGTGCAGCTCATGCACTTCAGGAATTCTTGACCGTTAAGTCTGACGATGTCTCCGGACGTACCCGTATGTACGAAGCGATTGTAAAGGGTAAACATACATTGGAACCTGGTCTACCCGAGTCATTCAACGTTCTCATCAAGGAATTACAGTCACTATGCCTTGATGTTGATCTGCTCGAAGGTGAAGAAGAACAATAATAGATTTCCTGGCCGGAGTCTGCACCAGCAGACATGCGGCTTCAGACAAACGGAGGAGAGCATCGTGGAAGATTATTTCAGCTTTTTTGATAAACCAAAAGATCCACTCCACTTTTCAGCTATACGTATATCAATTTCATCTCCCGATAAGATTCGGGAACGGTCTCATGGTGAAGTAAAAAAACCGGAGACAATCAACTACCGTACGTTTAAACCTGAGAGAGACGGTCTTTTCTGTGCCAAAATATTTGGTCCGACAAAAGATTATGAGTGCAACTGCGGCAAATACAAACGGATGAAGCATCGTGGTATTATTTGTGAGAAATGCGGCGTTGAAGTCATCCCTTCGAAAGTCCGTCGTGAACGTCTGGGACACATCGACCTAGCTACTCCGGTTGCACATATCTGGTTTTTAAAATCGTTACCTTCTAGAATCGGAAATCTGCTGGATATTACGCTGAAGGACCTGGAAAAAGTACTATACTTTGAAGGGTTTGTTATCAGTGATCCAAAGAACACACCTTTGCAGTTTTGCGAGGTAATGTCAGAAGATAAATATATCAAGATGCAGCAGGAATACGGTTCTGATGCTTTTTTAGGTGGAATGGGTGCGGAAGCAATTCGTGAGTGCCTGCGTGCTCTTAAGCTTGAAGATCTTGCGGTTTCACTGCGTACGGAAATGGTTGAATCTACTAGTGAAGCAAAGCGTAAAAAAACCGCTAAACGACTTAAAGTTGTTGAAGCGTTCCGTCATTCCGGCAATAAGCCGGAGTGGATGATCTTAGAATGCATACCGGTTCTTCCCCCCGAATTAAGGCCACTGGTGCCTCTGGACGGAGGCCGTTTTGCGACATCAGACCTGAATGATCTGTATCGTCGCGTTATAAACCGTAATAATCGTTTAAAACGTCTTTGTGAACTCCAAGCCCCTGAAGTCATCATACGCAACGAAAAACGCATGCTTCAGGAAGCTGTAGATGCACTATTTGACAACGGGCGTCGTGGTCGCGCAATTGCTGGCCCCAACAAACGTCCACTAAAATCTCTTTCTGATATGCTCAAAGGAAAATCGGGGCGTTTCCGTCAGAACCTTCTCGGTAAACGTGTAGATTACTCCGGTCGTTCCGTTATTGTTGTAGGGCCAGAACTCAAACTACACCAGTGCGGTCTGCCTAAAAAAATGGCACTTGAGCTTTTCAAGCCTTTTATCTACAACAAACTGGAAGAGCGCGGCTTAGTCACCACCATCAAAAGCGCCAAAAAAATGGTTGAAAAAGAGCGCCCAGAAGTGTGGGACGTACTTGAAGAGGTTATTAAAGAACACCCCGTTATGCTCAACCGTGCTCCGACCCTTCACCGCCTCGGAATTCAAGCATTTGAACCTGTGCTAATTGAAGGGAAGGCCATTCAGTTGCATCCTCTCGTCTGTACCGCTTTCAACGCCGACTTTGACGGTGACCAGATGGCTGTCCATCTGCCACTATCAATAGAAAGTCAGGTTGAAGCTCGTGTTCTGATGATGTCAACTAACAATATTCTTTCGCCTGCCAATGGAAAGCCGATTATTGTACCGTCTCAGGATATGGTTCTTGGGGCATACTACATGACCCGTGACAGAATAAATGCCAAAGGTGAATATTACCGACCAACCGAGAAGGAACTACTGGCTGGCGTAAATGTTTCCGGTTGTTTTTCATCGCCGGAGGAAGTCAGAATAGCATTCGATGCCGGTCAAATAGACATGCAGGCTTTGATCAAGGTTCGTATGAAGAACCTGACCACCGACGAAAAAGCCCATATGGTTGACACCACTGCTGGACGTATTCTTTTGCGTGATGTCCTCCCTGATGCAGTGCCGTTCTCCACGATAAACAAGGTAATGACCAAAAAAGAGCTGTCAAATCTGGTTGACACTTGCTATCGCCTTTCTGACAGCAAGGAAACTGTCCTTTTGGCTGACCGCCTCAAGGAAATCGGCTTCAAGTATGCAAATTTAGCCGGTATCTCCATCTGCCTTGATGACATGGTCATTCCGGAAGGGAAACCGGCGATCATCGAGAAGGCCCACGAAGAAGTCACCGAGATTCAGAATCAGTATACCGAAGGTCTCATCACTGACGGCGAGCGCTACAACAAGGTTATCGATATCTGGGCCAAGGCAACTGAAGAGATCGCAACCGAGATGCTTGACAACCTTTCAAAAGAGATTGTTACCGCACGTGATGGCAGCAAAATAGAAACTTCGTCATTTAATGCCATCCATATGATGGCTGATTCCGGTGCTCGTGGTTCTGCTCAGCAGATTCGCCAGCTTGCAGGTATGCGTGGTTTGATGGCAAAACCTTCCGGCGAGATCATTGAAACACCGATCACTGCTAACTTCAGAGAGGGTTTGACAGTTCTCCAATACTTCATCTCAACCCACGGCGCCCGTAAAGGTCTGGCTGATACGGCTCTTAAAACGGCTAACTCGGGATACCTGACCCGCCGACTTGTCGACGTTGCCCAGGATGCAATCATCACTGAGGTTGATTGCGGTACATTGGACGGCCTGATTGTCTCTTCTCTGACAGAAGGTGGTGAAATCATTGAACCTATCGGTGACCGTATTCTTGGACGTGTTGCTCTTGATGACATCCACGATCCTTTAACTGATGAAATTCTGGTTGAGATGAATCAGGAGATTGACGAGTATCTTGTTAAACGGGTAGAAGATGCCGGCATTGAAAAGGTTAAGATCAGATCGGTACTTACATGCCAGAGCAAGCGCGGCATTTGTGGCAAGTGCTATGGACGTGATCTTGCCAGGGGCCATAGTGTTAATATGGGCGAAGCTGTCGGTGTCATTGCAGCTCAGTCAATTGGTGAGCCTGGCACACAGTTGACAATGCGTACCTTCCACATCGGTGGTACCGCTTCACGTCACGCAGAGCAAACCTCGCTTGAAGCACGTGCTGACGGTATAATCAATTATATTAACGTTAATACCGTTATCAATAATGATGGGCACCATATTGTTATGAACCGCAACGGCGAAATTTCCGTGACAGATGAAACCGGTCGTGAGCGTGAAAAATACACCGTAGTTTATGGTGCAAAAATCAAGATTGCTCCCGGTGGAGTTGTCAAACAGGGCGCTACACTCGCAGAGTGGGACCCCTACACCATGCCGATTCTCACGGAAGTTGCCGGTCGGGTCAAGTTTGCTGACATTCTCGAAGGTGTCACGATGGAAGAGCAGCTCGATGATGTAACGGGTCTTTCCCGTAAGGTTATAATCGAGACTAAAGATACCGATAAGCGTCCGCGTATCGCTATTAAAGATGCAACAAGTGAAGGTGGCGGTACTATAGGTCGTTACTTCCTTCCGGCCGGTGCCAATATTTCGGTAATTGATGACTCTGTCATCAGTGCCGGTGATATTATCGCCAAGATCCCGCGTGAAACAACCAAAACAAAGGATATTACCGGAGGTTTGCCTCGCGTTGCTGAACTTTTTGAAGCACGTAAACCGAAGGACTTTGCTGTTATTACAGAAATTGATGGCCGCGTATCATACGGTAAAGATGCTAAAGGAAAACGAAAAGTTATTGTTACACCTGAACTTGGCGAACCGAAGGAATATTTAATTCCAAAAGGCAAGCATATCAGTGTTCACGAAGGTGATCATGTACGTGCCGGTGAACCGCTTATGGATGGTTCATCCAACCCGCATGATATTTTACGAGTACTTGGCGTCAAGGAACTGGCCAAATATCTGGTGGATGAAGTTCAGGAGGTGTACCGTCTGCAGGGTGTTAAGATCAACGATAAACATATCGAGGTTATTGTTCGTCAGATGTTGCGGCGCGTCCGCATCAAAGACACCGGTGATACCAATCTTCTGGTAGATGATCAGGTCGAACGTTCGGTCTTTGAACAGGAAAACGAGAAAGCTTTCCGTGATGGTAAACGCCCGGCAGTTGCTGAACCACTCTTGCTCGGTATTACGAAGGCATCTCTTTCAACCGAGTCGTTCATTTCAGCCGCATCATTCCAGGAGACTACGAAAGTATTGACTCAGGCAGCAATTGAAGGGAAAATAGACCACCTGCGAGGGCTCAAAGAGAATGTCATAATGGGCCGTCTTATACCAGCAGGAACCGGAATAGCTCGCTACCGTAATTTACGTTTGCAAGCAGACTCTATTGCCCCAAAAGAAAATGTTGTAAAAGAGAATAGTAGTGAAGATATAAATGAAGGTGATTTAGAAGCTGCATAAACGCTGTTATAATGGGAAAGTATCATCAGCGGCCGGGAGTATTACTTCCGGCCGCTTTTATTTAAGCTTTTAAACTACCATTCCCAGTAAGTTTTTTCCAACCATTTCCTGCAAGTTCAACCAATCCGTTCATCGTACGTGTGTAGAACTTGGTAACTGGGATACTGTTGACCAGAAGTGAACCATTCACCTTCTCAATAGAAACCGGGTCGCCAGCCATGCAGACAGATATCTGACTATAAAACTCCCCAGGGAGACCAAAGAGAAATTTATAATTTGAGCCTTCAAAGCGACATGCCACGATTATAATAACTACCTCCGGGCAGCCCGTTTTATAGTGATAACGAACTGTAGCTGAGGCAAAAGAACCGGTAACAGCAGAACCTGAAGCCAGCAAAGATTCAAGATTAACCCCTTTTGGCTTCATTTTTCCCAATGAAGGTAATCCCCATGGCTTAAATATGTCGTGAGACCGCTTATCATAGTGGTCACTACGCTCCAGCAGAGTCACGACATTATTATTAATCGGCCCACCAATGGAATGCGACAACCCTGCGGAAAAACCCTTTTCTCTGATCAACCGGTGATTTTCTACAATCTGAATCATCCCGGTAGCCCCAAGTGGATGCCCCCTCCCCTTCAAACCTCCGGTAAGGTTAGTTGGAAAAGCACCGTTCTCTCCTGTCAGCGAATCATCCAGAAGGGCATCCATCAACCTATTTCGGCTTACTATGCCAAGATCAACCATATTTATCGGGCCAAAACCGTTAAAAGGATCATGCATATTAACGTGGAGCTTACCAGCAAACGAACGGACATCCTTGATGCCGGCCATTCCGTAGGCACATCCCGCAGCAATGACTGTTGCCGGGAAAGAATGGAAGTAATTACGGTCTGCAATAGTCGGGATATCGGTAGCACTGCCAACGCCACTAACCCGCACATCCTGTGGCCGGGAGGTTAGAACAACGGCGGCAACTCCATCAGACATGGGACAAAAATCATGGTAGCGCAAAGGATACCAATATTGATAATTTCTGCCGTCAGCAATTTGTTGATAATAATCTTGCAGTTCAATTTGAACGTTCAGATGGGCGTCTGGATTTTCGGCAGCAAAGCGCTGACTTCGTTGGGTTAAAAGAGCCGTATATGCTGTCCACTCTTCATCAGAAAAACCGAGACGCTCCTTTAAAGCACGAGCGACCAAACCACCGCAAGCCGGCATAGTTAGAGCAAATTCTGCTTCATCACGATCAATCACCCCGGCAATTATGCGAGTTGACTCAAGCGTCGAAGCATCACTCATTTTTTGAACACCAAGAGCTAGAACAGAGTCATATCTCCCGGATGCTATCTCCAGATAAGCACTTTCAAACGCAGAAGCACCAGAAGAAGATGCAGTGTCTACAAGGACTGAACGAACGCCTGAAATCCCTAATATACCAGCAATTTTAGCAGCTGTGTTGTCTACACCCGAGAACGCAGTCGGGTTTTGACTCCCGACAATCACCGCTTCAATATCACGCCGCCTGACCGGGCTGCCATCAAAGACCTGGCCGCTCATTTCCGATAACTCCAAAAAGGAAAGGTTCTGTTTTTCTTTACCGTTATATCGCCCTACCGGTGCCATCCAAGAGGCGGCAACATATACAGGTCGAGGTTTAAATAGCATTTCCATTAAGCCCCTTTCTAAGTCAGCTTAACTTACTGTTTAAAAGCTTAACAAACGAATCAATGTAATACATTAATACTGTACGCTGCTAAAAACCACAACCGCCACTATTTTTTTGATGATACTTTTGGTGATATGCTTCAGCCTCCCAGAAATAGGCTACAGGGACAATTTGGGTAGCAATTGCCCGGCTAAAAACATGCCTGTTTTCAAGCTCTGAACGAGAAGCAAGAGCGGATTCATGTTGGTCCTCAGTATGAAAAAAAATAGCAGAGCGATACTGTTCGCCGAAATCAGGACCCTGTCTATTTACCTGGGTCGGATCATGACACTCCCAAAAAACCTTGAGTAGATCAATATAGCTGGTCTGGGACAGATCAAAGGTAATCTCGACAGCTTCAGCATGTCCAGTATCAAAACTGCAGACATCACGATATGTCGGGCTGTCTGTATGTCCCCCGCAGTAACCAACGCGAGTCGCAACAACCCCAGGTACAGACAAAAAAGTATCCTCTACGCCCCAAAAGCAACCGGCAGCAAACGTAGCGACCTCGACCATGATTTCCTCCCAAACCCTGATCAACAGAATAAGTACCTTAACGAAATTGTCTCCCGCATAAAACGCAGAAGACAATTTCTAACTTACTAAACAAAACAGGGCCCCGGAGGGCCCTGTTTGAAGCTACATTAGTTTTTCCATCTCTTCTTCAGAAATATCGAAGTTGGCATATACATTTTGTACGTCGTCGTTATCTTCCAGTTTATCCATTAGCTTGAGCATGCTTTCGGCCTGTTTTCCTTCCAGCTTTACCTGAGTCTGGGGGATCATAGTTATCTCGGCACTCGTATGTTTGAAACCTTTAGCCGCCAACGTTTCGCGCACTTCAATAAAAGAGGATGGTTCCGATGTGACTTCAAAACAATCATCCAGCTCGGCAACATCTTCCGCACCCGCCTCAAGAGCGGCTTCAAAAAGCTGATCGAAATCAACCGATTTGTCGTAGCCGATCAACCCCTTCTTGCTGAATATCCAGGAAACACATCCCGCTTCACCCATGTTGCCGTTACTTTTTGAAAAGATACTACGAATATCTGAAACAGAGCGATTACGGTTATCGGTCAACACTTCAACAAGAACAGCGGCACCACTAGGACCATAACCTTCATATATGATTTCCTCGTAGGTAACCCCTTCCATGCCACCGGCACCTTTCTTGATAGCCCGTTCAATATTATCTTTAGGCATATTTTCAGCTTTAGCCTTGTCTACAGCAGTACGCAATCGAGGGTTAGCAGCAAGATCGGCTCCCCCCAGTTTTGCAGCAACTGAAATTTCCTTGATAAACTTGGTAAATAGTTTGCCACGTTTAGCATCTGCGGCTCCCTTTTTATGCTTGATAGTGCTCCACTTATTATGACCCGACATCGCTCCAGCTCCTTAGTAAGTTAGAAGTGTTTTCTGCGTTTTAGCTCGATAGAAAATATTTTTGAAATCTATTGAAGATATAAATTCCTGTACGTACTTTATTTCTTGTATTGGGACAGACATAAAATAACTTTTTAACGCACTTATCCTATTTATCAGGACTTTAGAAAGTATGTTTACGAGTTTTTTATTGCCTAAAAAAGTTAGAAATATTACCATGTAAAAATATGCCTGTCCAGCGAGAACTTATTGATAAAGGGAACTGAATGACATGAAATCAGTTAATAAGCTACCCATATTGTTTATAATTTTGTTATTGCTCTCTTCTTTACTGAACGGTTGCAGTCACACAAGCCAGTCGTCCCGCGACGACGGTCTTCCGATACTTTCACAGGATGAATTGATCCGACCATATACAAAACTCGGCAGGATTCAGGTAACTCGTGAGACATACGGATCTGACTATTCGTTGTCACCTGGCATTAAAGCATGGGGTCTTGCTGCTGTGCGGCAGGAAGCTGAAAAAATGGGTGCGGATGCAATCATGCTTCCAGAGGTTACAGGGCGCACAACTACCTACGGCATCATTCCGTCAACTGAATATCGTGCCACTGGATTTGCGATTAAATTTAAATAGAAAATATTAAGTTGACAGCATGGTAAGACATTAGTTATAAAGATTACTTGATCGACAGTGGCGCGTTATCCAAGAGGCTAGGAGCCGGTCTGCAAAACCGTTAACGTCGGTTCGAATCCGACACGCGCCTCCATTCGTAAAAACTCCAAATAAAAAGGCCATGCATTAAAGCATGGCCTTTTGTTGTAAAGTCTACAGCTTAGAGCTATCTAACGAAATCTTCCAGCCCCTAGCTACAAAATTATAACTCCGCTTTGGCAATAGTTATTGCAGAAGAAAGTTTTTCAACCATAGCCTTAATATTTGTACCGCTTGCAAGAAGTTTAGAAGCCCGCTCTATATTTTTGATGAATCTTTCAGCCTTGTCAGCATCTATCAGGCATGAGTTACCACCATTATCCGAGATTTCCTTGTCGACAATACCTCCACCAAACTTGCCTATGTGTTCACTAACGATCAATTTAACCTGCTCTTCCAATTCTGCAAGCTTCAGTGACACGGTTTTCTTGTCACGCTCCTGACGCTCATTATCTGTTTTGTCAATCTCTGTTTTATGAAGAGTGACAGACGTATCCCATATTTTCTGAATATTTGCTACTTCTAACAGATCTGCCCCCATTAATTCGTCAGCACTTTGCGTCGAAAACAGATCAATTTTGGCTCCTGGTAAGCCAGCGATTTTTTGCGATTCCGAAGATGACGTTTCAATATCACTGGATCCGTCATGGAAAAATCCAAGCGGATTACCATCTTTATAAAAAATCATCGCTGAATGATCATCCGTGTAGATTCGCAGACAGCCATTCATTTGATCATCTTTAATTTTTTCAAGTAGCGTCTTAATATCGATCAGCTTTAAGTCCTGAGCCTTGTAGAGTGTTTCTCCTTCCAGAAGGGCATGAATACACATGGTAAGATCTTTTGAAAGTTTGTAGACATTCAAGGCACCGCTTCCTGTCGTAACCATTAATTCAGTTAACATCGAGAGAGCTTCAAAGCCAGTCTCCCGCTTACTATTATGCCCTTCCACAAGGGCACTAACCAATTTCCCTGCTTCAAAGACAAGAATTGCAGTACTGGACTGAAATACAAAACTTGCGTAACCGGTAAAAGCACCATTACTTAGCTTTGATAAGACTTCAGGAAGTTTCAGTTTCGACACTGCCAGATTTTCAAATAGCGGGCTGCCTTTGGGGAGAAGAAACATCACATGCCTCCTGAATTAACTCATTCGCGCAACAAGTAGAAACTAATGCAATTTATCAGGCATGTCAAATATTTACTGCCAGATATGGTTAAGAAAATCACCTTTAAAACAATAATAAAGGCACGAGATGCCGATTTAGCGTATCCCGTGCCTTTATTTGAAATAAAGTAAGCACAAATTATGCGCAACGCATTAGATATTATGTTGTTTGAGCATCCACAACAGCAATTGCAGCCATATTGACAATATCGTCAACACCATCGCCACGCTGTAGAACATGAACCGGTTTATTCATACCCATTAGAATCGGTCCGATCGCCTCAGCCCCTCCCAAATGATGCAAAAGTTTGTAGCAGATATTTCCTGAATTCAAGTCTGGAAAGATCAAAATATTAGCACTTGTTCTCAGCTTTGAGAAAGTAAAACCCTCAAGCAGTTCTGGCACAACTGCCGTATCGGCCTGCATCTCACCTTCTATAATCAGATCTGGCTCACGTTCTTTGACAATCTCAACAGCCCGTCTAACCTTCTTGGCCTGTGGGTGATTGACTGAGCCAAAGTTTGAAAAAGAAAGCATTGCAACTCGTGGCTCGATATCAAGCATGCGAACTTTTTCAGCGGCCAGGATAGCGGTTTCGGCAAGCTCTTCAGCAGTGGGATCTATTGTAACGGTCGTGTCGGCCAGGAAATAAACCTCCTTTTTGAAGACCATCATATAAAGACCATGAACACTTGAAAGACCCTTTTGTTTACCAATGACTTCCAGTGCCGGGCGGATCGTTTCGGGATAATGTGTATCGATGCCACCCAGCAGGGCTTCAGCATCACCCATATGTACCATCATGGCGCCGAAATGTGTGCGCGACTTGCGGCGCAGGATTCGTAGAGATTCGGAGAGCGTTAGCCCTTTGCGCTGACGCAGGCGGTAAAGCTCGTCCGCATATTTATCGGTAAGTTCCGATTCAGGTGGGTCGATGATCTGAACGTCTAGCTCAATATTCAGCTCCGCCATTTTTTGAATAATTTTTTTCCGGTCTCCGATCAGGATCGGTTTGGCAATTCCTTCCTCAACTAATTCTTTTGCAGCTCTGAGAATTTTCTCGTTGTCCCCTTCCGGAAAGACGATTGTTTTAGGATCACTCTTGGCCTTGTTGATAACCATACGCATGATCTCTTTGGATTTGCCTTGTGTTGATTCCAGATGTTCAATGTATTTAGCCATGTCTTCAATCGGCTGGCGAGCAACACCACTGTCCATGGCCGCCTGAGCAATGGCCGGAGCTACATGCAGAAGGACTCGCGGATCAAAAGGTTTAGGTATTATGTAGTTGGGACCAAAAACAAATTTTTGATTGCCGTAAGCCTTGCAGACTGAGTCAGGGCATTCTTCGCGAGCAAGCTGTGCCAAGGCCTTGACGGCAGCAAGTTTCATTTCTTCGTTAATGCAGCTGGCGCGGCAATCAAGGGCCCCACGAAATATAAACGGAAAACCAAGTACATTGTTAACCTGATTGGGATAGTCTGAACGTCCTGTGGCAATCATGACGTCGCTGCGGACAGCGTGAGCATCTTCCGGGGTGATTTCCGGGTCGGGATTGGCCATGGCAAAGATAACCGGATTCGGAGCCATACTGGCAACCATTTCTTTAGTAAATGCCCCCTTGGCGGAAAGGCCAAACAGGACATCAGCACCAACGGCGGCCTCCTCCAGAGTACGGAAATGAGTGTCGGCAGCAAAGAGTTCTTTGTAGGGGTTCATCCCCTCAACTCGCCCTTTGTAGATGACACCCTTGGTGTCACACATGATCATGTTGTTCGGCTTTACGCCCAGCGCAATGGCAAGTTTTGCGCAGGAGTTGGCTGAAGCACCGGCTCCATTGACTACAATGCGTATATCTTCAATTTTTTTATCAACCAGGTGCAGTGCGTTAATCAGGGCAGCTGAAGATATGATAGCTGTGCCATGCTGATCGTCATGGAACACCGGGATATTCATTGTTTTTTTGAGAGTCTCTTCAATATAGAAACACTCTGGCGCCTTAATATCCTCCAGATTGATGCCGCCAAATGTTGGCTCAAGCAGCTGGCAGGCTTTGATTATCTCATCTGGGTCTTCAGTGTCGAGTTCTATGTCAAACACATCGATGTCGGCGAAACGTTTAAAAAGGATCCCTTTACCCTCCATTACCGGCTTACCGGCCAGGGCGCCAAGATTACCGAGGCCAAGGACAGCGGTACCATTGGAGACAACAGCAATCAGGTTACCTTTAGCGGTGTATTTATAGGCATCCTCAGGATTTTTCTGAATGGCCAGACATGGTTCGGCAACACCGGGTGAGTAAGCAAGTGAAAGATCTTCAGCTGTTTGGCAAGGTTTTGTGGAAATCACCTCAATTTTACCTTTACGGCCGCTTGAGTGATATTCTAGCGAATCTTTAAATTTAGCCATTTTTCTCTCCATTTTTTAGTTTAGTTAAAAAACAAGTGGGCTTTTTTGAAACAATATGACTCGACTTTTACTAAAAGTGAAAAAGAATAGACTTCTTGAAATACACTTGTCAAGCAGTTAAATCGTGGGGCTAAAAACAATCAATAAAAAAATATGTACACTTTTTTACTGCCAATAAGCGAAACTTATCTACAAGTGGCAGCATACATGACTTCTTTTGATCGGGTGACCAGACATCTCCCTTGAAGTAAACCATCGCAAATCAGCCATGCAAAATATGTAATTAATTGACTTATTTCCATACATTCAGTAGTATTTCCGCCCACTATAGCCAATATATTAATTCAAAGTCGGAATCCAAATTATGCAAAAAATACAATTAATACTTGCCAAAGCGGGAATGACTCTTGCCAGAGATGTTTTCCGTGGCGACTCTCCGGTAGGGATGCCAATCTGCGGCAAAGGCACAGAGTTGACAGAAGCCTTGATTGCTCGATTTGAAAGCATGGATGTCCACAATGTATATATTGAAGGGCACCCAATCCATGTGGAGGGGGAGAGCTCTTTAGATGATCTCCTGCTTAAGCTTGATTATCGCTTTAGCAAAACCCTTCAGGAACCGTTGAATCTTATCATGTACGATATCTACAAAGCATACCTGATCAAATCGATGGGAGGTAACAGTGACCAAATCGCGGAGTGATCTGAAAAAAATCATTATGGACACAAGAACGTTACCAACACTGCCAAACGTTATCAATAAGTTAAACTCCCTATCTGACAATGAAAAATCGTCGGTCCAGGAAATGGCCAGAATTGTGTCTTCGGATCAGGTGCTTTCAGCCCGTATCCTACGTTTAGCAAACTCACCGTCGTATGGTTTTTATCGAGTATCCACAATTTCCAACGCTATGATTCTGCTGGGAGTTAATGTGGTCAAGAGCTTAGCTCTTTCCTCATCGATTTTTGCAATCATGGAGAAAGACAGCATCGGTTTGTGGGAACATTCCTTGGGAGTTGGCGCTGCAGCTAATCTAATTGCCAACAAACTGGGACTGCCTGAGTGTGAGGAAATTGCAACAGCTGGCCTTCTGCACGACATTGGCAAGGTAATTATCACCATTAAATGCAGTGAAGCTGAAAAAGACATCCTGAAACTTGCCCATGAACGCCAAATTTACATTTTAGAAGCTGAGCGTGAGATCATTGATACCGACCATGCAGAGATTGGAGGTTGGTTATCAAAAAGCTGGTTTCTGCCTGACAAATTGAGCGAACCGATTGCCTTTCATCATGATGTTGCGAAGTCAAAAAATCATCACATTAAAACAGCGGTAGTTCATATTGCCGATGTGCTCATTTGTGCCAGCGGTTTTGGCAATAGCGGGGAAAGTTTTGTGCCACCAATACAAAAAATCGCTTGGGATACGCTTAATTTGAATGAACAACTATTAGCTGAACTCATCAATGAAATTGAAGACAGGCTGGTTGAAGTAAAAGCCTTTTGCCTTGAAATGATAAACGATTGATGCAATCGGTCAGAATTACAATTCTACCTTTCTAATCCCCATCTAGCCCAATAGATTCAAACAGTAGATCTATGTTGCTACTAATCACTTTTCATAGCGGTTGATACGCTTCATATGCTGTGATATAGATCATCATATTTTTGAGTCTAGGTGACAATAATGATAATGATTGACCGCCTGATTGAACAGGCTCTCCTTGAAGACATCCATACCGGTGACATAACTACTCAGGCAGTGGTTCCGGGACAGCGCACCGCCTCAGCTCGGTTGATTGCGAAAGAGAATCTCGTCGTAGCCGGCCTTTCTACTGCGGCCAGGGTATTTACCATACTTGATCCTGCCATTTCCTTTAAAGCATGCCTGAGCGATGGCGAAAAAGCGGCACCAGGAACAATTCTGGCCACGATTCATGGAGAGGCAGCACAGTTATTGATGGGAGAGCGTGTGGCACTGAACCTGCTCCAAAGGATGTGCGGCATCGCAACACTCACAACCCGCTTTGTTGAGGCGGTAGCTGGCACCAAGGCGCGGATAGTCGACACACGTAAAACAACCCCCGGATTGCGTCAGCTTGAAAAATATGCTGTACGGGTCGGAGGTGGCATTAATCACCGCACCGGGCTCTATGACGGTGTCCTGATCAAGGAAAACCACATTGTCGCCGCAGGAGGCATATCCGAAGCTATCCGCCGTGCCCGCGACTATATCCCACACACATTGAAAATCGAAATAGAGACCGAAACCCTGCAGCAGGTTGAGGAAGCTCTCGCGGCAGGGGCAGACATTATCATGCTGGACAATATGAGCCTGGATGAAATGCGAGCCGCCATCGTCATCATAGGAAGCAGAGCACAGGTTGAAGCTTCAGGCGGTGTCAACCTTGAAAGTGTGCGGTCGATTGCAGAAACCGGAGTTAACATTATTTCGGTAGGAGCGTTGACTCATTCGCCACGGGCGATGGACATTTCAATGCTTCTGGACTAGATGCGCAGCACCCTAGATAACTACCGAGGTCTCACGATGCATCCAAAAGCCGGCACTATATTGCATATGTTCCGTACTGAGGAGGGCTATGTTTCGGGTGAATACCTCAGCAGAGAACTCGGGGTGTCGCGCACCGCAGTCTGGAAACACATATCTACGCTGAGAAATAACGGTTATCTTATCGAAGCAGTTCCATCGCGCGGCTATCGACTTCTATCCTCACCAGATATTATTGATCCGCACGAAGTACGAACTCAATTGATCGGCAACAGAATCGGTACACGACTCGAATTTTCTAAAACCACCTCGTCAACCAATGCCGATGCCTTCCGGTTGGCAGAAGAGGGATCTGCTGAGGGGACGGTTGTTTTGGCTGACGCACAAACCGGTGGCAAAGGACGACGCGGAAGAATATGGTCTTCCCCTGCCGGAGTCAACACATACTGTTCTGTTATTCTACGCCCAACTATAATGCCGCATAAAGCGCCACAACTGACATTTCTATCTGCGGTGGCTGTAGCACGGGCTATTGAACTAACAACCACACTGTTACCGGAAATAAAATGGCCTAACGACGTGCTCATTTCCGGAAAAAAAGTGGCAGGCCTGTTAAATGAAATGAGTGCGGAAACTGACGGCATCAACTTTGTCATTCTGGGCATCGGCGTTAATCTGAATATGACAGCAGACCTGTTTCCAAATGATCTGCGACACCCAGCCACTTCACTGTTTCTGGAATACGGCTTGCGCGTTGATCGTTCACGTTTTACAGGCATCATGCTAAGCGAACTTGATCGACTGTATTCCGACTTTCTTGTGCACGGTTTTGGGCCGGTACGTGAAGAGTGGCAGCGGCGCTGCAATGCCAGCGGACGCCGGGTACTCGTCAACGATTCTGGGACTGAATGTACCGGGGGGCAGTTTATCGGTATCGATTCGGATGGAGCATTGCTGCTCAGATCTGATGATGACGTACTGCACCGAATCACCTGCGGAGATGTGAGGGTAATCTGAATGTTACTGGTTATTGACGTCGGCAACAGCAACATAGTATTGGGAGTTTATGACGGAGCGCTGCTAGTTCGCAGCTGGCGTCTTTCAACGGACAAGTCACGCACATCAGATGAATACGCAGTGCTGCTACACAGCCTTTTTGATCAAGCCGGGCTGGGTTTTACGGAGGTCAAGGCATCAATAATTTCCTCTGTTGTGCCACCCTTAACCGGCGTAATGGAGGCAATTTCTCACGATTTTTTTAATCTGACACCCTATGTCGTCGGTCCCGGTATAAAAACTGGAATGTTAATCCACTATGATAATCCTCGAGAAGTTGGAGCCGACCGAATTGTCAACGCTGTGGCCGGTTATGAAAAACATAAGTGCCCGTTGGTAATCGTAGATTTCGGAACGGCTACAACATTTGATTATGTCAATGGCAAGGGCGAATATTGTGGCGGTGCCATTGCGCCCGGCCTTGCTATTTCAGTTGAGGCGCTCTTTCAGCGTGCCAGCAAGCTGCCGAGAATAGATATAATTAAACCGCCAAATGTAATAGCAAAGAACACAGTCAACTCAATGCAAGCCGGGATTTTTTTCGGTTACGTTGGTTTGGTAGATGGGATTGTAGAACATATCCGGGCAGAATCTCATGAGGAATTCCGTGTAATTGCTACCGGCGGTTTGGCTGTTCTGGTTGCTCCGGAATCAAAAACTATTGATGAAGTCGATGAAAACCTAACACTTGACGGTCTTCGCATATTGTATGAACGTAACTGCTGATTAATCACTCCGAAAGTTAAAGTTTAAATTAGAGTTGGGCAGACAGTGAAATCCATATTGCACGCAAGGAGGAAGTTTTATGGGACAGTTTGAAACCAGCAAGATCCGAAATTTGGGCATCGTCGCACACGGAGGTGCCGGAAAAACGTCGCTTTCAGAGGCAATTTTGTTTGGCACAGGGAGAATCGACAGGCTCGGTCGGGTTGATGACGGCACTTCAACCATGGATTTTGAGCCGGAGGAGATCAAGCGGAAGATTTCAATCACATCAGCGCTTGATCACTGTGAGTGGAAGGGACATTCCATTCACATCGTCGACACCCCGGGCTACGGCAATTTCATAGCTGACACCCGTGCATGCATGCGTACTTTAGACTGCGCTGTAATAATCCTTTCGGCAATATCGGGGGTCAAGGCACAAACAGAGGAAATCTGGGGCTGGGCCAATGAGTTTGAAATCCCGCGCATCGCATTTGTCAACAAACTCGACCGTGAACGGGCCAGTTTCCTCCGAGCCATCGATGATATGGAAAAAATGCTGGGGGCACGTGGGGTCGCCATTCAGATGCCTATCGGACTGGAAGCGACTTTTGAGGGTGTTATCGACCTGATAACAATGAAAGCCTGCTTTTATGCCAAAGACGGCTCAGGAAAATTCACAGAGGGTTCTATCCCTGCTGAATATGCTGAAGAGGCGGCCCATCTGCGTGAACAGATGGTAGAGACAGTTGCCGAAGCTTATGACGCCCTAACAGAGAAGTACCTCGAAAACGGCAATCTTACTGATGACGAGATAATTGATGGCCTGAGGGTTGGTACGATGCGCAACACCTTTACTGCAGTCCTCTGCGGTGCGGCAACCCCCAACATTGGTGTAGCTCACCTGCTGGATGCAATTTGTGCTTATCTTCCCTCACCGCTGGACCGAACCAAAGCTGCTGGTATTCACCCCAAAAGTGAAGAGATCATTGAACGGGCACCCGATGAAAAGGAACCGTTCTCTGCGCTGGTTTTCAAGACTACTTCTGACCCATACACCGGCAAGATAACTATTTTCAGAGTATACTCCGGCGTTCTCAACTCCGATTCAACGATATTTAATTCCAGTAAAGGGGTTGAGGAGCGAATTGGCCAAATTTACGAACTAGAGGGGAAAAAACAGCACCCGATCAAACAGGCTGTTGCTGGCGACATCGTTGCTGTTGCCAAACTAAAGGAAACCGTTACCGGAGACACACTCTGTGATCCTGCAAAACCTATCATTTTTGAACCGGCAAAGCAGCTTCTGCCGGTTATATCATACGCCATAGAACCTAAAACGAAGGCTGACGAAGACAAAATACACAACGCACTGCACCGTATGATTGAGGAAGAGCCAACGCTTGAGTCGCACCGCGACACCCAGACCAAGGAATTTATTATTTCCGGCATGGGACAGGTTCACCTCGAAGTAATAGTTGAAAAAATGAAGCGCAAGTTTGGTGTTGAAGTTCTTCTTAAAACGCCTAAAGTTCCTTATTTTGAGACGATCCGTGGATCGGCAAAAGTGCAAGGGAAATACAAAAAACAGTCGGGAGGCCGTGGGCAGTATGGTGATTGTTGGATTGAAATGTCCCCGACCGGTCGCGGAG
Organism: Geobacteraceae bacterium; assembly: GCA_025355965.1. Lineage (GTDB taxonomy): Bacteria > Desulfobacterota > Desulfuromonadia > Geobacterales > Pseudopelobacteraceae > JACRCG01. Next base: position 26,889 of record JANXYR010000081.1, read on the forward strand.
AAGGATATATTTTCGATGATAAGGTTGTCGGAGGGGTCATTCCACGCCAGTATATCCCGGCCGTAGACAAAGGGATCCAAGAAGCCTGCCTGGAGGGTTTTCTGGCAGGTTACCCGGTGGTTGACTTTAAGGTTGCACTCTACGATGGTTCTTTCCATACCGTAGACTCTTCTGAAATGGCCTTTAAGGTAGCCGGCTCGATGGCGTTCAAGAAAGCAATGGAACTTTGTAAGCCAATCCTGCTTGAGCCTATAGTGAACATGAAAATCACTGTTCCGGATGAGAACATGGGTGATGTCATAGGTGACCTCAACTCTAGGCGCGGCAAGGTTGTCGGCGTTGAGCCAAAAGCGAATTCACAAATAATTCGTTCGATTGTACCGATGTCTGAAATTCTGGCCTATTCTAATGACCTAAAATCCATGACCAGTGACCGAGGGCTGTTCAGTATTGAGTTTTCTCATTACGAAGAAGTTCCTTCACATCTGTCCCAAAAGATTGTGGCCGAATCTCTGGCGGAAAAGAAAGAAACACATAGCAGTCATTAAACCGTAGCCCGGATAAACTGGGCAAGTGCGTTAACGGAGAAATTAACAGCAATAATCAAATGCTGGAAATTACTTCAAACTTACTAATGGAGGAATTTCATGGATTTTAAACTCGGTAAAGATTCGGCTGACTCTCAACAAAATGAAGCACCAGGTGAAAAAAAGAGTCAGAGTGCTCTTCTTGTACTTTTGTTGATTTTGATCGGTGGCTTTACATACATCTATTTTTTTACCGCCCTGATCAAACCTCTGGAAGCGCAAAAAGCAACTGAAACCACTGCTAACGCAAAAAAGATACCTCTGCCGCCACGTGATGGTAAACCAGCAAAACCAGAGGGGAAAGTGTCAGGAAAAACTGAGCCCCCAAAGGCGGCTGCGGCTGCGCCAGCACCTGTAATAGCGGCAGTTCCTGAAGCAAAACCGGCTGTAGAATCTGCCAAAACGGCCCCAGCTCCAACAAAGTCAAAAGAAGAGCCCAAGAAAGCCGAGGCGGCAAAGCCGGCTGACAAGAAGCCACTTTCGGCGGTGGTTGCTGATAAAAATAGCGCAAAAGCACCGGCAGCAACTATTGAGGATAAAAACCATGACGTTTTGGATAAAAAGAGCACCGCGGCCAAAGATAGCAAGAAAAAGCCAACTTCAGACAAACAAGCAAAACCTGAAACTGATGTAAAAGCAAAAAATACAGCAACCGGTTCATGGTCACTTGTTATAGGGAATTATATTTTAGAAGAGACTCTTTCAGTCGACATGGGGCGTGTACGGAAAGCAGGTCTTGAGCCGGTCATAATGTCATCCGCTCGTAAGAAAACAGCTATGAACCGTCTTCTTGTATCTGAATCCAATGATCGGACTGCAGCTCAATCAACCCTGGAAAAGCTGAAACTTCATACTTCAGATGCATTCATCATTGAACAGGGGGGTATGTTTTACGTATATGCAGGGTCATATTCACAAAATGAAGCCGTAAACTCTGAAAAAGAGCGTTTAAAGGCAGCAGGCTTTCCGGTAACTGTCAAGCGGACCGACATCTCAATACCTTCCCATAGCCTGTCAGTTGGGCCTTTTAATAGTAAAAAGGAAGCAGAGATCGCTCGTGGTAAGCTGAAGAGTGCAGGAATAAAAGCAACTCTCTCACAGAAATAATTTCAAATGGCTGAAAAAATTAAATTAACCATATCCCCGGCTGTGGCAGCATATGTCCGACCGGGGACATCTTTGGAAATCAGGCTCGCCGGTTGCGCTGCCGCTGAGAGCATGGAAACAGCTGATCGGCTGATGCTCCTGTTTTGTCTTTCTAAAGATGCTGAAACGTCCGTCCGCTCAACAGCGCTCTCCTTCCTGAGTAATTTACCAACTGAGGTAGTCAAAGAGTATTTGGATTGCGCGAATCCACACCCTCTGATTCTTGCTTCGTTATATACCCTCTGCCACAATCATCCCGATGCCGTCATCACTGTTGAAGAGACAGTTTTAGCAAATGAAGATGAGACGGAGGTCGCACCGGATGAAGCCGACAGTGGCACCGAGTCTGAGGAAGAAGCTTCCGTTAATGAAGATGACGAGCAGTTTCTCAGCAAATATAAAACAGCCCAGCTCATGGGAATTGGCGAGAAAATCAAGATGGCGCTTTCAGGAGACAAAGAGTGGCGCTCGATTCTTGTAAAGGATGCAAACAAACTGGTCTCAGGCAGTGTCATAAAAAACCCGCGGATTACCGAGGCTGAAATACTAACACTTATCAAAGCAGGCATCCAGAATGACGAAATAATGCGCTTGATCTGTGCCAACAAAGAGTGGATAAAAAGTTACAAGATTCGAAAAGCGCTGATAGAAAACAACAGGACTCCGATTCAAAATGCCATGCGATATCTTGGCACTATGGGCGAGAAAGATCTTTCCTACCTTGCAAAAAGTAAAAACATCTCTTCGGTTATCTCAACCATGGCAAAACGGCTTCTGTTGAACAAGAAAAAATAAGCGGGAGTTGGTCATGGCATTAGTAAATCATGCGAAAAAAGAAATTAACGCCAAGATTGTATATTACGGTCCGGCTGGAAGCGGCAAAAAAACTGCACTTACTTATATTTATTCACGGATAAAACCTTCCTTACGCGGTGATTTGAAGAATGTCCCAGCTGGTGCTGACAATCTATTATTCTTTGATTTCAGCCCGTTTGAAACCCCATTACCGAACGGTTATCGTTTCCGCCTGCATGTCTATACTCTTACCGGAATAGTCACTAATCCAGCAACCTGGAAAATGACGCTCAAGGGCACAGACGGTATTATAATCATGGCTAATCCAGCTATTGAGCAAGCAACTGAAGCTAAAGAGAGCGTGTCGCAATTGCGGGATTTCCTGTCAGCTTATGGAGTCGGTCTTCAAGAAACACCTGCAGTTCTGCAACTTAATAGTTTTACAGATGGAAATTGGAGAGATGATACAACAGCGATTGCTGCAGCTTTGGATCTTTCCTCACTGAGAACCTGCTGTTCAAACGCTGCGTGCGGGGAGGGATTGATTGGGGCTTTAACGGAACTATCCCGCCAGATACTCGACCAGGTAAATCAGCATGGTGATCAATCTGAACAAACAGAAAGTTCTGATCTGAATGTTGACGTTAGTAACCCTGGTTCCGCTGTTACTTCGGCTTCAGCAACCCAGATAGGCTCATCAGAAATTCTTGCGGAACAAATGCCTGTAGTCAAGCCACTCATAACTCTATTATCTAAAGACATTTACACCGTAGGAACAACGCTTAAGATACCGCTGGAGATACAATCTGGCAATACTCGGAACAGGCTCGTGGTGTCGGTATCGGTTACTGCAGAATCGTAGCAGTAATAAACCTTCCGTTCGGCTATTACCTATCGTGAAAACAGCCGGGGAATAATGAACGGGACGCTAAGTTGATAAGCGCTGTAATCGTCTCCGAACTCCTGAAGCAATCGACGCTCCTCAACAACAGCACCGACTAGAAAATATACAGATGAAAGCAAAGTCAGCAAGAGCCAGCGGACGCTTATTACGGGATTGCTGAGTAGAAATAGCATTGAAAACAGGTACAGAGGATGTCGTACGAGACGGTACCAGCCATCGGTAACCAGCTTGGGTGTTTTCAACGCATCCGGCGTCTCAACAGATATCCCGATAAACGCTGCCACGCCAGTCTGACTGGCACAAACTACCAGTATTATTAAAAATATCATCTGCATTGAGTACAATACAAGGCTCCACACTCCCGGTACAAAATAAATAACGGCAGAGTTCCGGAGTGCAGCCATAACCCAACCGAAAAGTACGACAGAGACTAGGTTGTAATACAAGCGGTAGAATCGGCGAAGATGGCTGTTTTGCCCGGAACATCGATTTTTGAGGGACGGTATCGCTAAAGTCGAGTGTATCGAGGCAAATAGTAAGAAGCGAAATAAGAATATAATAACGTCAGACACTCAAACCACCGTATAAGTAAGATAGATTGAAACGCTATCACGATCGGCTTGTATACACAACTATTACATGCTATAAGCGATTAAACTGATTCACTTTATTGGAGGCTGGCTAATGGCAATTATCACCGTATCACGCGAAATGGGTACCGGAGCCTATCAGATTGCTTCTGAGATTGCCCAAAAACTCAAATATACCCTGATAGACGGGCCACGAATCAAATCACTTGCTGCCAAATACGGCCTTACCCCGGAAATGTTGCAAATGGTTGATGAAAAGCCACCTTCCTATGTCACGGCAGAAGACCGCAAACGCGCTGCAGCCCTTAATGCAATCGAATTGATTATTTTGGATCTTGCCCGCAAAGGTAATGTTGTTATTTATGGACGGGGCGGACAAGATCTGCTGAAAGGTTGTAATAATGTTCTCCGGCTCCGTTTTATTGCCGATTTCGAAGGTCGTGTAGAGCGGTTTGCTGAACGGGAGTGGATTGATCCTGATATGGCTCGTTCACTGATACGCCGCAGTGACCACCAACGTGGAGGTTTCATTCATTTCTATTTTGATCGTGACTGGCATGATCCAAACAATTATGACCTGGTATTTAACACCTCCCGACTTTCACAATCAACAATTGTTGATTGTATTGCTGCAACAATAAAAGAGCCCGCCTTAAAAGATTCTGACAAATCCTCTGCTGCTGTAATAGACTGCGTTATTTTATCAAAGAAAATCGAAACAGCGCTCCTGAACGCACCTGTATTAGAGGATTATCGTCCATTTACAATCTTAATTAACAAGGGCGCGGTGTCAATCAGTGGCTATATTGTTTCTGAAGCGCAGAAAGCCGCAGCCATAGCAATTGTCAAATCTATCAAGGGAGTTACGTCAGTCAACGAAGATATTCACGTGTTTGATTACAAGGCATATAAGGAAAAAATGTAGCTATTACCTTCTAATTTGCTGTATCCGTTCGTAAAGGGGGGCGAGCAGGGCGCTGTCAAAGCGCATACCTTCTCGCCCTCTTCCAATTTCAAGCCCATCCTCGATCCCATGAAAATCTGAGCCTGCGGTTATTAAGAGTCCACTATCCACCGCGGTACGCCGCAGAAATTCAATTTCAAGCGGCCAACCCATATTGTTATAAACTTCAACACCATCTAGGCCCAACGAATGGAGATCTGCTATAACTGAAGCTAGGATATTGGTATCTTTAGTGATACTGGTCGGGTGTGCAAGCACGGCAACACCACCGATACGATGGATTTGTGCTATGGCCTCATCCACCGGCCAATATTTTTTGGGAACATTACAGGGCACAAGGTAGCGCCGAAATGCGTCTTCCACTGAGCCTGCATATCCACTTTTCAGTAATGCTCTGGCAATATGCGGGCGCCCAATAGAATCACGGGCAAAAGAGCGCACAAGATCACGATCCAATATAATGAGACCTTCAGCACTCAACAGTTCATTCACGCGGTCAAGTATTTCATCATTACGGCCATCACGGTGACGCCTGAAGCTGTCAAGATTTTGCAAGAATTCTTCATCTCTATAGTCAACACCATACCCAAGCAAATGAACATCTTGCCATTCATTAAACTGTACAGAAAGTTCGACGGCCGAAAGGACTTCAATACCAAAGTTTCCACCGGTTACCTCAGCTTCCTGAACACCGGCAACTGAATCGTGGTCAGCAACGGCAATTACGCGCACATCGTTTTTAACTGCAAGAATAACAAGTTCGGAGGGGGTAAAAGCACCATCTGAAAAACTGGAGTGTATATGCAGATCAATATTCATGCAGGCATACTAACCCGACAAAACAAAAAAGTAAAACCGCTATTGCAGAGCAATCAGGCATAGGATAGAATCTGAACATGAAAAGTGAAGACATACATACTGTTATAACGACTCTACGCGAAGAATACAAAAATTGGCAAACGCCTGCCGTTACTATTGTCGCCCAATGTAACGGCAGCCCTTTCAAGGTCTTGATTTCCTGTATTATATCGTTACGAACCAAAGATGAAGTGACGGCTTTGGCTTCTGAACGAATTTTTACACGTGCGCAAACACCTGAGGAGATGGCCGGACTATCTGCTGATGAAATATCGCAACTGATCTATCCAGCAGGGTTTTATCGAACCAAAGCGGCACAAATTTCCCTTTTATCCCAGAGGTTGGTTGAGGAATGCCACGGTATTGTACCGGACAATATTGATGAGCTGCTCCGGTTTAAAGGTGTCGGACGTAAAACCGCCAATCTTGTTGTGACTCTCGGCTTTGGCAAACCCGGAATTTGCGTAGACACTCACGTTCACCGTATATGCAACCGTTTAGGATATGTATCGACCAAAAACCCTGATGAGACGGAAAGGGTGTTGAGACTTCAACTCCCTCCTGAATATTGGATCGAGATTAACGACCTAATGGTTGCATTCGGACAGAACCATTGCCACCCGGTTTCGCCACGCTGTTCAAGCTGCAGATTATCAGGCATTTGTGACCGTATTGGCGTCAAAGCATTTCGCTGATATAAAATGACAAACAGGATGACTTCTACCTGTACTAAAAATAACAGAGCTATCGTATTTGATTATTGCCAGCCGGCAAAAACTCATATAAAATGAAACACTATTTTATAGCAACCGACCTACAGGAGGTATTGCATGTTACTACAAAAAATTGGTTTTATTGGACTTGGTACAGTTGGACGACATATGGCTGCAAATTTAGCCAAAGGGAGCTATGAGCTGACCGTGTATGATACTGAGCTAGCAATCGTACAGGAGCTAGCTGTATCTGGAGTCAAAGCGGCGTCTTCAGCACTTGAAGCGGCCAAGGGGCAGGATCTTGTCATCGCCATCGTTCCCGAAGGGATCGAATTGGGGCCACTCTTTTTTGGTGACAAAGGGATTCTGGCCGGAATCGATAGTGGGACGATCCTCGCCGATATGGGGTCACATTCTCTTGAAACAACGATGAAGCTGTTTGAAGAATGTAACAAGAAGAACGTTCAATACCTCGATGCACCGGTATGGGGGAGCAAAGACCACGCTGTCAATGGGCTTATGACGATCATCACCGCCGGCGACCAATCTCTTGTGGGTAAATGTAGAGAACCATTCTCCTTTTTTGGACTTAATACAATTCATGTAGGCAAAATTGGCGACGCAACCAAGATGAAATTTATTGTTAATCTGGTGCAGGCTGAATTAGTACAGGTACTGGCAGAAGGCTTGGTATTTGGAGAAAAAATGGGGTTCACCGCCGATAAGATTCTGGAGGTACTAGATACTAGAGGTGTCGCATCACCACTTTTCCATCTAAAGGGACGTGCAATGGCCCGTGGCGATTTCTCCCGCAGCCTGGCCCTTAAATATGTCAACGATCAGATGCATATGGTCATGAATGCCGCCAGACTTCTCGGCCTGACGCTACCGGCGGCAGAATCGGCCAGCAAGGTATATCAGGCGGGGGTCGATGCCGGTCTTGGAGAAGAGGATTTTTCAGCAGTCATTAAAGTTCTGCGCAAGTAAAATACGGCACTGTATTTGTTTCTACATCAGGCGTCCAATACTTTGGGCGCCTTTTTTTAGTACGTTAGAAGTTTTTTCTGCGGGTTCTGGCAGAAAATAACTTTGTTAACGCACTTATTTTGTTTTAGGGTGTCAAAGGAACCGGACATGATTGTTCTCGGCATAGATCCCGGCTCACGTATTACCGGTTACGGTATTGTGCAGAAGGTCGGCAATCGCCTTGTTCACATTGATAATGGCGCTATTTTTACTGATACAGCGATAGACTTCCCCGGACGGCTTAAAAAGATATTTGACGGTCTTCTGGAAGTTATTGCTCAATATCACCCCGATGAGGTCGCGGTCGAGAACATTTTTTTTGCGACCAATCCCCAGAGCGCCCTCAAGCTGGGGCAGGCCCGTGGGGCCGCCATTGTCGCGGCGGTACATTGCGGCTTACCTGTCGCTGAATACAGTGCGCTGCAGGTTAAGCAGGCAGTAGTTGGTCAGGGAAAAGCAGAGAAAGAGCAAGTACAAAAAATGGTCAAGGCACTGCTCGGTTTACCGGAAATCGCCCAGCCTGACGCATCTGACGCACTTGCAGTTGCAATCTGCCACATCAACTCATTCAATATAAAACAGATATCCGGTAGCAATATCATCACTAATAAACAAAAAACATCATGGAGGGACATGAAGCTATGATTGCACTTCTGACCGGTCTGATCGCCCATAAATCACCTGACCATATCGTACTCAACGTACAGGGTGTCGGCTACCGGGTGCACATTCCTTTTTCGACTTACTATGAGCTCCCTGAAGAGGGTGGCACAACATCGCTGCACATCCACACCAGTGTCAGAGAGGATGCAATACTGCTTTACGGATTCCGCACACGGCTGGAAAAATCCTTCTTCCAGATGCTGATCGCAGTTTCCGGCGTAGGCCCCAAACTGGCCCGCGATATCCTCTCAAACATTCAACCCGGCCCACTGGCTCAGGCTTTAGCACAGAGCGATCTTGGCAAACTTTCAACCATTCCCGGGATCGGTAAAAAAACGGCTGAACGGCTGGTGCTGGAGCTGAAAGATAAAGTTGGCAAATTGGATTTATCATCACTTCCTGCAACCGATGCCAGGGTGATACCGGCTGATGATGTTACAGAGGATGTAATTTCAGCATTGCTTAATCTTGGTTATAAGGAACCGCAAGTACGAAAAGCGCTTGCTGGGTTGGACGCTGGCGGAGGCGTTTCTGTGGAAGGGCTTCTGAAACAGGCTCTAAAAACACTGATGCGGTGAGACTGTAGCGAACCAGCGACCCCAAATAATGTTTCACAATGTTTATGCCCTTATCACAAAAGTACTTGCTGGATCGCCAATGCGTTTATGGGGTGGTTGAGTCATTCTGGATATACCGCCGACGAGTGCAAAGAGATTGCCAAGCAGATGTTGCATCCGGTATGCGAAAGTGATAATGAAGCGGGGTGGGAAACGAGGTTATCAAAAAATTGAAGGATTCCGTGTAAACTTGAAATATGTCTAAAGAAGAGTCCCCTTGAGGAGGAGTCGCAATGGCATCTAAAAAAATAAACGTAATTGTCTGGTTGATAAAATCAGCTGAGCTTGATGTGGTCAAACAAAGCTGTATTTCAAACCTTGTTGGGCTCCATTTTGACCTTATATATACAATGCCTTATGCCATGTGCTTAAATACTATTTCTGAAATATTTTCAACACTGGAAATTGAGGACGACAAAAACATAATTTCTACATCCCGCTTTAGCAATGCTGGGCTTGTAACTAGTGAAGAAATGGAGGCACTACAAAATAGTGTGGCTACTTTCGCGAAGAACACACCCATCACTGTTGATATCTGGCAAGAAGTTGCCAAAAGCTATTTTGAAATGTCGGTAAGGAAAGCAACTGCAAGTATCAACAAAACTTTTGCTGAACTGGCTAAGATGCCGGGGAATTCTTTTACACTTCTGGTTGTCAACAACGACAGAATGCCGCTATTGGAATTGATGGCAGCGCCGCTCAACAAGGCGCTCAATATTCCTTCTGACGGAGAACTTATCCAACTGCGTTTTGAGGGGTCGATTGGCGCAAAAAAAGCCGACATAAAGCTTGTCTATGCCTCACTTCATCCAGTGCAATAACATAACAAGAGACAAAGGCAAGACACCACAAAAAAGGGATTACAGAATAAACTGTAACCCCTTGAATTTGCTGGTCGGTGAGACTGGAATCGAACCAGCGACCCCCTGCTCCCAAGGCAGGTGCGCTACCAGGCTGCGCTACTCACCGACGAAAGAGTGATTGTATAGCATAGCTGTTATTGCTATGCAAGATAATATTTACCACCACATCATTTTCCGCTCCAACAAAGGACGCTATTCACTCACAAGGGAATAGCAATTCAGATTACACTCTTTAGAAAACTGCGAATAGACAAAGTAATTCCAGCGCAATCTAACCCCAACATAGTACGCAGTTCATGCTGTTCGCCCTGTGGAATATAGGAATCTGGATACCCGAGGCGCAGAACTCGTATCCCATTCAGGCCACGCAGTTCAAGCAGTTCCAGCACAGCAGAGCCAAAGCCTCCTTGCAGTGCGTTTTCCTCGATGGTCACTAAAATTCCACATTTTTCTGCCAATGCAATGATTAATGTTTCATCAAGCGGCTTTACAAATCGAGCGTTTACTACAGTCAGTGCAATGCCTTCTGTATCCAGGACAGCAGCAGCCTCGAACGCCGGATTTACCATTGTACCAAGAGCAATTATTGCGGCAGCATCTCCTTTTCGCAGCACTTCGGCACGCCCGACCGGAATAATATCAAAAGTTTGATCTAACGCCACACCATAGCCATTTCCGCGAGGGTAGCGTACAGCAGCTGGAGTTCCTAGATTGATCGCGGTTGCCAGCATATGCTGTAATTCGTTTTCATCTTTGGGGGCCATCAGGGTCAGGTTGGGAAGATGACGAAGATATGAAAGATCAAAAGCTCCGTGATGTGTCGGGCCGTCGCTACCAACAACCCCGCCGCGATCGATGGCGAACGTGACCGGCAGGTTTTGCTGACAAACATCATGACAAACCTGATCATAGGCGCGCTGCAAAAAGCTGGAATATACGGCAAAAACAGGGCGGTAACCGCCAACAGCCAGACCTGCGGCAAAAGTGACGCCATGCTGTTCGGCTATTCCGACATCAAAAAAACGCTCTGGAAACTCTTTGGAGAATGCGGCAAGGCCGGTACCATCCGGCATTGCTGCAGTGATAGCGGCAATCTGATCATCCTCAGCAGCCAATTTGCATAGCGCAGCACCAAAGACCGCGGTATATGAAGCGGCACCCCCTTTTCCTTTGAGTACCTTGCCGGTCTTAATTTCGAATGGCCCGACTCCATGATACAGTGCCGGGTTATCTTCAGCTGGCTTGTACCCCATCCCTTTTTTAGTCAGGACGTGGATAAGAACCGCATTGTCAAATTTCTTTACGTTTTCAAGTGTCTCGATAAGTGCCGGCAGATCATGTCCATCAATCGGCCCGATGTACTCAAAACCAAACGCCTCAAAAAGCATTCCGGGTGTTAAAAGGCCTTTGAATGACTCCTCCATCTTGCGGGCTACGTGGAGTAAACCTTTGCCCACTTCTAGCTTTTTGAGAAACGATTCAGTATTTTTCTTAAAACGCTGAACAAACTCGCTTGATGCCGTGCGGATCAGAAAATTGGACAGAGCTCCGACATTTTCTGCTATCGACATCTCGTTATCGTTCAGGATAATTATCATGTCCTTGTTGAGATGCCCGGCGTGATTAATCCCCTCATAGGCAATGCCACCGGTCATGGAACCGTCACCGATAACCGCCAGCACTTTGCCTTTACGTCCAACCAAGTCCCTGGCAACCGCAAAACCGGTAGCAGCTGATATCGATGTGGATGAGTGTCCGACATCAAATGAATCATGGCACGACTCATTACGCTTTGGAAAACCGCTTATGCCATCTAGAGTGCGCAATGTGCTAAAGCTGTCACGGCGACCGGTCAGCAGCTTGTGAGCATACGCCTGATGGCCCACATCCCAGACAATTTTATCAGCTGGTGTAGTAAAAACCTTGTGAAGGGCAATAGTTAATTCCACAACCCCCAGAGATGGCGCCAGATGCCCGCCATTAACTGCGCAGGTTTGGATGATGGTCCGCCGCAAATCAGCAGCAAGCTCAGGAAGCCGCGAAACTGAAAGACGCTTGAGATCTTCAGGGGAATTTATTGTTTCAAGAATCGACATAGACAAACCCGTCTTTATTCTGATTGTGGTAGTTTCAGCTTCTACGCTGCACAATGTACCTTGCAATTTCCCGTAGCGGTTCGGCCTCAACACCAAAAATTTCCAGAGCGCTTAAAGCCTCGTTCATCATCGATTGAGCCTCTTCTTTGGCGGCAGCCAGCCCCATCACAGCGGGATAAGTAGCCTTGCCTCGGGCTTGGTCACTACCGGCATCCTTGCCAATTTCCTCGGTTGTACCCTCAATATCGAGGATATCATCAGCAATCTGGAAGGCCAGGCCAGCAGCTTCACCATAGCGGGTGATCGCCGCCAGCTTTTGATCAGTGGCGCCCGCCAGGAGCGCTCCGGCCACGACCGATGCCTTGATCAGCGCCCCGGTTTTATGAGTATGAATATACTGAACGGTCGCCAAATCAATATCCTGACGCCCTTCACTCTCCATATCGATTACCTGACCGCCAACCATGCCGTAGGAACCGGCGCAGGTTGCAATCTCGTGGATAACAGCCAGTAGTCCGGCGTGTTCGCAACTACCGGCAAAACGAGGGTCGCTGGTCAGTTTGAAGGCCTCAGTCAGAAGAGCATCGCCGGCAAGAATAGCTATCGCCTCGCCAAAAACCTTATGATTAGTCGGATTTCCGCGCCTGAAATCATCATCATCCATGGCCGGAAGATCGTCATGAATCAGTGAATATGTGTGAATCATTTCCATGGCACATGCTGCCGGAATGGCAAGCTCAGGATCGCCGCCAACAGCTTGGCAGGCGGCCAGCATCAAAATTGGCCGCACACGCTTACCACCGGCAAAGACCGAATAACGCATAGCTTTGTGGAGACTATGCGGCAACTCCGTTTCTTTCGGAAGAAAACGATCAAGCGCCGTATCTATAAGTGCACAATGCTCTTTTAAATATGCTTTCAGATCCATCAATTGCTTCCTTTCTGTTCTACCAATGATATCAGTCTTCTGCGGATTCAAATGGCTCACGTGTCAGTGAACCATCCTTCTGTTTCAGTAGAATTTCCACCCGCCGTTCGGCATCGTCAAGCCTGCTTGAACAGAAAGCAGAGTGCTTCACCCCCTCTTCAAAGGCTTTCAAGGAGTCCTCCAGCGTAAGCGACCCGGTTTCCAGGCGTTTTACAATTTCTTCCAGTTTTTTAAGGGACGCTTCAAACTTATCAGTAGCCATAGCCGGGATCTCTCTTAATCGAAATTTTGTAATTGTATACAGGAACAGCTCTGGGCGTCAAGCTTTGCAGGTTTCCGACGACTCTACCCGACAGAGGGCCTTTCCCCGATAAAATCTCAGTAGTAACAGTTCGCCGGCTTTCAGTTGACCTGCTTCTGTCACGACCGTACCATCGTGGCTATACGATGCAATCACATAACCACGGGCAAGGGTCTTGAGCGGGGAAAGCACTTCCAGACGAGCAGTATTGTCGCCAAATCGCTGCCGAAGCAATTCCAGCCGTTGATTTAACAAACCTTCCACCCTTACCGACAGAAGAGCAATCCGTTGCCGCAGGGTTTTGATTCTACCTTTCGGATCGTTATGCTGTAAAGCATCTTGAAGGCGCATAAAACGTTCACGGCGCCGAGAGACAGCCACACTCAGACCCATATCAAGCCTACAGGTCAAGTCATCCATCCTCTGAGCCAGATGTCCCAACATTGTCCGCGGATCATGCAATGCCCTGCGCAGGCCTTGAACAGTAGCGTAGTGTGCAGCGAGCAGGTTCTCGACCGATCTTTGTAAACGCCGGGAAAGCAGTTCAATCTGGCTGCGAAGCTCATCAGCACTTGCAATCACCAACTCGGCAGCAGCAGACGGCGTTGGCGCACGCAAATCCGCGACAAAATCACAAATTGTCCAGTCTGTTTCATGGCCAACGGCCGAGATGATCGGTATTTTTGACCGATAGACCGCACGTGCTACAACCTCTTCGTTAAATGCCCATAGATCTTCTAACGAACCGCCACCACGACCAACGATTACGACATCTACTTCGGCCAATCGGTTCATCTCGGTAATGGCTCGTGCGATCTCCAACGCAGAACCCTCACCCTGCACGCGAACCGGATACAGCAATACCTCCAGTGAGGCAAAGCGGCGCTTGAGTACATTCAGAATGTCGTGGATGGCAGCACCGGTCGGCGATGTAATCACACCAATTTTACGAGGAAAGAGAGGCAGACTGATCTTATGCGCCTCGGCAAACAACCCTTCGCCAGCCAGTTTTTCCTTCAATTGCACAAACGCGGTCTGAAGAGCACCGACTCCATCCGGTTCCAGATATTCGCAGATCAACTGATATTCACCACGCTGGTCATAAACCGAAATTCGGCCACGCACAATCAGAGACATGCCGTCGGTCAGTCGAAACTTGAGATTTTTTACGGCGCTTTTAAACATCACGCAGCGCAATTGAGCACCTGAATCTTTGAGGGTAAAATAGCAGTGCCCTGAAGATGGATAGGAAAGATTGGATACTTCCCCCTGCACCCAAAGCTGCTCAAAGTTTTCCTCAAGCACTCCGCGAAGCAGGGCTGTCAGACGACTAACCGTAAGAATGGTTTTTTCAGAAAAGATGTCCAAATCGAGCGCTCGCCTGGGATATTTTGAAGTATTTTTGGTTATTGACTAATGATCATCATTTCCGTAGCGCATTTTCATTCCGGTGAGTATGACATTGCAGATCAGGGGTATTATATTAGCCACAATCAGCGGAAAATCATTAATAAGAATACCGTAAATCATCCAAAGTGCAACACCGAACGCCAATAGGAGCGGCTGCCAGATAGAAATATCGCGTACATGACGGGTTTTCAGCGTTTTAATTACCTGCGGAATTGCTGCTATACTGGTAAGTGCCCCGGCCACAAGACCAATTGTTGTCGGAGTCACGAACGTTTCCTTCCGTCAAAGGCGGAACTCGCCCAATCAATCTGCGTCAGCATCCCGCGCAGCACAGTCACTTCACGACTATCAAGATTGGCCCTAAAGAAAATTCGCCGTAGCGAGCGCATCATATGCTCCGGATTTTGCTCGTTAAGAAAACCGATCTTGTTTAGAGAAGCGTGAAAGTGTGAAAAGAGCGCCTCCATCTCCTCGGATTTTGCCATTTCAAACGGTCGCCCTACACTAACTGACTCAGATGCCTTGCCAAGTTCATAGCAAAAAAGCAGCACTGATTGGGCCAGATTTAGCGAACCATACTCATTGGAAGTCGGAATAGTGGCATGCCAGCGACAAAGGGAGAGCTCTTCGGTTGTCAGGCCGCTGTCCTCACGCCCAAAAACGATTGCCGCCCGGCAGTCTGAGGTAACCTGTTCCCTGAGATGAGCAGCCACCTCTGAAGGAGAAAGAATTTCCTGGCGGTACTTGCCGTGCCGCCGGGTCGTACCAACAGTCAGGGTACAATCCGCCATGGCTGAAGCCAGATCCGGGAAAACCTGTGCTGATTCGAGCAGATCCCTTGCAGCAACAGCAAATTTGAGCGCTTCCGAGTCAAAACGATCACACCCTTTTACTATTCTCAACTGAGTTAAACCCATATTTTTCATGGCCCGGCAGGCCATACCAATATTACCGGGTGATTGAGGTTCAACCAGAATGATCAAAATATCTTTGTTCAAGAAATTACCCTTTTTGTGAAGTATGTATGGCACGTATCCGTGCCAGCCGTTCTCTGGCTGGTTTCTTAAGTTTCCATACGTGATAGGCATGAACACACCACGCCACAAAGATGAAGCCAAGCAGGGCAAGGACAAGGTAATGTTCATAGTTGCTGACATTATCAAGTAATAGCGAAGCACTTTTGCCAAACAGATACCCCCCCAGAGAAAAGACAAGCGACCATGTGAGAGCACTGGCCAGATTTATCCAGAGGAATGTGCGGGGAGCAAGATTGGTTATGCCGAGGATTATAGGCAGAACTATTCTGAATCCATAGGTAAAACGGGAGATGAATGCTACATAATTCCCGTATTTTTCGATCAGCTTGAGCGCTTCACGGAACTTGCGGGCAATAAAATGGAAACGTCTAAGAAGCCCCCTCCCTTTGAAGCGGCCGAGGTAAAAATAGAATTGATCTCCAATAAAAGATCCTGCCCAGGCTGTACATATAACACCCAGAATATTCAGATACCCCTGGAAGGCAATAAAACCGGCAAGGAGCAAGATCGCCTCACCTTCCAGAAAAGTGCCGATGAACAGCACCCAGTATCCGTGAAGCTCCAGATACTCTTTAAGGATTTGCTGAACGTGCACAGTCAGCCCCTGCTACTCGTACTAAACTGCAAGACGACCGACAATTTCAGATTTCATAAGATCCATCATTTCGTCAATGCGGGCGTGAGCGTCACTCGCCACAGCATCAGCCTCGATCTGGGCAAGAAAGAGCGTACGCTTTGCATCATCAAGCAACTGCGATGGGCCACCTAGCTCCTTAATTCTTTTTTCAACAAGAACACGTCCTTCCCTGGAGAGATACGCCGCAGCCACTTCAGAAATATCATCCACAAGCTCAAGCAGATTCTGCTCGCTAATTGTTGAAAATGAGGGGGGAGGTGCAGCGGCTTCTTTCGGGCGTTGTGGAGTATTCCGAGACTTGGCTGTTTCCCACAGCTTTTGCAAGTTGACCATTTGCAACAGGTCGTACTGCATAAGCTCTTCAAGAGCTTTAGTCGAACAGATTTCGACACGCGCACCGGGTAGAGCAGCTATTTTTCGTGATTCATCCGAGGAGGAATCAATCGAACCGGCGCCATCGTAATAAAAGCCGATCGGCTGACCGTCTTTATAAAATATCATGGCGGAACGTTCAGGGGTATAAAAGCGAACAACACCGTTTGTGCCCTGCCCTTTCAAGCGAGCCAGTATACCCTTGATGTCAACCTGCCGTACTTCTTCGCCATCAATAAGACGTATACCAAGAGCCAGAGCATGAGCGCACACGGTGAGATCCGGCGTCATGCGATATACATCTATTTCACCACCGCCAGAGACTACCTTATCAAACAGAAGCACAAGGGCTTCAAAACCAGTTTTGTCCAGCCCATCATGGTTGCTGACTGCGCTCAGTAACTTCCCTTTTGCAAAGATTCCATAGAATTCAAATTCTGGAGCCGAATAATGAATATACCCGGTAAAACCACCATTTCCGAGTTTTTTAAGCACATCCGGAATAACAATTTTATTGGCAGAGATTTTTTCATAAAGCGGATTTGCTTTCGGCAGTACTCGCATTCCACAGCCTCCAGATTAATTAGTACATTCAAACACATTATTCGTGTTATTTTGCACTGGACAGAAACTCCATAATTTTGAGCACCGTAATGGATTTTTGAGGCCATGTCAAAGCAAAATGAAATCGCATAAAACACGGATTATCCCAATATAACCAAGATATTAAGCTTGACAAACTAACGTTGTTACAGTAGGTTACGCAAGATGTAGCATAATTAATGTTTAATTATTTTTCAAGCAAAGCGGGCTCAAGGAAGTCGATGGCGACCAAAACAAAAAAAGACCAACTAATTGAAGACGCTCAGAAGTTTGCACAGCGTTATCAGTATGACAAGGCCGCTAAAGTCTACGAGCAGATCCTTATATTGGAACCCGCCGCCATTAACCAGCGGCAGAAACTGGCAGAGCTTTTAATTAAATGCGGGAAGAGTAATGAGGCGCGCAAAGAGCTTGACACCATTGGCAAGCATTTTTCAAAGAGCGGCTTTTATCTGAAAGCAATCGCTGTCTACAAACAGATGCAAAAGCTTTTTCCTGAAGACATTTCACTATGCCTGACGCTCGCAGAGCTGTACGGAAAACATGGCCTGGTTACAAATTCTCTCTCTGAATACAAAATTGTATATGAGTTCTACGAAAACACCGGCAACATTCCCGAGGCACTTGCCATTCTAGACAGGATGCAAAATCTTGACCCGCTAAATATACCGATTAAAATTAAATTTGCCGAGGCCTGCCTAAAACAGGGAAAGAAGGACGATTCCTACGCCGTATTTGCGAAAACGGCCTCAATGCTGTTGGAACGGCGTGACAGTGCCACACTTTCCAGAGTTTGTTACCGTGTCCTTGAGCTTTTCCCCGACAAACCGGATTTCATTCTTGAGGTACTTACCGAGCAGATCAGTCAAGGCAATGCCGCATCTGCCATAGACCACCTACAACGACTACTTCGTAGCAATCCAAAAAATAAACGCGTTTGGGATTTGGTAGTACTGGCTTATCAAGCGCTTGAACAACCACAGAGAGTCAAGATAGCCTATCAACATTATCTTAATTTTTTTCCGACAGAGCCTGTAGCAATACTCGGCTACATCTCGTCTCTCACTGCAGAGAGAGATTTTTCAGCGACACTGGAACTGCTTGACAAACATGGGGAAGTACTTATTTCTTCTGGTTTTCTGCAAGAACTGAAATGTATATATCAATCCCTTGACGAGATAGCTCCGTTAAACATCAGAGTTATGGAAGGTCTGAGAAGAGTTGCTACGGCAGCTGGCGATGAAGGCGAAGCTTATTTAATCACATTAAAACTACAATCGCTTAATTACATTCCTGATGGCATTCAAGGTCCATCCCCTTTTGTCAGCGATACCATTTCTGAACAAAAAACAGTTCAAGATCTCTCCCCACCTGTAGCCGAAGTTCTTGCTCCTCCTGAAGTAGCCATTGACACTATCCAATCGACTGAAGAAGAAACTGATGAAGATATCGATATAGATATAGATATTGATATCGACTCTCCCTTTGATTCACCGGATCAGGGAATCAGTACCGCTTCACCATCTGACAACCGGCTTGGCTCTGTCGGTGAATTGTTTGACACCATCACCACCGCTCCAAGAGGTGTAAAATTCAGCAATGAGGGAGAAAATTCAGACGCCCAGTCACACTTTGACTTGGGTCAGGCATTCAAAGAGATGGGTTTATACGATGAAGCCATTAACGAATTTCGTCAGGCTTCGCAGGACGCATCACGAAGAGTGGAATGCCAGATAATGCAGTGCGCATGTTTAAGAGAGCGGGGAGAAGTGGAAAGATCCATCACTATGCTACTGGCTCTTCTAAAATCAGGGTTAAGCGAACAGGAAAGCTGCGCCGTAAAATATGAGTTGTCAACAGGATACGAAGCTGTCGGGAAGAAAGAGGAGGCAAACCTTCTGCTGAATGAAATAAATGCCACAAATCCAGGTTTCAGGGATATCCGTTCACGCCTTAGCACTGCAAACATCTCTGACTCACTTGATTTTTCAGACGATGACCTTGATGACCTTTTACCCAAATAGCGCCCGGCAGAATTATTTCGGATATCTACAGTGCATTTTGCTGATCATATACCAAGTCCGCAAGGAGGTTACTACATGAAAAAAGCTCTCTCTGCCATGCTGTTTCTGGCAGTACTGGGATGCATGCATTCAGCAGTTTTTGCTGCAGAGTTACTTGATATCAAATCGGAAATCGCAGGGAGTACAGTATCAATTGAAATTTCGGCTGATGTTGCAATGAAATACTCATACTACAATGTCCCCAAGAAAGCGAGAGCAGTCCTTGACATTGCTGAAGTCGACCCTGAAAAAATAGACCCTTTGATTGTAGTCAACAAAGGTGTTGTCTCAAGCATTACCGTCGATAAAGTTCAAGTCTCCGGTGTTGTCATCAGCAGAATTATTTTCAATCTTGTTTCTGAGTCAGAAATCTCCGTTAGTGCTAACGCCGATCGCAAGCTGCTAACGGTAACATTTGGTGGTTCTACGGCAGCGACAGCAGACAAATTGGAACCTGATCCTGTTCTTTCCACTGAACTGGTGGCAAAAGTCGAGCCATCTGCAATCGTAGCATTGACTCCTCCACCATCACCAACAGAAACGCAAATCCCAAAACTTGAGCCAGTTGTCCCTGTCAATATCTCACCTGCGAACACATCCGCACTGACAATAAAGAGTGTCGCAGTCGGAGCGTCATATATTGAAATACGCACAAACAAACCTATTGAGAACTTCAGGGCGACCAGGTTGACCAAGCCCGAGCGCCTGGTTATCGATTTTGCGAGTGCAAAAACAAATCAGAGACCGAAGTCCGTCTACATCAACAAGTTTGGAATTATAAGAACACGTATTGGTGTATCACCAAAGAACATCCGCATTGTTTTTGATCCAAGTAAGAAAAGATTTCCAGCATATAAAATCACCAAAACTGAAAACGGGCTACGGATAAAATTCAAGTAGGCTCCGTTCACAACAACTAAAAACCGGTCGACCCGCTCATCATTTCTGATTTGAGTTGGTCGACCGGTTTCTGTTTCTGACCACCGTGTTGGAATACGGTTAAACAGCTTGATACTGACTTATTGCCTTAGCTGCCCCATCGCCCTGTGACACCCTACCTCAAACCATTTAGCAAGGTTCATTTCATGATAAAATCATTGCCGTAAGTTATTCGCCGCCGCTCTCCTTCCGGGTAATACGTATTCTGCTTCCTTACTGAATCCCTACCTACAACTGCCCACTCATTTGAACGGTTGAAGGCGATAATTTTGTCTGCGGCGATCAAGTTATCAAGGGCGTACTCATTGACAAATACTTTGTTAAAGTTGTTTTGTATTACCCCAATCATATCCTCGCCTCCTTATAAATCTCAAGATAAGGATCCTTCCAATTAAGCTCGCCGCGAATATTTATGGCGCTCCGGAGATCTGCACAAGTAACTTGATCCGTAAGAGAATGCGTGTTCACATTCAGGCCTACGGTGTTTGCACAAATAAAAATCATCGACGAGTACACTCGTTTTGCATAATTTATTGCAAGGTTGTGCACCGGGGTTAAAATGCGCTCCGTTAGGAGCCAATAACTGGTCTGTGGAAACATTTCTTTTCTCACCCAACATATACATTCCCCTCTCTCCTGCTGGAGCACGGGAGTTTGTGGTCGAATCTGACTAAATCGTCATTTAGCAGCCATCCACAATAATAGCTGGAGCCAAAAGGTATTCTGCGCCGACATTTCACGACATGTTGAAGACATTCATAGATGCTTCCGTATACCCATTTTACCCGTTCATCAGAAATGGTCGATTGTACGGATCCGATCTGTATCTCCGGTTGTCCGTAAAATTGTTGACACGATGAATGGGAAGACGGGCAATTCCGGGCTTCGTTTTTGTCGTAATGGATATCACTTCGCATATAAATTCCCCCTTCTGTCATTAATACGTTAGAAATTACTTTCTGCGCTTTCAGTACGATAGAAATTATTCTTGCCGATATTGCAGGAAACTTTTCGTGAGCGTACTTATCCTGTTTATCAGGGTTAGGCTTAAAATTTGAAGAGCCTTACACGAGCTGAAGACATTCTGGACTAAGTCAAAAAATGAATCTATAGGGCTTTTCGCAGATAAAGTTACAAAAAGCCCCAAGCGTTGGTGGATAATTGTTTTGGGTGGGGGGATTACTTTGTGAGGGATGATAAACCGTGCCGTACGGCAAATTTAGTCAGTTCAGCTACGCTGAAAAGCTGGAGTTTTTGCATGATAGCATGCCGCTGATTTTCCACAGTTTTATTGCTGATGTCCAAAAGACAGGCAATCTCCTTGATGCACTTTCCATCAGCAATCAGTTGGAGAATCTCTCGTTCACGAGGGGTAAGACTTTGATAGACAGGTGCCATGTCTTCGGGTATGCACTGCAGGAACTCCTTAACCACCAGAGTTGAAATCTTTCGTGGAAGGTAGGTCTCACCCATAACTACTGTAGCGATTGCATCTGCAAGTTCAGCAAAAGCGGTATCCTTCAAAAGGTATCCTATAGCCCCGGCTTTCAGAGCCTCCACCACAAAGAATCGATCGCTTTCCATTGAAAGCACCAGCACTTTAATTTCAGGATGATTTTTTGTAATCTCGCGGGTTGCATCAATACCGTTCATAATTGGCATCGTCAGGTCCATTACGACAAGATCAGGTTGCAATTCAGCGGCGAGACGAATCCCCTCTAAACCATTTCCAGCTTCAGCTACTACCATTGACGTAGTACTTTTATCGATCAGCGACCTCAGACCTTCGCGGAAGACTGGGTGGTCGTCCACAAGCAGAATTGTTGTTCGCATGTATCCTCCTCTTCAATTGCAACTTTCTCGGTTACAGGAACTATTAATGTTACAGACGTACCACTTCCGGGTGCTGATTCAACAGAAAAAGTGCCGCCCATCTGCTGGACTCTCAGTCGGACATTAAAAAGGCCATAGCCGTTGTTGGCATGTTTCAAAATAGAATCAGGCTGGTTTATGCCGATACCATTATCGACAACAGTCACGGCAATCGTATTCATATCAGTCTTTATTGAGAGTCCGGCATTTTCTGCTTTTGCATGTTTAACTATATTCAGCAGGAGTTCCCGTACAGCCTGATACAATGAATAACGAGCTTCCGGAGACAATAATGGCTTGGATTGGCAATTGCTTGAAAATACCACCGGGAGATTGTAATCGTTCGTGACTGATGAACAGAGCCATTCCAGAGAGGTTTCGATTCCTGCTGTATCCAAAACCGGTGGCCGCATCCTGAAGGTGAGTGTCCGAATGCTGTGGATTGAGGTTTGAACAAGTGCGGCAGCCTCCTCAGCGTATCCACCGTTTGCATCTGATGAAAGGCTTTCCGCCAGCGCATCCAGCTTCATTTTTGCCAATAGCAGAGACTGCCCCACACAGTCGTGCAGCTCACCGGCAATACGTTCCCGTTCCCGCTCCTCTGCCCAGACCAGTTCAAAAGATATTTTTTTCATTTGTTCGTGCGCCAAGGTAAGGGATATTGTTCTCTCCGCCACTTTTGACTCCAGTTCGTTACGTGCTTGTTTAAGAGCCAGTACCGACCTGTTCCGGTCAATAATATCCCAAGCAAGATTAGCAAAGCTCCGTATGGTTGCAATATCCTGACGAGTGTAATCAGTGGATTTGTTTCCTACGCCCAATACTGCAACAATCAGATTATTTCTAAATATCGGGATCGTGAGTTCTCGTAAAATAGTGGCATGCCCTGGTGGCAACCCCTTTCGGTTGGGTAAAGTCTCATAGCTGTTATGGATCAGTGGTCTTCTTTCTCGGATACAGTCAGCCCACACTCCGGCCAAGTCGAGTGGATAATGTTGACCTTTACCCTCAGCGGTACAGAACGTAGCCAGGGTCCGATTCGACCATGTTTGCAGGGATAAGGTCTCTTGATCGGCATTAAGGAAATGGAAAAATCCGATTCGGCTTTCCGTCAGTTCTTCTGCCTCATCCAGAACTTTCTTCAGCATCTGGTCAACTGAATCTACAAATTGATAATCACTAATTCTCATACGGGCCTTCATAATCATATCTGATAGCTTATGCTCGGTGATATCGAAACCAACAGCCTGATATTCGGCTAGGCTACCATCAGAAGCATAAATACCCCGATGTGTCCAACGCTGCCACCGTACTTCACCTTCAGAGTTTATAATGCGATGGGTAAAAGCTACAACCGGATGATCCGGACTTATTTTAGAACGACTACTAATTACCATTGCCAGATCTGTTTCCGGGATATTTGGGACAAAAACACTATTAACTATTTCAGCCCGCTTCATGCCGTAATACCGGGCAAACGCTCCGTTGGCAAAAGAAATTCTGCCGTCCGGCAGATAGCGGTAAATCAACTCGGTCTGATCTTCAATAATTGAATGGTAGCGGGCTTCACTGGCCCGCAGGGCATCTTCCTTCTCCTTGTTCGCCGTGATATCTTGTACTATGCCTTCAGAACGGATCACTTTGCCTGAAGAATCTCTTATATGTTCACATTTTTCCAGTACGTGCCGAATTTGACCTGTTTTTTCACAGACAACCTGGCGCTCAATCTCGTAGCCATCTTTACCCTCCTGTATTGAATCTAAATATTTATAATTTAATATGTAATTCCGATGTTCAGGATTTTCAACATCGAGAAGCTCATCATTAGTGACTGAACTTGTATGGCGCTGCAGACCGAAAATGCGATAAATTTCGCCAGACCAGATTAGTTTGTTGGCAATAACATCAAATATCCAGGCACCTAACCGACCGATTTCCTGTGCCTTTATAAAAACTAGCTCACGTTCCCTCAAACGCTCCATCTGTTTTTTATCTGAAATATCGATTAGTGCGGCATAACAGACATGGGACTTCGCTTCAGAATCAGACCCTAATGATGTCTCCATTTGTATCCAGAATTGGTTGCCATCAAATTGCAGCATCCGAAGCTCGCAGGATTGATGTTTGCCAGTATCCACAAGTCGTTGGTAGCAGAGGAGGAAAATGTCCAGATCTTCCGAAAGGATGTAATGAGAAAGCGGTTGATTGACCAAATTGCCGCGCTCAACCGCTAACATGGAGGCCGCAGCAAGATTTGATTCAAGAATAAGTCCCTGTTCGCTAATGGTTAGATAGCCAATCGGCACCTTATCATGCAGCTCGAAGTAACGTGATCTGGAAATTTCCAGTTCTTTTTGTGTATTGCGGAGCTCCTCGTTCTGCATCTCCAGTTCGACCTGGTATACAGCCAGATTGTGGAACGAGCTCTGGATCTCTTCATATGACAGCGAACCACAAGTTATGGTTTTGCTTTCCCTTACAACCTCCTCTGCCATCTGACGAAGGACTTTCTCAGTTTTTGAAGTTATATTAGCCCTCATCGAACCGCCCTTTTCAGATCAGTCTTCAAACAGTTAAGTGCTGGTCCACCAGTCATGCCTGTTTCTGCCATTCATTCTCAACTTTCTTCGACAGTTCATCCGACACTGAGTCTATCACTGTTTTTGAAAAGCACAATTATTTATGGATAAAATTTACTAACAATACTGGCGCTCAGTTGACGGCAATAGACTAAGTATCACAAAGCTTTTCTTTTCCAGTGTTGTGAAATGAATAACAAAAAGGGTCACTTCTCTTGCGAAATGTGACCCTTTTAAAAATGGCAATTAATTACTAAAAATATTATTCAATCAAATCAAGAGATTAGAATTGTTAATTCTCGGTCATAAAATGCTGTTCATAGAGATCTTCAAGCGTTTGAAGATGACGACTCTCCTCTTGATGGAGCTGGGCAAACAGCTTTCCCATCGGCGCCCCAGCGCAACCGCTTGAAACCTTGCTATAAAAATCTACTGCACCCTTCTCCAGATGTATTGCATAGATTAGTGCCTCACGAACTCCTGATTGCGGTCCAAGTTCTTCTTTTTTAAACAGGTAATCAAGACGCATCGTTGGAATAGGCTGGTCTAGATCGTCGCCACCTTCCATACGCCCGTCCAGCAGCGCTTTCTCCAACTGGTGCTTGTGATTCAGTTCATCCAGAGCATTTTCCCGCATTAAATCCTTGGCACCCTTGTTTGTCAGCTGCCGAACAGCGGCCAGATAATTGCGGAACCCTTCCTCTTCCATCGTGATCGCCATTTCAAGCGCTGCGTCCAATGTATAGCATACCTGATTGTTATCCATATTATGCCTCCTGCTCAATCAGCTTGGCTGAGATGATAAAAACCGGTTCAACAGGTACATCAGAATGCCCGTTCTTGTTTCCGGTTTTAACAGCCCGGATTTGATCAACTACGTCCATACCTTCAATAACCTGGCCGAAAACACAATAACCAAAATTGTCCTGATGCTTTCCGCTATGATCAAGAAATGCGTTATCAACCGTGTTGACAAAAAACTGGCACGTAGCCGAATCAACTGCTGCCGTGCGGGCCATTGCAAGAGTACCACGCTTGTTTAGCAGGCCATTTGTAGCCTCATTTTTAATGGCAAACTTTGGTTTTTTTATCTCCATGTTTTCATTCATGCCGCCACCCTGAACCATGAAATCCTTGATAACGCGGTGAAAAATCAACCCGTCGTAATGCCCATCCTTGACATAGGACAGAAAGTTTCTAACAGTGATTGGAGCTTTCTCTTTGAAAAGTTCGATTTTTATGTTGCCCATGGACGTTTCCAAAATAACCTGCGGGTTCTGATCTGACATCTGCTTCCTCCGATAAATTATTGAGTGTTACTTAATATAGCGTACATATACCAAGAGTTGGGAACAGGTCTACTGAATTTTCAAAACAATTTTCCCGAAATGCTTATCCTCTTCCATCATGCGGTGTGCATCGGCCACCTGATCAATGCTGAAGACTTTTTCAATGATCGGAACGATGCTGCGATCGGCAAACTTCGGCAGGGCACGACGGGTAAACTCAGCAACTATTTCTGCTTTTTCAGCAACAGGACGGGAGCGAAGAACACTGCCGATGATCTGCTGACGTTTCACCATCATCAGAGCCAGATTAAGCTCGGCCTTGATGCCGCTGATAACGCCGATAACTACCAATCGCCCTTTATAGCCGAGCGAATTCATATTGGGTGCCAGATATTTTGCCCCAACATGGTCCAGGACAAGATCGACCCCTTTTTTATTAGTATACTCCTTCACGGCCTCAGTAAAATCAGGCGTTTCATGGAAGTTTATCAGAAAGTCGGCACCGATCTCTCTAACCCTCTCCATTTTTGCGGGAGAAGCGGTCACGATCAGCTTACTCGATTGAGTCAACGCACGGCAGAGCTGAATAGCAGCGGTATTAACCCCTCCCCCGCCACCATGCAGAATTGCAGTTTGTGAATCTTTGAATTCACCGATCATAAACACGTTCAAAAATGCGGTGATATACGATTCACAAACACAAGCAGCTTCCTCAAAACTCATGTTCTCCGGAATGCGCATCAAATGGCCGGCGTATGCAACGGCAAATTCGGCATATCCGCCTCCACCGACCAGCGTCATGACCCGCTCACCAACCTGCCAGCCAGTGACTCCAGCACCCAAGGCATCAATAACGCCGGCGACTTCCAGACCGAGAATTTCTGAATCTCCCGCCGGTGGTGGATACTTCCCTTCACGCTGTACAAGATCCGGTCTATTGATTGATGTCGCATAAACCTTTACAAGAACCTGACCATCGGCAGGAGTCGGCTTTTCTGCCTCACCGACCCTGAGAACTTCCACACCGCCAAAAGCGTCCATCAAAACTGCCTTCATACCTGCACCTCCTACTGGAATATATACGGTTGTAAATATCATTTTTGGGGTGCTAAATGTATAGGCTTACAGCTGTTTTGTAAACACAAAATCAGAACACGTGATCAGCTTGATTTACCAAGATATTTCTGCGATAAGACAGAGTGGCTACTCATGGTATAAAAGGATCTGACTTAATGAACATAATGGTCACTAACGATGACGGTATACACTCCAACGGAATTCGCGCCCTGGCTGAAGCGATGAAAGAGCTGGGCACGGTAACAGTTATAGCACCTGACCGCGAACGAAGCGCAGCCGGCCACTCTCTTACCCTGCACTCGCCTCTGCGTATTTTCGAGCTGCACAAAGGGTGGTATGCTGTCGATGGTACTCCGACCGATTGCGTCAACATGGGTATTCATAATATGCTACCGATCATACCGGATCTTGTGGTGTCCGGAATCAATCATGGTGCCAACCTGGGCGATGACATCACCTATTCCGGCACAGTAGCGGCAGCTATGGAGGCCAATCTGATGGGTATTCCGGCGATTGCTTTTTCGCTCGCAACCTTCGAAAAGAGCAAATATTTTACCGATGCGGCAAAGATTGCCACTCAAGTTGCTCGCCAGGTAATTTCAAATGGACTTCCTTCTGACACGTTTCTGAATGTTAACATCCCCAACTGTTCCATAGACAGAATGCAACCTCCACTGATAACCCGCCAAGGGAAACGCTCCTTCATTGGAAAAATAGTCGATAAAACTGACCCACGTGGACGGAAATATTTCTGGGTTGGCAATGAAGAGCCTCATCTCAATGACGAACCCGGTACAGATTTTCACGCTATCAACCGACAACATGTCTCCATTACACCTCTTCACCTCGATCTGACGAACCACAAATCACTGCCGATTCTAGCCGAATGGGCGTTTTGACACATATGGACATTCAATCTATCTACTGTTATAGTTCGCAAGTTTTTGTTTCCATGGATTAAGTTTTCAGTTTATTGCGAAGAAAATAACTTTCCATTTATCGGGCGGGGTTTTTTTGAACTTTGAGATCATGAGAAAAAAAATGGTGCGCGATCAGATCATGGCACGTGGCATAAGTGACAAGAGGGTCATTGATGCAATGCTTAAAATCCCCCGCCATATCTTTGTCCAGGAAGCTTTTGCAGCGCAGGCCTACAATGACAAGGCGCTACCTATCGGTGAAAAACAGACCATCTCACAGCCCTACATAGTTGCCTTAATGACCGAGAAATTAGCGCTTACCGGCACAGAAAGGGTACTGGAAATCGGAACCGGCTCAGGCTATCAAACTGCTATTCTCGCCACTCTGGCAGACAGAGTCTACTCGGCAGAGCGCATCCGGCCACTGGCCCTGGGTGCACGCAAATGTTTAGATTCGCTGAAGCTTTTCAATGTCCAACTACGTATCAATGACAGCGAAGGAAGCCCGATCGGATGGGAAGAAGAAGCTCCTTTTGATGCAATCATAGTTACAGCCGGGGCACCAGAAGTTCCAGCCATTTTGACCGACCAGCTTGCCTTGGGTGGTAGGCTCGTAATCCCTGTTGGACCTGACAGCGACCAGCAACTGATTACTATTATCAAAAATGCCGACGGCGGTCTGCAGTACGAATCGTCCGTTAATTGCCGTTTTGTGCCGCTTATCGGCAAGCAGGGGTGGCAGGCATGAAAAGAGCGGAATTTGTTAACAGCAATGGCCCACCACTTCATCAGCACGAAAATTATAGCGATGAATCACCTCTGATCGGACTCTCCGTGTTGACGCTTAACGACATTGAAGAACCCCTTCTGATACCTGAAGATGAATGTATTGATGAAGATGCCGAAGACGAAGTTCTGCCGGCTGAGCTTGAGCATTATGATGATGCCATCAAAATTTATCTGCGTGACATTCAGCGCACCCCGTTACTGAATGCCATCACAGAGAAGGAACTCGCCTGGAAAGTTGAGCAAGGTGATGAAGCGGCCCGCAACAAGATGATCGAGTCCAATCTGCGACTGGTTGTCAAAATTGCCAAACGTTATATAAACCGTGGCTTGCCGTTTTTGGACTTGATTGAAGAAGGTAATCTGGGATTAATAAAATCTGTAGAACGCTTCAGACTGGCCAAAGAGTGTCGTTTTTCAACCTATGCAACCTGGTGGATCAGACAGACAATTGAACGGGCACTCATCAACCAATCCCGTACAATTCGCTTACCTGTTCATATATCGGATGAAATCGGTCGCATGATTCGGGCGACACGAAAACTATCCCAGGAACTGGATAGAGAACCGACCCTTCAGGAAATAGCCGACTCCATGCAGGTAAAAGTACAGCAGGTGCGAAAGCTGATGACGCTACTGCGCCACACCTGTTCGATTGAGGCCCCGATCGGTGATGGCACCGATTTTACACTGATTGACACTATTAAAGACTGTTCTATGATTCCCCCGACAGATCTGATTGAGAACATCAACATATTTGAGTTAATCTCCCAACACTTTAACAAGCTCACTGATCACGAGCAAAAAATTCTGACACTCCGCTTTGGACTTGATGACAATGACCCACAAACACTTGACACCATCGGCCATCAGTTCGGTGTAACACGAGAGCGAATCCGACAGATCGAAACAAAATGCTTAAAAAAATTGCGGGATTTTTACACTGCCAGCCAGATATAAACAGAAGTAATACAAAGGAGAACCGTCAATGAACGACCTGAAAAACATCATCCGGGACATCCATGATTTCCCCAAAAAAGGAATTATTTTTAAAGACATCACCACGCTGCTACAGGATGCCCAATCATACCAGAAAATGATTGACCTTATTTCTCATCGCTACATAGGCAAACGAATCGACAAAGTTGTCGGCGTTGAAGCACGCGGCTTCATCATCGGTTCGGCACTGGCGTACAAATTGTGTGCAGGAGTTGTCCTTGTTCGCAAACCTGGCAAACTCCCATCCGAAACCTTCAGCAAAACCTACGATCTCGAATACGGCACGGACACACTGGAAATCCACAAAGACGCAATCAAACCGGGTGAACGGATTTTGATTGCTGATGACCTGCTCGCTACCGGTGGCACCATGGCAGCAGTTGTTGATATGGTGCAGAGTATGGGTGGAGAGATTGTGGAGTGCTGTTTCATGGCAGAGTTGGATTTTCTGGAAGGGCGCAAGCGGTTACCGAAAGGTAAGGTATTTTCACTTCTGAACTTTTAGCACGTTAGAAATTGTTTCTGCGCTTTTAGTACGACAGAAAAATTTACGCGTTTTTGCAGAAATGATTTCGTGAACGTACATATCTTACTTTATCAGGGCTAGATTTTTTAAAGATGTTGAACAGAAGCAACATCTCTGATATACCACATCAGCTTTTTACATACGTCCCCGTAGCTCAGCAGGATAGAGCGCTTCCCTCCTAAGGAAGAGGCCGGTCGTTCGAATCGACTCGGGGACGCCATACATTATTGAAATTGAGTACCTCTTGAGGGGTACTCAATTTTTTTTGGCCGTAAACTTTAAAACTGCCGATCTGTAATCTTTTAAAAACACCGCTTCGAGCCGTTCACGGTTTTAAAAGCCCCCGGCTCTGCCGGGGGATACGTTACTGTCCCTGCTTTTCGTATTCCTTCAGTTTTCGGTAAAGCGTAGCAATTCCTATGTTCAGTTCGGCCGCAGTGCGTGCCTTGTTGTCTCCCGTGGCGCGCAGGGCGGCCATGATATACTCCCTTTCGACATCTTCAAGTGGCCGAATAGAGCCTGATACGGTTGGTTTTGGCAGTGCTGACCGCAGCTCTTCAGGCAGGTCCCCAATGTCCGCACGGGTGCCACTACAGAGGGCCACGGCATATTCGACAGCATTGCTCAGTTCCCGTATGTTCCCCGGCCACTCGTAGCGTAACAACTGGTCTGCGGCTTGATGTGTAAACCCGGTTACTGTGCGGCCAGCCCGACTGGAAGCTTCCTCCAGAAAGATACGGGCAAGCGGCAGAATGTCTTCGGCCCTTTCACGAAGTGGCGGCACCCTCAGTTCTATTACGCGCAGACGATAATAAAGATCTTGCCGAAATCGCCCAGCCGTAACTTCTTCGGCCAGGTTACGATTCGTGGCGGCGACAACCCTAATATCCACGGCGCGTGTTTTTTGCTCGCCCACACGGCGAATCTCGCGCTCTTGCAGGGCGCGCAAGAGTTTTACCTGCATGCCGAGAGACATCTCGCCAATCTCATCTAGGAATAATGTCCCCCAATTGGCCGCCTCCAGCAATCCCATATTGTCTTTATCAGCCCCTGTGAATGAGCCTTTTGCGTAGCCGAAGAGTTCACTCTCCAGCAAGGTCTCCGTCAATGCCCCGCAGTTCACAGCTACAAATGGACGCCCTGCGCGTGCGGACTCTTCATGGATGAGCCGCGCTATCCGCTCTTTTCCCACACCACTTTCTCCGGTTACAATAACTGAAGACTCCACTTTAGCAAAGCGTCTGGTCAGGTCGATGACACGGCGCATTGCTTCGCTGCGGGCCGTGATACAGGGTGTATCGTCTTGTTTGTTATCAAGACATGACAGTTGTCGCTGGCGTTTTTTTAGACGTTTTTCGGTATCTCGCAGAGCATCGGTCAACTTCTTGAATACTTCATCACCGGATTCCGAATGGAAGTAGGGCAGATGTGGCTCTAGTACAGCTCCCCATTTTTCCTTGGAGCGTCCTTCAACATGGCAGACAGCATCCCCCTTTCCACAACAGCGGTCTTCAATGAAGTAAATTTCCTCCCCTGCCCAGTATGAGACATATCCGCTCGCAAAGCCGGTTAATGTCCAGCATACGGGTTCATCCGCCTGTCCTAAATGCAGCAGATGTTGTTCAGCTTCGTACGATTCGTGCCAGAAGGATTCAACCAGTGGAGCCGTTCCGCTACCGTCGCTTCGCTTGTTTCCTTCAGCGACCATCATGCCATACAGCATGTGCAGCTTCGGACCTGTCCAGCTGTCTGCAAACAGTTTTGGGAACTCGGTTTTCAAGCTTTCGGCCGTTCGTCTGCCGTGTGCATAGCCGAAACGTGTCAGAATACTGCGAGCAGCGGATACTCCCAGCGATTCGATGAGCTCTTTGCGCAACAGCCCCATTGCAACCGCGTCGAACAGGATCACCCGCTGTCCCATAAAGTGCATCACGCCACCCTCTGAATTAAACGAAAGAAGCTCTCTCAAGTCCAAGTCTTTTGCCTGCATGCATTTATCCGCCTTTCAAAATAATAATCAATTTATCAAATTGATAGCAAAAATCAATGGCTAAAAATATTAAATCGTAAATACCCAGTAATTTAAGCCTGTTACAGGTTGGCATGGTAGCTGCTACGCCCTTAATAAGCGTTATGGAAGATGGACAGTAGGTAGTTTGCATAACTAATGACTAACGAGAGGAGGTTGAGAGTTGAAAGGAAAAATCAGTATGACAATGTTGCGATTTTTTGTCCTGTGCGCAGTTGTAGCGGGACTGTCAGTTGCAGCTGGTGCGGTAGAGATCAGGGGGAAACATGCATCGGAAGGACTGAAGTGCGTTGACTGTCACCAGGTTGACAAACCGGTGGCCGCGGCGTCTGTCAATGTCTGCCTCGAATGTCACGGTGGGTATGAAAAGGTTGCTGAGCTGACAAAATCACTTCACGGAAATCCGCATGACTCGCATCTCGGCAAAATGCAATGCCTGAAATGCCATCGTATTCACCGAGCATCGGAAATTGTCTGCCTTGAGTGTCATAGCGATTTTGATTTTAAGGAAAAATAATATTAAGCGCAGCTTGGTACGCTTCAAAAACCAACCCGAGAGGGTAACACAGAGGGGAAAGGGAGGAAATATATGAGAGAAATTCGGAGTATTGCGACGGCATTGATTGCCATACTGGCTTTTGCAGCGCCTGCATTAGCTGACAAGGAACTTGACACCGACGTTGTTATAGTTGGTGCCGGTACATCGGGATTAGCAGCCGGGGTTCAGGCGCTACAAGGTGGGGCGAAGGTCATTATTCTTGAAAAACAGGCAAAGGTGGGTGGCACAGGCAGCTTCTGTGAAGGTGTATTTGCAGCCGAAAGTAAGATTCAGAAACGTATCGGTATTGATGTCAGCAAGGATTTCGCGTTCAAACTGATTATGGACTATAGCCACTGGAAAGCTAATGGCGCGCTGGCAAAGGCTTTTGTTGATAAGTCTGCGGAAACTATCGACTGGATGGATGACCTCGGCATCAAGATCGAGTATGTCGGTGTTGGCGGTTTTGGTGGCCCGCTGACATGGCACGTCATAGCTCCCGGCCCGGACTACCCGAAAAAGGATCCCCGCGATTTCCACTGCCAAAGGATGATCAACGTATTCAACAAATACGTGCTTGACCATGGCGGCAAAATTCTTCTGGAGACCCCTGGTACGGGACTTATCACCGACAACGGCAAGGTAGTCGGGGTAGTTGCCAAGGACAAGTCGGGTGAGAAGATTAGCATCAAAGCCAAATCAGTAATCATAGCCACCGGTGGTTTTGCCAACAACAAGGAAATGATGAAGAAGTATGTAAAGGATTATCCGGATGTTATCCCGGTAGGCCAGATCGGCAAAGACGGCGACGGTATTAGAATGGCAGAAGCAGCTGGAGCAGATCTCGAAGGAATGGCAACAGTTCAGGCATATCGCCCGGGACTGGCCGGCTTTCATCCTGCTGATCAGATGATCGCTCTTGCAGTTCAGCCTTACTTCTGGGTCGATCCACGTGGTGAACGATATACCAACGAATCACGCATCGAGTTTTGGCCATATGCAGGGAATGCCTTAACAAGGATTGGCGGCACTGCATATTCAATCTATGACGATGCCACCAGGAAGCTTGCCGTTGAAAAAGGGATTGAAATGCCTCTGGGTGAATGGGTTCTTCAGGGAACTAAACTTGTGAAGTGGGAAGAGGCTTTTAACAAGGAACTGGCAAAAAAGAGGGGCAATGTGTTCAAGGCCGACACGATAGAAGACCTTGCAAAACAGCTCGGTATGGATCCGAAAATACTTAAATCAAGCGTAGAAAAAATGAACAATGCGGCAGCAGTACGTGAGGATGCACAGTTTGGTAAAAAATCCACATTTCTCCGCCCGGTTGCCACCGCTCCGTTCTATGCGACCAAACTACTGCCCCGTCACCTTGGAACTCTTGGTGGTGTGAAAGTCAGTGCAAAAGGCGAAGCGTTGAATAGTCATGGCGATCCAATCCCCGGGCTTTTCGCGGTAGGAACAGATTCAGGCGGGATGTACGGCGATAGTTATGACCTGCTTTTAGGTGGTGGAACCGCGGGCTATGCCGTCAACTCTGGCCGTATTGCAGCGGAAAATGCACTGAAAAATGCAGGGATAACAAAATAGCATCAAAACATTAGACGCCCCACTCACAATTTGTGGGCGGGGCGTCTGATGCATACTAAATTTGGATTACAGGTGTTGCAAATTGCTTATGCGTAACCGCTTGGCACCAGCCAAGCGAAAACCAACATGAGGAGGATGAAAATGAAGAAAAGTATTATTGGAGCAGTTGTTTTGAGTGCGACAGTAGCGCTTGCAGTTCCCGCCATGGCCATAGATGTCACCCCGTACGGAGCGATCCGGGTCGGTACCTGGTACACCTCAAGCACATACTACAACGGTGCAACGTCCCTGCACGATTCCGACTTTAACCTCGACCTGCAGGGGGATAGCCTGATCGGAATGCGGGTTAAAGAGGGAGATTACTCCGGTGTGGCTGAACTGGGCGCCTACAACCCCAAAAACCGCGCAGCCGGCGTGGAACTGCGCTTGCTGTTTGGTGAATGGAACTTCGGCGAAGGTAAACTCCGCGTCGGCTACGCCCCCAGCCCCTATGTATACCGTTCCGAGCAGACTTATGACAGCGATGGCGGCTTCAATGGCTACGGCTCCCTCTGGGATGGTCGCTATGCCCAGATCAAAGCCACGCTGAATAACGGTCTCTACGTGTCCCTGATGAAGCAGGCAACCAGCATTACAGCCGGTGCTACCAACTCCACCAGTAACGCTGGTCCGGCCTGGGCGAACACCGCCTTCAACAACACGGCAACCACATATGCAGCGACCAATACAGATTACGACACCTATATGCCCAAGACGATTGTTGGTTATGAGGGCAAGGCAGGTATCGTCGACTACGGTGGCGGAGCTGCCGTCAACTACTACAAAAAAACCGTTACGACCGCCAATGTTGGCGTCAGTGACGATATTTCCTCCTACCTATTCTTTGCACATGCCAAGGTAGACCTGGCACCGGTCGAGCTTAAGTTTCACGCCTATGGCGGCCAGAACGTCGGCAACCTGATGAGTAATGCAGCTGCAACAGCCGGCTCATTTCGCACGAACAACAAAAACGCCCACACCTACGGCGGTTTCGGACAGGTTGGCTACAAGCTGAACGACAATGTAAAAATGTTTGCCGGAGCCTCCTATGAAGCAAGCAAGTGCGACGCAAATGCTTACACTGACGACAAGATGGCCGCATTTGCCAACGTACAATACACAGTGACAAAGAACTTCAAAGTGGTGCCAGAGTTCACATTCCTAAACGACCTTAGCAGCACTACCGGAGCCAAGGAGCCCAGAATCTACGCAGCCGGCGTAAAATGGGAAATGAGTTTCTAGATTGTCCTGCGCAGAATTCGGGGCCGGCCTGTCCCCAACCTGTGTAGTCAAGCCCGTGGAGGTCACCCTCCTCCCTCCACGGGCCTTTTTCACCGGCCATTGTCATGAAAATTACAGGAGCAGACCATGGCACCATGCAGCATAGAAGCAGCAATCGAAGACATCCGCCAGGGCAAGATGGTTATTGCTATGGAACTACGGACATATGGACAACATAACGAACATCTACCAAACGTGACGATCGAATCCCTGCAGTTTGTCGAGAGAAAGATGAACTACGACAGCCGCTACCGCAGCATCATCGCCCAACTGGACACAATGTTGGAATTGCTCCGGCAACAACCAGACTGCAAACTGACAATAGAACTGGATAACCTGTTGGACGACATGACGCACCACATCGGTTC
>JANXYR010000082.1 GCA_025355965.1 Geobacteraceae bacterium
CGAAGAAAATGTCCTGTTGCGCGTTGCCGCGCAGGATGACGTGGTAGAGTGCGCCGGGGTAATGTATGCGTTGCTTGCGAGCCATGGGGAGGTTATACGGGATTTAAAGCAATAAAGCAAGCCTGACCCCGCTGAAAGCCCCCAGCCATGTTGCGCCGATGTCGCCATTCCAGCCAATTTCTGCCGCGCCAAGCTTCGGTTCTCCTGGGTTTGGTTCAACGGGGTGCCCGGTTGACCTGCCGGGGGCGGTTTTTATGCCCCCGGTCACGGTCCGACCGGCTGGTTGGAACCTCTGATTTTTCGTGACATTTTAGAGGGCTACTCCCTCTTGAGTACTCCAGCGTACAAGGCTATTTTACTAGGTACGGCTTGTTGATATGTGCAGCAACGTCTGAGCCTTTATAGTAGGGTTGAATCCTAATCAGTTTCCGTTCTGAAAGACCGTGACCAAACGGTTGAAGTCTCCAGTGTCCTCGCACCATAAATCTTACAAGCGGCTTACTACCTACACCAGACTTGTGAATATCACTCTGATCTTGGTCGTACTGAATAACGATTGTCCCTATTGAAGCCCCAACTTCCTGATAATCCAGTATGGAGTGTTGTCTCGCAGACTGTCGCGCTTTCTTGCGTTTTGGCACTGAAACAATACTTGCTGCTCTGGCTTCAAGCTCAGGTCTCGGGGATTTTACAGAGAGCAATTCTGGTTGATCGGAAGACAGATAAAGGACCGAGTTTAAAATAATTCGGAAAAACAAAAGGCCATCAGCATAGAATTTCTTATCATCTGCTTCAGATGTAGTTCCCTCAACTGTATTGAGTGAAATTCCTTGTTCTGCATTTTTGTGTGATATTTTTTCCCAATCTGTATGAAGCGCCTGTTCCAAAGTCCAGTTTTCATCCATGTAGAGTTCACGTTTGAGGCATAAATAAGAATTTGAAGGTTGCCGTGCATGCAATGCAACCATCAAAAGCTTACGTCCAGGTAAATCATTGTCAGCAGGATGCATGGTAAGAAAAACAGATACAGGAGCAGAGTAATCCAAACCAGTAGTATTGATTTGTCTACGGCCTTCAGCGCCACGAGTATTATGCATTGCATTAATTATTGTCGGTGACGTGAATACGAATAAGCATGTCGGAAATGGCAATTCAACTAACCCTGTTTTTAAATTTATTTCAGTATTTGCAAGATGTTCAGCTAAATTGTCGCTAAAATAGAATGTCTTCTTGCCGGAAAGAGCAAAGTTGACTGCTACATGGTATTCTTGATTTACCGTTTCTCGAATCCCTGCCAACATAACCTTCACGTCATTTGGTAGCTCTGAAGTATGCGCTTTGATTTGTTCTAAACTCATCCCTGTGAGTTGTGCGACATGATTAAGTAAGGATGATTCCACAATACCAAGGCATTCTGAGAACCGACTTTGATAACTGTCTACGGTGTAAATAGTTGATGGAGGCGTCGGGTCGGATAGCAGATCTTTAGCGTCCTGTTCTGCCAGTTCAATAAGAAAAGGCCGAATGTTACGGATGAAATCATAATAGGTAGGAGGTAAGCTCATTTATTTCTCCATTTCTGACATCCTGACATCACAAAACGCCATTACTCATCATTTTTGCTCTGCATCTTTACGCCACCTTCGCCACTCAAGCCGACACAAATTGTCTGCTCAGTCTTTTTCTCAGTTTGCTTTCCAACGGGGCTGAGGCTGACCTGCCGGGTTTTAGGGCGGGTCTTGCCGATGGTTAAACCTTCGGGCGTATCTTCGGCAAAAAGCTAAAGCCTCTCCAAGAGGAGAGATAAGATGGAAGTAAAAATGAAGTTTTATTTTGCTGCTGGTTGGTTTTATGGAGCTGCGATTGTTTTAATGTTAATGGCTATCCCTTGGGGTGTGGTTCCTTTTGTCCCACTCTCTATAATTTCAATTCTTGTCGGTGCTTTGTGTTTCTTTGTCTCTATGTTTTTAGCCTACCGTGAATATTTTAAATAAACATGGCCAGTTTGATAAAATTTGGAGAATAAAACCAATCGTTAAGCAAATGAGGCCGCGCCACATGTATTTATATTTTGACAACTCCCATTTTTTATATTCTTCGCTGTCAAATGGTGGCTCGTCAGCAGCAAACAACGATGGGTCATTATCGTATTTTTCGCCTTTGAACTGTTTGACTACTTCTATTGCTACGAGCCAGGCACCGGCAATGTCAAAGGCAAGGCCAAATGAATTTAATAATTTCGGGATAATTTCAGGATTCATAGCAACTCCGATTCACTCGGTTTTTATGGTCTTTTCAATTATTGGTTTAACATCTTATTATGCCGTTAGTGTCTGTCATCTACCGGTATATGCTTTCATCTACCGGTAGATACTTGCATCTACAGATAGATGCCATTCAAGTATATACATATAGATGCTTTTTCGATTTTCCGTGGTTATCCTTTGCATCTACCAGTATATGCTTTGCTAATGTGGTGCCGACAATTTTTTCATACTTCACAAACCAGAGCTGTTTCTCAGGATTCCATCTTGCCCCTGCTGCTTTTGCCTGTGCTTGCAAATCCTTTTCATAACCTTCAATGTGAAGTGGAACCAATGCATCAGCGGAGAATCTTGGTGGCGGTGGAGTCCAGTCCGTTCTCTCAACAACAAG
This sequence comes from Geobacteraceae bacterium, assembly GCA_025355965.1. Lineage (GTDB taxonomy): Bacteria > Desulfobacterota > Desulfuromonadia > Geobacterales > Pseudopelobacteraceae > JACRCG01. The sequence continues at coordinate 2,656 of JANXYR010000082.1, forward strand.
TTCCACTGTTTTCAATCGTTGCTTCAACTCCGCATCATACCAGTAACGGACACAGACCAAATCATCACCGTACTTTTCAGTAAGCCGCTTGGTTCCCTTCTGCCCCGGTTTCAGAATCAATCGCGTTTTCATACATTCCCCGATAATCTATCGATGATTGTAAAAATCTCATAGCACAATTTGCATAAATAATAAACGTATTTAATCATTCCACACTAACCGTCTGGCGCAACGAGTGTGAACGCCTTGGCAAAACTCCTGCACCGTAGTTATGCCAATGTGCATGAAGATGTTAGGGTGCTTGAGCTCGTTGGCCTGATCGAACGTGATGACCAGAAGCGGGTATGTGTTCCGTGGAATGAGATTGCAACAACGCTTAAACTGGCTGGGGAATCCTGCGGGGTCAGGTTAGACTTTAGGTCTTTCTCAGTCAAACCTGGGCTTTGCGCTCAAATACCAGAGCGACGACCCGGTCGATATGGCAACAGGGTACAAAATGAAGGACTCTTTGGGGTACGGCTGGTCGCACAATTATCGTCTCTTCGTGGAGCCACACTCAAGTTCGCCGTTCTGCTTCGGACAGCGTAGCCTCTAGACGCCGCCATAATTGGCGCCTCGGTAGTCACTCTGGATATAATGAACGGCATGTCGGATTTGAAATCATGGTTGGGCCATTGAAGGCCCCAAGGGGTTTAATGGTGTGGATGTTAATTTGATGGATTACACTTTCCCCTTCAACTTGTAGACATACGCCAACACCTCGGCAACAGCTGCGTAGAGTGCCTCAGGTATCGGTTCATTTTCCTTTACCTGATCATACAGTTCACGGGCCAGAAAACGATTTTCCACTAATGTGATACTGTGTTCGCGGGCAATCTTCTTGATCGCCTCGGCCATAATATCCATCCCTTTGGCCAGTACGACCGGCGCGACCATCTTCTGCCGGTCATATTTAAGTGCTACGGCAAAGTGAGTCGGGTTTGTAATAACTACATCGGCCAGCGGAATTATTTTAGTCATCCGACGACGGGCCATCTGGAACTGCATCTTCTTGATTTTCCCTTTTGTTTCAGGGTTTCCTTCGGACTCTTTGTGCTCGTCCTTAACCTCCTGCTTGGTCATTTTCAGGTTTTCTATATAGCGCCACTTGACATAAAGCATGTCGATCAGGCCAAGAACGATCATAATACCACAGGTATGGGTGACGATTTTGAACGCAATGTGACCGACAAAATCAAAAATAGTCTGAATATCTGCTTCTGCAAGAAAAGTGATATTCTGCATTTCATCCCGCACCACTCCATAGGCGATCCAGGCAACGACTGAAAGTTTGAGCAACGATTTAAGCATCTCAACTAAAGCGTCTTTGTTAAACAGCCGCTTGAAGCCATTCAACGGACTGAGCTTCTTAAAATCTACTTTCAGACGTGATGTCCGAAACTCTAATCTGCCGTTATCCTGGATGAGACTCGATAGCATTGCTGTAGCTACGATTGTTACGATGATTGGCGCCAGCAACAGGACAATTGTTCCAAACAGCTTGAGTAGCAGCATATATAGATTTGATTCTGTAAGCTGGAAGTTACCCATAGTTGACAGAATCTTGACTGTACTCTGTTTGAGGCCATCCATCATGAAGCTGCCGAAGACATAGAGACTGACAATGCCCGTTAACAGAGTCAGGGACGACGTCAGCATCTGACTCATCGGCGGAGGGCCGTCTTCGCGCGACTTTTCTAATTTTTTACCGGTTGGTTGTTCTGTTTTGGAGTGTTTATCTGAATCTTCAGCCGTAGGTCATCCCCCCTTTGCCATAAGCCGGTAAAGCACGGCTATTTGAGCAGAAAGATGCCCGAAGGAGACTTCGAGAACATGGAAAAAAATAGTCAGGGTCATTCCAAGAATTACCAATCCCAGTCCAATGTTAAGCGGCATGCTAATCATGAAAATGTTCATCTGCGGAAAAGCACGCGCCATAATACCGAGCGCTACCGTAGTGAGGAGCAAAGCCACCATGACAGGAGCTGCCAGACGTATTCCGATGATAAAAATATCGGCAGTGCGAATGACAAGAAAATTCACCAGTTCTCCACTCAGACGCCATCCTCCGAGCGGAATAACGCGGAAGCTGTCCATAATCGCGCGGATAAACAGGTGATGAATGTTGAGAGACAGGAACATCAAGGTCGCAAACAGGGTCTGGATGACTGACATGATCTGCGTTTGCGTACCTTGGGATGGATCCAGAATTGATGATATTGTCAGTCCCATCTGCATGCCGATGATCTGGCCGCTGAATTCTACTGCGGCGAATATGATCTGGGTTATGAATGCCAGCGTCAGGCCTATCATGACTTCACTGAACACCAGCAGAGCAAAGCTGAATGCATCAGGTGGCACTAGAGGAATATTTACCGAGAGCGTCGGGAAACAGACAAGCGTGATCATAAATACTGTGATCACCTTTATCCGGAGCGGCATACGGCGCCCGCCAAAAACTGGCAGAGCAGCAAAAATGCCGGATACGCGACTTAACACTAGCATGAAAAATATGACTTCTCTGGTGGACGTAAAGGGGAGTAGCGGGAACATGGGAGGCTAACGCCTCATGATTGCGATGAAAGAATAGATTTCACGGGTAAAGTCACTCATGTATGTCATCATCCAGGGAAAGAAGATGATCATGGCAACCATGACGGCTACTATTTTCGGGGCAAAGGCCAGCGTAGCCTCGTTAATCGAGGTAACCGCCTGAAAGATACTGACCAAAAGGCCAATGACCAAGCTGGCGATCAGTAGTGGTGCTGCAAGCAACAGCATGGCTTCAAAACTGCGCCGGGCAAGTTGTACGACTAATTCTGGAGTCATGATAGATTACCTAGCCAAAACTTTTTACAAGTGAACTAATAACCAGTCCCCATCCATCGACCAGAACAAAAAGCAGTATTTTGAATGGAAGCGATATCATAACCGGGGGTAGCATCATCATACCCATCGACATCAGGACCGAAGCTACGACCATATCAACAACAATGAAAGGAATGTAAATTAAAAAACCTATCTGAAAAGCAGTCCGCAGCTCCGAAATCATAAAAGCCGGGATGATGGTCAACGTCGGAATATCCGCTGCATTTTTAGGCCTTTGCAGCTTTGAGAGACTTACAAAGAGCGCCAGATCTTTTTCTCGTGTTTGAGAGAGCATGAACGTACGCACCGGCTTTACGGCCCGCTCCATGGCCTGTTCCTGGCTGATTTGCTGCGCCTTCCACGGCTGATAGGCATCCTTGTTAATCTGCTGCCAGACCGGTGTCATGATAAAGAAGGTAAGGAACAGAGATAACGACAATATAACCTGGTTGGAAGGAGCCGCCTGGGTACCCATGGCTGTGCGTAAAAATGACAGTACAACAGAGATACGCGTAAATGATGTCGTCATGATCAGCAACCCTGGTGCGATCGACATGATCGTCAACAACAGGAAGATCTGAACAGTTACCGCAACATCATTCGGCTTGGTGGCGGTGCCTACCCCGATATTAAGCGATGGAAACGGGAGCGGTTCAGCGGACGCCACAGCACCTGCCACCAGCAACAGGGCGGTTAGAGAGAGAATAATGGTGCGTTTTGATAGGTTTCTAGTGGTCATGATATCTGTCTCAAACGAGTCAGCAGGGTGGCAAAACTGCTCTGCTCCGATATTTCTTCGATAACTTCGATCTCTTCGAGCATATCGATCTGCTTAATAAATGTCAGGCCTGCATCACTGTTTGACAACAGCAGGTATTCCCCAGACACCTCAACCAGCATAAGAGACTTCTTAGGCCCCAGGTAGCGCGTCTCTATCAGGCGGATATGTTTTGAAAGAAGCTGATTGCCGACCGGCAACCCTCTCATCAACTTACCGGAAAAATGCCACGTGATCAGGATCAGGCCGATAACCAAGGCAAGGGCCGCAATCATTTGCAGAAAACTTGCCAAAAAACTGAACTCCTGCCCTGAGCCCTCAACGGCAAACGCTACAGAGGGTAGTAAGAAAAGAAGTACAGAAGCCGCAACTTTCACAAAATTTTCTCCACCCGCTCGTTAGGAGTAACGATATCCACCAGGCGGACACCAAACTTTTCGTTTACTACAACCGCTTCACCGCGAGCCACCAGCTTGGAGTTGACAAAAATATCCAACGGTTCACCGGCTAGTTTGGTCAACTCAACAACCGCACCCTGGTTAAGCTGAAGAATATCCTTGACCAGCAGCTTGGTCCTCCCCAGCTCGACAGTCACCTGCAGGGGAATGTCAAGAATGAAATCGAGGTTTTTCTTGTCAGGTGACGTTTCGTTCGTTTCAGGTGTATCACTCACTATTGCCCCCTAGTGCTGCAAATCTTGCTGATCTGAATTGCTTTGTTGCCATGCTTAATGCCGGGGACACCAAAGTATTTAGGTACCCCCTCGACTTTGACAATCATATCACTCGAACTGGCCTTATCCAGCATTATTGTATCTCCAGGGGCTAAATCCAACAATTCGCGAAGCGTGATACTGGCGTTTCCCATCTCTACTGTCGCTTCCATCGGGGCCTCCATCAGCTCCGAAGAGAGTCGGAAAGACCACTGAGGATCGATTGCCATCATGTCGAACTGCATACCAGTCTTGAGCTTGTCCCGAATCGGATCAATGGTCATGAACGGCACTGCAAACATCATATTGCCGGAGACATCATCAATCTGAATCTTGAGGGTCATTGTTACGATCTGATATTCGGGTGGGACAATATTGACCAGGCGCGGGTTTGTTTCCATACGCAGCAGGCTCATATGGGTTGCATACAGCGGCGCCCAGGCTTTTTCAAAATCCTGCAGCGCATCTCCGACAATCTTTTCCATCAGACGCAGTTCAATTGAAGTGAACATACGATTGGCAATCGGCACCTTTGCGCTGCCTGCGCCGCCCAGGAGACTATCGACCAGTGACAGCACCAGAGTACTGTCAAAAGAAATCAGTGCAGCACCCTTGAGTGGTTCAATCTTAAAAATTCCCATGCAGACCGGTGTCGGCAGGGTTTGAAGAAAGTCATCGAATTTATAGGAACGGGCGCCGACTTTTTTTATTTCAACTGATTTACGCAGACGGTTGGAGAGATTGACACGGTTGGAGCGAATAAAACTGTCGTAAATAATATCCAGATTAGGAACAGACCCCTTTTGGGCATCCGAGTTGACCAAATCGTAGTTTGCAACCGTTCCCTCTGCTTTTGAAAGCTCCTTTTCAGGTTCAATGCGACCCTCAAAGACAGCATTGAGCAGCGCTTCAATCTCGGCTTTTGAGAGGATTTTTTCCATTGCGGCCACTTCAGTACCTACTGAACAACAAAATCAGTGAAATACACCTTGGCAATCTTGCCGGGAGGAATATTCTTGTTGATAGCTCCGAGGATTTCATCCTTGAGCGTATTTTTTCCCTGGACATCCTGAATATCCTGAAGTGTCTTCGCGCTGAGTAAAATCAGGATCGAATCTCGGATCGCAGCAAGCCGCCCCTCAATCTCTCCCTTGATGGCCGGGCTAACCATCTCCAGCTCAACTTTAACCTTGAGGTAGCGCAGTTCCTGACCGTCGTATATATTGACGATAAAGGGATCCATCGGAAATATGTTGGCAGACGGGCCTGCGGCAGCCCCCCCGGCAGCGGGAGCAGCACCATGGCCGCCAGCTGCCGGGGCAGCTGCAGGAGCGCCATGACCGCCAGCTGCCGGGGCAGCTGCGCCCTCAGCCTGAGCGGCATCTCCCTCTGCTTTAGTCTTCTTGTCACTCTTACCCAGCACCATGAACAGAACAATGCCCAGAATCAGCGCCACTGCAACCGCTGCACCGATGATAATCAATTTTTTCTTGCCGCCGCCTTCAGCTTCGGCTTCTACCGGTGCCTGTTCTTCCTTGGCCATGTCATCCTCCGCGAATGGATAATGAATTCAATGGATTAATTCGTCGTATTATGTAAAACGAATTGACTGTTTTTGCAACCAATTAAACAGCTACGGATGCGTATCCGGAATTATATGGATACGCATCCGCCTTTACTGTCTGACTACTTCCTGATTAGCGTTTGAGATTCAATACTTCCTGAGTCATTTCATCCGCCGTTGTAATGGTTTTAGAGTTGGCGGAATATGCCCGCTGAGTCAGGATCATCTTGACGAACTGACTGGCCATATCGACGTTGCTAATTTCAAGGCGGTTTGAGTAGATGCTGTCCGATGTTCCGTTGGCTATGTTGGCGGAAGAAGCGACATTTGAAAAAGCCACTATAGGCACACCAGAATTCGCTCCGGGCTGGAAAAGAGTACCCCCGACTTTACTCAGTCCGCTAGGATTCGGAGGATTTACGATAGCTATCACCCTATTGGTAGCAGCTGTAAATGTAGCGAGTCCTACATTACCCGCCGTATTATAAAAGTAATTATTACCTAATTTATCCTGATAAGTAATAGCTCCGTTGCTGTCGATTTTTTGTATCTTCGCGAAATCCCCAGCAGTGGGAGGGACTGTAGCAGAATCTAAAAACTGAATTGGATCTCCGTTGGTATCTAGTACCTGATAGCCGTCCGGATTGACCAGGTGAAGAGTATCATCCACTCTGAAGGCCCCTGCTCGTGTCAGGTACGCCAGGTTCTGCGTAGCGACATTTGCATCACCAGCGGGCCTGCCGAGAGCAAAAAAGCTGTTCCCCTGAATAGCCACGTCGGACACACTCTCGGTTGTCTCAAAAGTTCCTTGTCCAAAAACGTTATCCACCTTCTGAATCTGGGTGCCACGACCGATTTGCGAATCGTTGCCGATGCTGGCGGAAAGTACGTCGGAAAAAAGTATGCGACCGCTTTTAAAGCCAATTGTATTGACGTTGGCAAGATTGTTGCCGATAACATTGATACCTTCTGCGTTGGACAAAAGACCGGATACGCCGGTAAACATAGCGGATGTTACACTCATTTTGTTGCCTCCTTGTTTTTGCGTGAGAGTTTATTGCGTGAAACGCGTCAATCGATCGGCGTTTCGGGGGCTTCCTCTCGGAGGACCAGCCCTGTTGCGTTTTTAAATGATTACTGCTGAATCAATGTTGGTAAAAACATTCCCCTTCATCTGTGTTCGGTCCATGGCGGTTACAACTGTCCGGTTTTTGATACTGACTACCAGCGCAGAATCTCCCATCATGACCAGCGATTCCTTCCCCCCTTTTTGGGCGACACTGTTGACAGCCCCTTCAAGATTGGCAAGGTCATTGGCTGAAAAATTTATGTTGCGTGCCCGGAGACGATCCTGAGCGTGCTGTGAAAACTTGACCTCCTGTGCCGGCAATTTTGTATCCAGCACCGATGCGAACGACGGACCGTTTACTTGACCGGTATTACCTGTTCTTGCCGGTTGCGGGCGATCAATCTTACCCGGCTGAACCGGATTTGGTAAAAAAATCTGATCTACCATGGCGTGTTACACCCCCAAACTAATGACATCGGACAACGCAACTGAGGTAGAACCGATTGTCAGCCATGGTGTACTGCCAGAGAGATCAACTCCGTCTATTTTTCCTGTGGTGTAGGTGGTTGCCTTTATGGCACTGCCGCTTGCCGAGGTTGCGGTAACGGCAAAGGTATATGACCCGGCGGGAAGTAAGACCCCACTACTGTCACGGCCATCCCAGGAAAAGCTTCTGTCACCTGAAGCGAGTGATCCGAGAGCTGCAGTTTTAACTGTATTACCGGCGCTATCAGTAACTGTAATCTGTGCTGATGCTGCAGAACTCGGCAGATTAAATTCCAGGGACGCAGAAGAGCTGCCGTCTAATGTTGCAGTGTTACCATTCGCCTTGACATCCTTACCGATAAACGAAACTGCAGTAAGGCTGATGGAGTTGTTTTGAGCTGTCAGCAGGCTATTCAGCGACGTATTACTATTATACGACTGCTCAACCAGAGACAGCTGCGAGAGCTGATCCAGCATTGCACTAGCATCCTGTGGTTTCAGAGGATCCTGGTACTGCAACTGGGCAATAAACAGCTTCATGAAGTCATCCTTGTTCATTCCAAGAGATTTCTTCATTGCTGCTGCCGTTGCGGTTGGGTCTGTTGTTGAAGTTACGGTACTTACCATTTTATTTCACCTCGCTTTCAATAATGAATGTCGAGCATCGATTGACCTTGCTGCCTTTGATATGCAGCTTGTCCTGAGGGGAAATCCGCCTTTGTGACCTGATAGCCGTACGGCGATGCCCAGGACTGTTGTTGCTGTTGCTGTTTGGCCAGTTCACGCCAGGCATTCTGGTTCTGCCCCTGGTTTCCTGAACCTTTTCCGCCGGTAGTAACATCAAAGGATTCCATGGTAATGTTTTGACGAGCCAGAGATTCTTTGAGTGCATCGGTGTGCTGAACGATAATATCCCGTACCGACCTGTTTTCGGTCACAATTTCAACCGAAAGTTTTTGCCCCTGAAGATTCAGGTTCATTTTCAGCTCACCAAGGCTGTCTGGTGAAAGCGTCAACGTAATCTGTTGACTGCCAGGCTTTACATCGTGCTGCACCAGGCGTTCTTTAACCTGTTGCATAACCTGTTCCGGAACGTCCTGCCGGACAGGTTCAACAAAAGCCGCTTTTGTAGAAAGTGATGAAACCTTTTGATGTTCAGACCCCAATTGGGTGCTCATATTCTGCGCTAACGTCTGGTTATCAGAGGTGCTCCCTGATTGCCCCTGATTGCCTTCTCCCCCTTGTGAAGTGCCTGAACCCAAGGTTGATTCGCTTGCAGACTCTGCGTTTTTCAGTAATGGCGCCACTTCTTTCGCATTGCTCGGATCATTAGCCGTTCGAACCTTTTCTATCTGCTGCTCAGGGTTAAGCTGCTTTAGAGCGGTACGTTGTCCCTGTACTAATGCTGCAGATCGATTTTCAGCTAAAACTGCTGCAGTTGTTATCCGCGCGGTAATCGGTTGGGGCTGCGATAGTTGTATCTCTAACTCCGATTCCAATGACGGGGTTGGTGCCGATGCGGTCAGAGGAGCTGACAATTTTTCATTAGCATGCTGATTTGCATCCTGCGGGACGATTGTCTCGTCTGGCACCGCGATTGCTGCAGTTATTGGTGGGAGTATCACTGGAGCTTTTGCCGGTTCAAGTACAATTTGCTCCGCCTTGGTTTTCTCAGGTGAGGCAGAAATAATCTCCGATTTTTCTGAAGCTGCAGCTATTTTCAGCTTGTTGAGATCCGACATTCTGTCAGATTTTACCTGTTGTAATTGGTTTTCAGTGGCAGAGGACTTTAGTTCTACCGGTACCTCTTCCGGCTGTTTCATAACTGGCGGAGCAGAAATGACAACAGACTGTTCTAAAACGACGGCTACCTTCTGTAGCGTGTCAGCTGAAAGTGTTGTCAGCTTGTTGACATCCGACATTCTGTCAGATTTTACCTGTTGTGATGCGTTTTCAGCGGCAGGGGGCTGTAGTTCTAGCGGCACCTGTCCCGACCGTTTCAAAATTGGCGGAGCAGAAATGACAGCAGGCTGTTCTGAAACTACGGCTACCTTCTGTAGTGTGTCATCTGGCTGTGTTGTCAGGTTATTGACATCCGGCATTCTGTCGGGTTGTGCGTAGGCTGACAAAACCATCGCCATCTGAGACGCCAGAGCAGTTGAATCGCTGCCCTGCATTGCAGTAGCATCACTAACTTCTGTTTTTTCTGCGACCTCCGCCACTTTTGTTTCTACAGTCTCTAATGGCAATACGGAAAGCCCTGCCAGCAGATCAACAACTAGGTTCTCTGCACCGGTTTCAAGCGGCAGCTGTTCTGCTTGCCCGGAATCAGACAGAGCCGTCAGCTTTGCAAGAGACTGAATCCCACTCAACGTTTCGGCAAAGTTTCCGCCGCTTTGCGGCACGCCGTCCGTCATTACGGCAACTGGTAAGGTTGCTTCCGGTGTTACGGGCTGCGTTACTGTCAGCATGGAAGCTGCATTTATTTGTCCATTAATCATTGTTTTCACCTCCTTTCTGTCTGGATTTTTATGGAGTGGACATTTCTGCTGTCCATAAATTCAAAGTTATTTTTCCTGCAGGTTATCAGTCACCCACTTGATCACGCGCGGCTGGCTGATAAACGGTACCAACTTAGCAACCGACTTCGTGTCCATTCTACTCAGCAGCGAAAGGGCAAGATCCTCTTTCAGCGTGTCAATCATCTTGCCGGCCTGTTCACTTTTCATGGTTTTAAACAGTTTGACCATTTTCTGAATCTTCTCGTCCTTCTTTTTCTTCTGAGCATCAGACTGAGCTTTCAGGGAATCATCCATCCGTTTTTTGCTGTCTTCAAGCGCTTTTACCTGTGCTTCAAGCTTTGCGCTCAGTTTTTTCAGTTCCTGTTCCTTGGCAGCCAGAGCGGCCTCTTTTTCGGCCAACTGCTGACGACGGGCATCCTGAAGTGCTTTTTCCTCACGGGCTGCATGAGTCGCATTGGCCGGCGGTTGGCTGGTTGATGCAGTGTCCTTGACCGCCTCTGCAGTGGATTTAGACGCTGCTTCATTCTGGGCAGCAGCAAGGACAGCAGGCAGTTTGTAATGTGACAGAACGAGCGAACCCGCAAATAAAAATATAAATAATATAATTCTTTTATTATTCACGTCGGTTTAACCTTCTTTTGGACAGATATTTCGTCAAGAAAGTTCCGCTCCTTAGTTGCCATCTCCTGTCGAAATTCAGCTGCTTTTTTCTCTTTTAACGACTCAAGCACTTTTTTTTCCTTACTTGCTTCCATTAAATCAGATCGCTTCTCGTTCATAATACGGCCAAGTTGCTCGATCTGTTCTTTTTGCTGGACGATTGTTTCGCGCTTGCGAGCAAAAAAATCTGAATACATACGCATATCATCAATGCATTCTATCTCCTGCTGGCAACGATAAAACTCTTGCGCCAATATTTCGATCAGCTCTTCTTCTCTCTTCAGTTCCTGGTCAGCCTGTTCAAGCACTTGCTGTGATACTGCAAACTCTTGCTTGCGGAGCTTTTCCATCTCTCGGCGGTAGACCAGTACCTGCTCCAGTTCGAATTTTTTGCCAGCCATAGCCCATTACTCCTCGACTAACAGCCGAAATCAGGATGAAAAAATTGACTTCATATCCTGTACCGCTTCTTCCAACATGACCGGGTCATGCACTGCCTGTTTCATAAATGACTGCATTTGCTTAATATGCTCTACAGCATAATCTATACCAGTATTGCTACCTGCTTTATATGCGCCGATATTTATTAAATCCTCAGACTGCCGATAAGTTGCCAACACTTCCTTGAATTTAGATGCCAAGTCCAGATGTTCTTCCGACGCCACGTCTGTCATTACACGACTTGCGCTCGACAAAACATCAATCGGTGGATATATGTTACGGGCCGCCATATCACGCGATAATACAATGTGACCATCAAGAATACTGCGCATGGCGTCCGAAATAGGTTCATTGAAGTCGTCACCCTCCACGAGAACCGTGTATAGCGCAGTGATGCTCCCTTCAGGAAAATTACCCGTTCGCTCAAGCAGTTTCGGCAGCGCAGCAAAAACGGATGGGGTATAACCCTTTGTGGTGGGAGGTTCACCAATAGCAAGACCAACCTCGCGCATCGCCATTGCGAAACGGGTTGCCGAATCCATCATTAGCAGAACTTTTTTCCCCTGATTTTTAAAATACTCCGCTATCGTTGTTGCGATATAGGCACCGCGCATCCTCACTAGAGGAGGTTGGTCGGACGTTGCTACTACTACTACAGACTTATGAAGCCCCTGTTCCTGCAGATCCTTTTCAATAAACTCACGTAGTTCGCGACCACGTTCGCCAATCAGAGCGATTACGTTCACATCGGCTTCCGTATAGCGGGCGATCATTCCCAACAAGGTTGACTTCCCTACGCCGGAGCCGGCCATTATACCAACACGCTGCCCACGGCCACAGGTCAGCAAACCATTTATGCTACGAATACCGAGATCAAGCGGTTTCCGAATCGGTGGACGCGACATCGGGTTCACTGGCAGCGCATAGATGGGATATTCTTCCTCTACATGGATCGGCCCCTTATCGTCAATCGGGTTGCCCAGACCGTCAATAACACGTCCCAACATGAGCGGGCCGACTCCCAACGTAGCATTGTCGCGCCGGACTGAAATCAGGCTGTCAAGACCAACACCCCTTAGCTCACCAAGTGGCATCAATAGAGTTTTGTTGTTACGAAAGCCGACTACTTCTGCCGGAATAGGATCGCCTTCTACCGGCTTTATTTCACAGATGGCCCCAACCGATGTATCAGGGCAATACCCCTCGATTACCAGGCCGACTACCTGCGTGACCTTACCATGCAGCCTGACAGGATTTGCGATCGCTAGCGCAGAACTATATTTTTTTAGATTGATCTTTGTGTCAGGCATATTGCTTCATGTCAGCGTCACGGCTCTTCAACTACAACAGCAGCAGTGCGTTGTTCAAGGAGACTGCGGTATATTTGATCCATCTGCCCATCCAAAGATGCGTCAACAGTTCCCATTGCCGTATCCACCAGACAGAAGCCGGTAACAACCGATGGATCCGGCTTGAGCTGCAACCGCTCATTTAGCAATTCCTTCTGTAGCAATTCATCACGTCCGGAAGTAATAAGCAGGTAATCATCCGGATTTAGGCGAACGGTTATCTCTTCTCGAGCCGATAATCCTGAAAGTGCATTCTGTACTACCCCGGCAATAATCGAGCGATCCTGACTTATCTCCCTGATTATAACCTTGCGGGCTACGAGCATAACCAGTTTTATTAATTCGTCCTCTGATTCCCGTAAAATTTTATCTCTCAGGTTGTGTATTGTTTCGCTGGATGATCTCAATGCCCTAAAAACATTGATGAGACCCCGTTCAGCCAGATCTTTGCCCTCTTTGAGGCCGGCATTAAATGAATCACTTATTCTCTCGTTAAGCTCATCTTCACTTATTTCAATGGGAGCAACGACATCACCCTGCTCGGAGTCCTGAGAGTTAAAACCTTGATATAGTCCCATCGGCACAAAGCCCCCGGCACTCTCTGCTCCAGAAACTACTGCGCCCGACTGTCCGATGTTTCTAAAATTGAATTCTGAAATACATGAACTGTCTTGATCGGCCAGCTTTATGATCTTAAACGAGGACATCGTCACTTCCCCGGCCAGCCAGAACAATTTTCCCCTCTTCCTCCATTTTACGCACAATCTTGATGATTTCTCCTTGAGCCTTTTCTACATCTGAAAGCCGTACCGGTCCCATGACCTCCAGGTCTTCCTTGATCATGTCTGCAGCGCGACTTGAGATATTCCGGAATATTTTGTCCTTTACCTCGTCCGGTGAGGTTTTCATAGCCAATGTCAGTGTATCATTTGACACTTCGCGCATGACGGACTGTACGCTGCGATCATCCAGAGCGAACACATCCTCGAATGTAAAGAGATGCTTGCGGATGATTTCTGATAAAGGTGGGCTGAGGATGTCAAGCTTGTCGAGGATCTGCTTTTCCTTGCTGCGGTCAAAGTGATTAAACATATCGACTACTTTATCAATGCCACCGACCTTATAGCGTTGAGTACCACCCATTGAGCTGAGCTCTCTTTTCATTACATCATCAAGTTCTTTGAGTATTTCAGGTGAAACCTGCTCAACATCGGCGATTCGTAAAACGACTTCAGCCTGTAACTCTTGCGGTAACAGGCTGATAATTTCGCTTGTCTGCTTTGATTTAAGCTTTGCCAGGATGACAGCAATTGTTTGGGGGTGTTCCTGTGAAAGAAAGTTGGCGATGGTTTTTGCGTCCATATTCGCCAGAATATCAACTAGATCGCCATAACTTGATGCTTGCAACTCGTCCATCAGCATCTGGGCTTTTTCGGCACCAAGTGCTTTTTCGAGAATTTTTAATACAAATTCATCCCCCTGTGAAAAAATGCCTGATTCAGGATCAATCACAGTAGTAAAATCAGAGACAACTCCCATTATTGTTTCACGCGAGACATGCCCGAGTGTACCCATACTCTTACTGATTTTTTTTATTTCGCCATCATCAAGATGCTCATAAACCTTTGCTGTTACGTCATTACCAAGGTAGAGCAGCAAGATGGCAGCTTTTTCTGAACCTGTCATAACATCCCTTTTGAAGCAGCTATTTATCCTCAGATACCCAGTTCTGTAAAATCTGGGCGACCTGATAAGGGTCCTTCTTCGCCTGTTCAATCAAGCTTTGTTGTTCGGCCATCTGAGACTCAATCTGTGCCCGTTCAGCTGTTGTCAGCTGTTCTCCACCCCCTCCGATTGCCTCAAAACTCTCAAGTGTCGGACGCCTTACCAGCCGCAGAGAGGCAAGAAGAGGTCTAATAACAAACATGATCAACACAAGAAAACCGATTCCGATCATGAGATTTTTAGCCAGTGACAGAAAGAATGGATTTGTCCACCAGGTAGAGACCTCACTACTGCCAGCCTCACCCGTTTCCTGGAAGGGAATATTTTGAACCGTCAACTGGTCACCGCGCTCCGGATTGAATCCAACGGCACTTTTTACAAGGGTTTCGATTTTTTGCAGTTCATCTGGTGAGCGAGGCAAATATTTTGCTTTAGCAACTTGCCCTTCCTTGACTGCAGCCGGTGATTCATATTTGCCATCAACCAGAACGGCTATGGATATTTTACTAAGTGCACCAACCGGTTCAATAATCTTTGCAGTTGAACGGCTTACCTCATAGTTAAGAGTTTCGTCGTTTTTAGAACCACCTCCTGATGTTGCTCCCCCCCCGGGGGCTGTGCGTCCGAGGTTGGTCTGTACTCCAGGAACACCGGCAGCACTGGTAGTTGACGACCCCTTTTCCTCCGTCCGTTGTTCGCTACGCACGGCAATTGATTCCGGGTCAAACTTTTCCTCAACCCGTTCAACCTGCTTGAAATCGAATGAGGCTGTAACACGCGCTATAGACTTCCCTCCTCCGACAATCGGATCAAGCAGTGTCTGGAGACGCTCCTCTACATTTTTTTCATACGACCTTTGGGTTTCCTGCATGGCCGAGGTCATGCGGGTCGTCGCGTCGCTGCTACCCCCCTTGCTTAGAATTTTGCCGCGACTGTCAATAATTGTGACATGTTCGGGGTCCATCCCCTCGATTGACGACGCGACTAAATGAACTACGCCTTGTACTTCTGAGTCCCGCAGCGCACGGTTTGATTTCATCTTGAGGACAATAGAGGCGGTGGCTGGCTTCTCATTGTCTTTAAAAAGTGATTTTTCAGGTATAACCAGATGCACTCGTGCCTGTTCGACACCGGTCAGTTGTGCAATTGTCCTTGATAGCTCACCCTGAAGAGCTCTCTGATAATTGAGCTTCTGAACAAACTCCGTCATACCAAAATTTTTCCGGTCAAATATTTCAAAACCGACGCCACCACCCTGAGGTATGCCTTCAGAAGCCAATGTCAGCCTAAGCTCATACACCTTGTCAGACGGCACAAGTATTCCCTTACCGTCAGCAGTTATCTGATATGGTGTTTTTGCCTCCTTCATTTTTTTTACAATTTCGCCGGCATCCTCTGATGTCAGGTTCGTGAATAGTGGCCGGTAATCGGTGCGGTTGGCGACAAAGATCAGAATAGCGAATGCAAACGCAGACGCAAAAGCAACTAATGCAATCAGCATCTGTTTGCCTGGAGAAAGAGCAAGAAAAGGCTCTATTAGTCTACGAATTCCTTCTGGCATTGGTGAGTATTAAATTCCTTTCGATCTGTGCAATTGAACTGAAAAATCATTAAACATCTACTATACCTGCATCCGCATGACTTCCTGATATGCTTCAAGAGCCTTGTTTCGTACCTGCGACATGAACTGGAATGAGATACTTGCCTTCTCAACAGCGATCATGACCTCGTGAAGATTCTTGTTCTCTCCGCTAGCGAGACCCTGAATCGATTTATCTGATTGCACCTGTATGTCATTAACCTTGGATACAAGCTCGCTAAAAAACTTGCCCGCACCATCAGCTGTTGATGATGGCCCGACCTTGTTCAGCTCCGGAAAGGCCTTCGACATTCCGATTCCGCTTTCAATACCTGTAATTTGCATGGTTGTACCTCGTAAGCTCTAATTTCAAATCCAGATAGAATTAACGTTCACCACAGATTATCTGCCGATTTCAAGCGTTTTCATGGCCATACTTTTGGCTGCCTGAACTGCCGTGACATTTGCTTCATATGCACGTGTAGCACCGATCATGTCGGCCATTTCTTCGACTACATTAACATTTGGCATGGCCACATACCCTTGCGGATTGGCGTCCGGGTGACTCGGATCATACTGCAGACGCGGAGGGTTTTGGTCTTCAACTATTTCTGAAACTTCAACTTTCCGCACCTGCTTGGCTGTTGCTCCATCGAGAGCACGGTTGAATTGGTTCTCAACCGGAGTAGCCGCAAAAACTGCGTCTTTCCGCTTGTATGGCCCCCCTTCCGGTGTCCGGGTTGCATTGGCATTGGCAAGATTACTGGATATAAGGTTCATACGCGTCCGACCTGCGGTCAGGGCCGATGAGCTGACGTCCATAGAACTAAAAAAGTCCATTTATAACGCTCCCTTGATTGCTGTACGCAGACCCTCAAATTTTTTGTTCAACATCTGCACTGAGGCGTTAAACATTATCTGATTTTCAGCCATTCTGCCCATTTCATTTTCAAGCTCAACCGCATTACCGTCTTTACCCGGTGTCTTGGCTGGCGTTTCGATAACCTGGCCTGAAACAGATTGCACGGCGTTGCCAACGCCAGCGCCCCGAACTGGAATGTGACGTGCGTGAGGTACAGACGAACGACGCTGTCCCTGGTGGCTTTTGAGAGCCCCCTGCAACTCTTGCTCGAAATCCAGTGTCTTTGGAATAAAGTTCGGGGTTTCTGCATTGGCTACGTTGGAAGCGATCAAAGTCTGATTTTTTGCCCTTAGGTCAACGCTTTTCCCCAAAAGGTCGATCGTGCTGCCGAATATACCCTCGATTTGCATAACTTGCTCTCCTTCGATGCACTTACTGCAAAAAACGTACCACCGATACCAGCCTCAAAACGGCTGGCAAAGCGTTATACATCTGCAATATCAATACTGGGAACAACTCAAAATGAGCCATTTTTTTGACCAAGTCATAATATTGACTTACCGAGAACTTACCGCTGGATGGTTTATACCAATTTCAAATCAAAGATGAAATCAAGGAGGCGAGGATTGAGGCGCCGAGGCGTACTGACCAGCACGTTGACGCTGAGGTGCCGAAGACGAGCCAACGATGATAGCGCTTTGATTTGGAATTGGAATTACTTTGATTCGATAGATGCCAGGGCCTGTTGGGCAAGCTTCTGCCAATCCGGATCCTTACCGCTTTTGACAAGCTGATTAAACAGCCCTTTTGCCCTACCGATATTTCCTTCGAGGAGGTTAATTTGCCCTGCTTTGTAAATGAACTCTTCATTACGTTTATTATCTGTTAGCTTGATAGCAGCCTCTATCAATCTCAAGGCCCCTTTCCGGTCGCCCATACTTTCACGGGCAGAAGCAGCAATAAAATATGCGTCCGGCACCAGACGCGGATCACGCCCCGAGGCAGCCGCAAGAAAAAGGTCCATCGATTTTGAAGCCTGTGAATAAAGTTGAAGGGCCCAGAGCGATCGTCCCAACTGATAATAACTTTCAGCACGCTGGGCACGCTCTCCTTTATTAAGCAACCAAAGAAGTGTTTCTTTGACCTGCTGATTTTTTTCCATTGAAAAATAGATTGAGCCGAGCCGTTCCTTCATCAGCCGTGTTCGAGTGTTAGTTGGGAATTTACTCAGAAAAGCTTTAATGGTTCGCTCGGCTGTGCCCGTGTCTCCTATCAACTCGGCATTATCAACAATACTGACATACAGTTCCGGCGCTACCGAAGCCGCCCAAGATCGTTCGACCAAATAAATCAGTAACTTGACCAGCTCAATAGGTCTACCGGCTTCGTTGTAAGCACGGGTGATAGTCGCAAGAAAGCCGGGCTGTTCTACACAACTGGATAGGTACTCATGCTGTTCATCCATGAATCGCACTAGCGACGAAGGATCCTTGCCCCAAACGGTGTGACGGTAGACTTCTGCTACCAATACCTCCCGAATGGTTCTAGCGACAGCAATATAAACACCTCGCGGAAACTTCCGCTGAAAATTCATTAACTGCTGAAGGGCCTCACCTGCTTGACCATGAATTGATTCCAGCAAAACGTATTTAAAATGTGCTTCCTCACGCATGTCCAAATCGCCACTCTGCTGAGAAGCGCTTAGGTATACATCGCTAAGAGGTCGGTAATTCCAAGGCGTGGACTGAAGAAAGTCATTGTCAGCAACCCGCATAAATGCCATCTGACTGGCTTTGTTCTCTTTGAAATTCTCCGCAACATTCAGGTATATGGCACGCGCTTCGTGTTCATGCCCCTGGCGGGTAAGTATATCGCCAAGTCTCACAAGCAGTGCCGGTGCAAATGCTTTGTCTGCTAGCCGCGCAACGAGACTGGCAAGTAAAGAGCGTGCGGATGTCAACTCTCCGCTCCTGGCAATGCTATCTCCATAACAAAAGGTGACTCCCGGGTTTAATCCGAGATAGGCGGGCCAAAGCTTTTCCGCTTCACGAAAAGTAGCCAATGCCTGGGGATACTTTTGTAGCTTGTACCACGTTTCTGCGAGACGATAGAGTGCTAGCGCCCTAATTGGCCCCTGACGCGAGGAGAAACGCGTAAAAAGTTCCTCCGCTTCGGTTAGGCGCCCCTTATAGAGGGCCGCCTCCGCTGCCATAAAATCTTTCTGTTCGTCTTCAGTCAGAAAGTTCTTTAGAACCTGGCGATCCGTAGGAGAAAAGGGAATCTCCGACTTCAGTGGCGGATCAAAATCCCGCACCAGCTTTTCTACACCTTTCCAGATTTTTTCACGCCCGGTCAAGGTTGGATGTGGAGTTCCAGGCTTGAAAGGGACGCCAATATCGACAGTAATGGCACTTATATCAGGCCGGGAGAGATCCCTCCATCCGGCGCTCTGTGAAATCTGGAAAGTAACCAGCAGGCAGTCACCACGTTTCTTAATAACCAATCCGCCAATATTTTTGTCGGAATAGCGCCGGAACTTTTTAAATAATGTGCCACCAGTGTCTTGTATGACAAGACGCAGACGATTGCCAGGGATCGCCGCTAGCGTATATTGTGGAGGATTTGCCAAACGAACCGTAAGGCGGGTAAAATCTTTTTGAGGGTGGATGTCTATCCGGAAGAGGCGATTAGGAATCGATGCATATGCCTGACCATGAAGCAGCATAAGGGCAAACATAAGTAGCGGCACACCGAAACTGAGCGTTCGTCGGCAAAGTTGATCACATGCTGATTGTGAAGTTGGAGTTTGAGCCATCATTAGACCCGTATAGCCCTATAAACAGGATAAGCGCGTTCACAAAACAATTTATGCAACAAATCCACAAAAATAATTTCTAACTTTCTAAAAACTACACAGACGCAATTTTGCAATAGCGACTGACCTTTGAAGTCACATCGTCACTGGTGAAGGGCTTTATGATAATATCCCGCGCTCCGTATTTAAGCGCTTTCAGGACAGCCGTTCTTGTCCAGTACTCGGCACTCATGATGATCGGCGGAGGAAAATCCTGACGAATGGCATTGACTTTTATACAGACGGCTAATTCACGATCATTCGCATCCTGAGAGCCGATGAGCACCAGTTTTACGTTTCGCCCTGCAAACAACTCTTTTATATCCGCATTTAGCGTGCCCTCTGCGATTTGAAAGCCTGTAAACAAAACCAGTTCAATCAGCTGACGGCGTTGTTCTTCGTCATCTTCGAGAACAACTATGCTATCAACTCCACTACCAACGTCCGCTGCAGTCTCACCATCGCTTTCGCCGGCAACCTCGGAATCTTCGCCACCAGCGCCCTCTGTCTCTAACGCCCCACCATCATCAACTTCGGCAGCAACCGGTTGCGGATCATAAAGGTCTCCAAGGGCAACCGGGATAAGAACGTCAAGATGGTTCATTTCCTGACCCGGCATCTCCAGTTTCGAGCGGAACATCAGATAATCACCATCCGGGAGCGGCTCGTCAGAAGTCAGCGGGTCAATTTCTGGTATGTATTTTTTGGGGGACAACAGCTTGAGTCGGACTTTATTCGGGAGAGCCCCCTGATAAACGGTGTTAAGCGCTCCGTTTATCATGTTCGCAATCTCTGAAAAAGCGTCAATATCATCATTTTCTATGATGGAGAGCCGCTTTTTTTCCTGGATGCGCGGAGGAGGAATGCCAAGCAAAATGCTGCTCATGACAATAGCGTCACGCAGTGAGAACACGAGGTAGAACTGCCCAACGTATGCCTCACCAGAGTCTACCCCTAGAACGAAGCAACCGTCGTCAAGCCCACCGAAATAGGAGCTCTTGCTCGTAGAAAGCGAGTCCAAAAGGGCAATGGAAAGTTCCTGCCCCAGAAGCATGCCGCTTTCTTCGCCAGCCTGCTTTAGAGCTGTTTCCAGCATCCCATATAGATTTGTATAACCATCCATCAGATATCGTCTTCCGGTGCAGATTCAGTATGAGTGCGGTACGTCAGGACAGTCAAAGCAGAGTTAATCTTCCTTCTTTAGTGTAAGCCCGACCAGCAGAGTGTAACCTTCAACAGTAAACGGGACAACGACACAATCGTTATCAGAAAGAGAGTTAACGGTATAATCTTCGCCTGAAATCACGGTCGGAATCGACAGCTTGACGTCCAGCCCACCTTTAGAGAGAACCTGCTTGACGCTGCCACCCAGCATGTTGGCAATTTCTCCAATGGCATCATTCAGGTCATCGTTAACCTCATCACATTCAACACCCAGCATGTTTGAGGTAACTTTCAGCGCCAAATCTACCGGGCAATGGATTGAAATTACACCGGAATATGTCCCGGCAAAGCCCACCATCCCGGTAATACTGCATTTAAAGCGGCTAACAGGCTCCTTAAGCGGGAAGTCGCCTTTCACCTCCATCATGACCATGGTGGAAAAAACCTCCAGGGTTGCATCGATCACGTAACCCGCCAGCAGTTCTTCAGTAAAACAGGTTAAATGGGAGATGTCCGCGTTAAGACTCATATCAGGCCTCCCAGCTTTTCCTGTAGTTGGTCTGGAGTAAACGGTTTTTTAATACTGTCACTTGCGCCACTCGACATGGCCTCAGCTATGATCTCTTCACCACCTTCTGTAGTGATCATGACAATTGGGGTTGTATTTCCGTTGCCACGTACCGCTTTGACAAACTCAAGGCCATCCATGTTCGGCATATTGATATCAGACAAAATCAACTGAATGGATTTACCTGACGCAATTACTCCCAACCCCTCGATACCGTCGCCGGCTTCATAGATATCATCAACGGCAAGACCAGCCTGACGAAGAGATCTCGAAATGATTTTACGCATGGTGGATGAATCGTCAACAATCAGAATGTTTGCCATAGCAGTGTGCTCCTTTTCGTAATGTTCCATAGTCAATATGGATAATTTCAGTAAATGTTGCCGTATCGGCTTGGATGCACGACCCAGCGTGCACGATTATAACTGATTTTTTATCCAGTGCAACCGTGTAGTGACAATATTCAAAAATCTTTTTAGTTTCGAGAGGTATACTTCCAGCCAAGATAAACAGGATAAGTGCGTTAACGAAGTTATTTATCGGCCTGAAAAGCGCAGAAAACAACTTCTAACTTACTAACAACCGGCGATCATTACCGCCTGACGCAAGAAGCGTTCTACCTGGTCCGGCGATCCCGCTTCACTGTAAAGACGCAATACCGGCTCAGTCCCGGACGGACGAATAAGCAGCCAGTCACCATTTTCAAAGATAAATTTAAAACCGTCACTAAAATTGGTGGCCACAACCAGCTTACCATCGATCTCGGTCGGAGGGTGCCTGCGCAGTTTTTCAATCAGCTGTTCTTTGGCAGCATTTTCGATACTGCGATCAATTCGTTGATAATAGAAATGGCCTATATCATCCATCGTTTCATCAAGCAATTGCCGCAACCCCTTGCCGCTGACCGCGACAGCCTCTAACAGCAGCAGCCCAAGCAGTATTCCATCCCGCTCCGGGATATGCCCTTTCACACCCAGCCCACCGGACTCTTCGCCACCCATCAGAATATCGCGCTCCAGCATCAGCTCGCATATATGCTTGAAGCCGATCGGTGTTTCAAAAAGTTCCAGCCCGATTTTTTCGGCCAGCAGGTCCACCATACGTGTGGTCGAAACCGTTTTGACCACCGCTCCAGTCATCTTTTTAAATTCAATCAGGTGCCGCAGAATAACTGTAAAAATACAGTGGGATGAAAAGAAGTCTCCATTTTCATCAACAGCACCGATCCGGTCTGCATCGCCATCCAGAGCCAGACCAACCTGGTATTTTCCACCTTTTAGCAGGGCAGATAATTCCTGCAGATTCTGGCCGATCGGTTCGGGTGGCACCCCGCCAAACGAGGGATTTTCACTATTGTGGATTTCGTCAACCCACGGCAGGAGGCGCGGAATAAATCCACTGCCGGCACCATACATCGGATCAACCACCGCTGAAATCCGGGCCTTTGCGATCAGATCAAGATCGACATAGCGACTGATTTGATGGAAATATCCTTCACAGGGATCAAAAAGCTCAATTGTTCCCCTTTTCAAGGCTTCGTCATATGGGACAGATATGACGCGACGATTATTATCCTGATTATACGCAACTATCTCTTCAAGAATTCTGGTTGTCACAGGAAGAGCGGAACCACCAAACGCTTCTTTGACCTTAAAGCCGTTATATTCTGGTGGATTATGACTGGCGGTGATCATCACACCGGCACCGGCGCCGCTCTCTCGTACGGCCCATGAAACGGCAGGCGTCGGGGAGTAATCCTCCGTTAAACGCACGTTAATGCCGTTGCCCGCCGCAACCTCTGCCACCCGCCGTGCAAAATCTCGAGACAGAAAACGCCGATCATAGCCGATGACCAGCCCTTTATTCCCCAAACCTTCGCGGTTCAAATAATCCATAGTGGCCTGCGCCACCATTGAAAGATTTTCAAAGGTAAAATCCCGGGCAATAACTCCCCGCCATCCATCAGTACCAAACTTTATCTGCATCGTCCCTCCTTACTTTTTGATTTATTTTTGCCGACTCTCCATCCACTGCAGCCATACCAGCACCTCCGCAACCGCTCGATACAGCTCGGGTGGGATGAATTGATCATTATCAACCTGCATCAACAACCTGACCAGCTCCGGTGATTCATGGACATAAACGCCGGCTTCATGGGCACAGGCAATTATCGCTTCTGCGACAACCCCCTTTCCACTGGCAACTACAACAGGTGCATAGTATCCCTGTTTATAGGAAAGTGCCGCCGCACGACGTTCGTCATCGTCACGCTGCTTCATGGCTTATACTCATCTCTGACGGGTCGAGTCCTGCGCCCTCCATCTGTTCAGTCAGCCGTGCTCTGCCCGCTTCAAGGATCGGAACAGTAGTACTGGTTTCAGCACTGATTTTAACCGCAACTCGCTTACCATCAAGATTGAGCATAGCTGTAATCGCCCCCAATCTCGGCAAGTTGATTGTTACGCTGGTCTCCCAGCTCCGCTCGCGACCGCCAGACAGGTTACGCCCCGCATCACGCTCGGCAACTGTCCACTCCAGCCGCTGACCAGGGAAGAGATCACCTCTAAATAACAACTGACCGTTCTGCAATGCAGAGAGCTGTTCACTGATGATCGGCAGAGAGCGCTGATCAGCTATTCCTTCATGCGCCATGCTGGTACCCGCTTTTTTAAAGAGCGCCTCCATTATTTCAGTCGAGCCGGTCCTGACCCCGGCCCGTGCAAGTTCCTCGGCAGGGATACCCGACTGCTCTACACTCTGCGACAGGCGAGGTGACAAGCGTCCCTGGGGCTCTTTGAGGATTTCTTCCAACAAATAATCTCCACCAAACCAGCTGGCAATATGAGACTCATAAAACAGGCCGCTTTCACGAAGACCCTGCTGCAACACCCGACTGAGCAGAGATGCATCAGCTGTCGGCCCGGTTAGAAGTGTCCGGAGAATACCAAGTGTTGCCTGAGGCGGCAGCTGACCTGATGCTTCGCCCAATAAACCGCTCAACCAGCGACCGGTGTCACTGACCTGCGAATCTCCCGGTCGGCCGAAGCGTGCCATCAGAAAGGTCTGACGCGGTTCTTCGGTTATGAAAAACAGGTTAATAAAGTCACCACGAGAAATCCCCTTCGGCAACATGAATTCGAGGTTCTGGCCAGCAACCATGACCATGAAGCGTCCACCCCCCAAAGCTGCCAGAATCTCGCCTTTAAGCTGCTGTCCCGGCGCAAAACCGGTCGGCATTGCCTGCTGATTGAGAGCCTCAAGTAGTGCAAGACGATTGCCCTTGATCACGGCTTGAAGTAGTTTGGCCATGTCATCGCTCAACACGATGCCGTTGCCTGCGGCCTCGGGAGCCTGGCGGGCTGACATAAGCGAAGCTTGCAACGCAGCAAATTGTTCCGAAGAGTTCTGTCCGCCCCTGACCGTCTGGTAGGTGATCGCCTCATCCAGAATGGCCGTAAAAGCAGGTGAATCTGGCGGAAGACTTTTTAATACGGTATTCAATCGATCCAACACGTACATCTGCTGACTGGACACACCACCCTCACTATGCTCCAGCACACTAAGCCAGCGGCCTGCTTCGCTCAGAACACCTGACGTGCTATCGGGCATAATGCGTGGAAGAGCAAAGGTCGGCTTCGGCTGTGACGATATGTATGTCAGCCGAAGGATATCACCATTTTGGACTGTCCGAGGCAGAACCATCTCTACTGGCGTGCCGGCGACCTGAAGAAATACCCTGCCACCCGGCAAAGTGCCGACCACAACAGCTTCAACCTCTTCGCCAGGCAGGAACGGCAGAGGTGCCACCGGCTGATTGGCGGCCTCGACCAGAATAAAACGTGAATTTTGAGCTATAGTTCGCAGGATCTGGGCGGCGTTGGTTTCAAAAGTAGCCAGCCTGACCTGCTCCGGAGTCAACCTTGGCATATTGTGCTGAAACTGCGTACCACTCTGATCCCCCGCATCATGCATGGAATCGCCAGGTGTCCGGGGTGCGGCCTTTACTCCCTCTCGCAGAATCCCGTATGTCAAGGCCTCGTCCATCAGATTAGCCAACACACCGGTTTCGCCGGAGGAACGTCGCAACATATCGCCGATACTATTGAGCGACGAGCGAAATTTGGGATCAACTATCTGCTCGTTTGAAACCAGAAGGCTCAGCAGGCGGGAGGCGTCGGAAAGGCTTACCGGAGGAGCGATACCGGCTTGGCGGGCGATGGCAAACGTCGAACGCGGATCTGCGGAGACAAAAGTCATCTCCAGGGTCTGCCCGGTGCGAACAGCCATTGGCAGATCAAGGTTAAACCGTTCGTTACCGACCCGGACCTGAACACGATTATTGGACATTGTAGACAGGACTTCTGCGCTGACCCGTTGACCGGGAGCCAGCAGACTCACACTGCCCACACCCTCATCAGCAGTGACAAAAGAGATGTTGGAAGCGCGAGAAAGCAAATCAAAAACCTGCTGCTGGATGTCCGCTGTTATAGCCATACTATCCCCAGATTAAATAACCGGGCTCATAAATGTTACCGAGAATCGGGTGGTGCGGAATAATCCGCAACATAAAACCATGCCGACCGCAGAAACGACATTCAAAGAGTCCACTGAATTGATAAACGCCCCCGCCGAAATCGTTCTTCATATCCATGGCTACGGTTTCTCCACCTTGAATATTGCCGGTAGAATCCAGTACCCCGAAATACCCCTCAATCGATACGTGGGCAATAGGAATATTCCCAAGCGCTATCCGGGCGGAAATAGGAACCAGACTGCCGACCGCAACAGCATCTGCCGCCTGTGCCTCGGCCTGCTCGATACGTACCTGCGGCCAGGCTTTGAAAATGCCCTCTTTCCAGCGCGCCAGATCAAGCGCCAGTGCCAAACCATCATCAACTAAACGTTTCCACTGAGTATACGATGGGATGTAGGCATGCCCCGCATACTCCTGCACCATGCGATCGGTTGAAAAAACCGGACAAAGGCTCTGCATGGAGGCTTTCATGGTGGCAATCCATGAGCGCGGAACGCCGTCACTCCCCTGTTCATAGAAATGCGGAATTACCTCTTTTTCCAGAAGATCGTACAGCGCACGCCCTTCGACCTGGTTCTGATATTCCAGGTCATCGTAAACTTCACCCTTACCGATCGCCCAACCGTTGTTCCCCTGATATCCTTCACACCACCAGCCGTCCAGAACGCTTAGATTGAGGCCGCCGTTGAAAGCAACCTTCATACCGCTGGTACCGCTCGCTTCCATCGGCCGGAGGGGTGTATTGAGCCAGACATCAACTCCCTGTACCAGATGACGGGCAACCTCCATATCGTAATCCTCGATAAAGACAATACGGTGGCGGAATCGTTCCTGATGAGCGGCCTGAACAATCTGGCGAATCAGTTCTTTACCCTCCTGATCCTGTGGGTGCGCTTTGCCGGCAAAGACAAACTGCACCGGCATTGTCGGATTATTGACTATACGTGCCAGACGATCAAGATCACGCAACAACAGGGTACCACGCTTATAAGTAGCAAAACGACGAGCAAAGCCGATTGTCAGCACCTCCGGATCGAAAACCTCCTCAGCCGTAGCAATTTCCTTGGTCGTTGCGCCAACCTTGATCAGCTGCTCTTTTAGCCGCTTGCGGGCAAAGTCAACCAGCTTCTCACGGCAGCTTTGGCGGGCCCGCCATAGTTCTGCATCCGGGATTTTGGTGATCCGGCGCCAGACGGCATGGTCGGTCGGATCCTCCAGCCAGCGGGTTCCCAGATAACGTATCAACAGACTGGCCATATGGTTCGACATCCAGGTGCGGCTATGAACGCCATTGGTGACCGAAGCCAACGGCAGTTGCTCAACCGGCAATTCAGGCCAGAGGTTCTTCCACATATTGCGCGAAACCTCGCCATGTAGCTGGCTGACACCATTGGCATGCCCGGCCAGCTTGAGTGCCAGCACCGCCATGCAAAAAGATTCCTGCCGGTTTTTCGGGTTCTGGCGTCCCAGGCCGACGAACTCATCATGGCTGATCCCAAGCGACGTGAAATAGCTGGGGAAATATTTATCCAATAGCTCCGGTGCAAAGTGGTCGATGCCAGCCTCAACCGGGGTATGTGTCGTAAAAATATTGCCGGCTTTGACGATCTCGCGGGCCTCATTGAAGCGGATACCACGTTTCTCCATCAACAGGCGAATACGTTCCAGCGCCAGAAAAGCGGCATGCCCCTCGTTCATATGGCAGACGTTAGGGATAATGCCCAAAGTTCGCAGAGCCCTGATACCACCGATACCGAGCAGTATTTCCTGGATCATGCGCATCTCTTTATCGCCAAAATAGAGCTGGGCCGTGATCAAACGATCTTCCGGGCTGTTCTCCTCCAGGTTGGTATCAAGCAGATAGAGCGGTACACGCCCGACCTGAACCCGCCAGATGTGGACCTTGAACTTGCGCGGACCAAACTCCAGCGCAAAGGTTAGTGGCACGCCGTTTTCGTCACGCTCAAGGGTCAACGGCAAATTATAAAAGTCATTCTCCGGGTAATATTCCTGCTGCCACCCCTCGTTATTAAGGTACTGGCGGAAATACCCCTGTCTGTAAAGCAGGCCGACCCCGACCAGGGGCAACCCCAGGTCTGAAGCCGATTTGAGATGATCGCCGGCTAAAATACCGAGGCCGCCGGAATAGATAGGTAGTGACTCATGCAGACCAAACTCCATCGAGAAATAAGCAATCTTCATGGCTGAAGCGCCATCACACGTTTTTTGAAACCAGGTTTTTGCCTCGAGATAACCACTCAGCTTTTCATCCACCAGCTTGAGATGCGCCATGAAACCTTCGTCACTTTTGAGCGCTTCCAGCGTCGTCTGCTGCAGAATTCCAAGCATTTCCACCGGGTTGTGGCGAGTAGATTTCCAGAGATCCGGGTCCAGCCGCCGAAAAAGATTGGTAGCATCCGGCTCCCAACACCACCAGAGGTTGTACGCAACCCGTTGCAGCGCGGCCAATTCGTCAGTCAGGGATGGAACGACAGTGAATTTGTGCAGCATTTTGGTGAAGTCCATGGGAATCCTCCTACTTGATCAACTGATTCAATTCGAAAATCGGCAGCAATACCGCCAACACCACGATGCCGACCGCTACGCCCATTGCCAGAACCAGCAGCGGCTCCATCAGCCCCATCAACTTTGTTAAACGGGAGCTGAACTCCCGTTCATAGGCGACACCGGCCTTTACCAGCATACCTTCCAGGTTGCCACTTTTCTCTCCAACCCCTACCAAGTGTACCAGAAGAGGTGGAAAAAGCTGGCTCTTCTTCAAGCTTCCTGACAGGCTCCCCCCCTGAGCAACATCCTCCATGACGCCATGGAGATAAGAGCGGTAGACCCGGTTGACAACGACTTCACCGGTGATTTCCAAAGCCTTCATAATCGGCACCCCGCTGGAAAGGAGCAGCCCCAGAACACGGGCAAAGCGGGAGAGAATAAGGCGTTGCAACATCCCACCGGCCATAGGAATTCGGAGCAACAGACTATCGCGCTTCAGGCGCAGGTCGTCGCGCTTAATGGCTTTGCGATAAAGTGGAACCGAGGCGATAATCAGGGCTGTGGGGATCCACCAGTACCCTTGCAGGAAATGACTGACTTTTATCAGGATGATCGTGATCAGCGGGAGGGAGGCTTTGCTGTCTTCGAAAATTGTCACAATGCGGGGAATGACGACCGTCAGCAGGAAGAGCATCACTCCTCCCCCAACGAATACCATCAGGATCGGGTAGGCCAGGGCGGATGTTACCTTGCTCCGCACCTGTTCCTGCTCCTCCAGAAAATCTGCCAACCGCTCTAGCACGGCATCAAGAGCGCCACCAGCTTCACCAGCCGCCACCATGCTGACATAGCTTTCGCCAAAGATATCCGGTTCGGCCGACAGCGCCCGAGACAGGGACGCCCCTTCGGCAATGCGCTCTTTTACCCGCACCAGGGCCTGACGGAGAGGGCCGTTTTCCTCCTGCTCGCAGAGCGAACCCATCGCTTCGAAGAGCGGTATGGATGATGCGACAAGAGTGGCAAGGCGACGGGTAAAGAGTGAAAGTTCATCGGCCGGGACACCACGGCGGAAGGAAAATGAACCGGAACGATCCTGGGCTCCACCCTCTTCCACCACTTCGCGCGGCAGAAGCCCCTTCGCTTTAAGCTGTTGCATCGCCTGCCGTTCAGAATCGGCCTCGACAGTGCCGGAAACTGAAGAGCCGGTTGTGCTGTAGGCTTTATAGCGGAACGTCGGCATAATCGTCCTGAGTAACGCGCAGAACCTCTTCGATGGTGGTGATCCCGGCGGCAGCGCGGGCAATGCCGTCATCACGCAGGGTCTTCATGCCATGCGCAACAGCATATTCCTTGATCTCTCCGGCGTGACTGCGGCGGATAATCATCGAGCAGAGCTCCTGATCAATCGGCATGATTTCATAGATGGCGGTTCGTCCCAGTGTGCCGAGGCCGAAGCAGGCATCACAGCCACGGCCACGATACAGCCTTTCCGGGAGGGTAACACCGGCATACTGCTCTACCGGACGGTACTCTTCGCGGCAATGCGGGCAGATTACCCGCACCAGCCGCTGGGCAACAACGGCTGACAGAGAGGAAGCGATCATGAACGGCTCGATTCCCATATCCACGAGGCGGGTCACGGCAGTGGCAGCATCGTTTGTGTGCAGTGTTGAAAGCACCAGATGCCCGGTCAAGCTGGCCTGTATGGCTATTTCAGCCGTTTCGGCATCACGGATTTCACCGACCATAATTATGTCAGGGTCCTGACGCAGAATTGAACGGAGACCACCGGCGAAGGTCAGATCTATCTTCGGGTTGACCTGAATCTGGCCGATTCCCCTGATCTGGTACTCGATCGGGTCTTCAATGGTGATGATGTTTTTTTCACTGGAATTAACCTTGTTCAGCGCAGCGTAGAGCGTTGTAGATTTACCGCTGCCGGTCGGTCCGGTCACGAGGATAATGCCGCTTGTCCGGTCCAGCATCCGCTCCAATGTACGGACACCATGTTCGCCAAGACCGATATCAGAAAGGGAGAGAATGCCTTTCTTCTTGTCCAGCAAACGGAGCACGGCACGTTCGCCATAGTAGGTCGGAATAATCGAGACGCGGATATCTACATCGCGGCCGGCAACCCGCACACGAATACGGCCATCTTGCGGGAGGCGTTTTTCGGCGATGTTGAGACCAGCCATGATCTTTATGCGCGAAACCAGCGCGTCCTGGATAATTTTAGGGGGGGATAGTTTTTCGTAGAGGATACCGTCGATGCGAAAGCGTACCAGAAGATCCCGCTCATACGGTTCGATATGCACATCGCTGACCCTCTCTTTGACAGCTTCCGAGAGAATCGAGTTCAGCAGGCGGATAACCGGAGCTTCATCGGACAGATCAAGCAGGTCCGTGGGGTTATTAAGCTCTGTGGCTACAGTTGAGAGGTCTTCCCCCTGCAACTCCTGCAACACATCAAGAGCTGTCCCTGATGCACCGGCGTAGACATGGTTAATCACATCAGCCAACAGCGTAGCTGGCACCAATACCGCTTCGATCTGCTTGCCGAACAGCAGGCGCAGTTCGTCAAGCTGCAGCATTCCGGCAGCGCTGGAAACGGCAACCTTGATAACGCCATCAACTTCGCAGAGCGGCAAAATGGAGTTGGCACGGGCAAATGTCAGGGGGAGACGATTTAAAAGAGCGGAATCGACCTGGTCAGCCTGAATTTCAAGCTGATAGCTTATCCCCAGCCTACCGGCAACGGCTATTAACTCATCAGGAATGCTCACGGTACTGGTGCTCATTTGCCGGAAATCTCTTTTTGAACGTCGACCGGTTCGCTCTTCTTTGCCGATTCACCAAACGACTGGCGCTGGCTTCGAGTCATTTCCGCCAGATCAGCACCATCCTTTACTATGTGTGGCGTCAGCAAGATCATCAGGTTGGTTTTCTTACGCGTTTTTGATTTCGACTTGAAGAGCCAACCAAGCAACGGAATATCTCCCAGCAGCGGGACCTTGCTGATAGTTTCCTCTTCGGTGTCCTGGATCAGTCCACCTATAGCAACAGTCTCTTTGTCTTTTACAACAACGCTGGTCTTGGCCGAACGCTTGGTTGTGATCAGGTCGATCGCCTGCCCTTTGCTATCCTTTACAGCCGAAATTTCCTGGTTGATGTCCATGCGGATATAATCACCTTCGCTGATCTGAGGTTTGATTTTAAGATTTATGCCTATATCCTTCCGCTCAACTGATGTCGTGGTCCCGATAGTGCTCTGTGTTGCCGACCCCTGGAATGGCACGTTTTCACCAACGTTAATTTCAGCCTCTTTGTTGTCGGATGTCAAAATATTGGGGGTAGATAGAATATTCAACAGACCCTTTTTATCGAGCGCCTTGAGCACAGCCGTTAAATTGAGCGGACTGGCGGTGATGCTGGGGGATAAAGAGCCACCTGAAGCAATAACACTACCGATAGCACCGAGTGTCCCAAGAGGATCGTACAAACCGGCAATAGTAAGATTGCTATTCGGCGTCCCCCCGCCTATCGCCCCGATCTGCACCCCGATTTCGTTCGATTTGTCGAGTGAAACCTCGGCAATCAGCACCTGTACAAACACCTGTTTGCTGCGGCGGTCGAGCTTTTTAATGACCTGGACAAGATTGGCATAATCGTTGGGAGAGGCCATTATGACGAGAGAATTGGAAGCTTTGTCAGGAGTAATGGTTACTTTGCCGCTTTCAAACGCAGATGTCTGAGGTGCACCGGCAGCCGGCTGGCCAGTCGCTTGGGCAGAGATCCCTTTTACAACTCCGTCCAGGACTTTTGCCATCTCGCCTGCGTCAGTGTTTTCGAGATAATAAACGTTGACCTTGCTGCTTGCTTCAGGCGGGGTGACATCCAGTTTTTCGACGAGTTCGCGTATCGCTTTCTTGGTTGTTTCGTTACCAAAAATCAGCAGGGCATTCAGACGCTGATCCGCCAGAACGCTTGTCGTACTACCCCCGCCGGTAGCAGCGGTCGGCGCAGCAGTTTTAACATCAGAACCAGTCAGCCATTGCTTAACGGTGGTCGCAACACTTTCGGCCGAAGCATTCTTTAGATAGATGATCTCAAGCCCTTCACGGGTGCGCTCAGTATCGATTGTCTGCAGAATTCCGTGCAGCTTGCGAATGTTGATGGACGAATCAACCATCAGGAGCAGATTACCGGGACCAAAAGCGGAGAGGTGCCCATCCTTGGAAATCATCGGCTGCAGAAAAGTCACCGCTTCCTGGGCAGTGATATATTCGAGCTTGGTTACCTGGGCAACATAACTCTCGTTAACCGGAGCCTGTTCCCCCTGTGGCAACAGCTTGAAACCGGATTGCTTGGCAGATGCTGATGGGACTATTTTGGCAACCTTGCCGCTCTGCACTACAGTAAAACCCTTCAGCTCCAGCACGGAGGTAAAAACGTTATACGCTTCTTCAGTGGAGAGCTTGCTGGGGGAGTAAACCGATATCTTCCCCTTGACGCGATCATCAAGGATAAAGTTTTTGCCGGTCAGGTCACTAATGAACTTCACCATGGTGGATATATCCACTTCATTGAAGTTCAGTACTACCCCTTTGCTGCCGGCTGCCAAAGCCGCGGTCGCAAATAGCACTCCCATAAGAATAATGCTACAAAGTGTCTGTCGTAAATATCGTATCAAGTATGCCTCCATGTTACTGCTTCCCGTCCCCTGAGAGGAGTCGAAGGGAGGGGGAAGTTATCTTATATCGTAATTGAAAGTCTGCGGCTGTCCATCACGTATAATGTCGAGCTTCAACCGGCTCTGCCCCTTAAGGGCGATGAATGACTGCAGCGCCTTATCCGGGGAATCCATTGGAAAATCATTCAACCGCAACAATACGTCGCCGTTTTTAATGCCTATCATAGCAAAAAGCCCGCTTGGCTTGACCTCTGAGGCCCTGAATCCTTCAACCTTGCCATCCTTCTGACTAGGGAGAAGACGGGCGTCACTCATCGCCTGAGCCGGATTATCCAGTGTAGCGTTCAGAGCTCGCTGATCGATGACATAACTGCCAGCTCCCGTGTTGGCAACCGCTGTGACCTTATTAGCTGCTCCGGTTGTTACCGGGTTGGTCTGTGGCGATGCAGGCGGCGTCATGGGGGTCAGCAGTTCGACTTTTTTATTATTGATGACTATGAAGGCTCTCTCCTTGCCAACTTCAGCCAGACGTCCGGCATCAAAGACCATATCTCCCAGCCTGAAAACACGTTCTTCCTGCTTGGTTGTATGTCGAACCAGAGCAAATGTTTCCCGGAATGATCCGACAGCGGTGCCAAGCAGCAGAAGTTCAGTCGGGGCAGTCACCGGTGCAACCTGTGCCGATGCCGAAGCATTTGTGATCGGTGTAAGTTGCCCTAAAGTCGCCTTGCCGAACAGGCCGCTAGTCAGGATCGGGGCATAGAAGGAAAGATCTTCAGTACGCGACGGGGTAGATGCAGAAATGTTCGATGCAGCACCACTTTTAGGGAGAAACGCTTTCCCGAGTCGGGCTGACAGCCGCTCGGTAAAAATCCCGGCCAGCAGGGCAATAATGAAGATTCCGAGAAGAATATTTATGATGTTAACGGCACGAAACATTACAGTATGATTTCTCCGCTGAATACCTCTACCGCCGGGCCGGTCATGTAAATGTTGCCGTCTTCAGCCCATTCCATTTCAAGGTCGCCGCCGGACAGATGATTGAGGATCTTTTTCTCCGTCAGCCCATTCAATACACAGGCCGCTGTGACAGCACTGGAACCGGTGCCGCAGGCCAGGGTCTCACCGGCGCCCCTCTCCCAGGTACGCTGACGAATTTCCGTCCGTGAAATAATCTGGATAAACTCTACGTTGGTACGACGCGGAAACATCTCGTTATTTTCAATCAAAGGGCCATAGGTTGTGACAGGAAAATTGGCAACGTCATCGACAAAGATAACACAGTGCGGATTACCCATTGAAGCACAGGTAATTTTAAAGGTGCGATCCAGAACCGTCAGCTCTTCAGCGACCACTTTTGCGGAAGGATCGCCAGTCATCGGGATTTCGGCACGCGTCAAGCGTGGCGGCCCCATATTTACCCTGACTTTTGCGATTTTACCGTCTGTGCCGTGAACCAGCTGCAGTGTCAGGATACCGGCACCGGTCTCGGCAGTAATTTCCGTTTTTGTTACAATACCATGATCGTAAGCATATTTGGCTACACAACGGATGCCGTTGCCGCACATCTCCGACTCGGAACCATCGGAGTTGAACATCCGCATCCTTACATCAGCAACATCCGACGGCATAATCAGAATCAATCCATCCGAACCGATCCCAAAATTGCGGTTTGAAACCTGTATGGCGGTCTGCTGTGGGTTACCCACCGTCTCCTCAAAACAGTTGACATAGACATAATCATTTCCGGCACCCTGCATCTTTGTAAATTTCATCGTGCGTAATCCCCTTGCTGGTTAAAATAGTCCAGTAATATAGCAAAAATAGAGCATGGCAACAAGTAGTTTAATCTTCCTTTCCCCGTGGAAACAGCGCGATTGCCAAGTCATTGCCTAGCGGTTATACTCTGATCCGCTGCAACCATTTCTTTTGAGGGAATTCTATCATGATCAAACCTTTTCAGGGTATCCACCCCACCATCGCCCCGACCGCCTTTATCGCCGAAACCGCTGTCATCATAGGCGATGTTGAGATCGGGGAGCAAGCCAGTGTCTGGTACAACTGCGTGGTTCGCGGTGACGTCAACCATATCCGCATCGGCGCCCGCAGCAATGTGCAGGATCTTTCCATGCTGCATGTCACCCACAAAAAACATGCCGACGACCCCGGTGCGCCGCTGATCATCGGTGATGATGTTACTATCGGCCATTCTGTCACCCTGCACGGCTGCACCCTTCAAAGCGGCTGTTTCATCGGGATGCAGGCCATGGTGATGGATCATGCCGTCGTCGGTGAAGGTGCACTGATAGGGGCTCGGGCGCTAGTAACTGAAGGTACAATAATACCACCCAACACCCTTTGGGTCGGGGCACCGGCCAAATATAAACGCGACCTGACCCAGGATGAAGTGGCATGGCTGAAGAAATCACCCGGCAACTATATAAAATACTCGTTGCAGTATATAAACGACGAACAGGAAGAGTCAGCGACAACTCCATGAACTGGTTCTCTCACATCGGCAAACAGGCGTCACGCTTGGCATCGCTGGAACTGTTCCGCTATATCGGCCCCGGTTTCTTTGTCACGGTCGGCTTTATAGATCCCGGCAACTGGGTCACCAACGTGGCGGCAGGCTCGCAATTCGGCTACAAACTGCTCTGGGTCGTTTCACTCTCAACAATCATCCTTATAGTTGTCCAGCATAACGCAGCCCACCTCGGTATTGTTACCGGGCTATGCCTATCGGAAGCTGCATCCAAATATTTCAAACCGTGGCTGCGCGTCTTGATGCTCGGAAGTGCCATGATTGCCTGCGTTGCCACCGCTCTGGCGGAACTTCTGGGGGGGGCTATCGGCCTTAATATGCTAACCGGCCTGCCCCTTGTGGCCGGAGCTGTTTTATCGGCAGGCTTCTCCGCCTGGATGCTCTTTTCAAAAAACTATCAGCGCCTGGAAAAATGGATCATGGGCTTTGTCTCGCTGATAGGGATGGCCTTCGTCTTCGAGATCTGGCTTGCCGACGTTTCGTGGGCCCAGACTGCTGTCGGCTGGGTAACGCCAACCTTCCCACTCGGGGCCCTGACCGTCATCATGGGGGTACTGGGTGCTGTTGTCATGCCGCACAATATTTTCCTGCATTCTGAAGTCATCCAGAGCCGCCAGTGGAATGCGCAGGGGGCCGACGTCATAGAAAAACAGCTAAAATACGAGTTCCTGGACACATTGACCGGGATGGGGGCCGGTTGGGCGATTAACAGCGCCATGATCATCGTGGCCGCTGCCGTATTCTATAAAAACGGGATCGTCGTAAATGAACTGCCGCAGGTTACCGTAACACTCGAGCCGATCTTCGGCAAGGCTTCAGCCGCAGTTTTTGCGCTGGGACTTCTCTTTGCCGGCCTTTCATCGTCTGTCACCGCCGCCATGGCTGGTGGCAGTGTTTTTGCCGGCATTTTTATCGAACCGTTTGACATCAACGACCCCCATTCCCGTATCGGCCTGGGCATTACGCTTCTTGGAGCTCTGGCGGCGATTATGCTGTTGCCTGACCCATTTAAAGGTATCCTCTGGAGCCAAATAGCCCTATCCATGCAACTCCCGCTGACCATAATCCCGTTAATACTTTTGACCTCTTCAAAAAAAGTCATGGGCGAATATGCCAACAAACCCTACGGGGCTACAGTCCTCTGGATTGTAGGGTTGATTGTTATAGGGCTGAACATTGCCCTGCTTGTTGATATGGCACGATAACCAGCCCGAGAACCGCCTTGCCTGCTTGAGACGATTCTGTTATTTTCGTGCAAATCACAAGAAAGTTGACCGGTATGAAGATCACTATTTTAGGGTGTGGCACCTCCACAGGAGTGCCGATGGTTGGCTGTAACTGTAGGGTCTGCAGCTCAGGCGACCCTCAGGACAAGCGTACACGCGCATCACTCCTGATCAGCTATAACGATCATATCGTGCTGATTGATACATCCACCGATTTGAGAGAACAGGCGCTGCGGCAGCATATCCGGCGCATTGATGCCGTACTTTTCACTCACGCGCACGCTGACCATGTCAATGGCATTGATGACCTGCGTGGTTTTCACTTTCTCCACAAAGAGATTATCCCCTGCTTTGCGTCAAGGGCAACCCTCGAAACATTGCTTAGCGGCTTCAGTTACATTTTTAACGAGAATCAAGGTTCCGGCTACACACCATTGCTGGCTGCTCACGAGATCTCTGCCCCGTTTGAGCTGTTCGGAAAAACGGTCATTCCGATTCCACTGCTGCATGGCAAAACCTTCTCGTTTGGTTACCGTATCGGGGATTTTGCATACCTGACCGATTGCAATGCTATTCCGGAACCGTCGTTAGAGCTGCTGCAGGGGTTGGAAATAATGGTAATTGACGGATTGCGCTGGACAGAGCACCCTTTTCATTTCAATATTACGGGAGCAATTGCTGCCGCCAGACAGATAAAAGCCACCCGCACAATTATGACCCATCTTACCCATGAAATCGCATATTCTGAAAGAAACAAGCTACCATCAGGATTTGAATTGGCGTACGACGGTATGGAGTTCAATCTGCAGTAATTCCCAGTTTCCAAGTTGAGGAGAAGGTGATGCACAAAGACATTCGGCTGCACGGCATGATGGGAGAGCAGACAGAGTATTTTGTCATGGTAGTCGGCAACGATGCCTACCAGCGCTATTTCTTCAACATCGTCCAGGAAGAGGATCAGCTGCGCATCTTTTCACCCGGCAACGAAATGATTATTTCACCGGAGGGGATCCGTTATCAAGGCAACGGCGGCAATTTTTGTGAATATATGTTCGGAGTGGATCAACCGGCATCCGACCTGGCCAAACCGGAAATTATCAACCGCCTGGTTATGTACGGGGCTCACTCCAACGAAGAAGGTACGGTCCGTTTCAGTGATCGTACTTCAGGCTCTGAAACGTACGACAATATTTTTTTTGAAGGAAATGCTGTCTGTAACTATTTTATTTTTGTCCACTCCAATCTGTTGTCGCGCAAGCTGAAAAGCCAGCAGGAAGAGCTGGTCAAACGGCTCGGCAAGAGTATCAAGCGCTCTGAGGCCGTGGGGGACGAGCGTGACGATGCTCTTATTTCCGAACTGTACCCGTTATTGGGCGATGACTCCTCCCAGCTGTTTTTGGTCAAGTTAATCCATCGCCATCATCGTGAATACCGTGATCTGTTTCGAAGTTTCTATTTCAAGAACAAAAAAATATCTGACGAAGATTACGTTCGCCTGGTTACTGTCGCTACGACCTATAAAATTGATCGTTATCAGCAGGAACGCATCAGAATAGATGCCATGTACCGCAGTCCGGCAAACAAACGGATTGTAGACGAATACCGAAACATCCTTCTGACATGCAATGCCAAGGGAGAAATCAACAACCTCGACAATGCCCGCCTGACGCGCCTGAAAACGTTGTCAGTCCGCAACAAAATTCCGGGGGCTCTGTTTTATACTCTGGATGAGATGCTAAAAAAGGGGCGTAATCTTAAAAATGATCAGGAGCCTGACTATATCGCTGCCACCCGCGAAATATTGGAAGGGATATTTTTTCGGGAGATCGAGATTGAAAGCCGTATTGATCGGGCTGATATGCTCAAGCTGATCCAGGGCAAGAAAAGGGCGATGGAAAACAGGGATCATTCCTACGACCAGCTAATGTTGGATGCCAGCAAGGAGTGTGATGAAAAGATCAGGGATGGCGCCGATTCATCTCTACTTGACGGCTTCTCCTATGTAATCACCTATCTGGATCGTTTTGACACTGTTTCCAACCTTGTCAGCCAGCTGGCTTTCATGGAAAACGTCAAGATCAACGAAGAGATGCTGCGCGGGCTGCTGGAGCATAAGGCCGCCTTTGACAATCTGCATGATGACTGCTTTCATGAGCTTTTTATACGGGAGCTGTTTGCTAATGCTTATCTTGGAAGTTTTGGTCGTCGCAAGGTTAAAACCCTCATGGAAGGCCTGATAGCGATTGAGACGCGGTGGTCAACGATCGAAGATCTGCACTTCAAATTGACCAAAATTGATCAGGAGGAGCGCATTTTAATTGTCCTTCTGGAGCATGTTCGCGATCGAATCCGTAATTTTTACTCCAAGTTCACCACAAAGGCTGATCAGGAAGCATTGCGCCGGGAAGTTGTCGAGGAACTAAAAACAAAGAAGCTCCTTAGCGCCGATATCCCGGATCATCTCTTTAACGAAACCATCTTTACTATCAAGAAAGAGGCCATGTATCTGCATTCGCTATTGCCACAGATCATAGCGGAACGTAACGTCGGATTGAGAGAAGATTTTCTTGAAAACTCAGGTCTTGACCGGTTTTATGTTGAAGAACTGGAACGAGAGTATTACGAAAAAAACGGTCTGAACATAGCAGGATTGTACGAGATCAGAAAAGGGCTAAGCTGAGTTTTGGCTGCTCTACTGCGTCCGAATTGGATATAAACGTACTAAAGTTTCATATAGTTTATACCGATGTACATACCACTACCTAAGTAACAGAAGAGTTTTGCGGAGTTTGTTATGAAAATAGATGATCGTGTTTCAAATTACATGGCATTATTAAACAGTGAAGCGGTCAAGCCTGCTGTTCAATCAGGGGGCGCATTAGGATCACGCGCAACTGCCCCATCCGCCGTTGAAGTTGACCTTTCTTCGGCAGCCGTTCAGCTGGCAGAAGATGAGGCCCGACGCGAGAGGCTGAATGTTATACGGCAGCAGCTGGCAGAAGGTTCCTATAATATCAGCGGTAAAGATGTTGCCGATAAAATGTTAAACATACTCAAAGGATAACATGGCGGTCGGCCATCATTTAAACTTCAAATCCTGATACAGCTCCATTTCCTCCTTGACCAAGCATACCTCTCGCGCTACATTCCTGCTGTGTATAATTTATACTCATACGTGTAAATCAACTACAGGCAGGAGATATGATGCCCACCGAATCCAGGCTTAAAGACTTTCAGGCAGCAATCGTTACTTACGGAAAAGAAAATCTCGGGGAGCTGTTGTATGCTCTTGACGAGAACACCAAACAATTGTCGGGTTGCGAACAGGTCCGTATATATCTCGAAGACCTGACACGCGGGGCTCTTGCCTGTGCCCACGCAACCGGACTGTTCGATAAAGAACTTGTCGAGACGAGCTTTCCGATCATTTCTTCTGAAGCTATCGTTTCAAGCGTCTTTGTCAGCCAAATTCCGGCAAATTTCAAGCTCTCCGAAGTTGACAAAAACTCCCCTGACCATGAATTTGCAGTTCGCTTCAAGCTCCGCTCCAGTTACGTCATGCCAATTGTCAGTCATGGAAAGTCAATCGGAGTCCTCTGCATCGACCAGGACCACCCTGGCGAGGTGTTAAGCAGCCGTGCAAAAAGGCAGTTATCAGAGCTGACTGCAATTGTGGCCGACCACCTTGACCAGGCCAGAATCTATCATCAGCAAGTCAGCCTCGCCAGACGACTTGAGGAGTTCAAGGCGCGTGAGGCGGCCGGAATGATGGTCAGATCAGCGGTTAAACTTATTGAGAAGGTCTCTCTGGCGGCAGTACTTGTACCAAGCCAACAGGAGGGTGTCT
Organism: Geobacteraceae bacterium; assembly: GCA_025355965.1. Lineage (GTDB taxonomy): Bacteria > Desulfobacterota > Desulfuromonadia > Geobacterales > Pseudopelobacteraceae > JACRCG01. The sequence continues at coordinate 43,246 of JANXYR010000082.1, forward strand.
CGGGAGCCCTGGAAACCCTTGCCAGCTACTCGGCAGATGAGACTCTGAAAAAAAAGTATGATCAACTGGGAGCACTGGATCTTCGCAAGGGGATGTCATTGATTTCCAACTATATTAACGACCAGGGGTTTATCACTGATGACCGCCTGTTAAAGCCGCTTTTCATCCCTGATCTGACTCAACACAATTTGCAGAAACGCGCTTTAACCGAATCTCTAGAGCTCCACTCGCTATACGTAGTCCCAAGATTCAACCAGGAAACCCGCCGCATAATATGTCTACTTAATTACTACTCTCATGACCTGTACCAGTTCAGCGATTTTGAAATGGGGTTGCTGCAGACTCATGCCGAAATGGTAGAGAGGGTCATAAGCGAGGTTGGCGGGGAACATCTGGAAATCCGCGTCCTGTCCGAAATAAGTGATCTACTGAACGAGAGAACTGAGAGCCTTCAGCCGTTCTTAACCAGGGTCCTTTCCAAGGCAACGGAACTGATCGGTGCTGACACCGGCAGCATCGCCGTTGTGAACGAACGAGACGGCACAAAATGGCTGGTGGTGGAGGACGAGAATGGCACAATCATCGGCGCAAAGAACAAGGAGTGGCTGAAGAAATATATCCCGCCGTTAGTGGTCGGCGGCAATGAGCTGCCAAAAAATGAGCGAAGTCTGACCGGATATGTCGCTTTTACCAAACAGCCAAAAATAACCGCCAGGGTTGAATCCGAACTGCAGGGAGAAGGCTTTCATCGTTCCATGAGCACCCTGCTGAAAAGCGAAATTGCTGTTCCGATTATTTGTGATGATGAGGTCATTGCCGTAATTTGCCTCAACTCGCTCCAGTACGATTACTTCCGTGAAGAGCATCGCCGTATCCTGCAAATTATCGGCTCCCTGACGGCCCGTCACGTATCAGATTTACAGCGCATTGAGCGCCTGCAGGGTGAGGTAAACCGGCTCACAACTGATGTTGCCTATAAGGATCCGCATGTTTCCTCCTATCGACTGGGCAATATCATCGGCAACAGCCAGAAATCTCAGGAGGTTGTTGACTTCATTAACACTGTATCGCCGCCCCTCTTCAATCGAATTGTTTTCTGGTCACAGAACATTCTGCAGGAAGCAACAATTGGGCTCCCATCTATTTTGGTAACCGGCCAGACCGGGTCGGGCAAGGAGTTCTTTTTTAATAACCTCTACAACAAAATGAATGAGCTGTATCGCCGCGATATCAATCCCGGCGGTGAATTGCCGGTCAAAAAAACAAATATAGCGGCGTATTCCGGCGACTTGACCTATTCGGAACTATTTGGTCACAAAAAAGGCGCTTTTACAGGAGCTTATACCGATAGGCGCGGGATTTTGGAGGAAACCATAGGCGGCATCGTCTTTCTGGATGAAATCGGTGACGCCGACCCCAAAACGCAGGTCCAACTACTACGCTTTCTGGACAATGGCGGTTTCATGCGCCTCGGTGACAACACAGAACGCTACAGCAGGGTTCTGCTTGTTGCAGCAACCAATAAAAATCTGGCCGATGAGATAGCTGCCGGTCGTTTTCGCGAGGATCTATACCACCGGCTTTCCGAGCTTTCGATACGCCTGCCATCACTCAACGAACGCCGCGAGGATATACCTGACCTTTCGGTTCATTTTCTGGGGAAACTCTACCGCACCTACCGTGCTGAGGGCGATACAGGGGAGACACCTCCATACCTGTCCAAAGAAGCCAAAGAGATTCTGATGCGTCACAGTTACAAGGGCAACATCAGGGAACTGCGTAGCATTCTGCTGCGGGCGCTGTTTTTTAGACAAAAAAGCGTCATAACTGGTGAAGCAATTAGCCTGGCCATTGCCGGGACGGGTTGTCTGGAAGAACGCACTCCGCCATCAGTTACCCATGATCTGGACCAGCGACTGGCGAGTGAAATAATTAACAAGATCACTACCGGTGGTGATTTCTGGGCAGATGTCTATGAGCCGTTCTCGCGCAGCGATATTTCACGCGAAACGGTGCGCCTGGTAATTGAGAACGCACGGGCTAAGGCTGGTAAAACCATGCCGGCTGTGGCGCGTTATTTGAAAGCGATGACAAATGATGTAGAGAAAGAGGAGGAGCAACGACAGCTGTTCCGATTTAAGAATTTTCTCTACAAGACGGTCAAGATGGGATAAAAAAATCTGAAAGAAGGCCGGACATTATACACTGTCCGGCCTTCTTTTGTATTGAAGTTGAGTTATTTCGCTACCATGTCTTTATGCCCGGTCCGCTATGGCATCCACTCACAACAATAGTGCCGTGGGTGCATGTTGCGCCGCTGCCGCGCGGAGTTTTCGGCACAATACCAGTAGTAGTCCGGATAACATTTATCTGGCTGGAACCGCTTGTCATAGTTTTGTTGGGGCCATGATTTACTCCGGCACCGGAACCGGATGCAACAGTACCAGCGGCTATAGTACCGGTGAACCTTCCGGTACTGGTCACATTGGGATGGCATGTTCCGCATGTCGCCCCCTGATGACTTGGGTGCCGGGCATTACTGTTACTGCCCCTGATATTTGGCCAAGTTGTGCTTGTAGGTGCTGCTGCAGTGCTGGTGCCACCGCTCCCGTGACATGACTTGCAGTTGCCAAGGCCATTGCCTGCAATCAGCGGGCTGGCAAGAGTATGGCACGACATGCAGTCTGGTGCCGTTCCTGCAGCAGCAGGATATGGTGAAGCGCTTGTGCCCAGGCTATGACAACCACCGGCCCCGGACAAGCAGGAGGTCGATGCTGTAGCGTTATGGGTAAGGTAAGGTACGCTGTGGACTACAACACTGGAAACTTCCACTAGACCATTGATGTGTTTTGACTTGTCCACAAATATGTTTGCGTAACTGTCACCGACCGTGTTGATGTTTGAGTGACAACTACACGTGGTTCCAATTGTCGCCGTACCGGGGAAACCAGCCGGGATGGTAACTGCCGGATGACCAGATACTGTAGAAGGCGGAAAACCATGACAGGTGCTGCAGGCAGACACCGACATAGTTCCTGGCAAGAAAGTGGTGCTCCAGACGGGGGTTCTGTTAGTCCCGGTGATGTCGCCGCCTGACATCTTGGCACCATGGCAATAAATGTTGGAACACTGCCCGGTGGTGTCATTGAACGTTGATGCTGTTCCGCCACCAGCTATCAGAAGAGCACCGCTGCCGAAAGCGACAGGATTGGCTCGCCCGGTAGCGGAGCGGGCTTTGGACCGGGCCTGGTGATCAACTGTGCCGACACCAAGACCTGTATGACAATCGGCACAGGCAAGTGTCATGGTGGCCACTTTTGTTGAGCTAGCATGCGATCCATGAACAGCGGTAATATTTGGATAACTGCTCCCGGATGGCGGAGATGCGTGACAGGACGTGCATCCACTCTGCGTCGTCACCGGACTTGTCAGGTGGCAATTCTGACAGCCTGGCGGCACTACTGAAGCTCCCGTTACCGCATCCTGATGGCATCCCAGGCAGGTGGAAGTAAAGGTGTGGCTTAGGTACGGGACAGCATGTGGTGCTATACCGGTTGTTACATCGATAACGCCGTTAATATGTTTGGTAGGAACAGTGAAACCTGTATTTGTCAAGTTCACATGAGTATGACAGACCACACAGGCTGTGGCGGAAGTGACGCCGGTGTGTGCGCTGTTTGCCGGCGGGAAACCATGACAAGTACCGCAACCCTGCAGATAGCCTGTCTGGCCCCATTGCGGAGCTTTGTTAATGCCACCGACAAGTGATGAGCCGTGACAATAGGTATTGGTACAAGCTCCGCTATAGCTGGGACTGAGTCCACCTGTTTTTGCCAACGTGCCGAAGACAACCGGGTTTGCCTGAACGGTAGCTGACCTAAGTCTGGATCGCTCAAGATGGTCAACAGTGCCAAGCCCCAGGCCGCTGTGACATTCACTACAGGTATTTGAGACATTCAGGGCCATGTGCGATGCATGAGACCCCGCGCTGTTGGGATAGGTAACCCCACTAGGCGGATTTGTGTGGCAAGAGATACAATTGTTCGGGTTTGCCTGCGGGTCGAGCATGTGACAGTTCTGGCACCCTGGTGGCTTGGTAGTATTTGCGGCAATCTGATGGCATCCCAGACAGAAGGAAAAGTTGCTCCTGGCTGTTGCATTATGGTTATTGTATGGGACGCCATGCGTCGCAACACCTGGCCCACTAGGATGGCAACTTCTGGTTTGACTCAGTCCATTGGAAAAAGAGAAACTGAAACAACTTGGAGCTGCAGCAAGTGGACTTACTCGCCCCTGGCTAACATCATGGCACAGCACACAGGCATTGGCTCTGTTTCCAGCTGTGCGATGAGAATAGATACCGCTCCCTTGCCAATCAGTTGGATGCGCTTTGGCAAAAGTGTGGCAGCTGGAACAGGCACTTGTTTTTGTGCCATCAGCCAAAGTTACTCCATTAAATGCAGTTGAACCGGTGGCGCCATGGCATGCCTGGCAAACGGTCAAGTCTTTCTTTGCTTCACCTCCATGAAGTGACGGTGGAATTGTAGCGGAGGGCGCATATGGAATCTGGTGGAAATGGCAAAGAGTATTATTGAAACAGCCGGCCAGAGTCATCGTTGCCGGAAATGGCGGTTTGACCGTTGAGTTCTCGCCAGCAGTATGGCAGATAGCGCAGGTTCCAACGTTGGCTGTATCAGTACTGCTGTGTGTTGGTGTGCCGACTATCCTGGAGAACCAGGGTTTTCTGGAATGTGGTGCATAAACACCACTACCGTGACAAGCGGCGTTATTAAAGCAGGTTACCGCAGCGCCGTTGATGAATGCAGCCCCATGACATGGTTGGCATGAGGAGAAACCGGTATCCGAAGCTGGTGCTTTTTTGGCCTCTGTACCGTGCTGGTTTGGAGCTTTCCAGCCATCAAGATGGCCCGTTACTGCGTGGCAAAGAGTGTTGTTGAAACAGCCGGTTAAACCTATTTTGTCGCCAGCCCGCGGCCCCCGCGACGAGTTGGCTCCACCAGTATGGCATACGGCACATTGGCCGGCATTGCTGACATCGCTTGAAACATGAGAAGTACCACCTGATGTAGATCTCCACGGACTGGCCGGATGCGGTGCAGCAACGTTAGTTCCATGACAGCCGACTGTATTTAGACAGCTCTGTTCGGCAGACCCACCATCATATCCGGCACCATGACATTGAGTACAGGCAATGAAGCCATTATCTCCCCCTGATACTGACTTGGCGGCCGCACCATGCTCGAATGATGCCTTCCATCCGGTGGCATGCCCTTCTACTCCATGACAAAGCGTATTGTTGAAACAGCCGGGGGCTGTCCCCACAGGAGGCGTGATCGATGGTTTCCGAATCGAGTTGGCCCCGGCACTGTGGCAGACGGCGCAACCGGTTGCGTTACTAGCATCAGAGTTCGTATGAGTGCGGCCACCAATATTCGATCGCCAAGGCTTGGGTGAATGTGGGGCCATGACACCCGCACCGTGACACCCGGCACTGTTCAGGCAGGTTTTTTTGGCGCTGCCCCCGGCAAAGTCTGAGCCATGACATACCTGGCAGTGTGCAATACCGTCTTTACCCGCTGCCAAGGCTTTGGCTGATGATCCGTGGGCATTCGGTGCAGACCACCCTGCCGGATGGCCCGACGGACCTGCCGGGTGACAGTTTATACCGCTGAGTGAAGCACTGAAGCAGCTCACGCCACTTATACCACCATTCAGATTTTTGCCATGGCATTCAAAACATGCGCTGGGGCCTGCCTGGTATCTCGCAGGGTGTAGCCCCCCATCGCCCGCTGTTGTCCATCCTGACGGGTGCTTACCTGTAACCGGATTAATACTGGTAGCCTTTTCGTTACGTTTGGAACAGGCAAAGAGGGACAGGGTTAACACCGTGAAAAGAACCGTCTTAATCATGTAATTCATGGATGATCCTCCCTCAGCGATGGCATGCTATGCAGCGTTCATTATTGGCTCTGCCGTGACAACGGTAGCAGCTGGCCGGATCAAGTTTTCCTTCAATCTTGTGTAACGTCATAAAATTACCACGATGCTGGAATTCACGGTCCGGGCGATCACCATAAACGGTGGATGGCTTCATTTCAACCTTGTTGGTGTGGCAGTCATTGCAGAAGGAGCTTTTATGACAGGTAGAGCAGAGACGGTCATCCGACGCAGCGTAAAAACGATGGTTCTTGACGAAAGATTGTGTGTGACTGAATGCATTGAAGGGCTTCATTGTTCCTTTTTGCTGGTCTTCATGACATTCGGAGCAATTTACCTGTTGCCCGACAGCCAGTGTTTCCGGATGCGAAGAGGGGAGACCGGGGACGGTTTTCATCTGGGCACAGGAAGCCACTACTATGCCTACGAGCCCGGCTACTGCAAGGAGTAAAAACCTAATAATTGTTTTTCTCATTTCTTTCCTCCAGTAACTTTGTGGGTCATGTTGTAGGTCAAGCGGAGCAAAGCTTTGGCTTCTTCGATAAATTGAGGATTCCTGCCATAACTTAAGTCTCCGGAAAATGCCAAGGCAGGACTGATGTGATAACCAAGCGAGGTTGTCGCTTCCCAAGCCCGGCTTTCTTCATAAATACTATTTTTAAAAAAATCGCCAAGGACGTCGATTGCAGCAAAGTAACCCTTGGTATCGCGCATGACATAGCAGCGCAGTTCATGGTAGGAGGCCGTAGGATTGGCTCCGACAGCGAATCCTTGCCCGGCGTTCAGATAATGGTAGCCTATGCCGCCGCGAATGGAGTTGTCTTTATAGTTAACCCTGACTTCTCCGCCAAAGCGGCTCGCAGTCCCAAATTCGCGGGTATATTTTTTGTAATCGGCGACTACTTCAAGGTTTTTGTTGACTTCATGCAATAAACTCAGCCCAGCCGAACTGGACTTGTCATTGGGATTGAGGACGGCAGCTGAAAAGGAGGTCCAGGGGTAGATGTAACTCTGGTCATGCTGTTGGTTGAATTCACCCGTCAGTACCAATCGCGGGACAAGCTTGATATTTAGCAGATAACTATGCTCTGCAAACTGCTTGGTTTCAGGGTTGTAGCTGCTGTGCCCGATGATGTCGACCTTTTGGAGTGGAGTTATCCAGACATCACCCCCGACCCTCCGGTAGTCTCTTGTAACGTGCGTAACAAGTGTTGGAGCAGCACTTTCAAAGACTCCCGACAAGCCAACCTCAAGTAAACCTTTATAGCGGTAATTGACGCGGCCACCGGAAACTACGTCCCCCCTGCCATCGCTGTTTTCACCAACAATGTTGGTTGCATGTACGGTTGCCCCTCCGAAAGCGGACAGGCCCAATCCCAGCGGCAAGTCGGTACGAGAGCTGATACCGTCTATATGCTCGTTGACGACTCCTTCATGAATAAATAATCTTCCTGCACGGATAGTGGTGTTTGCCTGTTTGAGGCGGTACTGGAGGTAACCATAGGTGAGATTCCCGGCGGTTTTATCGTCATTGTAGCTATTACCGGCCAAGTCAGCACGCCCCCAACCATAGAAGTGAAGTGAAAGATTGCCATCGCCAAGCTTAGCGGCAGTCAAGCCGAGGAATTGGGTGGCAGGGAGAAGCGTCTCCTTTTTTGCGCCCTCTATATCACTCTGGCCAATACCAAGGATAGTTCTGGAGTCAACAGTTACATCTGCTGCCATGACACCGGTGGGTAGAGTGAAAAGTGATGCTGCGCAAAGAATGGTGCAACATGTTTTCTTCATGGAGTGACTCCTGTCTTTTAATTGTGAGAGCACAACGATTCAGTAATACTATCTTCAATTTAGAATTTAGCAACTCAGCCAAAAAAAATATACCGTTTTAAATACAACAATAAGAAGATAATAGCTATCTTTTTTGTCCCGTATGGCACTAATGAAAAGCCGGCAAATTGCCGGCTTTTCACGCAGAGACTAAACGTTAGATAGCGTCAGCCAGCCGCTTTTGTTTGTTGCTCAATCTATTAAGAGCATGGATATAGGCTTTGGCTGAGGCAACTATAATATCTGTCGAAGCTCCCTTGCCTACAACTGCATGGGTTCCTTCGCTGACCCTCACGGTAACCTCACCCTGCGCATCTGTACCGCCGGTAATGGAACCGACGTTGTATTGGGTCAGTTTTGCCTTTGACTTGGTCAGCTTTTTAATTGCCTTGAACACTGAATCTACCGGCCCATCACCAAGTTCTGCCGTACGTACGGTCACGCCGTTAACTTCCATCTGGACTGTTGCCGTTGCCACAGTAAACGAACCGCAGGTGACTGTGACATGGTCAAGTTTATACATATCCTCTTCACGAGCCTCATCGGAGACGATTGCATCAAGATCTTCGTCAAAGACCTCTTTTTTCAGGTCTGCCAGCTCTTTGAAGCGATCAAAAGCGCGGTTAATCTTTTGATCTTCCAAATCATAACCAAGCTCTTCCAGGCGTTTTTTGAATGCGTGACGACCGGAATGCTTGCCAAGCACCAAGGCACCGGCCAGAAGTCCGACCGATTCAGGGGTCATAATTTCGTAGGTAGTTTTTTCCATCATCATGCCGTGCTGGTGGATGCCGGCTTCGTGAGCAAAAGCGTTAGCGCCTACTATGGATTTATTTGGCTGCACTGCAATGCCGGTTACAGTCGTTAACAGACGACTGGTCGGTGTAAGCTGCTCGGTAACTATGTTAGTTGCAAAGGGAAGTATATCGCGCCTGGTTTTCAGGATCATGACAAACTCTTCAAGCGAACAGTTTCCTGCCCGCTCGCCAATGCCGTTGATCGTGCACTCTACCTGTCCGGCACCGGCCTGTATTGCAGCTATTGAGTTGGCCACCGACAGCCCCAGATCGTTATGGCAGTGCACCGAAATGATCGCCTTTTCAATATTGGGTACATTGTCCTTGAGGTATTTGATGATGTTGAAGTATTCAAACGGAATCGTGTAGCCAACGGTATCCGGGATGTTGACAGTTGTTGCACCTGCAGCGATGACCGCCTCGACAACTTCGGCAAGGAATGGCAAACGAGTACGGACGGCATCCTCACAGGAAAATTCAACGTTGGGGGTATACGAGGCGGCACGTTTTACCGCCTTCACAGCAGAAGCAAGAACTTTGGCAGGCTCCATCTGCAGTTTGTATTTCATATGGATGTCAGATGTTGCAATAAAAGTGTGGATGCGTCCCTTTTCACCAGCAAATTTCAAAGCTTCCCAGGCGCGATCAATATCTTTTTCACTTGAACGGCACAGTCCGGCAATTTCCGGCCCCTTGATTGTCTGGGCAATCTTTTTAACCGCTTCAAAATCCCCATCGGATGCGATCGGGAAACCGGCCTCGATAACATCGACATTCAGCTTTTGCAGTTGTTTGGCAAGCCGAAGTTTTTCCTCAATGTTCATACTGTTGCCGGGCGCCTGCTCTCCATCCCTCAGAGTCGTATCAAAAATTCTAATAATCTTGCGGTCATCTTTCTTCGCTGCTTTTGCCATTGTCTGCACCCCTTTCAATGTCCTGCGAGTCGGTCTGTTTTCTCGCATGGCTGTTTTCAGCCACATAAAATAAAAAAACCTCTGCCCCAATATTTGGGGCAGAGGTTTTGAACCATCCGCGGTACCACCCAATTCGCCTTAAAACGACAGGCCTCAATACACCTTTAACGCAGGCTCACGTCTCTGACTACCTGTCACCAGAGCGGCTCCAAGGCGAGTTCACCACAATGCTTACCGGTTCGCACCAGCCACCGGCTCTCTGAAAAGCACTTAAATGATTACTACTCCTCTTCATTGCCTTTACAATTGAATTGCATAGTAGAAAAAATGACACCTTAAAGTCAAGCTCAAAATAAAACTCTATTTCGAATGTTTGGCCAGATATGAAGCAACACCCTCAGCGGTCGGCTTCATAGCTTCTTCACCCTGTTTCCAGTTTGCTGGACAGACCTCTCCGTGCGTATCCGAAAACTGGACGGCATCAACCATACGCAGAGCTTCCTCAACATTTCTGCCCAGCGGCAGGTCATTGATTACGCAATGACGTACCTTGCCGGTCGGGTCAATCAGGAACAGACCACGCAGGGCGACTGAACCTCCGAAGAGAATTCCATACGATTTAGCTATTTCTTTATTAAGGTCCTGGACAAGCGGATATTGAATCTGCCCGATACCGCCATTTTCAATGGCAGTGTTCTTCCAAGCCAAGTGGGTAAATTTAGAGTCAACAGAAACCCCTATAAGCTCGCAATTTCTGGTTTTGAACTCTTCTACTTTTTTGTTGAACGCCAGAATCTCCGAAGGGCAGACAAAGGTGAAGTCAAGCGGATAGAAAAACAGAACAACATATTTACCCTTGAGAGCAGAGAGAGTAATCGAGCCAAAAGAGTTGTCCGGCATAACAGCCTCGGCTGTGAAATCCGGGGCTTGCTGAGTTACAAGAGTTGTAAGGCACATAGTTAATTCTCCTTTGAGTTGAAAGTACAAGATCTATAGATAATGTAATACCAGCCAATATTATTATTGTCAATAGGATAAAAATAGTCTTTTAGTCTTTTTTACAGGTATGGTGCAAAAAGGTGACAAAAACTATCCCGCAGTTTTATCAGTAACGGCCTGTTCTCCAGTTTCTCAAGCGGTATTTCCTGAGCCATAATAATTGCACGTTCGAAATGCGACCTCACCCTGCAGGCAAAAACAGTATCAAAGACGGTCATGTTCAGCTCAAAATTCAGCCGCAGACTGCGGGTGTCCAGATTGGCTGAACCGATCAAAGTCCATACGTCATCAATCTGCATGATTTTGGAGTGAACAAATGGTGGCGGCTGGTAATAAACCTTGATGCCACAGGCCACAAGTTCCCACAATAGTGATTGACCGGCCCACTGTACGAAAGGAAGATTATTGGTGCCTGGTAGCATTATGCGAACATCGACCCCGCGCAGGGAGGCAGTTATCAAAGCCGAAATCATGGACCGGTCCGGAATGAAGTATGGAGTCATGATGCAGACAGTGCGTTCCGCGCAAGAGAGCGCTCCCATGATTAGCTGTTCCAGCTTCCGGAACTCTTTGTCCGGGCCATCGCTTATGCAGCGCATAACTGCACTTCCCTGTAAATCTATTGGTGGAAAGAAAAGTGGCGCGTCGAGGCGCTCTCCGGTCACAAAGAACCAGTCCTCAAGAAAAGAGCGCTGAAGGTCGGCAACGACCGGTCCACGGACCGAGAAATGAATATCATGCAGTGCCTGGCCTGGATCTGTTGTGGCCAGGATATGTTCCCCACGGATATTCATGCCACCAGTGAAGGCCTCCCGCCCATCAACAATCAGCAGTTTTCTATGATTGCGAAGATTTATGTAGGCACCTTGCCGCAACGTTAGATAGCGTTTCAGCCGGACATGTGAGCCTCTAAAGGCTTTAACAGGGGATATTTTACTGTATTTTTCGCCGAGGGCATCAATGATAATCCGTACCGCCACGCCACGCCCGGCAGCTTCAACAAGTTCTTCGACAAAATCAGTGCCAATTCCATCAGCGTCAAAGATATAGCTGGTAAGATTGATGCTCTCCTTTGCCAGACGTATGGACATGAGCATTGCGGGGTAGGCGTTGTCTCCATTTTCAAGAAGATCTATCTGGTTACCAGCCCGCAGAGGTGTTGTGACGACACGGTCGCCCAGCACACGAAGATCATTAAGGTGAGCCGCCGCTGCAGGAAGCAGGGCATCAATCTGGTGCGTATCAAGGAGGGGGTAGATGGACGTGCCACTGACGCGCCGACCGCTAGCGTGCCAACTCCGTGCACGGCGCGAGATACGGTTGATACCAAGGCACCAGTACATAAAAGGCCCGATGATCGGCAGGGTGAGGTTCAAGCTGGTCCAGACCAGTGCAGAACGGGAATCGCGCTTGTACAGCAGCGCATGACCAGCCGCAATCAGTGACAGCAAGCCGGATCCGACAACAAGAAATGCAATCAGTAAATGATCCAAGGATCAGCTCATATCAACGGTAATTTCATCCCCGACCAGCTGGACCGGAAAGGTTGCAAGTACGAACTCGGGATGTTCGGCACAGCGGCCGTCCGCCAGGTTGAAACGATAGCCGTGTCGCGGACAGGAGATATAACCATCCTTGACTACAGCGGCGCTCATTGGGCTCCCCTGGTGTGGACACTCGTTCTCAACCGCATAAACAATACCTTTAACGTTGACCAGCAGAATCTCCCTGCCGGAAACTGAAACAACCTTTTTCCCGAAATTCGGCACTTCACTGATTTTTGCGACGTTATCCATACAATCCCTCCTTGTGGATAATTAGTAAGTTAGATGTTATTTTTTGCGATTTTTTCGCAGAAAATAACATCGTTAACGCACTTATCCTGTTTATCAGGGCTCGAAATTAAACCTACCTTAAAAAAGTCATCCCAGTCAATTGCTCTTATTCAAATATGCGCCATAATATGGCACGGCCTGAAGGTAATTACTGTACATAAGTGCCTATAAAATAATCAGGCATGCTGTATAGATCATCTTAATTCTCGGTGTTAAACACCGCATCACACAGCAAGTATCTATAATTACTGTATTTTTAACATTGGCACGTTCTCTGCTGAAACAAACATTGAAAAACAATGCACCTAAAAAAATTGTAAGTATGTTGTGGCCTACAACAGTCAACTTCAACAGAACGTGCAGCGATGGAACCAACGAAGTTTTCATCTGATCACCGTTCAAAATCAACGATGAAAAGGAGAAGATGATGAAAATGGTAAAAATGTTAGCAGTAGCAGCAGCAATCGTGGCAATGGCAAGTGGTTCGGCAATGGCAACACCTTCAACGCAGATCTGGATACCTTCCACAGATGCAAAAGACTTCAAAAACATTCACATCGATATTGACAACTACGCGCGATTCTCTTCACAACCAGATGCTGGAACAAATATGTACAACGTCGGCCTGAGTGCCGGTGTACTTCCACTTGAGAACCTGAAACTCGAGGTTGGCGTAGATTTCCTCAAACAGGACATCAAAGCTGTTGACGACCACCCATTCTACTTTAACGCCAAGCTGGCCACCCCGGAAGGCGCGTTCGGCATCAAAGAGTTGCCTGCATTAGCCGTTGGCGGTTTCAACTTAAGCACCGTGTCCTCAAATTTAACCCAACAGAATATTGTCTATGGCCTTGTTGCCAAAACGCTTCCGGTTGTAGGGCGTCTTTCTGTTGGTGGCTACAACGGCGCAGAAAAAACATTAGGGAAAAAGACCAATACCGGCGTGCTGGCTTCCTGGGACCGAAGCATGCCAGAAATTTCCGACAAGCTTTGGTTAGCAGTTGATTACATGAGCGGTAAAAACGTAAACGGCGAGGTCAGCGTTGGTGGTTCATGGACTTTCTCCAAACAGATATCGCTGATTGTAGGGGCAGTCTTCTTCAACCCCTTTCAGAGCACAGTTGGAGGAGTTTTCCCCGGTGGCAAGCCGACTTTTACAACTCAGATCGATATCAGTCTTCCCTAGCTGTTCCTCCTGTAATTCGGAGGCGGTGGGGGGTGCCTCCCGTCTCCGACTTTTTGGAGTCTAACCATAAATGCACACAAGGAGGTCGCACAATGAAACTCATCGAAGCAATAATCAAACCGTTCAAGCTTGACGAAGTGAAAGATGCCCTCAATGCCATCGGTATCGAAGGGATCACCGTCAGTGAAGTTAAAGGTTTTGGCCGCCAAAAAGGACACACCGAGCTGTATCGTGGCGCTGAATATGTTGTGGATTTCATTCCCAAAATCAAGATGGAAATCGCTGTTAGCGATGATCTGGTAGCTAAGGTTGTTGAAACCATCCAAAACAGTGCCAAAACCGGCCGAATTGGTGACGGCAAGATTTTTATCATCTCTCTTGAAGAAGCAATCAGGATCAGGACTGGCGAAAATGGTACAGACGCAATTTAGATAAAGTAGCGACATACTAAATTAGGAGGAACACCATGAAACTCAAACTATATCTTGCTTCAATAATGCTTGTTATCCTGGCCGGACTGATTCCGATTGCTGCAATGGCTGAAGAAACAAAAGAGGCCGCACCGGCGGCAACAGCTGTTACAACCCCGGCAGCTACTCCGGCAGCTCCCGCAGCAGGTGCTGCAAAACCTGCTGACGCCGCAGCACCGGCAGCCGCAGCACCGGCCACACCGCCTGATGTCAAACCGGTGCTCAATACCGGTGACACCGCCTGGATGCTGGTTTCATCAGCCCTGGTATTGTTGATGATCCCCGGTCTGGCGCTGTTCTACGGCGGTATGGTCCGTCAGAAAAACGTTCTCTCGACCTTTATGCACTCCTTCGTCGCCATGGGTATCGTTGGCGTACAGTGGGCCGTTATCGGCTATTCACTCTCCTTTGGACCCGACATGGGACACATGGGTCTGATCGGCGACTTCAGCAAGTTCATGCTTAACGGCCTGATCATCATGAAGGATGCCGCCAGCGGCACCGTTGAATGGGCACTGTTCCAGAACTACACCAAGGAACCGGGCGCAATCCCTGAGCTTGTTTTCGCCATGTATCAGGCGATGTTTGCCATAATCACCGTAGCCCTTATCTCCGGCGCAATGGCCGAGCGCGTCAAATTTTCTACCTACTGCGTATTTGTCCTGCTCTGGACCACACTGGTCTATGATCCGCTGGCCCACTGGGTCTGGATGACTGACGGCTGGCTGTTCAAAAAAGGTGCACTCGATTTCGCCGGTGGTACTGTTGTTCATCTTTCATCCGGTATTTCAGCGTTGGCCTTCCTGATATTCCTCGGCAAGCGTCATGGCTTTCCCAATGAGCGTATGGCTCCGCACAACCTGCCACTGACTCTCCTGGGCGTCGGCTTGCTCTGGTTCGGCTGGTTCGGTTTTAATGCCGGTTCGGCAATAGTTGGTGTCAACACTTCTGATGCTGCCGGCGGGTTGGCAGGTCTGGCCTTTGCCACCACCACCATTGCCCCGGCTGCAGCCGGACTTTCCTGGATGATCGCTGAATGGATCCACTCCGGCAAGCCTTCCGCTCTCGGCTTTGGTTCCGGTGTCGTAGCCGGTCTGGTTGTCATCACCCCTGCCGCTGGTTTCGTACAGCCTGGCGCAGCCCTGCTGATGGGCATTATGGCCGGCCTTGTCTGTTACGGCGGCATCCTGCTGAAAGCAAAACTGAAATATGACGACTCGCTGGATGCCTTTGGCGTACACGGAATAGGCGGAACATTTGGAGCGATCATGACCGGTGTATTTGCCACCGTCGGCGCCACCGGCCTGCTCGCAGGTAACTTCAAACAGCTGATGATCCAGTTGATAGCAGTCGTGGCAGCTGGTGCATACGCCTTCATTGTAACCCTGATAATCGCCTTCATCCTTGACAAGACCATGGGTCTGCGCGTTGACAAAGAAGATGAAATCATGGGCCTCGACCAGACTCAGCATTCTGAATCCGGATACAACATGTAACCTATATAATGTAAACTGTTACAACGTAACTTAGTAGCAATTAGCCGCTAATCTTCTAAGGATTAGCGGCTAATTTAATTTTCTTTGGCACTGTAGCGAGCCTTTATTCAACACGATGATCATTGCAGCGCAACACTCATGATTCTTGCGGGTAAAACAGGCAGCCTGCACAAAAAAAATGCAGATTTAACTTTATACCTCACATCCTGAGATTTCAATATTCAGCCGACAATACACAGACGGCGCGTATTCAGGCTTTTTATAACTGTTCGGTAAGATTCTTGCAAAAATCTGCCTGTTACCACAGAAAGTCGCTCTATCGCAGGTGACTTCTTTACCATCTGGAGCACACATGAAAGATTCGGCCGCCAGACATAGCGACGGCGCTATCATCTCCTCAGATCTGTTGCGGCAGTTGGCCTATAACGAGAAAATGGCCGAACTGGGCAAAATTTCTGCGGGAGTCGTACACGAACTGAATGCCCCACTTTCTGTCATAATTTCGGCATCACAAATGATCATGCGTGAAGAAGGCGTTCCGGATAGTGTGCTGGAAATGATCTCCCGCATCAGTTCGGAAGCGCAGCGACTGTCACACCTGACCAAAGGCTTGCTGAACTTCAGCAGCCACGATGAAACCGTCGTTGATGTGGATCTAAACCTCACTGTCGATTTTATTCTTAACTTTCTGAACTATGAAGCCGCACGACGAGGAGTTATAGTCCTTAAACAGCTCAACTACTCACTGCCGGTTATACGGCTAGACACCAACCTGCTGAAGCAGATTCTACTCAATATTATTATGAACGCCCTACAGGCCATGGAAAATGGCGGTGGCAAGCTCCTGGTCGAAACTGCCGCAGTTGGAGACGACTCCATATGCTTCAACATTACCGACAATGGGCCGGGAATCCCGGCCGAAGCGATCGACAGGATTTTTGACCGCTACTTCACAACCAAAAAACCGGGTGAGGGGACAGGATTAGGACTGTTTGTAACAAAAAATCTGGTGGAAAATATGGGTGGAAAAATTATTGTAACAAGCAGAAGCGGGGGGGGAACAACTTTTACGGTAACTCTACCGATATAGGATATAGAACAGGGATATGGAGTTCACAACTTGTTCCGCCAGTTGTAAGCCTTTTTCTGACAGGCAATAACAGTGTCAAGCGTAATGCCCAGCTTCCCGAGAGACTCTGCAGCCTCATCAAGTTCAATCGACTCCATCATTTCCGCCAGACAAAGCAGTGTTCCCAGATCTCCTCCCCGATTTAGCAGAGCATCCTGGATCTCGTCCGACAAATTCAGTTGGGCCACAATCTCCTTCAAATCAACATCGTAAATGTCTTTCAGCATCGAAAGGGTGCCAACCATAAACGCTTCTTCAGGTTTTGCATGGCGCAATAACTGTGGGCTATGCGGCTTGATGCGAGCCAACTCCTCCATGAATGCCGCCCGGACTGCAGCCATATCAAGAAGGGCACTTTTCAGTCCTGAACCGCCATCATCAGCAAATATGGCAAGCTGCACCCAGCGATGGAGATGCTCCAGACCGATCTGGGTAATTGCGTGAAGGACTGTGCGAATTTTCTCGCGCGTAGAACAAGAGACCGAATTTACCAGCAACAGAAGTTTGTAGGTAAGGGCCGGGCTCTGTTTAAAGGTCTGCTCTATCTCATCAATATCAGCGTCGGTCGATAATTGCTGCATTAGTTTGAAGAAGCTACCGGCCGAGTTTTCCATACGGGACTTCTGCATCAGTGACGGACGGGCAAAAAAGTATCCCTGGAAAAGTTCAAACCCCATTTTGCGACAACGGAGATACACATGCCTGCTATCGACCTTTTCTGCCAAGAGCTTGACCGGGTAACGGCGTAATTGATCTACATCTTGGTAAAGCTCCTCCAGCGGTGTCGCAATCAGGTCAATTTTGACGATCTCTACCACTCCTGCATAGAGTTCCTCATGTGTCGGATCATAGCGATGGTCATCAAGAGCCAAAACAAACCCTTTGGCTTTAAGTGCCCGGCAACGGGCCACAATCTCCGGAGTGATTATGATGTTTTCCAATAGCTCCAGCCCGATCATGTCTGGCGGCAACAGTTCCATGGCTTCATTCAACAGCATATCGGCATCTACATTGATGAAACCACGGTAACCGCCGAGAATTTCGCGAACGCCAAAATTGGAGAGTACATTAAGGATAACGCTGGATGTAGCCTTGGAAGAGCTAAGTATGTTAGCCGAGGAGATTGATTGTGGTGAGCGGAAGAGCAACTCATAGCTGACAACCTCTTCGAGGCCGTTCAGAATTGGCTGTCTGCCCATAAGGTAGTTCAAAGCGCGCTCCGTAGAACTCAACAGTCAGGATCGATGAAATCGAGGATTCTGTTAAGTACTATATAGAACAACTGACCAGATTGGCAAGTTCAAACCAGATGCTAAATATATATGGTTCTGCCATACACTAATCGACCGTACACATGATCTTCCGGACCCGGTATTCTCCACCGATGACAAGATACTCCCCTTCACCTTTCATAATGCTGCCAGGCAGCAGATCATTATAGAAGAAGACTTTGCAGAGCGGCACCTGAATCTCCCAGACCGTCGAGCCGAATTCCCAGGCCCTTTCCTCTTCAGAGGTAAAAGACACAAGATTATTCAGACGGACAATCTGACTGCGCTTGTCGATCTGTTCGATGACATCGTGCTCACTGGCGTCGTAAGTACCGCGATACAGGGGGATAATCAGGGATTTTGGATACTTGCGGAATAACTCGAACTGGCAATATTCGTAGAGGATATCAAGCTGCGATTGAATAGCGTTGGTGCGGGCACTCCCCTTCATTACATCCACCGAATAATCAAAATAGGCTTCACTGTGAATGCCATTGATACGGGCACGGTGGAAGCTGGGCAGAATGCCCATACGGCTCTCCACCCAGCGTTTCAGAACAGCTCCTTCAACCGAATTGGAATCCATCATCCAGCCGCGCAGATAACGGAGATAGCTGTTCTTGATGCTTTTTCTTGCAGTGTCAGTCTGATCCTGCCAATGGTGCAGTTGAAACTTCACCGACATATAATCGTTGAAGGTAAGGGCACGCTCTTCATGACTCTCGAACGTTGCAAGCTTGTCAAAAAGAAAGCGGTTTCCCTCTTTGACACCCTGGATTTCGAGCTTTTGAGGATTGTCATTGAAATGTCGCGAGGCGATGACCCAGGGCGGCAGATTGCAGTTGTTAAAGGAGCCGTTATGCATGACGGGTCATCACCTCGTTGTGACTTAAATATCCCCTCTCCCTGAGGGAGAGGGCCAGGGTGAGGGGAAAGAGTGGCTAATAAGCGCTGCCCCCTCATCCGGCCTTCGGCCACCTTCTCCCTTAGGTAGAAGGGATCGGCAGATGATCAGAGCTAATACAGTTTCTATTTTACCATTTACAGAATTTTTGCCAGTTCCAGCAGAGTCTGCTTGATCGGGCCGTTGATCACAAACGGTTCGACACCGAGTTTTTCCAGCTCACCTTTCGGATGTTCGCCCATCTGGGCGGTCACAACCGCACGGCATCCGGCAAGAGCAGCAGCGATACTCCGCAGTAGATGTCCCCGTAATGGATGTTCAGGATCAAAACTACAATAGCGCTCGACCATCCGCTCATCAACCAGTTTGACGTCGCTATCCTCGATATCGTAGATCAGAAAGCGCTCAGCATGACCGAAGTGCTGATTGATCTCCTTGCCATCTTTTGATGCGACCGCGATCAACATGACAGCACCTCCCTCTTAGTAAGCTAGAAATAATTTCTGCTGTATTTGATTACAGAAATAATTTCGTGAGCGCACTTATTCGGTTTATCCGGGTCAGGCAACAACAGGCTCAAACGCAAAGCACTTCTTCGAGCAGGTCCGATCGCATGCCTGACAGCCGATGCAATTACCTGCATTGGCAACCCGCATGTACATCTTGGCGGAATCATCACCATCCAGCTCTTCAAACGCCAGGACATCGTGTGCACAGACCTTGTAGCATCGACCACATCCGATGCAGAGTTCTTCGTCAATGGAGGTGATAAACTGCGGGGTCCACTCCTGTTTGTCTCGTGTTAATCCGGTAATGTAAGCCATGATCTTTCTCCTCGTTTTTGATTTTTGGTTTTGAATTCAATTCAACATTCATAATTCAAAATGGCCTTTTTCGCCTCTCATCGCTTTCCTCAACCAAGGTGGCGGATTACCCCGTAGCACCTCCTGAAATCGCTCCAAGGTTTCCTTCAGGCTGACCTCTGTGTTTGTTTTCATGGGATGAATTTTCTGTGCCACCAGCTTGGCCGCTGCCGGGCCACCAATCTGCATCGTATAAACTATGGCACAATCCGAAAGCAGCTGCGCCCGGGCCGAGATGCGATCCTCTTCATCAGCACCATGTTCACCAACGCTGACAGCCTCCAGAAACAGGGCCTCATCCGGACCTACTTCCCAGATATGGAAGCTTTGACACTGGCCGAAGTGCTGGTCGATAATTTCGCCGGTTGATGTAGTAAATGCAATTTTCATTTGTCACCATCCTTTCTAAAATAAACAGGCGCCACCATTTAATTTTATATGGTGGCGCCTTTGCCGGTTTAGCTGTTTATTTTACTTTATCTGTCTCAAATTTAGCACATAGCATGCCAATAGCTAATGTGCCGAAATTACAGAATAATATTTTATGGTTGCTTTTTATAAGACCTGCGCATCTGCATATATTTTATGCAGATGCGCAGTGATGCGTCGATGCTACCCAAATCTATCATGCAATAACAAATATTGTATTTATCCACTCCCAACTGGACAAACATTAAAAACACAGTATAATCCGTCATAATTTCTGGCCGTAGACTGTCTATGCCCTCTATGATTGGAGTGATTTGTCGTGAAAACAGCCATTGTCCGCATCGCCATCTGCCTCACCTTGCTTGTCGCACCATTAACCAGTAGCGCCGAATTTGCGACCACCCAAGAGCCTTACATCATGGGGGTGTTCCCATTTGTACCGACCGCCACCATTGAGGGGATTTTCGCTCCACTGTCAGCCGAACTTTCCCAGGCACTGGGAAGGCCGGTCAAACTCAGAAGCGCTCCCTCCTATGATAAATTCACTGAGGAACTGAAAAGTCGCGACTTTGACATCGCCTTTATTCAGCCCACTGATTACGCCAGCTTGGCAAAATCTGTAGAGTTCCTGCCGCTGGCGTGCCGTTACGAAATCTTAAGCAGCCATATTGTCGTAAAAAATGACAGTCTGGTCCATGACCTGAAAGATCTTAAGGGGAAAAGCATGGGCATGCCCCCCAAGCTGTCCACGGTCAGCTTTCTGAACCGACTGGCCCTTAGAAAATCCGGTCTGACACTGGACACGGATGTAAAGTTTGTTTACCTGGCTTCGCACTTGGCCTGCCTGCAACAGTTGATGATCGGCAACGTGGCGGCCTGCGGCGTATCACCTGCCGCTGTCCGCCTGGCGGAAATGCAGTTCAAGACGACCTTCCGCTTGATCCATGAATCTCCTGAGATCCCCCCACCGCTGTTTGTAGTCAAAAAGGAACTGCCGCAAAAAGATCGGGACACAATGCTCAGGGTGCTGACAACCACTGACTTGGCCGGCGTCAAGGCCGAACTGCGCAGCATGTTTGTTGAGGGCCAAAAAAAACCATTCCGCAAAGTAACTGACAAGGAATATGACGTTGTCCGCACCATGATGAAAACCTACGGCATCAAATAAACATGTTCACCTCCCTCAAATACCGGATAGCCGTAATCATTTCCCTGATCGCGGGTACACTTCTGGCCATAGTTATCTGGCAAAACATAGCCATGTCCCACGATATGGCGCAAAAACAGCTGGCTACAAAAGAAGAGGTATTTGTCTCCTTTCTGGAAGATATCAGCCGTAGCGCCATCTTGAACAGCGAATACGAAGTTCTGCAACTGTATCTGGACAAGTTGCGCCAGGATCCGGAGATCCTTCATATCAGGGCTGCTGATTACCGTGGGATGGTGGTCTCCAGCACCGACCCATCGGAACTGGGGATGCCGATTAACAACCTGCCTGTTCCAGGAGGGGCTGAATGGCGGCAAAAGAAGCTTGTCAATGCTGAAGGAGAGCTGGGAACTATTGCCATCCGTTTTTCCCACGCCAATGTTAACAGACGACATGACCGGGTAATGAGAGTCAGCCTGTTGTCCGCTATCGCCGGGCTTGGCCTGCTACTCGTATCCGGATACTTTATCGGCCACCTGCTGACCAAACGACTGAACAGATTGACACTGGCGTCACAGGCTATTGCTGGCGGAGACCTGACAGCTGCGGTAAATGATGACACTAACGATGAAATCGGCCACCTGAGCAGATCCTTCAACACGATGGCGCGCCGTCTGGAAGGCATGATCACCGAAACACAGCGGCTGAACGAGGAGCTGGAGCAACGGGTGATCGAACGTACGACAGAACTTCAAACCGCCAACATCCAGCTAGCCCAGGCCCGGGATGCCGCCGAATCGGCCAACCTGGCCAAAGGGAGTTTTCTGGCCAATATGAGCCACGAGATTCGCACACCCATGAATGCCATCATCGGCATGACACATTTGGCCAAGCAAACCGATCTGACCCCTAAACAGCGGGACTACATAAGCAAGGTCGGCTTTGCCGCCGAATCGCTGTTGGGGATCATCAACGACGTTCTGGATTTCTCCAAGATTGAGGCGGGTCGGCTGGAAATAGAGCATAGCGATTTTCTGATCGAGGAGGTACTGGGTAAACTTAATTCTATCGTTTCCCCACTCGCCCAGGAAAAGAAACTGGACTTTTTGATCGAGGTTTCACCTGAACTGCCGCCAGCCCTGGTGGGGGATGCGCTCAGACTGGGGCAAGTTCTGCTCAACCTGGTCACCAATGCCGTGAAATTTACCGAGTCTGGTGGAATAGTTCTTTCCTTGCGCCAACTGCAAAGGGATAGCAAGCGCGTTACCATCAGTTTCAGTGTTAAAGACAGCGGCATCGGCATGACAAAAGACGAACAATCCCGGCTTTTCAAACCCTTTACGCAGGCCGATGTCAGCGCGACTCGCAAATACGGCGGGACTGGACTGGGGCTTGCCATCTGTCACCAGCTGGTGCGAATGATGGGTGGAGAAATAGGTGTTTCAAGCGAGCCAGACAATGGGAGTGAGTTCACCTTCGTAATTGAGTACACCATCAGCTCGCTACTGCCACAGCAAATTGTACCAAGAGAGTCTGGCGTGGGAAACAAACGGGTATTGGTGATTGACGACAGTCACAGCTCCCGAGAAATTTTTTCCGCACAGCTTTTGTCTCTCAATTACAGGGTGACTACGGTTGGAAACGCCAGCCAAGGGATCACGGAGTTGAAGCTGGCTTGCGCAGACAACCCATTCGATCTGGTGATTATGGACTGGGCCATGCCAGAGATCGATGGATTTGAGGCGGTTCGGATGATCAAAACCGATCCGGCCATCGCGCCTAAGCCAAAGATCATCATGACCACAGCCTACGGTTCAGACGAAGTGAAGGAGCATGCACGTCTAGCGGGGCTGGACGGTTATATCTGCAAGCCGGTTAATATTTCGATGCTATTCGACAGCATCATGGGTGCGCTCGGCAAGGACACGCAAACTTCGCATAAAACCAAAGAAACCATAGACGTCTCCGGCAACCTCGCTGCAATTCATGGGGCGCGGGTGCTGCTGGTAGAGGATAACGAATTCAACCAACAGGTAGCCACCGAGATGCTGAAGTCAATGGGACTTTCTGTCACACTTGCGGTTGACGGAGAACAAGCACTCGAAAAGCTCCGGAACGAAACTTTTGATGCCGTGTTAATGGATGTACAGATGCCGGTATTGGACGGGCTGGAAGCCACACGGCGACTGCGGCGCATGGCGGGGCTTGATACAATTCCGGTTATTGCCGTAACCGCCCACGCAATGGTTCAAGATCGCCAGCGTTGCCTGGATGCAGGTATGAACGACTATATGTCAAAACCGATCAACTCGAGTGAACTGAAGCGGCTGCTGGTCAAGTGGATCACTCCCCGGCAGGATATCCCCCACTGCCCACCACCTCCTACGAACGACAAAGTATCCCTGCCGCATTCCCTGCCCGGTATCAACCTCGAAACCGGCCTGCAAATGTGCAACTGCAACCGTTCATTATACCTGGATATGCTGCATAAATTTCATCTGTCCAAACGTAATGACCCGGACGAAATCCGCGCATTCCTTGCGGCCGGAGACCGGGAAACTGCCGGCAGGATGGCACACAGCATGAAGTCAGTGGCTGCAATCCTTGGTGCCAACGATCTTTCAGCCGCCGCCAGAGTGCTGGAGGAAGTTATCTCTAAAAATTTGGATGACCAACTGGAAACACAAATGGCCAGGTACGCCCAAACCCTGAAACTCATTATCAGCGGCATGGATGCCGCGTTCGTCGCAGCTGAACCGGCAGCCGCCAAACCTCAGCCCTCACTCTCCAGAGAGGGAGGGCGCGAACGCCTGCTGGAGCTGGTTCGCGGTTTGGATTCATCCCTTGACACCGACATGTCCCGCGCCATAGATCTCAACAGGAAACTTGGGGAGCAGATCAGTGGCGTCGAACTTTGGCAACTGTACGAAATGATGCAGCAACAGCTTGCCTGTTTTGATATTGATGCCGTACGGTCAAAACTGAGTGAACTTTCAGAAAAACTCACGGAATCAGATGCCATGCGAGCTAAAGAGACAATTCTTCTGGCGGAAGATGATCGCATACAGATGGAATTGGCTACAAACATTTTAGAATCAAATGGATACAAGGTTATCAAGGCCCATGACGGAGCCGAGGCGGTGGAACTTTTTACGAAGTATAAAGACCAGATAGATTTGGTAATTATGGATGCCCTCATGCCGAAGATGACAGGAAAGCGGGCCTGGGACGAGATCAGCACCATCCGGCCAGGAATGAAGGCCTGCTTTGTCAGCGGCTACACTGATGAAATCAGGGGTGGTAAACTGGCTGTTGACTACAGCCTCCCGTTCATAAGTAAACCGGTCATGCCTGCCACCCTTCTTCGCACCGTGCGTGATATTTTGGATGACACATCAACAACACAAACAGGGACCGATCATGTCGAACAGTGATAAAGCCC
Organism: Geobacteraceae bacterium; assembly: GCA_025355965.1. Taxonomy (GTDB): domain Bacteria; phylum Desulfobacterota; class Desulfuromonadia; order Geobacterales; family Pseudopelobacteraceae; genus JACRCG01. Next base: position 67,913 of record JANXYR010000082.1, read on the forward strand.
GGCAGACTATTCTGATCGTTGACGATACCCCTGAAAACATCATGATCCTGATGGATCTTCTGCGCAATCAGTATACCATTACCGTCGCCACCAATGGCAAGCGGGCACTGCAGCTTGCCAGCAGCGGCACACCCCCTGATCTGATTTTGCTAGACGTGCTCATGCCGGAGATGAACGGCTACGAGGTTTGTTCCCAATTAAAAGCTGACCCCCGCACTTCCGACATCCCGGTCATCTTCGTCACCGGGCTTTCAGATGAATCGGACGAACAGAAGGGATTCGATCTCGGAGCAGTGGATTTTATACTGAAACCGTTTAGCCCTTCGCTGGTAAAGGCGAGGGTGCGAATTCATCTGGAGCTGAAAAAACACCGCGACAACCTGGAGGAGATCGTCCACGAGCGGACCCGTGAACTTGTTCTTACCCAGGACGCCGCCATCTTCGGACTGGGCGTGCTTGCCGAATACCGGGATATTGAAACCGGCCAGCACATAATGAGAACCCGAAAATATGTGCAGCTGATGGCTGAGCAACTAAAGGACCATTCCCGCTTCAAGGGTTATTTTAGTGATGCGACAATGCATCTGCTGATAAATTCAACACCACTCCATGATATTGGCAAGGTGGCCATTCCGGACGTTATTTTACAAAAGCCGGGGCCTCTTACGGAGTTGGAATTCCAAACTATTAAGCAGCACACAATCTTCGGCAAGGAAATTATAAATCGCATTGAGGCAGGAATGAGCGACAAATCGGCATCATCATTTCTCCGTTTTGCAGAAGAGTTGGCCTATACACACCACGAGCATTGGGACGGCAGTGGCTACCACGGCCTCAAAGGTGATGAAATCCCTGTATCAGGACGTCTTATGGCTATGGCAGACATCTATGATGCCCTGACAAGCGTCCGTGTCTACAAGTCAGCATACTCGCACGAAGAAGCTCTGAAAACCATCACAGAGGGTAATGGTCGCACCAGGCCGGAACACTTTGACCCAGTGGTACTCCAAGCCTTTGTGGATTTGTGCGACACCTTCCGGCAGGTGTCAAGCGGGAGAAGCTGATCGGCCTCACTGAATATACCATTTACAGACCCCTTTTTAAATCATTGACCGGAGCATAGAATCACCATGCATCCTCCCCGCATGAATCAATATAATATACTTTGGGGCGTACTCCTTGGACTGCTCGGCTTTGCCGGTAACTGTTTCAAGCTTGAGCTATTCTTCAACGTCGATTTTATTTTCGGCACAATCTTTGTGCTCCTGGCAACTGCACGCTACGGAGCAATTCCCGGCATAGTGACAAGTTTAATGGCTGGTTCCTGCACCTGGCTGCTCTGGCACCACCCTTGGGCATTGATTATTTGTGTAGCAGAGGCTGCAGTAGTTGGAATTATTATTCGTCGCCGCACCGTTTCACTGCTGGCTGCGGACACCCTCTTCTGGCTCTGCTGCGGTACTCCGCTGGTTTGGCTTTTCTATCATCATATCATGGGAATCCCCGGACAGTTGTCTCTGTTGATAGTGCTCAAACAGTCACTGAACGGAATCAGTAATGCCGTTCTGGCGCAGGTTATACTACTGGCTCTTCAATCATACCACGCAGAATCGGATCAGCTTCCGCGCTTTAGGCAGATCAATTTTACCGTCATGGTATCCTTGGTACTGTCTATAGGAATGACCGTTCTTGTCACAGACTTGCGGGGCATCATGAAGCGTCAGTTGCAGGATCTGGTGGATAATGCGGAGCACACATCACTTATTGCCTCCACATCAATCTATGCCACTTTGCAACAGCAGCTGCAGTCGGTCATCGCCCTGGCACAACTTGTCGGCGATCCTTCCGGAAAATCCACTGATGAGCTCCAGAAACTCGTGACATTAGTAAACTTTGTTGTTCCGGCTTATCACAAGATGGGTATACTGGATCGCACCTCCAGAACAATTGCCTATAACCCTCCAATAGATGAGAACGGCCACTCCAACGTAGGAGTTGACTTCTCGGATCGCTATTTTATTCCGATACTTAAAGAAAACCTAAAGCCGTACATACCTGATATAGTCATGGGAAGGCTTGGCAATAACATTCCACGTGCGATCATGCTCGCACCGATCATTGTAAACGGCCAGTATGGTGGCTTCTGTGTCGGCGTGATCGACCTTGACATGATTCAGAATCTGCTGAAAACCCAGGCCGGCAGTCATTCGATGCATATTACGCTGGTTGACCGCAAGGAGCAGGTCGTCACTTCGACAAGAAGCGATCTTAAGACCATGTCACACTTTGAATTTGGCGACGGAGAAAAAAGACAGGTCAGGCCTGGTGTGATCCAATGGATTCCGCGGATGCCGCCAGGCAGCAGCGTAATGGAGCGCTGGAGACATTCCGGAATTATTGCGGAACGGCAACTTGACAAGGAACTCCCATGGAAGATCGTGGTCGAGATGTCCCCCGTGAAGCTGATGGAAATACTTACAAATAAATCCATATTTGATATGTCGCTGCTTCTGGCGGTTTTTCTTTTATCGGCATTGATCGCAGCCGTGCTGAGTCGAATCTTCCTGAAACCGCTGGAAAATCTGCAGAAAATCGCCGAAGAGCTTCCCGGACTGATTCCGGATATCCCGCCGAAAACGCGGTGGCCGGTCAGCAGGATGTTTGAACTTGACTCGCTCACAACTAATTTCCGCAAGATGGCAGCCATGCTTGCCGATAAATTTATTCAGCTGGAAAGTACCTACCGGGAACTTGCCCAGGAAACGGAAAAACACCGACAGTTGGAACTTCAGATTGAGCAAATCAGAGAACAGGTTGAGCAGGATGAGAGGAGACGTATTTCACGGGATCTCCATGACGGCCTCGGCCAAAGTCTTCAAGCCGTCAAGCTTAACTTGCAGATCATGAAGACCCGCTGCAACAAAGGCTGCGGGTACGATGGCCAAATGATCGACGATGCAATTTTCGAGATTGGAGCGACCTCGGAAGAGCTGCGCGATATAATTGCAATGCTCAGGCCACCTGTTCCCGCAGACCGGAGCCTGTCCGAGGCGCTTGAATGGCTGGCAGACCGTCTCTCCAGGCGAAGCGGAGTTAATATAAAGATAATCCGCAAGGACGTACCGGAGGAACTGACTGAAGAGTTGAAGAGCGGGCTGTTCCGTATTTGCCAGGAAGCACTCTCCAACGCCCTTCGGCATGGTAATCCGACTGCCGTAGAGGTCAACATTTCCTGCTCCGGCAATAGGTTATCCCTAACTGTTCACGATGACGGTTGCGGATTTGATCCCTACTCCTGCAGTTCCGGCTTCGGAATCGGGATCATGAAGGAACGGGCATCACTGATGGGAGGGGTTTTCAAGCTGAAGTCATACCCTGGCCAAGGGACTGGAATCGATCTGGAGGTCACATTGTCATGATTCGCATCATACTTGCCGACGATCATGCAATGTTTCGTCAGGGGTTAATCAATCTGCTGTCCGGGGAAGACGATATCGAGATCGTTGCACAGTGCGCCAACGGCATCGAGGCCATTGCTGCCATCGTAAAGCATCTGCCTGATGTAGCGGTTTTTGATGTAACGATGCCGGAAATGGATGGCCTCACGGCGGTCCGGCAGATGAAACGCCGGAACCTCCCCACCAAAGTTGTGATTCTGACCATGCACGATGATCCCGGTGTGCGCCAAAAAGCTGCGGCATCAGGGGCACATGCCTTTGTGCTCAAGGATAATGCTTTTGAACATCTGCTGAGTGCAATCCGGAGCGTAGCCAATTCCAGCGAAATCATGCCATTTGCCATCCCGCAGACCGATTTTGGGGCTCTCGAATTAACCCAAAGGGAACAGCAAGTGATGCGCCTTGTAGCTCGTGGTCTCACTAACCGGTCAATTTCCGAACAGCTCGGCATCAGCATCAAAACTATCGACTCTCACCGTACAAACCTGATGAGAAAGCTGAATATCCATTCAACCGCCGAACTTGTTCGCCACGCCATAGCCACCGATATTATCTAAGAAACAACATCCCGGCTAAAATTCCCACAATTAAATAGTTAATAAAACCTCTATCTAGGGTGATCACCTGATTGACAGAAAATATTTTCTAATTAGAGTGGAACCGTTGCAATCTATCTAAACTAGACCGTAAGGAGTCAAACTTCATGGCCACCATCAGATCAAAGATTATTGTCAACGTCATCATCATCCTGCTTGCCATCGTCGCCATCGTTTCTCTGAATTATGTCAATCTCCACAAGTTGAAGCGTCTTCAGGACGAAGCCGGTAACAATTATACGGACGCGGTGCTGGCGGAAAACGCAGCCAATATAGGACCCCGCCTTTCCTCGATAATCGGCAATGCCGAGGTCAATCGCGAATTGGACCAAACCGCCAAGGAGTTGACCAATGCCAAAGAAAAGGAAGGCAAGTTGCTAGATGAAGTGGGTAAGAGGGTGCAGACCAAAGAAGAGAAGGAGTGGTTTGCTGCCGCAAAGAAGGCGTACGAGGAAGAAATTGCTCTCTTCGAAGGAAAGCTGCTGCCACTGTTTAAGACTACGAACGGAATTACGGATGAGATAAAGCAATTGGATAAGGAACTGGACAAGTCTAGTAATGTTATCAGCGAAAACATGGAGAAGCTGTCCGACTCCATGAAAAAAGACGCCAAGAAGTCTGACGATGAGTTTGACTCGACCATTTCCAAGACCATAACCGAGGGCGTTATCATCGGGCTTCTCGCGATCCTGCTACAGGCCGGCCTTGCCACATGGCTGATGCGCACCATCATGAAGCCGGTCAATGCCCTGCGCACTATGCTTATGGACATATCTCAGGGCGAGGGTGATTTGACAAGACGGCTTGACGATACAACCAAAGACGAACTGGCCGAGATCAGTAAATATTTCAACTTGTTCATCGAGAAACTGCACGGTATTATCAGCAAGATATCCAGCACATCTACTCAGGTAGCGGCTGCTTCCAGCCAGCTCCAAGCTACCGCCGAACATATTGCCACCGGCGCCGAAGAAGTTGCCGCCCAGGCTGGAACGGTTGCTACAGCCGGTGAGGAAATGTCAGCCACATCAGGCGATATTGCCCAGAACTGTCAGATGGCCGCGGAAGGCGCGCAACGCGCTTCAAAAACTGCCAGCATCGGCGCAGAAGTGGTTGAAAGAACCGTTGCTGTCATGGGACAGATTGCCGAGAAAGTGCAGGAATCAGCCAAGACGGTGGAGAGCCTGGGAGCCAGGAGCGACCAGATCGGCGCCATCATCGGCACTATTGAAGATATCGCAGACCAGACCAACTTACTGGCGCTTAATGCTGCAATCGAAGCCGCCAGAGCCGGTGAGCAGGGACGCGGTTTTGCTGTTGTCGCCGATGAAGTCCGCGCCCTGGCCGAGCGCACCACCCGCGCCACCAAAGAGATTGGTGAGATGATAAAAGCTATCCAGAGAGAGACCAAGGGTGCCGTTATCGCTATGGAGCAGGGAGTTCAACAGGTCGAAACCGGTACAATTGAGGCGGGAAAATCAGGGCAGGCGCTTCAGGATATTCTGCAACAGATCAACGATGTCGCCATGCAGGTAAACCAGATCGCCACCGCAGCCGAAGAGCAAACCGCCACGACCAGCGAAATATCCAGCAACATGATGCAGATCACCGAGGTCGTTCAGCAGACTTCGCAAGGTGCACATGAATCAGCAACGGCAGCCACCCAGTTGAACGGCAATGCCGAGGAGTTGCAGCGGTTGGTACGGCAGTTTAAACTGTAAGCACATAAAAGGAGACACCTATGTCCACAAATGCGCTTGTAAAAACAGACGATGTTTCAAAAAACGATGAACTGATCCAACTGGTAAGCTTCATGCTGGCTGATGAAGAGTATGGAGTCGAAGTCCTCAAGGTGCGCGAGATCATCCGCATGCCTACCATCACAAAGATGCCCAACGTACCACAACATGTAGAGGGTATCATCAACCTGCGCGGTAAGGTCATCCCTATCATCTCCATGCGCAAACGTTTCAACCTGATGGAGAGTGAAAACAACAGCCAGACCCGAATCATCATCATGGACGTAGTTGGCAGCCTGACCGGATTCATTGTCGATTCTGTCTCAGAAGTCATCCGCATACACGGCAGTGAAATCCAGCCGCCGCCGTCTATGGTACTCTCCAGCGGCGTTAACCAGGAGTTTATCACCGGCGTTTATAACCATGCCGAACGATTGCTGATCATTATGGATATTGACCGGATGTTTTCGGAAGATGAACGGGAAAGTTTTGGGGAGATTGGATAGGATTACCAATATAAGGCCATCATCTAACCCTGATGAACAGGATTTCCAACTTACTAAAGGACCGGTACCAGCACAAGGCACCGGTCTTTTTTTGTTTTAAATTACCCCGTATGTCTTTTGCGGACAAACTTGCATTACCTCCTAACTACGCTAGACTTATTTCTATTCGAAAACCATCCAAACTCTTTGTCGGGAAAAAACTGCATATGATAGAGCTGAAGAGGTCGATCAGAGCGCTCTAAAAACACGACTAAAAAGCCGTAAAAAAGGTCTGCTTAAGGCTGGAGGGTAGCAATGGGAATTGCCAAAAACAAGATTCTGCCTGTAGAGACACAAAAAAACACAGCGCCGCGCAGCCAGGCGGAAGAGCAGTTGCGCACGAAAATAGCGGGATTGAATCCACCTCGTACCAAGGAGGAGACTCAGCGACTTGTCCATGAGCTTGAGGTCCGCCAGATCGAACTGGAGATGCAAAACGAAGAGCTGTCGAGGGCAAACAAGGAATTAGACGAACACAAGCGGACAGAAGAGGCACTGTGGGAGAGTGATAGCCAGCCTCACTCGATGATGGAGGCCGTTTTCGACAGGGACGTTTTTGTACGGCGAAATCTGGGTGATCTTGTTCTGTCGCGTAATGTGGCTACCATATTTATTGACAGTGTCCCGGAATATATCAAATCAATACGCAATGCAGTAGCAGCAAAAGATGCCGTAGCCCTCCGTCATGCAGCACATAAACTGAAAGGGTCGGCAGCTAATCTTGCACTGCCGCAATTGTCCGAAATAGCCCGAATGATCGAATCAGCCGCCGAGGCGGGTGATCTTGAAAAGGGCAGAGATCTGTTGCAGGAGTTGGAGTTACAATTTGGGCAGGCCGAAGATGCGCTCAGAGAAGCACTGATCACACCACAAAGGAGATGACAGAAAGGATGAAAAAGCCCGTTGACCGCTCCCGGTAGTTATTTATACTTTTAATCGCCTGGAGTAGATAGGCTATAATCTTGATGTTTATGGCTCCACTTTAAATATATATCCCTTGCCTCTTACCGTTTCGAAAAACTTATGAGAGAAATCGCTGTCTACTTTCTTTCGCAGGTAATTGATATATACGTCGATTATGTTTGAAAAAGTTCCTACTTCTTCGTCCCAGCAATTCGCGGCGATTTCGTGCCGCGACAGTAGCTTTCCGGCGTTCTTCACAAAGTAAATTAAAACCTGATACTCTTTCGTCGTAAAAACAATCTCAGTATCAGCTCTCCAAACTCTATGATTGACTGGATCGATCAGTAGGTCCGCAACACGGATACTTGCGCCTTTGTTTTGCTTATTATGTCTTGATATTACTCTTATTCTTGCTTGTAGCTCAGGTAGATCTACTGGTTTTGCAAGATAAGCATCTGCGCCAGCATTGAGTCCAGCGACTATATCTGAGATCTCGTAATTAGCCGAGACTATAAAAACAGGGGCCTGGTTACCGGCGTTGCGGAGTTCCAATACAACTTCTAACCCGTTTTTCTCTGGTAATTTCTGGTCAATAATAATTAGATCATATAAACCGGTAATTGTTTGGGTAAGGGCGTCAATACCGTTGTTGCATTGAGTTGCTGTGTATCCGTTAGACTCTATTGACCGTTTGATAGAGTTGGAAAGTTTCTTTTCTCCGACTGCGATAAGTATGTTCAATTTGGGCTCCTTTTTGTTTTGAGCTGTTGGATTTATATCCCCCTTGTTGGTAGTATGAAAACATACTACACGAATAGGGAATTTGTACAATAAGAAGAACCAACTGGAGTGTCGATTTATGCGTAAGATAACTGGTACTTCACCAGTTCAACCAGGTTTTTCAGTTTGAGCTTTGTCAGGATACGCGTCTTGTAGGTACTGACGGTTTTTACGTTGATCGCCAGAACACCGGTTCGCCGGGAGAGTGACGACAAACTTCGAGTAGTGCCCTTGACATCCAATAAATGAACGTTATCATTTTGCTAAACTGGCGCCGACAGGGGGACACATGCTTGAACAGGTCATGAACCAGTATAACGAAGCAATCATGGATACAGATCGGGACAGAGCGCTGCATGTTGTGCGCGACGCCTTGGGTCTGGAGATTTCTCCGGAAGAGGTGGTGTTCAAAATTGTCGTGCCGGCCATCGAACTGATGATGAAATCGATCAGCGAAAACCAGGGGGTCAGTCTGGCCCAGCACTTCATGGCCGCCCAGATCGCCTCTGAAGTGGTCGATGAGATGGTGCCCCAATTTAAAAAAGCTCCCGAAATTGTCGGCAAGGTTGTCATCGGCACTTCCCGGGGGGATTTCCACGGCCTCGGCAAAAGAATCGTCAGTGGTTGCTTGAAAGCCATGATGATCGAAGTGACCGATCTCGGCCTCAATGTCGCGCCGGAGCGATTTGTAGATGAGGCGCTTGCACAGGATGCTCAGGTCATCGCCATTTCGTCCATGATGGTTCACACGGCAAAAGGGGAGAATGGCTGCCTCCGGGTTAGGCAACTCCTTAAGGAACAGGAACTTGAGAAGCGAATCCGGATCGCTGTGGGGGGGGCGCCGTACCGCTTCGACCCGGAATTGTACAAGAGTGTGGGGGCCGATGCCTGGGCCGAGAACGGCATTACAGCGGGCAGGGTTATCACCGATCTGATCCGGGAGGTGCGCAAATGATGACGGGCATGGAACGACTCAGCGCTGCAATCAACGGCACACCGGCCGACCGGATCCCGGTTTTCTGTAACCTGCTGGACCAGGGGGCAAAGGAGTTGGGGCTCTCCATTGAGGAGTATTACAAAAGCGGCGAGAATGTTGCTGAGGCGCAACTGAAAATGCGGGCTAAATACGGCTACGATTGCCTCTGGAGCCTCTTCTACGTCGGCAAGGAGGCCGAACTGCTTGGGTGCAGCAAGATGATCTATGCCAAGGACGGCCCCCCCAATGTAGGTGAGATGATCATCAAGAAATACGACGATATCGCCAAGCTGCAGGTTCCTGACGATATAACCTCACATCCGGCTTTTGCAGAAGAGCTGAAGTGCCTCCGGATCCTAAAAGCCGAAGCGGGGGGGAAGTACCCTATCTGCGCCTACCTGACCGCCTCAATGACCATGCCGGCCCTCCTGATGGGGATAGAAAAATGGATGCAGATGCTCATGATGGGACCGAACGACCTGCGTGACGAACTGCTAGCAAAATGCTCGGACTTTTTTCAGAAACAGATCGCCGCCTACCGCGCTGCCGGCGCCGATGTCCTCGTGTATTCCAATCCATTCGGCTCGACCGACTTCATCCCGCGCAAATTTTTTAACGAGCTTTCACTCCCCTGGATGGAACGCGATCTCAGTCCGGGCGGGACAAATGGGATAGTTTATTATTGCGGCAGCGCCCGCTTCAACAATGTTATAGAAGCGGTCATCAACCGCCTGGGGATCGGAGTATTCTACCTGAGCCCTATGGACGATATCGCCGAGGGGAAGCGGCTGGTTGCCGGGCGGGGACTGACCTGCGGCGTTATCAACGACATCATGCTCCTCGAATGGTCGAAAGAGCAGATCAGGTCCGAAGTCAAGCGGATGATCGAAGCCGGTAAACCAGGGGGCAAATTCCTGTTCGGCACACTGGTCATGCCGTATAACATCCCTGAAGAGAACATCCGGACAATGCTGGAAGCGGCTTACGAATACGGGAGATTTGATACGCCATGACAATGTCCCCTCCCCTGCTCCTCCTGGGGTGCGGCATTCTGCAGAAGGAGATCCGTTTTCTGATGAAGAAAAACGGCTGGCCGCTTGAGACGCACTTTCTCGACTCGGCGCTGCACATCGATTTCGACAAACTCTCCCTGGCGCTGACTACTGCACTTGACCGCCATGAGGAGCGAGAGATCATCGTTTTCTATGGCGCCTGCCATCCGCAGATGGATAAAATTCTCGATTCTGCAGGAACGTTCCGTACCGAGGGGCAGAACTGTGTGGAGATGCTTCTGGGACCTGAACAATTCACCGCTGAACTGGAACAGGGCGCTTTTTTTCTCCTTGAAGAGTGGGCGCACCGCTGGGAGCGGATCGTGACCACCACCATGGGAACAAAACGGGAGGTCATACGGGAGATGTATCAGGGGGACAGGAACTATCTACTCTGCATCACAACCCCCTGTTCCGGCGATTTCAGGGCCAAGGCAGAGGAGGCTGGCAGGCTGGTGGGACTGCCGCTCCGCTGGATGGACGTTTCCCTGGATCATCTGGAGTCGGTTATTTCTGCAGTACTAGCGCGTAAACGGGGTGAGGTCTAATGTCAGAGACTGTAACCATACTCTCGGGCGAATTTGCCTATTTGGAAGAGCGCTCCAAAAAACTGGCCCGGGACAAGTCGTACCTCCAATTGGTCATCCGCCTGATGAACAAGGTTAGCGCCGCCTCGGGGCTGGAGGATACAGTTAGCTGCATACTGCACAACATCCTCGATGTGGTGGGGGGCACCAATATCATGCTCTACTACTGGGTCGACAACACTATTTTCTCTGCTGATGTCTACTGCAATAAGATGCAGCTCGACGCCATTGACGACATCCAGGTACAAAAGGCTCTCACAACTCGCAAGCCCATCGAGATTGAACACGACTTCAGCGACACTCAGATGACAACCCCGGAGTTCACCAGCGCCTACACCTGGGTCTATCCGCTCTTGGTGGGCCATGACCTCGTCGGAGTCCTCAAGATGGAGAGCCTCCATATCGGCATGCGTGAGTTGTCCGAACATCTGCCGACCTTTTTTAATTACACCGCCCTGGTACTGAAGAACGAGATCCTTGGGTACACCAGACTTAAGCAGGCCTATGATCAATTGAGCGAGATGAACGAAGAACTGAAGATGGAGATCAAGGAACGGGAGCGTGCCGAAGAAGAGCTTGTTCTCGCCAAGCAGGATTGGGAGCGGACCTTTGATGCCGTCCCTGATCTAATCGCGCTGATCGATACAAACCACCGCATTCTTCGGATGAACCGGGCAATGTCGGAGCGATTAGAGTGTCCGCCCGGGCAGGTGCCGGACTGTCACTGTTATGAGGCCATACATGGCTTGTATGAGCCCATCAATGGATGCCCGCATGCAAGAATGTTGATCAGCGGGAAAGAGGAACATTCGGAAGTCGTGGAGCCGCGACTGGGCGGCACTTTCGATGTCTGCACGATCCCACTGCAAAACAACACCGGACAGATTGTCGGCAGTGTCCATGTCGCTCACGACATAACCGCACGCAAAAGCGCCGAAGAAGAACTCCGCAAGAGCAGGGACGAGCTGGAAGCGCGAGTAGTGGCGCGGACTGTGGAGTTGCAAAACGCCAACGAGCAGTTGCAGCATGAACTTACCGAGCGGAAACAATCGCAGGAGGCGTTGTGCAGATACTCCGAAGAGATTCACGACCTTTATAACCACGCCCCGTGCGGCTACCACTCCTTGGACAGGGACGGTGTCTACATCCGGATTAATGACACCGAACTGCAATGGCTGGGTTACAGTCGTGAAGAAATGATCGGGAAAATGAAGTTTTCCGACCTCATTACAGAAAGTAGCTTACAACAGACCTTTCGGAACACTTTTCCCCAGCTCAAGAAGCGGGGATGGATAAGAGACTTGGAGTTCGAGATGGTGCGCAAAGACGGCACAATCCTCCCCGTGCTCTTGAACGCTACCGCCGCCACCGATAAAGACGGCAATTTTCTGATGAGCCGCTCGACCATCTACGACATCACCGAACGAAAAAAAGAGGAAGAGAGACTAATTCTGGCAAAAGCGGCCAGCCCCCTCACAGGACTGCCGGGAAACGTAAGCGTCCAGCTTGTAATCAACAAGATGCTCTCCACGGGCACCCCCTTTGAGATCGCCTATATAGACATCGACAACTTCAAGCCGTACAACGACTTTTACGGATTTGAGAAGGGAGACCTGGTCATCAAGAGCTTGGCCGAGATCATTGTTTCGGTGGTCAACCGTTCGGATGCCAAGGAATCAAGCTTTTGCGGGCATATCGGCGGAGACGACTTTATCCTGATCACCCCTCCCTATAGAGCCGAGCAGATGGCTTCCGAAATCATTCGGGGGTTCGAGTCTCATCTGGAGCTTTTTCATGGCGAGTGCGACTTTCAGGCGGGCTGTTATACCGCCGTAAACCGCAAGGGAGCAGAAGAAGCTTTCAGGCTTCTTTCTCTCTCTTTCGGCATCCTGAACACGCTGCTGACACAAGTCGACTCTTATGCGCAACTGGCATCAATCGCCACCGAGGTTAAAAAGTCAGCCAAGAGAATACCGGGCTCTTCCATCATCATCAACAAAAGATCACAGTAGGCAGAAAACGCGAGTATCCTCATCTCCGAGATGACAACCATAGACACTGAAGCACAAGGCAACCATGACCAAGAAGTATTGGCGGCTGCCAAGCGATGATAACATCAGCAACTGCCTAGAGAAATAATGTAGGGAGAAAGAGACCACATGTCGGAAACCGTAACCATACCCACTGGCAAACTGGCATATCTGGAGGAGCGCGCCAGAAAGCTGGCCAGGGAGAAGTCATACCTTCAGCTGGTCATGCGCCTGATAAACCGAGTGAGCGCCGCCTCGGGGTTGGAGGATACGGTAGATTGCATGATGCGCAACATCCTTGACGTCCTGGGGGGGACCAATATCGTCCTCTACTATTGGATTGACGACGACATCTTCTCCGCCGATGTCTACGGCACAAAGTCAAAGCTGGATGCCATCAACGACGAACTGGTGCAAAAGGCGGAGACAACTCGCGAGCCGATCGAGGTTGAGCACGACTTTGGCGATACGCAAATGACACCCCCGGAGTTTGGCAAGGCCTATACCTGGGTCTATCCGCTCTTGGTGGGCAACGATCTCGTCGGCATCCTCAAGATGGAGAGCCTCCATATCGGCATGCGCGAGCTGTATGGACAACTGCCGACTTTTTTCAATTACACCGCCCTGGTACTGAAAAACGAGATCCTCGGGCACACCAGGCTGAAGCAGGCCTATGATCAATTGAACGAGATAAACAAAGAGCTGGAGGTGGAGATCGGCAAGCGCGAACAGCTCGAGGAGGAACTTCGGGAGGCCCAGGTTGGACTGGAAAAACAGGTGATGGAGCGGACAGCCGAATTGAAGTTGCAGCGCGATCACCAGGGAGAGCTGATCCATCTACGCACTGAAGAGTTACAGGAAAGAAGCCGGGAGCTTCAGGATAACCAGCAGGCCCTGATGAACATCGTAGAGGATCTCAACCAGAAGACCGAAGAGCTGGAAAAAGCAAACTCCAAATTGCAGGATCTGGACCGGCTGAAGTCGATGTTCATTGCATCGATGAGCCACGAGTTGCGGACGCCGCTTAATTCGATCATCGGTTTTTCCAGCATCATCCGCGATGAATGGCTCGGCACGGTCAACCCGGAACAGAAGGAAAACCTTGAAACCATCCAGCGTTCCGGAAAACACCTGCTCAGCCTGATTAACGACGTGATTGACGTTTCCAAGATCGAGGCGGGCAGGATCGAAACCCGCCTTGAAGAGTTCGACCTGTACGACCTGCTGACGGAAGCGGTTCAGTATGTGGAGAAGGATCTCCGCGACAAGGGGCTGGAGCTGCATCTAAAGATGGAGCATCACCCACTCTGCAGTGATAGACGTCGGCTTTTGCAGTGCGTCATAAATCTGCTGAGCAATGCGGTGAAGTTTACCGAACATGGGGAGGTCACCCTATCCTGGGCGGTTGCCGACATTGAGCAGGGCGCTGGAGAGCAGCGTCCATCCGGGTCACTATCACAACAGATCGATATTTCAGTGGTAGACAGCGGCATAGGCATCGCCGAGGAGGACATCGAACGGCTCTTCCAGCCGTTCGAACGGCTGGAATCACACCTGAGAACCACCGCGCCCGGAACCGGACTTGGACTTTATCTGACCAGGAAGTTGGTTGTGGAAGTTCTGCGTGGTGATATAATGTGCAGAAGCGATGTAGGTGTTGGAAGCACCTTCACTTTGAGAATTCCGGAGCGAATTTATGAGACAAGTACTGGTAGTTGAGGATAACAGCGACAACTTGCGGCTCATCACCTATGCCCTGCGGCGCTACGGCTACGAGGTAATTGCCGCCGAGACCGGGATGAAGGGGGTGGAGATGGCCATAGGAGAGCATCCCGACTTCATCATCATGGACATCAACCTGCCCGACATCGATGGTCTTGAAGCAACCAGACGCATTCGTCAGAGCAGCGCGGATGGGGATATCCCGATCATAGCCATCACCTCCAATGCGATGGCCGGAGACATGGACCGGGTTCTGGCTGCCGGATGCACCGGTTATTTTGAAAAACCGATCGACCCGTTGACCATCATGGACAAGATCCATGCCTTGCTTGGGCAAGGCGAGACTCATCTAACCGACCACTGATAAACAGATAATCTTAACGTACTCCTATTAGGAGCTTCCATGAAAGTCTTGATCGTTGAAGACAGTAGCAGCGCCAGAAAACTGCTGAGCATAACCTTTGAGCACTACGGTTGTACGGTCATTGAGGCAAAAGATGGAGTGGAAGGGCTCGACCTGGCATTCCGTCATAAGCCGGACGTCATCATCTCAGACGCGCTTATGCCCCGCATGGACGGTTTCCAACTGCTTAGGGGGCTAAAGAGCAATCCAGTGCTCAAATCAATCCCATTCATTTTTTACTCATCCACCTACACCGGCGAAAAGGAAGCAGAGCTGGCTATCTCACTCGGAGCGGAGGCATTTGTCGCCAAGCCGGTAGAACCGGCAAAACTCTGGGAGATAACCCGCACGATCATGAATGAGTGGGAAGCGCGTAAAAGAATACCGGCCCATGCGCCGATAGACGAGAGTGACGAGCAGTACCTGCGGGAATACAGCCATGTTGTTGCGGCCAAGCTGGAAGAAAAGGTAGCTGAACTGGAAGATGCGCTGACACTGCGCAAACAGGCCGAAGAGCAGCTGCGCACTCTTAATGCCGATCTGGAGCAGCGGATAGCCATTGAGGTGGAGAAAAATCGGGAAAAAGATCACGTCATGGCACATCAGGCACGCATGGCGGCCATGGGCGAGATGCTCGGCAATATCGCCCATCAGTGGCGGCAGCCGCTTAACAACACCGCGCTTATCGTGCAAAATCTCCAACTCGAGTTCGAAGATGGAGTTCTCACACCCCACTCATGCAACGAATATGTGCAAGAGTGCCTAAAATCCCTGACGTACATGTCCCGCACTATAGATAACTTTAGTGCATTTTATCAGCCTGATTGCAGCAGACAACTATTCGATCTGTATCACACCGTCACCGAAGCTATTTCACTGGTAAGGGAAGAGCTGGAATCCCATGCTATTACCGTTAAGCTGGTCAAAGAGTACGATTCGAGTGTAAACGGCTATAAGAAAGAATTCTCCCAAACACTTTTAAATATCATCCAGAACGCCAAAGAAGCGATTCTGTCCCGGCAGCCACCTACGCCTTTTGTTGAGATTGTCTGCTCACAAAAGGGTACATCAGCACTGGTTACTGTCAGTGACAATGGCGGGGGGATCTCCTCAGAACTTATGGACAAAATTTTTGACCCGTATTTCACCACCAAGTTCATGTCCCAGGGGACTGGAGTGGGGCTTTATATGTCCAAGATGATCATCGAAAGACATATGGGCGGAACGATCTCGATTACCAATAATGCGGCCGGTGCGGAAGTAACCATTGAACTCCCGCTGGAACAGCAAGCGGCTACCGACAACCAATAAATGTATAGATCAACGTTACAATTAAGAGGCAGCCATGAATGTGTTAATAGTTGAAGACAATTCCAATGACCGGAGACTGCTGCGTTACACACTGGAACACCATGGCTGTACCGTCAGCGAGGCTCAGGACGGAGAGGAAGGACTTGAGCTGGCCACGCGTATCCAACCGGATATCATCATCTCCGACGCACTCATGCCGCGCATGGACGGTTTCAATTTACTGCGCGCCCTAAAAGCGAATCCTGAGCTTTCGTCTATTCCCTTCCTGTTCTATTCGGCAACCTATACCGGAGAGCCTGAAGAAAGACTGGCCCTTTCGCTTGGAGCAACGGCCTTTGTCGTCAAACCGACGGAACCCGAAAATCTTTGGAAAAAAATCTGCGCAATCATGGAGTCACAGAAAGCGCAACAAGGCGTGATTTCACAGCCGGCAATGGATGAGAATGAAGAACATTTCCTCAGGGAATATAACCGGATTGTTGCCACCAAGCTGGAAGAGAAGGTCGCGGAGCTGGAAGAGGCCATTATTCAACGCAAACAGGACGAAGATGAGCTGCGCAGAGTCAATGCGGAACTGACATTAGAGGTCGACGAGCGCAAGCGGGCCGAGAATGCTCTTAAAGAGCAGGAACAGGAGTTGGCAACGATCTTCGAGAATGCCCCGTTCGTGATGCTGCTCCTTGATGGAGAGCGAAAGGTCCACAGGGTAAATGCACAGGCATGTTCATTCGCCGGTTCATCGGTCAGCGACATGATTGGACGACGAAGCGGCGAAGCACTACGCTGCCTTTATGCCCTCGATACCCCAGAGGGGTGCGGCTTTGGCCCGCATTGCCCTGACTGTATCGTTCGGCTCACCGTTCTGGACACATTTGAAACCGGGCAGAGTCATCATCAGGTGGAAACGAGACTGCCGTTTTTACTCCAAGGGAAAGAGCAGACCATAACATTTCTCTTTTCAACCACAAAAGTAATGGTTGCTCATCAGGCAATGGTTCTCCTCAGTCTTCAGGACATCAGCAACTACAAGAAACTTGAATCGCAGCTGCACCATGCACAAAAAATGGAATCGATCGGCACCCTGGCCGGCGGCATTGCCCATGATTTCAATAACATCCTGACGGTAATTATCGGTTACGGTGATATTTCCCTCATGAGTATGGATGCTGACGATCCCCTGCGGCATAATATAGAATTTATGCTGCAAGCGTCTCGCCGGGCGGCATCCCTGGCGCAGGACATCCTCCTTTTCAGCAGGAAACAGATCTGTGACAAAAAAAGTGTTGATCTGAACGAGATTGTGAGGTCAGTGGACAAGTTCATGCGGCGGATTATCGGCGAGGATATTACCTGCACAATCACACTGGATGACGGAACGTTGTCAATCCTCGCCGATGCACATCAGCTTGAGCAGGTTCTGATGAACTTTGCAACCAATGCACGTGATGCCATGCCAAATGGCGGTTCCTTATCGATTACCACCAAACAGATCAAGCTTGACGAGGAGTTTATTGCCGCCCATGGCTTTGGCAGTAACGTCATGTATGCCGTCCTTACCGTGACAGACAACGGTATTGGTATGAATGAGGAGACGCGGCTGAAAATCTTTGATCCATTTTTTACGACAAAAGAAATCGGCAAAGGGACAGGGCTCGGCCTGGCGGTCGTCTACGGTATTATCAAGCAGCATGACGGACAGATAACGGTCGTCAGCAAACCGGGCCATGGAACGACATTCCGGATATTTCTTCCCTTAACATTATCTACTGATAATGAAATTAAAGTGAACTCAACATATGACAAACCGGACAGGGGAACAGA
Source organism: Geobacteraceae bacterium (assembly GCA_025355965.1). Taxonomy (GTDB): domain Bacteria; phylum Desulfobacterota; class Desulfuromonadia; order Geobacterales; family Pseudopelobacteraceae; genus JACRCG01. Next base: position 85,836 of record JANXYR010000082.1, read on the forward strand.
GACAATACTTTTGGCAGAAGACGACGAGTCATTACGAAACATGGTTCTGTCGCTGCTCGAGAGTTTCGGCTATAAGGTCATCATTGCAGTTGACGGAGAGGACGCCGTGCAAAAATATCGGAAGAACATGAAACAGATCCAGCTTCTTCTGTTCGACGTGGTCATGCCGAAGAAAAACGGAATAGATGCCTATAATGAAATCAGAGATATTAAACCGGGCATCAAGGTACTATTTGCAAGCGGCTACGCAACTGATGCTGTTCAGCTGAAAACCCTTGCCGACGACAATGCCATGTTTATATCCAAACCGTATTTACCATCAAATCTGCTGGCAATCGTGCGAAGCATGCTTGACAAATCGTGACGTTGGCGTCAAAAGCAAGCCACTAGTTATGCGCCAGCTTCTGCGCCTCCTTGGCATTTGCCTGGAACAGGTTGGCAGTTTCGAACACCAGGTTCAGCGTACCACGATAACCCACCCACACCTTCTGGTGGGCACCTAAACGGTCAAACACCGGCAGGCCGGCCCGCAGATGTGCACCGATCTTGAGCTTACCAGCCGCCTGCCGACCATTGGAGTTGGCCACGATCAGATCGGCACCTTTGGCAGCCTCCTCCAGATCCTCCAGATCCCCGACAAAAACATTGTCGCACGGCAGGGCGTCCAGCCCGCGTGTACGGGTAGCAGAAAGTGCCGCCTGAATTTCGCACCCCATCCCGGCTAGAAAACCTGTCAATGTTTTTAGATTATCCGACTCCAGTGCGATCGCCACCTTCTTGTTGCCGAACTGGTAATGACTGTCCACCATAGCATCCATCAGACGGCTGCGCCATCGACGATGCTTTTCCGGAATAGGACGAGAGCTGATTTCGGAAAGGGCCTCCATAAAACAGTCAGTTTCGGCCAGACCGGTCAGTGAGGTAAAACCGTAGACCGGAATGGCAAAATTTTCTTTCAGCTTTAAAGCTGCCTTGGCAAGACTATCTCCGACATATAACGTCGCAATACTGCGGCCGGCTTTTCGGATATCTTCAACCGCTATGCCACCGGTTGAAAGTGGAGATACGACCTCGTCTATATGACCATCCATGGCGTTGGAAATATCGGGGATGCAGAGTACCGTCAGGCCGAATGACTCAACCAGTTCCTTCAGCTCTTCCACATCAGCCGGGGTCAGGTGCGCGCCTGGGAGCAGGTTGACCTGATCCTTTACGACATCGCCACCTTCCGGCAGGCTGGTAACAATCGCCTCCACCGCAGCAGCATACCCTTCCTGCATCGAACCGCAGTAATCAGGCGTGGAGGCCCATATGATCGGGACACAGCCGTGTTCAGGATGTTCTTCCCGAAACTGCTTTATAGCGCTGCTTACATCATCACCCATGGTCTCAGTCAATCCGGTTGTCATCACACCAACTACTTCAGGATGGAACTTCTCTATTACCCGCCCGATACCCTTTTTCAGGTTCTCCCAGCCACCAAAGATCGCGCTGTCCTCGCTCATGGCAGTAGCATTAAGGGCAATCGATTCCTTGTAATGCCGTGACAACTGCAGCCGGATAAAGGTTGTGCACCCCTGGGCGCCATGCAGCAGGCCAAGCATGTTGTTGATACCCAGATAGGCCATGGTGGCCCCAAGAGCAGGCGAGTTCTTCTGCGGGTTGACCGTAGCCGCTTTGCTTGAAACCTTGACTCGGGAGACCGAGATATCCTCTGCCATAAATGTCTCGGCATGTCCAGCCATGGCCGTTAGATCGACATTCAGCTCCTCATCACTCTTCTCCCACGGTGCCGGAGTGTTCAGGGTCGGCCAGATCGGGTTATTAACGGTCATATCCAGCTGTTTTGAAAAGGTAACCATCCCTTCATACCCGGCATACGGATGTGAACGACCATGATTGATATCCATAAAAGGAGTTTTGGTCTTCAGTGCCAGAAACTTGGTCTTGCCACCGGCCACGATCAAGTCTGGCCTCTTCTCGCGCATGACTGCCAAAAGACCGGCCGTCGAGGTGTCCTCAATAATCTGGGCATCCTTATGCATCAGTCCCTTCATGCGGTAAAAATCCTCCAGGGTTGAATTCTGCGTCCCGGCCGCCAGAACCTCCACCCCCAACTCGCGCAGGGAATTGACCATCGACCATGTTTTGACACCACCGGTGAACAGCACCGCCGTCTTCCCCTCCAGCCTCTTCCGGTAGGGTGCGATGGCGGTGCGGCATTTTTCCTCTTCCTCCTCGATCAGCCGCTCTACACGATCCTGCATGACCCGCTTTTCCAGGCCGCCTACAATATCATCAAGTTCGCGGGCTATGTCACGCAGAGCCTTGGCGGTATCGGTCATGCCGTAGAAAGATTCCTCCAGGTAGGGCATGCCATAGGTTTTCTGCATTTTCTTGGCAAGGTTGGTCAGCGATTTGGAACAGATAATGATATTGAGCTTGGCCCGGTGAGCATAGCGCAGCTCCTCGAACTTCGAATCACCGCTGAAGCAGGATAGGACCTGGATTCCCAGTCTGTCAAAAAGCGGCAGCATCCCCCACAGGTCACCGGCGATGTTGTACTCACCGATCAGATTTATCGGGTATTGACCCAGCATTGGTGGCTCAGTCGTGCCGATCACATATTTGAAGAGGATCTCGCCAGCCAGGCGGTTGCCGATATTCTTGTCGCCGATGAAACCGGGAGTGTTGACAGGGATAATCGGAATTGCGACTTTTTCTGACGCAGCCGTGCAGACAGCTTCCACATCGTCACCGGTCATGGCGGTCACACAGGTGGCATAGACGAAGATCGCCCTTGCCTGGTCCTTGTAGCGCTCGGCAAGATCAAGGATGGCCCGGTAAAGCTTCTTCTCGCCGCCGAAGATGACGTCGTTTTCCAGCATCTCGGTTGTAAAACCACGCCGATATAGCTGAGAATCGGATGAGCGGGCACCACGGTTATCCCACGAGTTACCGGCACAGCCGATCGGACCATGCACCAGATGAATGGCATCGGTGATCGGCATCAACACGACGCGTGCCCCGTCATAGGCACAGGAACGCTCGGTCCCCTCGCCCGGCTCCGATTTCTTGCAGAATTTTGGCGCACCCTTGTCGTTGGTTTCGCAGTCGGTTACATCGTAATAATCGGGCTTTGCCATAATAGGTCTCCAGATCTGTCAACCGCAGAATAAAAAAAGACGCTAACCTTCTATGTTCATGGAACATACACTGGTTGGCGCCGTTGCCATTGTTCGCTGTGGTAAATGTTCTTACGGGTTTACTTAGCACTTGCTGTGCCAATTCATATCAATCCTGCAACTAGCCATACTTACTTATACTTTCGCTGTTGTGCATCACATTTTATTGCCTAATTTATGTGCACATTATCGCCGCATACATAATCACGAAGCTCTTGCAACTTATAACCAAATAAAGTAACCTTCGCACCCATATTGGTTTATCAATCTATCTGAATACATAAAGGACTGTACAGTGTCGAAATTCACACATCTGCTTTTGGCAGTTCTTATTTTGACATGCAGCATTGCATACACCAGTATCTGCCATGCTTCAGACACAATACGCATAAACGGCTCCGGCAATGCCATCGATATGATGAATCCGCTGATGAATGCTTACTCAAAGACCCATCCTGATATTCGCATCATGATGGGAAAACCGCTGGGAAGTTCCGGTGCAGTCAAGGCGTTGCTGGCAGATGCTTTGGATGTGGCAGTAGTTAGCAGGGATCTTAAGCCGGAAGAAGCGGCACAAGGAGCACAACTGAGGAAGTACGGCAAAACTCCACTGGCCATTGTCACGGGAAAAAATGTTCGCAGGTCCGGCATCAGTACAAAGGAACTTGAAGAGATCTATATCGGCAAAACCAGCACGTGGCAAAACGGCGAAAAGATCAGGCTTATTCTGCGTCCGCTGGCAGAGACTGACACCCATATACTGCGCACACTTTCTCCCGGCATGAACGACGCCATCACAGCCGCACACGCCCGCACCGGAATGATTGTCGCCATCACGGATCCGGATTCATACTCCACCATTTCTAAAACTCCTGGCAGCATCGGGACGACAACCATGGTCAGCATTATCAGCGAAAAGCTGCCCCTCACCATACTTTCACTCAACGGTGTCAGCCCCTCGCTTAAGAGCTTGGCCAGCGGTGCGTACCCGCTGGCCAAGGAGATCAATTTCGTTACCACCGCCAAGACTCCGCAAGCCACCCTGGATTTTATCAGCTTTATCTTCTCAGCCCAGGGCCGCGCTATTGCCGAAAAGACAGGGGTGCTCGTTACTACCGACGTTGCCAAGGGGAGCAAACCACATTGAATCAGACTGAACTCTCCATACATCGCTTTACCCTGGCCGTTGCCTGGAGCATCTCCATACTGATCACAATATTGGTTCCCGCCGCCTATTTTTTTATATCGTACCAACACCTGCGCAGTGAGCTCATTGTCCAGAGCGCATTGAGTGCCAATGACGTGACCGATCTGGTCAAGTCCAATTCGGCCTTGTGGCGATATGAAGAACTCAGACTCTCTGAAATGCTGGAGCAGCGCTCTAAAAGTTCTGTCGCCGAAAGCAGAATTATCTACGATACCAACAGAGCTGTAATTGCCAGTAATACTTCTGCCGTTCCGCTTGCGCACATCAGCCAGACACATGACATTTACGACGCCGGCGTTGTTATAGCCAGCATCGAGATTTCCCGCACTTTGAAGCCGTTGCTGTTTGGCACGCTGTTGGTTGCACTCTGCTCAGCTGCTATCGCTGCAGTCATATTTTTCACCCTCCGCACTCTCCCGAGACGATCCATAAAAAAAGCGTTTCAGGCGCTGCGTGAAAAAAGAAAAAAGTACCGCTCTCTGCACGAAACCATGAAGGAAGGAATGGCCGAGCACCGCGTCACGTTTGGCGATGATGGTGAGCTAAAATCTTTTATCATCATTGATGCCAATTCATCCTGTGCAGATATGTTCGGCTGCAGCCGGCAGGAGCTTATCGGCAGCAACAGCCTGACTCAGTTCGGTACGAGCTTCAGAGAGTACCTGCCTGAGCTGCTCCAGGTTTTTGAACATGGTAACTCTACCACATTTGAGCTTGCTTTGCCGGGTAAGGGTACGTTCTATATGACCACTGCGTATTCTCAAACCCCGGGGATTATCACAACTCTTTTTGAGGACATTACCGAGCGGAAGAAATCAGAGTTGCAGATCAGAAGAATGGCCTATTCGGATCAGCTCACGACACTCCCCAATCGCACCCTGCTTCTCGATCGTCTCAATCAGGCCGTGGCCAATGCTACGCAAAACGGCATCACCCTGGCCGTTTTTTTCCTCGACCTGGATCGCTTCAAAATCTTCAATGATACAATGGGGCGCGCCACTGGGGATCAACTTCTCATTGAGGTTGGTCGGAGACTGCAACGACAAATCCGCTGCAGTGATACTCTAGCCCGTATGGGCGGAGATGAATTTTGCTTTGTTGCCACCAATCCCAGTAAAATACTGAATTCTACTTACATAGCACAGAAATTCATCGATTCAATGCTTACCCCGTTTTGGATCGGCAGCAATAAGCTGCATGTTTCAACCAGTATCGGAATTGCCGTTTTTCCGGATGACGGCATAGATGCGGAAACACTCATAAAGAATGCAGAGCTGGCAATGTATTCGGCCAAAGAAGCCGGACGCGATATGTATAACTACTATTCACCGGAAATGAACCAGAAGGCCCACATACGCATGGAGCTTGAAAACGGATTGCGTAACGCTCTGGAGCGTGGGGAATTTTTCCTTGAATTCCAGCCAATCATGAATGCGGAGAACCGGACCGTTGCAGCCGCTGAGGCACTTGTCCGCTGGAATCACCCCACCCGCGGAAGGATTCCGCCAAACGAGTTCATACCCCTGGCAGAGGAAACCGGGCTGATTCTACCCCTTGGAGAATGGGTGTTACGTACTGTCTGCAGCAACATGAAAACCTGGAATGATGCCGGTCTCCCACAAATCAGGCTTTCTGTCAATGTTTCCAGCCGACAGGTCGAGCAGCAAAATTTTGCGCAAATTGTCAGGAATGTGCTCAATGCAACGGGCGCCAATGCCGCGCAACTTGAGATTGAACTTACCGAAAGTTGTCTGGTTAATCACACCAGTACTAATCTCGCAGAAGTTTTCGATCTGCGGAATTTGGGGATTTCCATTGCCATTGACGACTTTGGCACCGGCTACTCGTCGCTGGGCTATATAAAGACACTACCTATCGACCACATCAAGATAGACCGATCATTTGTCACAGATATCAGTTCGAATATTCAGGATCAGGCGATTGTGGAAGCCATCATCACCATGTCGCAAAAACTCGGCATACAGAATATTGCCGAGGGGGTCGAGACGCTTGAACAGCTGGAATTTCTGCAAGAACAGGGGTGCAACGAGATTCAGGGGTATTATTTCCACCGCCCACTTTCTGTAGATGCCTTAGAGACGTTATTGAGAACACAGGCGGAATTACAGGCTGGATAATGTTTTATTTGCAACCGGAAGAAGTTGTTTTCATTCAGGATCTTATGGCAACACAGGATTCCACGCTATTCCCCGAATAACCTCCTGGAGTGTAGATAACCGGTACGGCTTCTGAATGAAACCGGCCAACCCCTTGCCAACGAACTTCTGTGTAACCTCCTGCTCGTTGTAGCCACTGGACATGATCACCTTGATATCCGGCTTCAGTTGCCTCAGCTCACGGAAGCACTGTTCACCGTCCATATGCGGCATGGTGAGGTCAAGAATAACGAAGGCGATGTCAGGGGTGGACTTGAAGATCTCCAGCGCCTCCCGCCCGTCGTTGGCAGTTACCGTGGTAAAGCCCAACTCTTTCAACATTTCGACCCCGATGCCACGCACCGATTCTTCGTCATCGACCAGCAGAACGGTACCGCTCCCCTGCCATTCGTTTGTGTTGCTATCGCCGTTGAATATTTCGGCAGGTCGACTGGATGCAGGAAGCAAAATCTTAAAAGTTGTTCCCCTTTGCTTCTCGCTGTAAACCTTGATCGCCCCTCTGTGCCCCCTGACGATACCAAGAACCGCAGCCATACCCAAACCACGACCGGTGAACTTGGTGGTAAAAAATGGGTCAAACAATTTAGCCAGGGTATTCCGATCCATGCCGCAACCGCTGTCGGCGATCTCCAGATATACATACAGGCCACCTTGCAGGTTTTCATCCAGCCAGACGTCCTTCAGATAACTCCTGTCGCAGTCCATGCAGCCGGTGGTAATCGCTATGACACCGCTTTTCTCCCCTATCGCCTCCGAGGCATTGATTACCAGGTTCATGACAATCTGGCGCATCTGTGTGATGTCGGCTTCCACAGTGGGAAGGTGTTGATGCGGGTTGAAACGCAACACCGCTTTTTTGGAGATGGAAACCTCCAGCATGTGCAGCATCTCCTCGAGCAAAATGTTCAGGTCGATGTTCTCAATTACGAACTTCCCTTTTCCGGAGTAGGCCAGCATCTGTTTAGCCAGGTCGGCGGCACGTGCGGCGGCCTGTTCGATACGGTGAAGGTTCTCCACAGCGGGAGACTCCTTATTGATCCGCATCAGCGCCAGATCCGCGTTGCCGATGATCGCCATCAGAATATTATTGAAGTCGTGGGCTATACCACCAGCCAGAACACCCAAGCTCTCCAGCTTCTGTGCGTGAAGCATCTGCTGCTCCAGATTCTGGCGCTCTTCTTCCGCTAGTTTGCGTTCGGTTATGTCGGTAGCGGCCCCGTACAGTATAAGCTCCCCTTCTCCTGCCCCGGCTTCGCAAAGGCTTCTCTCAGATATCCACCGAATAGCTCTCTGCTTTGTGACAAGTCTGAATTCTATCTGCTTTACATCTCCCGGAACCAGTCCGCTGAGGTAGCTGGACACCATCTGCTTGTCATCAGGATGGACAAGTTGAAGCCAGCAGCCCAATGCATACATTTCATCGATATTGTAGCCTGAAATAGTGCCGATCGCGCCACCCATCCACTGCAGACGAAACGGTTCAGACCCGGTTCTTGAACATTTGTGAATGTAGTCCGAAGTGAGTTCGGCAATGCAGCGGTAGTTTTCTTCGCTGGCTTTAAGCAATTCTTCGGCGTCTTTTCGCCCGGAAACATTCCTGGCTACGCCCATTACCGACGGCTGACCGTTAAAGTCAATCAACCGGACATTAAGCTCAACCGGCAGTTGCGAACCGTCTTTACGCCGGTGGGTGGTTTCAAAGGAAAGAGTTCCTGTTCCCGACAGCTTTTTGAAGCGTTCAGAGATGAGTTCCGGGGTTGTATCAGTAGCGTCAAGGTACATTATTCTCTTCGTAAGCAGCTCCTCATTGGAGTAGCCGAGTTCCAGGGAAGCCTGGGAATTGGCGGCAACAATGTTCCCTGCCATATCCGAGATGTAAACCGGATCGGAAAGATTCTGGAACAGATCACCGAAACGCTCTTCACTGGCCACGGCAGACCGTTCGGAGCGAATCCTTTCAGCCATTTCCTTTTCCAGATCTTCAGTCCGTTCTCTTACCAAATCCTCCAACTGTTCGGAAAATTGTTTGAGTTTCAGCTCTGCCTTTTGGCGCTCTTCCAATTCCTGCTGCAAGGAGAGGGTCCGCTTGCGAACCTTATTTCGCAGTGTATAGCTCCATACTGCTACGATCAGCAGCAGGAGTCCAAGCGCAGACGCAACCAACCCGATAGCAAAAGCTTTGGTTGGCCGCCATCGTTGGTCTTCCATATGTATCCAGTGTTGGATAGCCTCGGTGCGCTCTTCCTCACTGATTGCCGCCAATCCCTTGTTGAGGATTCCCTGCAGCTCCGGCCAGTCCTTGCGGATGCCGATCCCCCAGCGATAATCGAATTCAGTTTTGCCGACCAGTTGGAGATTTGTGATCCCGGCCTCCTGCAGATAAAAAGTGGCATTGGCCATATTTTCTACATAGGCATCCACCATCCCCAGCGAAGCCTTAGCCAGACCGGTGGAGACATCCTGAACCACCTCCAGGTTGATCTCCGGATACTGGTTTTTGATGATATCGTGGGCAGCGTAGTTGGAAACTACCGCCACCTTTTTCCCCTTGAGTTCTTTCAGGGTCAGATTGAAAGAAGAGCCACCACTGCGGGAAAAAATCCCCCCAGGCACTGACACCAGGGTCTCGGTAAAGAGGGCAAACTTCTCCCGGTTTGGAGTTCTGACCATCGCCCCAAGAAGGTCGACTTCATGGTTTTTGAATTTGTCCATCGCTTCGTCCCAGTTTTTCGGGCGGGCAATGGTGATGGTGATTCCAAGTTTTTTTTCCAGAATCCGGATGATATCGGCTGCTGCGCCTTGATAGTTGCCGTTCTTGTCAAAGTACTCGATTGGTTTGAAGTCAGGATCGGGGGCAAGGGTAATGACGGGATGCGCTTTGAGCCATTGGCGCTCAGAATCTGTCAGCGTCACCGTACCGGTAGAGTTGTCGGCAGAAAATACAAATGTCGCCAAAAGCATCAGGGACAACATGCTTAGCAACAGTACAAATTTATGTGTTCGCATATTATTCACCCTCACATCTCATGAAAACCTCTCTAAGCGCACTCAAACGGTACGGTTTCTGGATGAAACCGGCCAGACCCTTGCCGATAAACTTCTGCGCGACCTCCTGCTCGTTGTAGCCGCTTGATATGATGACTTTAACATCAGGGTCAAGCAGACGCAGCTCGCGGAAACACTGTTCACCATCCATATGCGGCATGGTCAGGTCAAGAATCACGAAGGCGATATCAGGCGTGTTCTTGAATACCTCCAAAGCCTCACGGCCATCATCGGCGGTAATCGCGGTGAAGCCCAACTCTTTCAACATTTCGGCTCCGACGCAGCGAATGGTCTCTTCGTCGTCCACCAAAAGTACTTTGCCGTTCCCCTGCCAATTATATTCGTGCCCTTCGCTGTTAGAAATCTCTGTCGATTTGCCAGATGCGGGGAGCAGTACCTTGAAAGTCGTGCCTCTCTTCGATTCGCTGTAAACCTTGATAGCCCCTTTGTGCCCACGGACTATTCCCAGCACAGCGGCCATCCCGAGCCCGCGACCGGTAAACTTTGTGGTAAAAAATGGGTCGAACAATTTGGCAAGGGTATCCCTATCCATACCGCAGCCGGTGTCGGATATTTCCAGATAGACATACTGCCCATCTGGCAGATTTTCATCCAGCCAGACGTTTTTCAAGTAACTCCGATCGCACTCCATACAGCCGGTAGTGATGGCGATGACACCGCTTCTGTCCCCTATTGCCTCGGAAGCGTTGATGACAAGATTCATGATGATCTGGCGTATCTGGGTGGCGTCAACCTCCACAAACGGGAGGTGTTTATGCAAATTTAGCCGCAATACCGCTTTTTTGGATATGGAGACCTCCAGCATGTGCAGCATCTCTTCCAGTAGACAGTTCAGATCTATGTTTTCGACAACGAATTTACCCTTGCCGGAGTAGGCGAGCATCTGTTTAGCCAGGTCAGCAGCCCGGAGAGCGGCCTGTTCAATACGGTGCAAGTTTTCTACTGCGGGTGATTCCGTGTTGATCCGCATGAGGGCCAAGTCAGCATTGCCAATGATGCTGGTAAGGATGTTGTTGAAGTCGTGGGCAATGCCACCGGCCAGTATCCCAAGGCTCTCCAGTTTTTGGGCGTGAAGCATCTGCTGCTCCATATTCCGGCGCTCCTCCTCGGCAAGTTTACGTTCGGTGATATCACGGGTTATTCCCAGCAGTGCAACGATTTCTCCCCGTTCATTGTAAAATGGCACTGCGTGAGTTTCAAGCCAGACATGGCGGCCTTTAAGACCGATAGTCTCAAATTCAAGTGTTCCGGGGATTCCCTGAAACACCTGTTTGGTAAGTGCGATAAAGGCATCCCTGAATGGGTCGGTTATCAATGGGCATACGCTTTGTCCTTTTACCTGCTCAAGTGAGTCAGCGTCTATCATCTCCAGCCCGGACCGGTTCATCATCAACAGGTTGCCGTCAATATCGAGCATCTTGATACACTCAGGTTCCGTGTCTATGATTGTCTTCAAGAACCGCTCGCTACTCGCCAGAGCGTCTTCAACCCGTTTGCGCTCGGTGATGTCGCGTGCCACCCCCATGATCGCCGGCTGACCATCAAAGGTTATGGCTTGAACATGGAGTTCGACCGGAAACACCGACCCGTCCTTACGCCGGTGCGCGGACTCAAAAGTTGTTGACCGCTCTTTCGGAAAGCCTGCAAGCTGCTCGCTAACCTTTTCTGACGAATTATTAACGGCATCCAGCTCGTTGATGGAACAGGCAAGCAGTTCAGCCTGGGAGTAGCCAAGCGTCCGATAAGCCTGCTCATTCGCGGCAAGTATCTTCCCCTTGCTATCCGAGATGTAAACCGGATCGACAATGTTCTGGAACAGTTCCCGAAAGCGCTCCTCGCTACGCTGCAAATCCCCCACAGCAACATCCAGTTTGGAGCGTTCCTCTTCCGTCTCCTTGAGTGAAAGCTTGAGCTTCCGGTTCAGGCGCGAGGTGGCGGCCCAGAACAACCACCCCAATAGTGCCACTATCGCTGCGAGTACCCCGGCGGATATAATTACAACCCGTTGCACGGTCCAGTACGGTTTCGGTTTCCCCCACCATTTTTCATAGAGTTCTATGTACTTTTCTGAACCCACAAATTCTTTAATTACGCCTTCCAGGCGATTATACAGCTCCTGATCGTCGGGACGGAGTGCCATTCCCCGCTTGCCGTCTATAACCGCAGGTTCCAATACTGTGATCCTCTCTTCAACACCGATCTCCATGGCCAGCTTCTTGATGTTCGGTGTTGCCGTAAGGATCATGTCCAGCTGTCCTGCCAGAAGATCAAACAGCAGACTATGCAGGTTATCGTACAGCAGCAGGGTTATATCGCTACGCGTCTTCAGATGGCTGTAGGCAATGCTCCCTTTCATGGCACCGACCTTCATGCCCGGTTTGAGCGCAGTACTCTTTTTGTCCTGCCTTCTCACCAGGTAATTGATCGGAAGGCTTTCGACCGAACTGGTGAAGATGAACAACTTTTTCCGGTCATCACTGATAGTCAGACTGGGTATTACGTCCGCCTTGCCAGAAAGCACCATCTGGTGAATGTCGTCCCACGGCTTGCCGAAAACGTAGTCAACCTCCAGTCCGGCCCGTTTGGCAATTTCGTCCATCACTTCAATCGCAAAACCGGCGGCCTTGCCGGTATTCTTGTCCTGGAAATAGGTGGGGGGAAAATCGGCTGGTACTGCGGCAATGATCTTTTTCCTCACCTCTTCCGCACAGACAGTGCCAGCAGCCAGTGCGAGAAGAAAACAAGTATTGATGATGGTTTGCAGTATTCGCATGATGACCGTTTTACATCGCATGTAATTACACCTTCGGCCTACTTGGAATAAAACGGCTTGGTTTTCTTGTTAATGGGCTGATAACAAAGAGATAGTTTAAGAACTATACCTGATAATCATGCCAATTCAAAAGATTACTTTTCATGCGGCATGGCATTTCTCCACCTTAATGATTATAGTTGTGTCCATGGACTTTTCAGATAGACAACATGAATATAATGCCGACCCCTGGAGACCGGTTTTCACAGAAGCCAGTGCCTGCCTGACCAAGCAACAGGCACGCTTCTGGGCGCTCGTACTGGACTCCCGTTCCATCCCTTGTTGCATCGAATCCGATGGTTCTGCCTGGTATCTACTGGTACCTGAACATCATCTTGAAAGTGCCTGCAGGGAGTTGCAACTGTTTGAGAAAGCGAACCAAAGCTGGCCCCCCCCACTTCCGGCCGCCCGACAATTAATAGAAAATACCCTGCCGACGATTTCGGTTCTGCTGCTCCTGGCAACATTTCACAACCTGACACTGGTCGGCCTCTCACTCCCTGAGCGAGGCATACTTGACTTGTATGAGCTCGGTGCTGCCCATGCTGCGAACATCAGGGAAGGTCAATTGTGGCAATGCGTCACCGCTCTCACCCTCCATTCCGGCCCTGTACATCTGTTGGGTAATCTGACCATCGGCGGTACATTCATTATCCTCCTCTGCCGTGAGCTTGGTTCCGGATTGGCCTGGAGCATGCTGTTGGCTTCCGGCATGCTCGGCAACCTGCTTAACGCCTGGGTACAATCTCCGGAGCACCACTCGGTGGGGGCATCTACAGCTGTTTTTGGCGCAGTCGGTATCCTTGCCGCCATCAGCACCGTGCGCTATCGCCACCACCTGCAGCGACGCTGGTTTATACCGGTCGCCGCAGGATTGGCGCTACTGGCGATTTTAGGCACAGAAGGAAAAAATACTGATCTGGGTGCGCACCTGTTCGGCTTCTGTTTTGGGATGTTTTTCGGAACGGCTGCGGAGTTTATGGTGGGGAAATTTGGACGTCCTGGAGGGGTTTTGAACTTCCTGCTGGCAGCTTTGAGTGGAGTCATGGTGGGAGTAGCGTGGTGGGCCGCGATAGTGTTGGGTTGACCCAATACCGTTTATCCGAAACGGTAGATCTGTGCGCCGTTCTCGTAGAGCTCGATCGGGCCATCCTGTGAAACCTTGATAACTTTGCCGAAATGTGACGCAGCGCAGGCAGCCGTGGTTCTCCCGCCACCGGCCACCATTTCGCGGGCGTGGGAAGTATCGATGATGAAACCGGTATCAACCAGCTTTCCCTTCGAGTTGAACACCGTGATGCCGTCCGAAGAAAGAATTCTGAGGAGTGTCCCGGTCTCCTTCAGTTCGCCAACACTTCTCTTTTTCACCCGTTCTATAAGCAGGCGCCCTATCGGATCAGCACCACCAACGGCCCCTTTTTTCAGTTCGGCCAGCTTTCGCCAGCTGCCTCCATACACCATGACAACAGTACCATAGCGCATCTTTGAGAGCGCATAAAGCGTCCAGATGAGATCTTCAGCCGCCTCCGCGTCAATGCAGTCTGACAGGAACGCCCGGAAGATGTTCGGATCAAACAAGCTCCACATTCCTTTTCTCCGAACCATTATCCGGGCTGGACTGGAGAGTACCTCAATATCCGAAGCCTCGTTCACCGTAACGGCAAATGCACCCGCCCCGCTTCTCCTTATGATGGAAAAAAGTTCCCGCTGGGTCAGTCTCTCCACCTCATTCTGGAGGGCGGTGCCGGATATTGTTACAATGCCGTTTACCTGCATCTGGATACCGGCCAGGAAAAACAGGTTTGTGCCGTCGATAAAGCGATAGGTCAAGGGATTATCAAAAAAGCCGGGGCCAATATTTTGCGAACTTTTCAGAGGAACCAGGGTATGTTTTCGCTGTTTCATCAAGGAACGGAGCTCTGCCGGTGTCGTACGATGAATGATCACGCCGGTGGTAGCCGGTTTCCCTTCGTACTTCTGATAGGAAAGACTCTTTAATAGCTGAATAAGCTGCTGAATGGGCCAGAAACCCTTGTTATGATCTCCGCGCAGGGAGCGGGCAACCGTGATGTCCATGATGGAGGCGACAAGAGCCGTCCTGAATTGCGCCGCATACCCCTCTTGTCTGAAACCGCCGTACAGCATGGCAAATGCGGTCAGCAGCTCACCGCAGAACAACTCTTCCAGACGTGTGAAGGGAATGTTTTTTCGCGTTGCACTGAAAATAAGCTCTCTCCCGTCAGTCACAACCGGAAGGGAAATAGTGTGTCCCTCATGCTGCGGACGTTCGGCAACAGGGGTCAGGATAACCTCGGCACCACCGAGAAAGGAGCTGATGTTACCGCTCATAGCCTCAAAAATTGTCATTGGCATCGGTTCGGACCTCTTGTGGATCAATGTAAGTTTTTCTCTACGATAGCGTTATGAAGAGTTATGTGATGCTCTTTCTTCTCAACAATATCAATGCGTTTTACATCTCACTGATAACTCGGCCAAATGAATCAACCTGATCCCAATTGGTGAATTCCACCACGGCCTTTGGATCGGTTGGCCCTTTGGTCATCCACATGATCAGCCGGATCATGAAACGATCAATAAATCGGTAGCTTGGATAATCAATTTTCCCGGCAAAAACTGCCAGCTCTCTGGGCTTCCATGATATTCGTTTGAGAAATTTTTGTAGGTAGGGATTCTGTTCAGGCTTACTCTTTTCAGGTTTTCGCGCAACGACGTTGACTGAAAAAAAAGCATTGGGCTTTCTTTCCAAGAGTAGTCTGTTCTTTTCAATGAAGTTGACAATCTGCGGACTGTGTTTTCCGTAGCGGATACTTGCGCCGATGACTATTTTGTCAAAGGCTGCCACGTCAATTTGTGGTTCATCCTGAATGGAAACAGTTGTGACTTGATGCGCCTGCTGCTCAATAACCTGCTGCAGTCTATGGCATATCTTTCTTGTTTGCCCATCAGTGGTTGAATAGATAATGAGAATTTTAGACATATTCAGTATCAATTTCCTTTCGTGATTTTATTCACACGCCATCAGCCTGACCGGCAGTTTTTTGGCCGGTCTTGGCGCTAATTGGACATTTTCTTTTATTCTAACCTCTTCATTTGGTACAACAATCATGTTAACATCGCTACGCTTGAAGAGATAGTTATAGCAATCAGCGGTGGACCCCAACTTCGCCGAACCAGAAGTGATGTTGGGTTTGGATGGAACAAGGCGCCACTCGCGCTCCTTTGTAGTAAAGGTCGATTTCCTTTGTCCGGTCCCAATACGTGCTGCTTTTCAATATCACAGTCTCTGTTGACAATAAACATATTTAATGGATCTCTGTTTACAAAGTGATGAATTAGTTCGTAGTTAGCTCATCTAAGGTTTCAAGCAGATCAGCGGGGTTGAGAATGCCTTTGTAGTTGCGGATGACATCGAGGTCGGCTTCAAGAACAAGATGCCGCTATGGATGTTCGGCTTCTTGTATTAAAATTCCGGAAGTGGCAGTTTGGTTTGCACCTACCTCCCTCTCAGTCCTTATAAGGAGGAGGTTCATCAATTATAACGATTTGCCATATGCAGAAAAGCAGAGGAACAAAGCAATGACTCAACCACCATCTACAACAACCTCACATCTTCCGGAAAAAACCAAGGCGAACACCCCTAAATATCGTTTGCTGATAGAGCAAAGTGGATACGGCAATAGCATCCGTGGTGCTGTCAAGCGAGGTGATGACGCTGTGTACGGCTGGACAGCCAATGGTCTGCCAACAGATCTGACACGTTTTCTGGCGTCACACTATTTTTATGAATCTACCAAGCGTTATTTCGAGAGATTTCAGCAAATAACCGACGGTGCGTATCCGATCGTGTTTCGCGATGCGGACGGCCTTGAAACGATCCTTGCCTACAGAGGTGACCAACCATGCACAGCCGGGATTACTTTCGACATTCGCGGCGATGAGGTCTATATCTCCCGTTCTTATGAGGATGGCACCCCTCTTCCGGCAAACGCTTTCGTACATGGGCAGATGTTGTTTGATGTTGCCGCCGGTGTTGCCAGACCGGTGGCAGACAATGATGCCTGGCAGAGCTGGGAAGCCGTTTTCGAGGAACTGGACGGAGCGCAGGATGATTTTGAAGATGAGGAAAAATGGGTTGATAATGAGTGGGATGACGAGGATTTTGCTGACGATGATGTTCAGGATTTGTCAGTCACCAATCCGGAACTCCGCAGCCTACGCCACAGCGTCATCGTGCCGCTGGAGCTCTTTAACAGGGCTGCCATTCGGGTTTCAGCGGACACGCTCAATAATCCGGCCATGCATCGCTACTTCCGGCTGAATGGTGTTTCCGCCCATGAATATCACACCAGCACCCAGGCATACCTGCTAGATATTCCGCTCGGCCTGAACGACTCAACGGTATCCCTGGAACCGGTCAGCCAGTACGAAAATGAGATCTTTCCCTTCTCTCATTCATCCTTCTGGCTGTTCAACCCACATCACCGCTTTAAACTCTCGAACCCGATGAAGACCAAAAAACGGGTGCGGGCTGTAGTCGAAGCAGCCTTTGCACTGTTGGACGAGACCAAAACCACCGCTCGAAATGCCATCATACGGTCTGTTACCGGCTCCTCCGATTTTTTAAAAAGGGCGGTAAAACGAGAGGCCAAACAGCTTATCACCTTTATGGCCGCATCATGGGATACAGCGATGATTATCGCTACGGCAACACCCTCCGGATGGCGTTTTTTAAAGGATGACCACCGCAACCAGGCAGGGCTGATACGGATTCTGTACGAAACCTTCGGGCTGGAATCTTTTGTCGATAATTTTGTGTCGGTGAAGGTGGAGGTTGCCACGGCCAAGCTGTTGAAGAAGTTGCCACATCTGACGGCACGTCTGCAGGCAGAAGGTTTTACGCTCCGCATCGGCAGTGAACCATTAGCAGCAGCATCTTGGGCGTTTTCGCTTGATGCCACAAGCAGCAGTCAGGACTGGTTCGAGCTGAAGCCGGAGATCCGTTGCAATGGTGAGATGTTGACGGATGAGGAGCTGCGTGGATTGATGGATGGCAGTGGCCTGCTGCGCCGTGACGGCAAGCTGATGCTGCTGGATGATGTCAGCGCACAGGTGCTGGCGATGTTTGCCAGCGCTATGCCATTTGCCAAAAAGAAAAAAAAGGGGGAGCTGGATCTGGTACGCGTGCCGCGTCTGCAGATTCTGGATTGGCTGCAACTGCGCAGCCATGGTGTTGAAGTCAGGCTGTCACCGGATGATGGACTGATACTGGAGAGCCTGCTCAATTTTTCATCAATACCGGTGCGATCGCTGCCACCGGGACTTAACGCCACTCTGCGCCATTATCAGGCCGATGCCTGGTACTGGCTGGCTTTTCTGTATGAACACCGTTTCGGCGCCTGCCTTGCCGATGACATGGGTTTGGGCAAGACCGTACAGGGGATAACTCTGCTGGCCGGTATCCTCTCCGGTGAGCTTGCCTCTGCTGCAGCGCCCGGAACACCGCATCTGGTCGTTGCTCCACCATCGCTGCTTTTTAACTGGGAGGCGGAACTTGCCCGCTTTCTCCCAACCGCCAGGGCCATGCTCTACAGCGGTGCCGGACGCAGCACCGCCGAATTTGCCAATCACGATGTCATCATCACCAGCTACGGTATTATCCAGCGCGACTGCGATCTGCTGGCCGACCACCGTTTCAATGTCATTATTTTCGACGAAACCCAGATGGTCAAAAATCTGCAGGCAGCCACAACAAATGCCGTCCGCAAGTTGAGAGGCTCCTTCACACTGGCGCTGACCGGTACGCCGATAGAAAATCATCTTGGAGAATATTTCGCAATCATGGATCTCTGTCTGCCGGGATTATTGGGGACACGCGAAAAGTTCAGCCGCAAACTCGGCAAAGACGGCCCTGCCGGCACCGCACGGTTGATCGGACGCACTCGTCCATTTGTGTTGCGGCGGACAAAACAGTTGATTGCAAGTGAGCTGCCGCCAAAGATCGAGATGGATATCCCATTGGAGCTTACAACAAAACAGAGAATCTTTTACCAAAGAACCGTTGAGGAGGTGCGCGGACAGATCAAGGAGGCCTACGAAAGTCATGCGCCGTCACAGGCCCGCATCATCGCACTGACAGCTATCCTTCGCTTGCGCCAGATCTGCCTCGCCCCCGCTCTCGCCTCACCCGGTGCCAGCGATACCTCACCAAAACTGGAGTTTCTGGCAGAACAGCTGAGCGAACTGCGTGATGAAGGGCATAGCGCCCTCGTCTTTTCTCAGTTCACCGGCTATCTGGATATTATCGAGAAAGGACTGCGGGAACAGGGCTTCGCCTGTCTTCGCCTGGACGGCTCAACTCCGGTCCCCCAACGGAAGAAACTTGTGCATGATTTTCAGAATTCAGCGGAGCCGGCAGTGTTTCTGATCAGCCTCAAAGCGGGCGGCAAGGGGCTCAACCTGACCCGTGCCACCTACGTTTATCATATGGATCCGTGGTGGAATCCGGCTGTTGAAAATCAGGCTTCAGATCGTGCCCACCGCATCGGCCAGACCGAGCAGGTCACTATTACACGATTGATCATGCGACACACAATTGAGGAAAAGATGATGGCGTTGAAGGAGCAGAAAACCAAGCTCTACAAGGCTATCCTGGAGGATGGAGCAGACGGCGGTGGTGCGGGCTTGACGAGGGAGGATCTGGAGTTTTTGCTGGGGTAAATCAAAGTCCATGCTAAAATTTTCAAACAGAACGGGCGACCAACTGGCCGCCCGTTCTGTTTATACTTCTTTTATTCCGGCAAACCTACCGCATCATCTCAAAATGCCGATCATCACAGGTATCATCCGTAATATCGATAAACTTGTTGCAGATTGTGGAGAGCATATTGAGAACGCCCTGATAACCGATAAGCGGGATACGATGCAGGTTAACCCGGTCAAATACCGGGAAACCAAAACGGAACAGTGGAATTTTGGCGGTTCTGGCCTGAAGTTTCCCGTGGGTGTCGCCGATCATGGCATCTACCGGATCGGTCATCAGCAGGCTGTGCATGTGCCAGAGGTCCTTGTTAATGTAAATTTTCCCTTCCTTGCCGTACATTGAGGCATCGAGCAGGGCCTGGATCTCTTTCTCCAGCTTTTTGGTCCCTTTGGAGCAGAGGATGTGGTAGGGGACAGCACCCATCTCAAGCAGGAAGGAAACGTAACCGAGAAGATAATCCGGGTCACCGTAAACCGCAAACTTCTTGCCGTGGATATACTGGTGGGCGTCGGTCATAAGGTCCACTGCCCTTCCTCGCTCGGCCTTCAGGGAGTCGGGGATCGGCTTGCCAAAAAGTTCCGATATCTTCATCAGGAAGGCATCAGTCTTGGCAACTCCAAACGGTACCGGCATAGAGACGTGCTTGCCGGAATAGTTGTCCTTGACCCAGCCGAAAGTCTTGGTTGTCGAATACGATCCCAAGGCGATGGTTGCTTTGCCGTTGATGGAGTCGGCCGCGTCATCCAGCTTGGTGCCGCCAGGATAGATGCGATAGTGCCCGTCAAGTGGTGAGTCGAACGTCTCGGATATATCGGCCAGCAACGTGTAGGGTACGCCGAATTCCTTCAGTATCCGCTTGTACTCCCGGTAGTTGCCGGTGTTGAAGTCGCATCCGGGGATCAGGTTTAGTTTGCCGGTGCAGCGTCCCTCGATCTGTTTTCCTTCAGTCAGGGTCTGGAGTATCGAAACCAGCATGGAGTCGTAGCCATGTATATGGCAACCGTTGAAGCTGGGCGTGTTGGCATAGGGGGTCGGCAGATCATTGGGAACACAACCCTTCTGTTTGGCGTTCTTGATGAAGGCTGTCAGGTCGTCACCGATGACCTCCGGCATGCAGGAGGTAAAGACCGCTATCATCTTGGGCTTGTACAGGGCAACGGCATTCTCCAACCCCTCATGGAGGTTGTTCTGGCCACCGAACACGGCACCGTCCTCACTCATGGCCGAAGAGGCTGCCGGAGCCGGTTCACGGTAGTGGCGATTAAACGTAGAACGGAAGTAGGAGGTACACCCCTGCGAGCCGTGCACGAAGGGAAGCGTCCCCTCAAAACCGTGGGCAGCCAGCTCGGCGCCCAGAGGCTGGCAGGCGTGAGCCGGTGTTATTACCAGCGCCTGACGGGCGAAGTTCTTCTCTTTGTACTCTTCACTGTTGATCCAGTTTTTAACCCGTTCCACCTCTTCGGGGGGGGTCGGGGCAATCTTTTTAACTTCAAGTCCTAGTAAGTTTGACATGATATATCTCCTTTGGCGGGAAACAAATCCGTTACACCACCATAATGTTTTTTGCTTTTCCTATCGGCGTTCGATTTTGATGCAAGGTCGGTGGCGGGTGAGAATTTCGGCGGAGACGTAGCACCGCTACGTCGCACAACGATAATCCGAAACCCGCCGCCGAGATGGCGCAAAAGCGGGCGGCGTTAAAACGGCGCTTTTACCAGTTCCCATGTCGGGCTATTAATCGCCATGTCGATATCGCGGGCAAAGGTCGGGAATCCCAGGTAGCCGTGGTAAGGACCGGAGTAATCCCAACTGTGCATCTGCCTGAACGGTATTCCCATCTTCTGGAACAGGTACTTCTCCTTGATTCCGCTTCCGATCAGGTCCGGCTTCAGGGCATCGGCAAACTCTTCAAACTCCAGTTCGGAGACGTCGTCGTAAACCACGGTGGCATCCGGCATTTCCGGAGCGGTACGGTCATAGTCATCGCCATGGGCGAACTCATACCCGGAACCGACGCAAGCCATCCCCAGGTCCTCGTAAGCATTGATGGTGTGACGGGGACGCAGGCCACCGACGTAGAGCATCACTTTCTTCCCTTCCAGGCGCGGCCGGTACTGTTCAATTACAGCCTGCATCTGCGGGTCATACTTGGCGATAACCGCCTCAACCTTTTCCTTGATCGAGTCGTCAAATAGTTCGGCAAGTTTGCGCAGACTCTGCTTGATCTTGGTCGGACCAAAGAAGTTGAGCTCGATCCAGGGGATGCCGTACTTCTCTTCCATGACCTTGCACATATAGTTCATGGAACGGTAGCAGTGGATAACGTTGAGCTTGACCGTGTGGGTGGCGGCAATCTTTTCTATCTCGCCGTCGCCGGTCCAGACAGCCTTGACGTTCAGGCCACACTCCTCAAGGAGCGGCTTGGTAGACCATGCGTCGCCGCCGATGTTGTATTCGCCGATAAGAGCGATGTCATAGGGGCTGGATGGTTCGGCAAACTCGCGGGTTCCGATAATGTAATCGCGGATGGTGTCATTGGAGATATGGTGTCCCAGAGACTGGGAAACACCGCGGAAGCCTTCGCAGCTGCAGGGGATGATCGGAAGACCCAGTTCCTTGGAAGACGCCTTGGCCACGGAGTTGATGTCGTCACCGATCAGGCCTACCGGGCATTCGGAGAGGACCGAAATCCCCTTGGCCAGCGGGAAGAGATCTTTTGCCTCTCTGAGCAGAACGGATAATTTCTTGTCACCTCCATAGACGATGTCTTTTTCCTGAAAATCGGAGGTGAACTGCATGTCGAATTTGTCGACGCCGGTGACGCCAGTGACCAGATTACGGCGCGTACCCCAGGAGTACCAACCGCAGCCAACCGGACCATGGGAAACGTGGACCATATCGCGAATCGGACCCCAGACAACCCCTTTGGCTCCCGCATAGGCGCAGCCTCGGGCACTCATGACTCCAGGAACTGTTTTCTTGTTGGACTTGACGCAGGCGCTTCCTGAACTCTGGTCATTGGGAGCAAGGTGCGGCGCTCGTTTCTTTCTCCCCTTCTCGGGGTACACCGACAAGGACTTGTCGATCATTTCCTGGGTGGATTCCTTGGTAATGCCATCAATTGTTTTTATCTTGTCTGACATAATATGTCTCCTCTATAAATATATAAGGACTGTAGGGGCGAATCTTGTATTCGCCCGATGTTGCTATTTGCCGCATTGTTGGGCGATCACAAGGGCCGCCCCTACATAAGCAATTCCTTACGCCGCTGCTGCCTCAACAACACCCACTACGCTCTCGTCTTCCGCTTCCATGACGCCGAACTCCATCAGCAGGTCTTCCAGTTCTTCCATCTCCAGCGGGGTCGGCACCACCAGCATCTTGTTATTGAGGATCTTCTCTGCCAGAGTCCGGTACTCCTGGGCCTGCGGATGTTCCGGCGAGTATTCGATAACGGTCATGCGGCGCATCTCGGCGCGCTGAACCTGGTTGTCACGCGGAACGAAGTGGATCATCTGGGTGCTGAGTTTTGCCGCCAGGGCGCTGACAAGTTCGAACTCCTTGTCGGTCTTCCTGGCGTTGCAGATCAGGCCGGCCAGGCGAACCTTGCCGGATGAGGCGTACTTGAGAATGCCCTTGGCGATGTTGTTGGCGGCGTACATTGCCATCATCTCGCCGGAGCAGACGATATAGATCTCTTCTGCCTTACCTTCGCGGATCGGCATCGCGAATCCGCCGCAGACGACGTCGCCCAGAACATCATAGAAGACAAAATCAAGGTCGGGAGTGTAGGCGCCGTTCTCTTCGAGGAAGTTGATGGCTGTGATGACGCCGCGCCCGGCGCAGCCGACACCTGGTTCCGGGCCGCCCGATTCGACGCACTTGGTGTCGCCGTAACCGACCTTCATGACATCTTCCAGCTCCAGGTCCTCAACGGTGCCGCGCTCGCGCACCAGATCCATGACGGTATTCTGTGCCTTGGCATGCAGGATCAGACGGGTGGAATCCGCCTTCGGGTCGCAGCCGACGATCATGACCTTCTTGCCGAGGTAGGCGAGACCCGCCACTGTATTCTGGGTTGTAGTTGATTTGCCGATGCCGCCTTTACCGTAAATAGCTATCTGTCTCATGTTATGCTCCTTTTGCTCATCAATCCGTGAGCATGTGGGTTTTTAGTAAGTTGGAAAATAGTTCTGCGTCTCTTTGCAGAAACTATTTTCGTGAACGAACTATTTTGTTTTGGTGTGGGGCAAACAAAAAGGCGCCCCATTTTCTTAGAATGGAGGCGCCTTTGCCGAATCCTGTTATTTTTTGCATGTTTCAGTTACGCAAATGATTTTGCACTGGTCGTGCCAAATCGTAACTACCTTGATTTACGTGATTTATTATTTTTATATCGTAAATTGTTGCGTTTAGATAGCAGCAGGTGCCTATATTATGGGCAACCACGTCTATACTTACCACCATCATAGGTTATGCAGAGATTATTCTTTTAAAGATGCCGGAAGTAGATCCGCTGCACCAGTATGTCACACAGATACGTGCGGCATCAGACCGGGCATCTCACCTCACGAAAGACCTCCTCCTGTTCAGCAGAAAACAGACCAGCGAGCGTAAGGCAATAGATCTGAATGAATCAATTCGTAAGGTCGAAGTTTTCCTGAAAAGGATTATCCGGGCGGACATCACCTATAAAACCGATCTGCATAATGAAGCATTGCATCTTTTTGCTGACAGCTATCAGCTTGAACAGGTATTGATAAACTTGGCGACCAACGCCTGTGACGCGATGCCCGGCGGTGGCACCCTTACTGTGATCACAGACCGGGTCAATCTGGATGAACAGTTTGTTAAGACCAATTGTTTTGACAAACCAGGGCTGTACGCGAGCATAACCGTTTCCGACACCGGATATGGTATGGATGAAAAAACGAGGCTACGCGTTTTCGAGCCGTTCTTTACTACTAAGGAGATTGGCAAAGGAACGGGGCTTGGGCTGGCGGTCGCGTATGGCATCATCAAACAACATGAAGGGTTTGTGAACGTATCCAGCGAGGTGGGTAGCGGCACGACCTTCCATATATATCTGCCGCTTAGCACCGCTGAAACGTTGGATGTAGCTGAGATATCACCGTTGGAATTACCTATCGGCGGTTCAGAAACGATCCTGTTGGCAGAGGATGATGAAACTTTGTGCAAATTGATGACCAGAGTATTGAAAGAGTACGGTTACACGGTTATTACGGCTGTTGACGGTGCAGAAGCTGTGCGCAAATTCGCCGGGAACTCAGACAGCATTGATCTGGTCATACTCGACATTGTCATGCCGAACATGAAGGGGAATAAAGCTCTGGACGAAATCAGAAAAATACGACCTGCAGTGAATGCCATCTATGTCAGCGGCTATGCGGCTGATACTTTCCACGGGAAGACATCCCTCGAAGAGAGTGTGCCGATGTTGATCAAGCCGATGACTCCAACTGAGCTTTTGCTGGCCGTGCGCCGTCAGCTCAGCTTTAAGAAGGTATCGGACCACTTGTAACGATGAACAACACAAAGCCGCAGAGCTCAAATATCTGCGGCTTTTGCACGTCACCACCCATTGTTGGTTCCTTTAGGGTCCTTATCTCTGGTCAATTGGGGAGCATGCGAAAAGCAGATGCTTTGGCAGCGGCATAGATGGTGCTGCCCGGAGTGATGCACAATTCGTTGACCGCATCCTGGACAATCTCGGCAATGAGTGTATTGCCGGCGCACTCCAGCTCTACGCCGATTTTGCCCCCCGAGTTGAAAAGGGAGCGGACGGTGCATTCCAGGAGGTTGCGGGCGCTGATGGCTTCCGGATGCTGCTTGAAGAGAATGATGTCCTTGGAAGAAAGCTCCGCCATGGATGCTTTACGGTCCGAGCCGACCGAAAGCAGGAGTTTTGAAGTGCCCCAGGGATAGGCAAAAAGCCCGGATTCAGCTGTCGGGCACCCCAGTTTCAGCAGGTTGATATAGCCGCTGAAGCTTTGCCCCATGCGATTACGCGCCAACTGTTCACTGCTGGTCTGCTCAACCAAGACACCCTTTTCAAATGCCAGTACCGTGTCGGCCATCAGACGCATCTCGACCAGAGAATGGGAGATGAACAGGTACGGAATGCCAAACTGTTCGCTGACGCTCTTCAGATAAGGAATAATCTGGAAGCGAAGGGAATCGTCCAACGCCGAAAGAGGCTCGTCCATCAACAGCAGGCGCGGATTGGCCAGTATGGCACGTCCCAGGGCTACACGCTGTTTTTCCCCACCCGACAGGTTTGTGACCCCACGCTCCAGGAACCCATCCAGTTTAAGCACTGCAACCAGTGTATCAAAGTCGATGGTGCGGTATTCCGCCGGGCAGCGTTTATATCCGTAGAGCAGGTTGTTCCTGACATTCAGGTGTGGGAAGAGGGAGTGCTGCTGGAAGACCATCGCGATACGCCGCTGTTCGGGACGACGATTGATCCCTTTCACGCTGCTGAAAAGGTTATCTCCATCCAACGCCACCTCGCCGCTGTCCGGTTTCACAAGTCCCGCCAATATACTCACCAAGGTCGACTTTCCACTGCCCGAAGTGCCGAATATGCCGATTCTGTCACCACTGACAGTAAAATCGACTGACAGGGTAAATGCCCCAAAACTCTTGTCTATCTTCATGGAGAGTTGCATATCACCCCCTCCGAAGCAAATTGCGGGCGTTAGGGCGCCAGGCGTAGAGTGCCAGAAGCACAATGAATGAAAATATCAGCATGACGGCGGCCATGCGGTGAGCCTGAGCGTACTCTAACGCCTCCACATGGTCGTAAATCTGAACCGAGGCGACGCGGGTGGCACCGGGAATGTTGCCGCCGATCATCAGCACCACGCCAAACTCTCCAACTGTATGGGCAAAGGTCAAAATGGAGGCGGTAAGGTACCCGGGCAGAGCCATTGGAAGTGCAACGGTAAAAAAAGTATCCAGTGGCGAGGCGCCGAGGGTGGCAGCAACCTCCATCGGCCTATCGCCAATGGACTCAAAGGCATTCTGCAGCGGCTGCACCATAAACGGCAGGGAGTAGAAAACCGACGCGAGCACCAGCCCCCAGAAAGTGAACGGTAGTGCTCCGATGCCCAGAGCGCTGGTCAGGTGTCCCAGCGGACCGTTTGGTCCCATGGCAAGCAGCAGGTAGAAACCAAGCACCGACGGCGGCAGCACAAGTGGCAGAGCTACGGTTGCACTAATCGGCCCTTTCCAGCGCGAGCGACTACGGGCCAGCCACCAGGCGACCGGAGTGCCGACCACCAGCAGGATGGCGGTGACAATTGATGCGAGTCTGATTGTCAGCCAGATCGCCTGGATGTCGCTAGTGTCGAGGAACATGTTAGTACCTGTCAGCTTTCATACCCGTACGAACGGATGATTTTTTTTGCCTTAACAGACTTCAGGTACTCCAGCAGCGACTTAGCGGCAATGTTGTCCTTGCCGGTGGCGAGCAGTACAGCATCCTGACGGATGGGGCTGTGCATTGAGTCCGGCACGATCCAGGCTGAACCACTGGTTATCGCTCCATCTTTCATGACCTGTGACAGCGCGACAAAACCGAGTTCAGCATTCCCGGTGCTGACAAACTGAAACGTCTGGGAGATATTTTCCCCCTGTACGAACTTTGTCGTAATCGCTGCCAGCAATCCCTTCTTTGTCAGCAGTTCTATGGCGGCAGTTCCATAGGGTGCCAATTTAGGATTGGCAATGGCGATTTTGTTGAAGTGTCCCTTGCTCAGCACCTCTCCTTTGGCGTCCACAAAGCCTGGTTTCGCCGACCAAAGCACCAGTGTTCCAATTGCATAGGTGAAACGACTGTCGGCAACAGCCAGGCCATCCTTGACCAGTTGGATTGGCTTTTCGTCATCAGCGGAGAGAAGCAGCTGGAATGGAGCGCCATTCTTGATCTGAGCATAAAACTTTCCGGATGCGCCAAAGGCCAGCACGACCTTGTGGCCGGTCTCTTTTTCAAACTCAGCGGCGATCTGCTTCATAGGTGCGGTAAAATTGGCTGCCACGGCAACATTTACTTCGGCAGCCTGGACTACCGAGGTAATGCACAACAGAGAACAGAAAATAAACAGCAATTTGGATAGTTTCATGGTTTGGTTTCCTTTCGATGAATTGTCAGGCAGCTACTAATCAGTTTACACCGATGATGACACTGGATGCCTTGAACAGGGTGCAGGCATGGCTGCCAAACTTCAGTTCAAGCCGGATAGCGCTGTCATGGGTAATGACGGCGCTGACGGTGTTGCCACCGCCGATCTCGACATCCACCTCGGTATTGACCGGTCCTTCGATGATCTTGGTAACGGTGCCGCAGAAGATGTTGCGGGCACTGAGTTTTGCATCGTGCAGGTCAGTGCCGATGATGACCGAGCTGGCCTTGACAATTGCATAGGCCTCATTGCCTATGATGAGCCCAAGATTATCGATGGCGCCGTTGGTCACTACGGCTGTCAGTGGAACGCCCCCTTTAAGGGATAGGGTCACTTCAGCGTTGACAGCGCCCTTCGTAATGTTGGTTACTGTACCTGTAAATGTATTACGTGCGCTGACTTTCATGGATATCCTCCGTAAAAATTGGTACAGGCTATCGGTATCACCGAGCCTGCTTTCCAGGTTGTCCAGAAATTTGCGGTGCTCTTCCTGGATGGTTTTGAACTGCTCTATTACCTTTTTCCCTTCGGCGGTGAGACTGGTGCCGCCCCCCCCCTTGCCGCCTGTCAGGCGGTCTACAAGGGGCTTTTCGGCCATGTTGTTGATCATATTGACCGTATCCCAGGCATTCTTGTAGCTGATGCCGACAGCTTTCGCGGCTTTGGTGATCGACCCAAGTTCATCGATCTTTTCCAACAGGTTGATTCGCCCCCCCCCAAGGAATTTATCGTCAGCTCTTTTTAACCAAAGTGAGCCGGAAAGAGCAGTAGTTGATCTGCTTGGTACACACTTCATATTTGTTCCTCTCTCCTTATCCATATATCAAGTGTCATGCCAATTAATAAAAAACAGATAAAGCCATATATATCAGAGGATTGACCCGACATCATCCCAAGCGTTATATCTCATATTACATAACGCCTGGCCAACAAATAATCAGTCGCCCAAAAATAGTGCAGAAGGTTGCAATACAAATCCGGCAACAAAGCTTTGATATCGTTCGGGAGGAGCACTTATGAAACCACTTGACAGGGACACAGCAAAAAAACTGTTCGACCATTATAAGCCTAAGCAGATTTTCAAAACAAAATTTGGGCCTGAAACCTGATTTGCTGATCATCAGTTGGGTTCGCGCCGCTCGTTGATGCAATGGCCGCCTGTTTATGGACATTGGTATAATCAGCCTGAAGCTTCAGGTTATTGTTATTGATATACCACGAAACGGCAGCACTGTTTTCGACCCAGTGGTCGTTAGCTACATCGCGATTCGGGTCCAGGTACGAATAGCGGTAGGCAAGCTCTACCTGCTTCGGAATTACGAAATATCCCGCCTGGGCATAAAACCCTTCGGCCCGCAGTTTATGATTTGTACTCTGTCCTTTGGCCTGAGCGCCAAAATACTCACCGGAGACGAAAAATCCTTGCCATTTTAATGCGCCGTCAATGCCGAACGTGTTGAAATCAAGTGGCTCGGAACTGCCAAATTTTTGCGCGGTCGGCATGATTGGACTGCCGATACCGTACCAACCTGAACTTTTGGTAAAGCCGATGTTATTAGGTTCTCCGACATAAATTGTATTTCTATAAAAGTTGGCTCCAACCGACAATAAAGGTTTTACACTGTTGTCAATATCGGACTCTGAGTACTTTACATCCCCCAAGGGATTGGCTGTGATGCGTGCTGCAAAGGCATTATCTGTCGTGGTGCGATACGTATTCTGCCCGACGCCGCCAACTCCGGCGATGTTATAATTGACAAGCCCGTCGGCGATCTTGCCATGAATCATCAGGCCGGTATCATAGCCAGGGGCAAAGGCGCTTGTCACGATCGACTGGTCAACAAACTGAAGAGCGGTAGAAGACGTTAAAAACTGACGGCCAAACGGAACCTTGTCCTGGCCGAAACGAAATTGCACTTCGTCACGCAGTCGGTAGTTCATCCAGGTTTCTTCCAATATCCCGCCGTTGCTGGTTGTGCCTCCGGCTATATTTGAAAAATTCAAGAACAGTCGATAGGTAAGATCCTTTGAATAGGCGTTGCCGTTAAACATCAGCTTGATGCCCTTCAACTCGAATTTACTGGAGTCCTGAGTCCGCTTGACGGCTGTGTCGTTGACACTGTCGAGATCCATCAGGGTATAGCGGATCTTGAATAAACCGACCATGGAGCTACTAAATCTCCCGTCGTCAGAGGTGAGGTTGAAACCTTCCCCCAACTTGTACTTTACCGGGCGACTCTTCACAATCTCCTTGTAGTCATCCTCCGTGATCACCCCTTTTTCTTTCAGCACATCTTCCAGACTCCTGGCAGAAGCACCACTGGCCAGTACAGCAATCAATCCTAAAGCGGGCAATGCGATCATCCTTTTC
The DNA here is from genome assembly GCA_025355965.1 of Geobacteraceae bacterium. Taxonomy (GTDB): domain Bacteria; phylum Desulfobacterota; class Desulfuromonadia; order Geobacterales; family Pseudopelobacteraceae; genus JACRCG01. Next base: position 115,642 of record JANXYR010000082.1, read on the forward strand.
ATAGAGACCTCCTTGGGTCAACATGGTTACAGGTTTTCAGGAATCAATGACCTTCTTGATAGCAAGTGCAAGGCTGGTAATGGTGTAGGGCTTTTGCAGAAAATCCTTTACTCCGAGGGTAAGAATCTCCTCCACCCGCTTATCCTTGCGAAATCCCGAGGCAAGGAGCACCTTTACGGCCGGATTGATTTTCTGCATCTCGATAAAGGCCTCCCGGCCGGACATGACCGGCATGGCCATGTCGAGCAACACCGCTTTGATCCGGTCCTGATGCTGCCGGTAGAGATCAACCCCCTCCTGACCGTTGGCTGCTGTGAGCACTGAATAGCCAACAACCTGCAAGGCTTCTTCCGCCATGTCCCGAACGAGTTCATCGTCATCCACAACCAGGATCAGTCCCTCTCCCCCGACAATAGCGGGGGCCGGCACGGCAGAGAGAGAGTCGCCTGCGCGGATCAGCACAGGGAGATATACATTGAATGTGGAGCCGTGCCCAAGTTCTGAATAAACATCGATGAAGCCCTGCTGCTGACGGACGATGTTGTAGACCATAGCCAAGCCGAGGCCGGTGCCTTTGCCTTGCTCTTTGGTGGTGAAAAACGGGTCGAAAATCTTGGCTGCGGTTTTGGTATCCATGCCTACCCCGGTGTCGCTCACCGAGATCCGCCAGTAGGAGCTGCCGGTTGCCTCGGGGTGTTTTTTCTGGAACACCGGGTCCACCGTGATCTTATCGATAGAGACACTCAAGGTGCCACCCCAGGGCGGGGCTTCCCTCATGATGGTCATGGCGTGTACCGCGTTGATGCAGAGATTCAGCAGCACCTGCTCGATTTCGGTGGTGTCCGCAAGCACGTAGGCCGGCTCCGATGCCGGATATTCCACCATCTTCACGGACTTGTCGAAGGTGTTCTCCCCTATCTTGCGGACATGTTTGAGGGAGAGATTCACGTCCACAGGCGCCAGATCGGTTTGCTGCCTGCAAGACAGGGTGAGCAGCTGCCGTACCATGTCCACCGCCCGCTGCCCTGCGGTTTCCATACGCTCAAGTCGCTCCCCCATCTCTGTGGCCGACAGACCCTGGGGGCTCTTGAGCTTGTATTGGACCAGAGAGAGATTGCCCATAATGGCAGCCAAAACGTTGTTAAAGTCATGGGCCAGACCCCCGGCAAGGGTACCGATGGATTCCATCTTCTGGGCCTGCCGCAGCTGTTGTTCCTTGTTCTCAAGCTCTGTAATGTCATCGAAGCGGATGGCCACCCCGGCGATGCCGTTGGCAACCAGAGGGAAGAAGGTCATGTTATAGAGATGCGTGGTGTCCTGCCCCACCTGTTCACGATAAAGGGTCAGCGAATCCCGGCAGTGGTTGGTCTCATCGACCTGTTGGGCGTATTTATTGAAGATCGGAGCAATATCATAAATTTTTTGGCCGATTGCTTCATGGGAGGAGATGCCGGTAAGTTTGCAGGCCGCAGTATTCCATTGGGTAACCGTGGAATCGGCGTCCAGGGTAACGAGCATAGAGGGCATTGATTCGATGATGTTGTTCAGATAGTTTCGAATCCGTGCAATCTCGCGTTCTGCGGTTTTCTGCTCGGTAATGTCACGGATCATTCCCTCATATTTGCTTACCGCCCCATCCAATTCAAGAACCACATGGCAGGTCAGGGAGGCGATGATTGGGGTGCTGTTGTTTGCAATCAGGGTCAGCGCGTAATCCTTGGCAAATCCCTGGGTATCTATCTGCTCCTTAAACCGGGAAAAAGATTCCTCGTTTTCAAAAATGCTGGCAAACAGGTTCCTGCCGAGCATGGTATCCCGCGAATCACCGCCGAGTATGGAGATGAATGCCGGATTCACGTCCAGCAGTTCCCCTTTTTCGTTGGCCACGAAGATCCCCTCCATGGCCCGCTCGAACAGATGGCGGAATTTTTGTTCCGAATTCTGGAGCGCCAGCTCCCTAGAGGCGATGGTGCTTGCCATAACTCGCAGGGCGTGGGAAAAATGCTCCAGCTCCAGTACCCATGTGGGCCTCGGAATCTCCACGTTGAAATTGCCCTTGGTGATGCTGTCGGTCGCCTGCATAAACCGCCGAACAGGTTCGCTCATACGCTGGGCCAGTAGCGAGCCAACAAAAATGGCTAAAAGCCAGAGACCAAGGCCGATAAGCGCAGCGTTTAGTTGTACCCTTTGCAGATGGGTAAGGATCAGTTTCGTGGATAGAAAAACCCGGGTTCTCCCCAACACCGTCTTGCCAACAACAATGGGCGCGGTGATTATCAGCTGCTGCTTGTCGTCGATTTTGACGCAAAGATCCTGTTCCTTCTCCTTGGAAAGACAACTCCCCTGGGGATCTTCTACCATATGGGTGCCCATCAGCTTCACCTCGGAAGCAGCCAGGATATTCCACTGGCTATCCGCGATCTGGATGGCATTAACATTGACCCTGGAAGAAAATTCCCGCACATACTCTTCGAGTGGGGCGTAGTTTTCCGTTATGAGGTGGTCGGCCACGGCAAAGGAGGTGTTGAGAGTGATGGTCTTGCCGTAATCCGTAAGACTTTTGATGGCATGATCCCTGAACAGTCCGGAATACAGAGCAATCAACGCGGCGGTCAGCAGCAGGGTGATGACCGTACAGTAGGCAATCAGATGGGTGCGGAAGCGGAAGGAAATCATCAGTGCTGCCTGAAGAATTCGCTGTCTTTGATGATCTTGTAGAACTGGTCGTAGTCACCTTTGGTTGCGCCAACTATTTTGTTGATCTGCAGGCTCTTCAGAATTTCAAGATCCTCCGGCTTGCCTGGAGAAAGTGAGGTCAGTACCTCCCGGAAGGCGGCAACCGTGCGCTGGTCCATGCCGTTTTTGACCACAAAGGGAAACTGGGGGATTTCAGGGGAACGTGCAATTACCCGGAACTGGTCCTTGAGTGCAACAAAATCCGGTGTCTCAAGGATGTCAAGCCTGAGCAGTCCAGCATCGTATTTCTTATTGAGGACTCCGTAAATGACAGTATCAACCTTGCCAAGAAACTGGATGTCCAGATCCTTTGCGAAATCGATCTTTTTTTTGGCAAGCAGATCCTTGAAGAACATGTAGCCGGCGAAAGAGTGTTCGCCGATGGCGGCAATTTTCTTCCCCTTGCACTGTTCGATGGTAGTGATCCCGCTGTCCTTTCGTACGATGGCCCCGCCCCAGAAGGAGGGCACTCCCTTGGCGATCACCGTGTATCCAGCCGGCAGCATCTTGTAGTAGACGGTCGTCGAGGGAAAAGCCAGATCGTATTCTCCGGCCAACCCCTTGGCCAGAAAGGATGCGGCGTCCGGGGCCGAAACAAGCTGCACCTTTTTCCCCAGTTTTTTCTCAAGCCGGGCGACAATGGGGCCAAAGACCTCAATCACACTCTTGGGCGACTTGTAGGGGAACACAGCGAACTTGATGATGTTTGGCGCTTCATGCGCCGGAGAGGGATTTGGAATCACCACACCCCACAGGGTCAGAAGAAGAAAAACAAACATGGCTGTCGGTCTGATCAGTATCCCGAACATCGTGTTTCCTCCCAGGGTGGCTATAATCGGAGTGTTGTTCTGTGAACTATAGATGGTTCCGTGCTCTGCTGTCAATCAAACTACGGCACAGGCATTACGAAAGCAGATTAAATCAGAAAGCCGCTGATGGCAAAAACAAGAGGGTATGTGGCTTGGATATCTTTTATTGTAGCACTCTGACACTCTGAAGAAAATTGTGCAGAAACCGACAGGCAGTTGTACTATAATTTTCCTCTTCGCGGCAAAAGTCAGCCACGAGTTCCTCAGTTCTTTCAATAGTTGAACGATCCCAAGCGCACCAGTCCCGAATAATTTCTTCTGTCACCTCGGGATGAAACTGCAATCCCCACGCAGATTCCCCCACACGAAAAGCCTGGTGGGGACATACGTCTGATGATGCTAGCAGCACTCCGCCTGCTGGAATATCAAAACTGTCATGGTGCCACTGGAAGGTGCTGAACGTCTCTGAAATCCCCCTGAAAAGCCGGTCAGTTTTTCCTTCCTCTGTAAGCGCCACGTTCAAAACACCGAGCTCTTCCCAACGATTGGAGACAACCTGCGCGCCAAGGACAGCCGCCAGCAGCTGCGCGCCAAGACAGATCCCGAGATATGGAATCCCGGTAGCCACTACTGCACGAATAAGGTTTTTAAGGTCGCCGAGAAACGGATGCCGACTGTCGTCATTGGCTCCCATGGCGCCCCCCATGACTATCAGCGCCGAAATCTGATCCTTTTCCGGGAGCAGCTCCCCGCGATAAGGGTTGTTGACAATATACGGGATGGTCAGGCCGTCAAGTATGTTTCCCGGAGGCACTTCCGGATCATTCTGGATGATATGCAGCATGCCTTTCATAAAGCCCCCTGATTATTGATGACAAGAAAACGGTGATCGAAACTGGATTCAAGTAGCGGCTTTACTTCCTTCCACAAGAGCCCGCCTCCACCACAGCCGGGACGAGGCACCACGATAAGATCCCAGCCGGCACGATCTGCCATCAGCCGCAACTCTTCCGCCGAACGGGTGATTATCCGTAGGTCAGGGAGAGACCAGGGGGTTTCTTCTACCGGAAACGTGACGATACCGTTACCAAGATCAAACACATGGTTGCCATGTTCCGCAAGCAGTCTGCCCAATTTTTCAGCAAGTCCGGGATAACGGAGTGCAGCCTGACGCGCCACACCACGCCCGAATATCGCCCGCCCCTTCGGAGTCAGCGACCCGTTGGTGGTGATGACGATAATACTACCCCGAGCGGCGTACTCCAATATATCACCTACTGCCTCAAACATTCTTTGGCCGATCCCTGTAGATAATCGAATACCTCCCCGCGGGTGATAATAAAACTCGGCATCTCGTTGAGGACATCCTCAACCAGATGCAGCACCTCGCCATCACTACTCTCCAACTCATTCATAACGGCTGATAGCAACGGCAGGATCTCGTACAGGTCATGACGGTTGAAGGGTGCAAGATCAGGCAGACCGCTAAATTTGGGATTTTCACGATTGGCAACGTCGCGCGGGTATCTGAATTTCAGGTCTGATGCTTTGACGATGATTGACATGGGAAACCTCCTGTATTAGTGCCCGCCGCAACCGCCACCACAGCCACCGCCACAGCCAGGCTTGACAATATCACTGGCCTTCGGCTTGTCGCACAGCTGCAGTGATGAACGATCAACATACCAGGCTTCATCCACCATTTTACCCTGCAGTTCGTTTTTCTTCAGCATCATCAGCACCCGCATCTCGGTCGTTTCCAAAAGCTGTGCTGCCTCGGCAATCGGTACAAAAGATGTTCCTGTTTCACACATGATTCCTCCTTACGCCGCCTTCAGCAGCGTTTCATTTTCAAGATAGATATTCATAAGTTCACGGTTGGAAAGATCGCGTTTGCGGCTGCAAGCCGTAGCTCTTGCCAGTTCCAGAAGCGTCTCCGCCAGCTTCCGGCCAACGGTGATTCCCAAGCCGCGATAGCGTTCGATCAGACCACCGGTGCCGGAATGTTTGCCGATCACGATGCTACGAGTCAAGCCAACCTCTGCCGGGTCAAACCCCTCATAATTATGAGGGTCCTTGATAACACCATCGGCGTGCAGGCCTGACTCGTGGGCAAAGACACGTGAGCCGACCACCGGTTTGGATACAGAGAGGGGGCGATCAGAAGCCTTGGCGACAAAAAGGGACATCTCGCGGAAACGGTGGGTATCGATGCCGGTTTCAATTCCGCAGGCATGTTTTAATCCCATCACAACCTCCTCCAGCGCTGCATTACCGGCTCGCTCGCCAAGACCGTTGATCGTGGTGTTGACAAACTTCGCCCCGGCACGGATGCCGGCAATGGCATTGGCGGTCGCCATACCAAGATCGTTGTGGGTATGTACCTCGATATCAACCTCCGGAACCGCCTGGCGGAGGAATGTCACCTTATCAAACATGGTGAACGGGTCCATGATGCCAAGAGTGTCGCAGAAGCGGAAACGGTCACCACCCAGCGAACGGGTTATCTCCATCAGCTCCACCAGAAAGGCCAGGTCGGCACGGCTCGCATCCTCACCACCGACCGATACGTAGAGATTGTGCTGTTTAGCAAAACCGAGCGCTACCTTTAACTGCTCCTTTACCGCTTCACGATTTTTACGCAGCTTGTGAATGATCATCTGATCGGACACCGAAAGGGAAATGTCTACCGCCTGCACACCACAGGCGATACTTGCCTCTATTTCAGGCACCAGCGCCCGGTTCCAGGTTATCAGACGAGCGTTTAAACCAAGATCAACGAGATTGCGGATGCTGGACTGTTCTTCCACACCCATTGCCGGAATTCCACACTCGATCTCCCCGACACCGATGGAGTCCAGCATACGGGCGATGGCAATCTTTTCGCGTTTGCTGAAGACCACCCCGGCTGTCTGTTCGCCGTCGCGCAGGGTTGTATCGTCGATGATGATATCGTAGCTGTTATTCATGATCGCCTCCTGCCCATTTTCTCTTTTTACCCGCAACTTCCCATCGTAGCCAGCCCATACAACATATCCGCCCGGTAGTCAGGCCGCGTGCCGACATACATCAACTCGTTGCTGCCGCAGATATGCATCCCTCTGCGGCTTAAAATCCTTACTGCGGCACGGTTCGATAGAGGTGCATCAAGAAAAATCTTTGTTCCAACAGCAACAGCTCCGACCGCTTCATCGAAAAGACGCACCGCACCAGTTGTATTCGACGACGAAAATGGCCCAAACTGCACGGCGTTTCCGCACGGTTGCCGTACGATAAAACCGGATTCATTCTGCAGGAGTTGCCCACGATGTGCTGTTGCTTCCAGCAGGACCTCCCGGTGGTCGCCCCAGGCACGGAAGTCAAGATCATGCGACGAGACCGCCAACGCATCTCGTTTCGATTTACCTAAATGAACCCCATGCCGTTGACGTCCTGTCCCAATCCAGCGGATAATTGTATCAACACGCTTAAATCCGTGCTTTTCATAAAGCGGTGTGCCAGGCTTTGAGGCGGTCAGCCAGATCGTTTGCGCTCCTGCCGTATGCAGCGCCTCCAGAGCTTTTCTGAGCAGCGCCTTACCGATACCCCTGGCACGGAATTGCTGCGCAACAATCAGGTTACCGACCCAGCCGCTCCGCAGGAGGCATAGCGAGGTTACATATCCCGTGGTTTCTCCATCATCGCCGCGAGCAGCAAAACATCCTTGAGGAAATTCGCCCAGCAGGAATTCGAACTCCCAAGGCTCCGCCACCCACCCCTCCGCCGTTGCCAGCTTCAGAAAGGGCGCTATGTCATTCGCGCGGAAAGGCTCGATTATCATGCTGGCAGACAGGCTGGTTCAGCTATAGTCATGTTCAGGTCCTGACCGATCAGCCCTATGGCGTCAGCCCGGCACTGCTTGCAGTGGGCGAACTGACCGATGATCCCCTCGTTGGCTTTTCTGACTCCTGCCAGATATTCTTCGCTGGGTGGTAGAACATGAGCCAGTTCTGCCTGTGGAATAATCGGCATAATGTTCATGACAAAAGCGCCAAGTGCCTTGATCCGCGCAGCTATCAAAGGTATCTGACCGTCATTGATCCCCGGCGTCAAAACGGTGTTGACCTTGATCGTCAGCCCCAATTCGCCGGCCCTCTTGAGCCCTTCAAGCTGGTTGGCAATCAGAATTCTGGCCCCTTCCACTCCGGTGTAGTGTATGCCGTGATAAATGACATGACGGTAAATCCTGGCACCTATTTCCGGATCGATGGCATTAATCGTCACCGTCAAACTATGGAGACCAAGTTCATAAAGACGATCAATCGATTCGGGAAGCAACAGACCATTGGTGCTCATGCAGAGCATCAGGTGCGGAAACTCCTCCTTGACCATACGGAAGGTTTCGAATGTCTCTTCGTTTGCAAGCGGGTCGCCGGGACCAGCAATGCCTACTACCTTGATAATAGGCCCGACTATTGGACTGGCCATGACCTCGCGCACCTTGATGATAGCCTCATCAGGTGTCAGCAAACGGCTTGTTACACCGGGTCGGGACTCGTTGGCGCAGTCGTGCTTGCGGGAACAGTAGCCGCACTTGATGTTGCATTTTGGCGCCACGGCCAGATGCATACGACCGTTTTTATGGTGGTTGCCGCCAAAGCATGGATGCCCCTGGATCTTATTCTTCATTTCGCACGCAGTTGCCATAGTATGTACTCCTTCCAAAATGCCCTGATAAACAGAATAAGTGCGTTCACGAAATCATTTCTGCAAAAACCGCAGAAGCAATTTCTAACTTACTAAAAAACGCCCGCAGGGTGTTATCCCACGGGCGTCGTTGCCGGTACTGAGCATGATAAAGCATAGATTGTGCCAGCTTAAACCAACAATATGGCAAACCCTTTAAACACGGAGCAATAGAGCAACAGAGAGAGTCCAAAACAAACCAATCTCAAAACAATTAAAGCTAAAATCAGCTCACAAGCTTTTAATATCGCCGTATTTGCATACTTTTTTAGCACACAGGTTATAGGATTATTCTTTGCATAGACTTTCTCAGTTGCTCATTTGCTCCGTGTTATTCAAAGATTGGAAGTGATCATGTTCAACCAGTACAACCTCGAAGAAATCCGCGACCGCGCCCGGGCCGCCTTTATCGGCATGGCAATCGGCGATGCTCTGGGTGCCACTGTAGAGTTCATGACTGCATCAGAAATTGCCTCAAAATACGGCACTTTCCGGGATATCATAGGTGGCGGCTGGTTGCGACTGAAACCGGGGCAGGTAACAGATGATACCGAGATGGCGCTATGTATAGCCAGGGCAATTGTAAAAAATCAAGCCTGGTCGGTGGAGGCGGTTGCTGATAACTTTGCCGCCTGGCTCAAATCACGACCGGTAGACTGTGGCGATACCTGCCGCAAGGGAATCCGCGCTTATCTTCTGAACGGACAGCTGGAATCGCCGCCAAATGAATGGGATGCCGGGAACGGTGCAGCCATGCGCATACTGCCGGCTGTCCTGTTTTCACTCCCGGATGGAGAGCTGCTTAAGAAGTACGTGCTGGAGCAGGCACACATTACTCACAACAATCCGGTATCAGATGCCGCCTGCCTTTGCCTGGGTGAGCTCCTGCACATGGCACTCTGCGGGGCAGGCAAAAACCGTATGAACCGCCACGTGGACGGATTGGTAGCCAGGTTTCCAACATTTACCTTTGTGCCGTATCGTGGTTTGGCCACCGGATATGTTGTGGATACCATGCAGACAGTGCTTCACTGGTTTTTCCGTGGGAGAAGTTTTGAAGAATGTTTGGTTGGGACTGTCAATCAGGGGGGCGATGCTGACACTACCGGTGCCATCTGCGGAATGATGGCCGGCGCCTATTATGGCATGGATGCGATCCCCAAGCGCTGGATGAAGAAGGTGGACGGCAAAGTAATTGCCGAAATCGAGATCATGGTTGAGAGGCTGATAACGGCAAGTCCGGTATGGAGAGGTTAATCTGTATTTGAGCGGTATCTACTTTTGGCGAGACCTCCGAGGGTTATAACACCTCGGAGGTCTCTTTTTTCAGTTCTCCTTCAAAATCCCGGCAGCTACCTGCAACAGCGTTTTACGTTTGTCCATCGCCCCCTTTTGCATGATGCGATATGCCTCAGCCTCTGAAACGTGATTCTTCTCCATCACCTTCCCTTTTGCTTTTTCAATGATTTTGCGGTTCTCGATGAGTTCGCGCAGGTCGTCGATTTTCTCTTTTAGATTTTCAACTTCTTCAACGTGCTGCAGAGCAATCTCTATGGCCGGCAGCAGATCCTGCTGCCGGAGCGGTTTGGTTAAAAAAGCGGCAATCCCGCTTGCCGATGCCCGTTTAACAGTCGCGCTATCACAGGCGCTAGTCAGCAGCATTATCGGTATTTTCAGCTTTTTTTTGATCTCTACGGCAGCGCTTATCCCGTCCATACCAGGCATGGCAACGTCCATAATAGCCATGTCAGGAAAGCTCGCCAACGCCAGTTCCACAGCTTTTGCGCCGTCCCCGCACTCAAGTATTTCATCGAAGCCGAGATCGACCAGCATGCTCTTCAAGTTCAATCTGATGAGCGGTTCGTCATCACAAATCAGTATGGATTTACTCATGGTTGTTTCCCCCTGTACCTAAGAATTAGCATGAGGCGTGCCACTTGGGGAGAAAGACTGGTCAGGCAGGTAACAATAAGTGTTGGGGGGTTAAGCAGAGTGGATCTATTTATACCGGTTCTTTCAATTTGTCTTCAAGGAGGGGGGTGATTACGACCTTGATCCTGCCCTTGCCCCACAGACCTATTTTCTTGGCTGCTGCACGTGAAAGATCTATGAAGTGGAATGATTTCGAGGCACAGCGGTCGTTAATAGTGACATGGACCTCCTGCTTGCTGACCGGGTTGGTCACCCTTACCACCGTACCTAGCGGCAGACTCTGGTGCGCAGCGGTCATCTTTTCAGGATTGTAGCGATGGCCGGACGTCGTGCGCCGCCCTTCAAAGCGTCGAGCATAATAAGAAGCAAAACCTTCGACCGATTCAAACGAGCTGCTTTTCAGGACTAGCTCTTCCAGATTGTTCGGGACTTGTGCAGAGAGCTCGTGTAACAGCGACAGATCACCCGCCGGCAGGTCATCTGCGCCGGCAGCTGACGACAACATCAGTACAGATAGCACGGCTATCACATTGAAATACAATCGGTTCATGCAAACCTTTATACAATACCTACCCTTTCCGGTCAAGTTTTGCGCAGATATTCGTCGATCCCTTCTCGTAAACCACGCGGTTCAAATCCGAACACCTTCTGCCATTCACCGCCGCCGATGTTCTCCTCCAGAAGCATCTGCAGCTGATCCATTGTGATCGGAAACTGCGGAATCTTCTGCATAATCGGGATGATCAGCTTCATGAGAGCAACAGGGACGTGCGGTTTCCAGGGTGCCGGGCGACCCAGGGTGGCCGCGATCATGTCGAGCAGCGCTTCGTAACTCAGCCGGTCGGAGCCGCACAATTCATACGTCTGGCCGACCGTTTCCGGCATCTCCAGAGCCAGCGCAAAACAGCGGGCTACATCATCGGCATGAATCGGTTGCAGCCGGTAGCTGCCGCTGCCGATGACCGGCATGACCGGAGCACGCCGCAGCTGGGCTGCCAGCATATTTATGAACGTATCGCGCGGCCCGAATATCAGTGAAGGGCGAAAGATGGTCCACTTCAGCCCGCTTTCACGCACCGATTCCTCTGCCCG
>JANXYR010000044.1 GCA_025355965.1 Geobacteraceae bacterium
TGAATGTGCGCCACCGATTTTGGTAAACGCATCCTACATAACACTCTCAAGGAGGTTTACGAATGAAAGTTGTCTCCAGATTTTGTTGGCGAGCTCCACCGATTCAATGTTTGGCCTCACTATAAGAATCCTGCCGCATCTAAGTAAGTTCACTTTGTGAAGTAAAACACTATCTAAAAAAGGAAGGAATGCTATGCAACTCACCTCGTCATCCATCGGCAGAAAGATCCTGATGGCGATCACAGGCCAGGCAATGGTTCTGTTCGCTGTCGTACATCTGCTTGGTAACAGCTCCATCTTCGGGTGGCTCAATGGTGGTATCAACGCCTATGCCGAGCACCTCCACAGCATGCCACTGCCCATAATCATCGGCTTTCGTTTGGCTCTGCTGGCTATGGTCTGCGTTCACATCTGGTTTGGTATCCAGTTGACCATTGAAAACCGTGGCGGACGTCCACAGCAGTACGCGGTCAAATCTACCCAAAAAGCTACCTTTGCAAGTGAGAACATGATCTGGACCGGATCTCTTATTGCACTTTTCCTGGCCTATCACTTGGCTCATTTTACATTCCAGGTGGTTAATCCTGAAACTGCTGCTCTGAAGAACCTTGTTCCGTTGCACAATGAAATGGTACCAAATGTGCTTGGAATGGTAGTAGCTGGGTTTAAAAACTTTTTTGTATCATTTATTTACGCCGGTGCGATGGTAGCCCTGTTTCTGCATCTCTCACATGGTATTCAGAGCTTTTTCCAAACCATGGGTTGGAGCTGCGATAAGAGTCAGCCGATTCTTATTAAATTCGGCACTCTAGTCGCTCTCGGTCTTTTTCTCGGTTATGTTACCATCCCGCTGACAATTTTTGCCGGCATCTTGAAAGGTTAAGGGGGTTATTGTGATACTTGATGGAAAATGTCCAACCGGACCTATTGAACAAACCTGGGACAAACACCGCTTCGATCTGAAGCTGGTAAATCCCGCAAATAAACGTAAGTATAGCGTGATTGTAGTCGGTACCGGCCTGGCCGGTGGAGCTGCAGCTGCGTCTCTTGGTGAACTTGGCTACAATGTACAGGCTTTCAGCTATCAGGACAGCCCTCGACGTGCTCACTCCATCGCAGCTCAGGGTGGCATTAATGCAGCCAAAAATTACCCGAATGATGGCGACTCTATCTATCGTCTGTTTTACGACACCATAAAAGGCGGGGACTTCCGTGCCCGTGAGGCGGACGTGTGGCGTCTTGCCCAGGTGTCAAACAACATCATAGATCAGTGCGTAGCCCAGGGTGTTCCTTTTGGCCGTGACTATGCCGGCTATCTGGATAACCGTTCTTTCGGTGGAGCTCAGGTTTCCCGTACATTTTTCGCCCGTGGTCAAACAGGTCAGCAGCTCCTTTTGGGTGCCTATTCTGCTCTGTCCCGCCAGATTAAGGCTGGGTCTGTAAAAATGTATGATCGTCGCGAAATGCTCGACCTGGTTGTTGTTGACGGCGTTGCACGTGGCATTACAGTACGCAACCTGGTAACAGGTGAGATGGAAAGCTATGCTGCTGACGCTGTCTGTCTGGCTACCGGCGGATATGTCAATGTTTTCTATCTTTCCACCAACGCCATGGGGTGCTCGGTTACGGCCAACTGGAAAGCTCATAAAAAAGGTGCTTACTTCGCAAACCCATGTTATACGCAAATTCACCCGACATGTATTCCGCAGGCCGGTGACTATCAGTCAAAGCTGACACTGATGTCCGAGTCGCTCAGAAACGATGGTCGCGTTTGGGTTCCAAAGAAGAAGGAAGATTGCGGTAAGCATCCTAATGAGATTGCTGAGGATGACCGTGATTATTATCTCGAGCGTAAGTACCCGTCTTACGGCAACCTGGCGCCACGTGATATTGCTTCGCGTGCAGCCAAGGAACAGTGTGATGATGGTCGAGGCGTTGGACCTGGTGGTCGTGGTGTTTATCTTGATTTTGCTGATTCTATTGCTCGCCTTGGTGCAGATACTATTAGTGAACGTTACGGCAACCTGTTCGAAATGTATGAAAAAATTACAGACGAGGACGGTTATAAGCGTCCGATGCGTATGTATCCGGCCCCACACTACTCCATGGGTGGTCTCTGGGTTGATTATAACTTGATGAGTAATGTTCCCGGTCTGTTTGTACTGGGTGAGGCTAACTTCTCGGTTCATGGTGCTAACCGTTTGGGTGCTTCCGCGCTCATGCAGGGTCTTGCCGATGGTTACTTTGTTATTCCATACACAATCGGTGGTTACCTGGCCACTGTTAAGCCGGGTCAGGTCAAAACAGACCATGCTGAATTCAAGAAGTCTGTTGAAGATGTTAAGGCAGAGCAGAATAAATACCTCTCCATCAACGGGAAAAAGACCGTTTTCGAATTCATGCGTGAATTGGGTGGTCTGATGTGGGAAAACTGTGGTATGGCCCGCACCAAAGAATCTCTCGAAATTAACCTCAAGAAGATTCCTGTTCTGCGCGAAGAGTTCTGGAATAATGTCAAGGTTACCGGCAGCGGTGCGGAACTTAATCAGCAACTGGAAAATGCCGGTCGTACGGCTGACTTCCTTGAGTTCGGCGAATTGCTTTGCCGTGACGCACTACACCGTAATGAGTCATGCGGTGGCCACTTCCGCGCTGAATATCAGGATGCTGGTGAAGCGCAGCGTGATGACGTAAACTTTTGCTACGTTGGCGCATGGGAGTACAAGGGTAAAGGCAAGGAACCTGAACTGCATAAAGAACCGTTGAAATTCGACAATGTACATCTCGCCGTAAGGAGTTACAAATAATGAGCGATCACAAGACCATGACATTGACACTGATCGTGTGGCGCCAGAAAAATGCCAACGATCCCGGAAAATTCGAGACCTATACAGCAAAAAATATTACCGAGCACCACTCTTTTCTGGAGATGCTTGACTGCGTTAATGAAGATCTGATCCATACCGGGAAAGATCCCATAGTATTCGATCACGACTGCCGCGAAGGTATCTGTGGTATGTGTTCACAGGTTATCAATGGTGCAGCACATGGTGGGCAGGAACGTACGACTGTCTGTCAGCTGCATATGCGTAAATTCAAGGATGGCGATACTATTTATATTGAACCATGGAGAGCCCGTGCTTTCCCGATCATCCGCGATCTTATTGTTGATCGCTCTGCTCTGGACAAGATCATTCAGGCCGGCGGTTATACCTCCTGTCATACCGGCGGTGTTGCCGATGGTAATGCCATACTGATTCCTAAGCCGGTTGCCGATGAGGCGATGGATGCTGCCCAGTGTATTGGCTGTGGTGCATGCGTAGCCGGATGTCCAAACGGTGCAGCAATGCTTTTCACCGGTGCCAAGGTTTCCCAGTTGGCGTTGTTGCCACAGGGCAAGGGTGAAGCAGCTATGCGTGTAAAGAACATGACTGAAGCCATGACTGCATGCGATTTTGGTAACTGTACCAATCATTATGAATGCATGGCTGCCTGTCCAAAAGGTATAAATGTCAAGTTTATCGCTCGAATGAATCGTGAATTTTTGAAAGCACAGTTTACCTGATTTTGTTATATTTCCTGAATTGTACTACCGGGGCGGCCTTTTGGGCTGTCCCGGTTTTTTTTGGAGTTGAGATCCAGTGGATTTAGATTTTGTACGCATTGAATGTGAAATTGTTGCGGATACTTCTGCTCAATTAACTGCGGCACTCTATGACGCGTTGCGGAGTTTTGAAGCTCATTTCAAAGCCTTATGTTGCCCTGGCAGGCAAGATACATGCAGCACCTGCTTGTACCTCGAATGTCCTTACCGTATCGTTTTTGATCAAGAGTTGTCTTCCGACCCTGAGATTGTAAGGATTCATCAAAAACCTTCATTACCATTCTCTTTGTATATAAACGCGATAGGCGACTCTAAATCATTTTGTTGCGTAGGTATGGTTGTTATTGGCAGTGCTGTCAATTATGTTGGATTTTTTCATAAAGCACTGCTCAGCATGGTTGATACTTGTGTATGTACTGTTTTGCCACCTGTGGAATATATACTGCGTGCATATAGCCTTGATTATCAAGGTGCCCGTCATGTAATTAAAGATCATGAATCGTTGTCAGAATGCGTAATCCTGCTTTCCGGTCGGCATATCCTGCAGAGTACTGTTCATTCGAACTCATTCAAATTAACTCTGAATTCGCCGTTGCGTCTGTTAAGCAATGGTTCAATCATGCATAATTTTGACTTTGCTATGTTTTTCCGCTCACAGTTAAGACGCTGTTCCTCTCTTTGTTCATATTATGGAACCGGAGAGTTTGGCCTGGATTTTGTTGGTCTTTCTCAGTCCGCTCAAAATATAACTGTTTTGGAAGATGGAATACAATACACTAAACCAAAATGGTCAAAGCGTTCGAATAGAGCAGGATTGACAGGTGAAGCTGAATTTAGCGGCCTTGTTGAGCCAATGTTTTCAATATTGCTTCTTGGAAGCTATTTTAACGCCGGAAAGGGAGCTTCATTTGGATCAGGTTTTCATCAAATTGAGGACATTGATTGACAAATGCAGGATGTAGAAACTAATATACCGACAACAGAAGTTCATTTCATTTTGAAAGGTTTTTATGAAGGTCATTATATTGCTCGGCGATGGTATGTCGGACATAGCTTACAGTGAACTAGGCAATAAATCTCCTCTCCAGTACGCAGCAACACCTAATATGGATTTTATGGCTCAACATGGCCAGGTTGGCCTC
>JANXYR010000074.1 GCA_025355965.1 Geobacteraceae bacterium
GGCAACTGCGGCATAGCGTTGCTGAAAGATCAGCTCCGTGTCGGGATTATCAAACGGGATCTTTGAAGCCAACCGCTGGCTGTAAAACTTCCAGGCGGTAGCTTTACTGCCGAGCAGATACGCGATGTTGCCGATGTTCAGATCGAGGTTGGCACGGTTATCCGGCTGTTCCTGCGGCCGGTTAAGCAGCCAGGCACGGCGGTAGTGTGCAAGCGCCCGTTCCAGTCCGCCACGCTCGCCATAAACCGTCTCGGCAATCTCGGCAATGTAGCCTCTTGTCTGCGGAGGGTATTCCGATGACGGCATCCGGTCAGCCGCACGGGAGATGAGACGGTCCGCTTCCTCCAGACGTTCCCTCCCCGGCAGATAGGTCAGCGTCAGCCCGGTCGCATACAGCAGCACCGGATCATCAGGATAGTAGGCAAGCATCTTCCGGTACAGATCAAGCAGTTCGGCCGCCTGTCCCATCGCGGCAACCGATTTTATATAGCCGCGATGCGCTTCGACACTCCGCCCGTCATAGCGGATGAGATCGAGAAAAGTGGAACGGGCGGCAGCAATCTCCCCGAGTCGGTAGAGGCTTTCACCCGCCGCAACCGTTTTGCGTATATAGGCGGCGCGCGCCAGCTGGTAGAGCGGCGTGTCTTCCGGCTGCTGGTTCATCTCCGTTTCATACAGCGCCTTGGCCTCCGCATAGCGCTCTTCGCGATAAAGAACTTCCGCGAGGGCAAAGCGGGCCGCAGCAGTAGGTGTCGGTAGTACCGGAAACTTTTCCAGTACAGTTCGATAGGCGTCCTTGGCTTTCGCCCACTCATTCGCCCGATATGCCTCATCACCCTGGCGGTTCCAGGCACCCATCGCGAGGCGGGGCAGAGCCGTCTGAAACTTTTCCGCCAACGCCGAAAGTGACGCATGATCTGCATGATCACGTGGAGAAACCTGATCAAGAATGGCGACAATTGCCGCGTCGGCCCACTCTTCCTGATCAGCGTAATTCAGAGCCACCTCGACCAGCGACGCGAGCGCCCCCGGACCACCTTCCAGCTTTGCCAGCAGCACGGCGCGACGCAGAGCAGCCTCCGCCTTGAGCGGGCGGGAGGCGTCTTTCAGCGGCAGCACCTTCTCGGTCAGCCTGACAGCGATGACCAGATCGGCCGCACCGCCGCCAAAATCAGCCAGAAGGCGGGCCGAATCGATCAGATAGCGAGCCGTTGCATCGGCACCTTTTCCCTCGGCGGCAGCTTTCATGGTCTGCTCAGCCTCGCGGATTATCTCCTGACGCCGCTGCAGCAGAACTACATCTTTACACCGCTGAGCCGCCTGGACCCTTATCCGTGCGACTTGTGCCAATGCCGCTTCACGGTGGAAACTGCTGTAACGGTGAGCTACCGCAGCATACTGTTCCTCAGCCTTACCTGTGTCACCGGTCTGTTCCATCAGTCCGGCCAACGCCAATCCGGCAAGGGCACCCTCGGAGGTCGGCAACTCCTCCCGTGCGAGAACACGAGCACAAGCCAAACGGGCATGAGCCGGGTCAGGCGGCTGACGTTCCAGAAGTACCTGCGCCAGCGCCCACTGTTCGGCAACGGTCAGGCGATCCGGAATTTCACCGGACGCCGGGAGGGACATCACCTGTCCGCCACCGGCCAAACCGGCGACAAAATAAAAATGATCCCCCGCCGGAATCGGCGCAACCGCCATCAATGCTGCGGAGGTTAGTGGTGACACAAACGGGAAGCCGTCATTGCCGACCCGTTTGAGATGCATACGGTAGATCTGTCCCGATTCCTGACCGGTTGCTGCATTTCCGCCAACGGCAGTCTGGCGGGTAAACAGCAGTGTATCCGGGGTTTCCCAGGCGGGGTAGAGATCACGTTCAGCGCCACCTGTCAGCTGGCTAAGCTGCCCCCCTTTTTCATCCCACACCCAGAGATCACCGTTCGGGTCTGATTTCCGCGATACGAACAGCCATCTCCCCACGTCCGGTGAAGGGGCCGCAAAAGCAGCATCAATTCCGATCGGCAGCGGCTCACTCCGATTGTCCTTGAGATGAATCCTCACGAGTTCACGGGTCACTGCTCCTGGCTGCTGGCGCTGATATACCAGCGACGCTCCGTCGGTCGTAAAGACCGGGGCATCATCGGCAGATTCACGGCCGGTCAACCTCCGTGGAACCGCATCCGATTTTGTCAGATCAATAAGCCAAATATCACCTTTGACATCGTCCTGGGCATCAACAAAAGCAACAAGAGTCCCGGCAGAATTAAGTGCCGGGGCGGCCAGGCGGACCGGGCTTGCATGAAGCAATCTCGGGAGTTCCGGAGTGGAGGTAAAAGAATAAAGCCAGAGTTCATCCCCTTTGTCACCCCGTTCAACGGTGACCATCCGCCTGCCGTCAGCGGCACGGGCAACGTACAAAACCTGCCGGGAGCTGAATATGGCCGGTCGGTGGGACAGCTCAGGACGTGAGCGCGGCGCCGGTCGTGGCGCTGCCGGCGCCAGCAGTTCATCGCCAAGCGGCAGTGCATGCGAAACTACCGTGCAAATCAGTAAAAGCAACGCAACCAAAGTTACTCTGATGCACCCTACAACCCATCTCCCGATAATTCCTTCTCCATGAGGGAGAAGGTGGTCGAAGGCCGGATGAGGGGGCAGCAGTGCCATGTTTATCAACTCTGTCCCCCTCACCCTGCCCCTCTCCCTCAGGGAGAGGGAATTGTATAATCTCCGTAACCGCTTCATAGCGTACGCCACCGACCGTCAGCGTCCTGCACTTTGGAGCCGGGTGCACTACTCTGGTAATTCATCCGGGCAAACACCTTGCGAATAGCCGGCAGATCCTTGATAGTAAAATTTTCATTGGTCTGCACAACACGCATCATCAACACTTCACGCGCTTGATTGACCTCACTCACTACCTGCTGGAATTCCGCTTCACTGTAATTAGCGGCAAACGACTTCAACTCTTCAGACGGTACTTTTGGGGTCTCGCGTTTGAAAGCGGTCAACAGCCCCTCCTGATTCTCACCGATCCAGCCAAACCGTTTAAAGATTTCAATATCGTCGGCATGAAATGCGATCGTCTCCAAAGCCCGGGTAGCATCAAGCTGCTCCGGCGTATGACGGAGTGGAGCTTCAATCTTCCCGGTTGGAGATACGCCACGCACCGATGCAACCAGCAGCATATCCTCACTCAGACTGTTGTAGGTTCCGAGTACCTGGTTTTCAAGCGATGTTCGCTCGCTGACAACATTGACATCAACCTTGGCAAGCGTGCAGCCTGAGATAATAAAAGCCAGACCAACGGCCAGTGATATATTCCTTGATCTATTGTGCATACATCCTCCGCTTTAATGACAGTTCCCCTTTTGGACCTACAACCAGCGTATCGGCCCGTACCAGGTCTAAAAAGCCGCGTAATGCCGTGATTCCCTTCCTGTTCCTGGCCAGCTCCTGACGAAGCGGCAGTTCGGAAATACGCAATCGTTCAACCTTTGGCAGATCAACCGCCACCCCTTTAATCTGAGCCTCACCTTCCATGCTGAAGGCCCCATCAACCGCATTGGCCCGCAACCCTTTCAGGCCGCCCAGGCGCAGCATTTTACGCTGTGCAACCAGCTGCTCGTTACGTTCGTACGGATCGAGACTGAAGAGCGCCCTCTCTATTGTGTTGGCCCCAATCTTGCGCAGATTCACCGCAAGCCGCAGCTGTTCAAACAGCTCGCGCTGGTCGGCTGTCAGTGGCGCGGTAAAACTTATTTCGCCAGTGATTTCTGCATCCTGATCACCGCCCCGCTTTCTGTTCTCCGTCGGCAACAGATACGTAATATCAAGATTTGAAAGCGAACTGGCAACAGCTATCCGGGGAACCTCCCGACTCAGGTCGAACACTCCGTTCGCAAGAAGTGTTCCTCCAAGCAGATCAGCCTGAAAGAAACTGAGGCCGATTTTTTCCTGACCAAAAAGCAGGTCACCTTCCAGCGCAGTAAGCACCAGCGGTACACCTGCTGCCTTGGTTGTAACGCGACGAATCGAAAATGAGCGGGTTCCGGAAATATTGCCGCGCAGGTCCTCATGGATCCGACCGGCAATTTCCGCTGCACCCGGATTAGCTGGAACAACTGCTGCCGGACGGACAAGGGAGGTCGATAGCGGCAGCCAACGCTCACCCTTGGACGCAGCCAGAGCATACACCCGATCAATCTCGATATTGGAACGAAGATCTTCAACCTTCGTCCCATTGGCCATTTGAACACCAAAATCTTTTGTTTTCAAGAAGCCGCGCAGCGCAAGCTCACGTCCGGCGCTTAAGTCAACACGGAGACCACTGTTGATATTCCCGGCCAAATCGATACCGGGCAAAAGCGGTTTCAATTCAGCGGAGAGAGCCACACTAAAATCGGCTAACAGGGTGGCGTCCACTCTTTTGATCAGTGTCGCCCTGTTGAATGGCTCTTTTTCGTCCAACAGGGTATCAATGCGGCTCACGTTCAACTCCGCTTCTTGCGAAACAGCAAGTGGATCGAGCCGCACCTCTTCGCTCAGGCGAAACTCGCGCCAGCCGGAGAGTTCGCCATTGAAGGCAAACGAGCCATGTTGCAAAGGGAGCTTCGTTGAAGCACCCGGAAGGCCGCTCAGAGCGGAGAACAGCACCCCGCCCTCAAGTTTGACGCTTTCACCTCTGTTTATTGAAACTACCCGCAAGTCCGGTTTGGTCCGCAGGCCGGTCACCGTGATCGTCCCTTTGGCGGATGGAACCGTAGCAGAGATACTGTCAAGCCTGACACCGAATTCAAGCTTGTCAAACAGCGACAATCCTGCTCTGGCACTGCGCAACGGATGTTTATCGAGAGCAACAGCTTTCTCCGGCAGCGGTGCAGCCAGATTCCATACTGCACTCACGATTCCGTCAGCCTTCAATCCGGACGGCACAAATGGAGCAGCAAAAGGGGTGGCACGCCGCAGATCAAGCCGTGCTGTACCGCTGTTGGTGGCACGTTGAAGAGAGTTCCCGGAAAGAGTCGCCCCGGTAGAAAGTTGTAGAAAATCTCCCACTGAAACCGTCGCAGCAGCCTGCTGCAGTGTCGGCTTGGCACCTTTGCCCACAGGGAGATGAATGCCGGTCACCGTCAAAGCAACAGAAAGTGGAAGCGGACCGTAACGTTTGCCGGATTGAACTCCGCTCAGTGAAGCAACCGTAACGGCAAACTCCGGAAGGGTTGCCTCAATGTCACCATTCTCGGAGGCACGGACTTTAAGTTGGAGCTGTTCGTGCGGTTTAATAATGGAGAGTTTAGTTCCAAGTAAGACTTTATCGAAGTCACTACTCTGTTTCAACTGGGCAGAAGCGGCAATTTTGCGCGGTGAAGCGCTCTTCAGATTGAGGTCAGTAACCGCCACTCCGGCTTTTCCGCGCCCCCCCAGAATGGTGAGCGGCTTGGCACCGGAGAGGACTGCACGCCTAAGGCTCCAGAGAAGATCTGCATTCAGACTGATCGGCAGTTTAGCGATCAGCGGACATTCCACATTTTCAAGGAGCAGATCGACGTCTTCTGCCGTCACTCCTCCATCTTTAAGCGTCAGCATGAGACGCGGGAGTTTTATACGTAAACCTGCAACAGCAAGATTACCGTTATTGCCGGGGCCAGCCAGTTTTAAGGACAAAGAGCGGAGTGATGCTTCCCCGGAAAAATCCTTGACTAGAGTGTGGGGAGGGAGAAAGGGTGAGGCAAGCGAGAGTGCCCGGGCAAGATCAAGATGCAGTGGGCCGAACTTAAGTTCCAACGATCTGTCACGATCAGACGGACGGTTGACGGAAGCGTTCCAGACAGCATCTATCAGACCCGGCACAACCAATTTCCCACCCGAAAAATCTACCCGCTGGCGTTTATGGTCGGTGGAAATATTCTGTTGCAGTTTGACATCAAGCGGCCCGAGCCGCTTTGCTTTCAGCGAAGCGCCGCTCGCAGCCAGAGCAGCCCCATCGACCGTCAGCGTGGCTTGTAAATCACGATTAGCATCACTTTTTGCCCGCAACAGGAGCTCAAGATTTCCACCCAGCTCTGGAAGTTTTGGAGGCACAAAAGGTTGTGCTACCGCCAGCAAAGCAGGCAGATTCAATTTCCAGCGCGAGGTAAAACCGTCAGCGTGGTTGAGCCCTCCAGACAGCGTGATGCTTGTGCCGGGTGTTGAGGCATCAACGTCAAAGAGTGCCGAGGCGAGATGGATCCGCCGCTCTGTGGTTACAAGATCGCTCACCTTTGCACGGCAACTGATCTTCCCCATCTCGCGCCCATCGGCTGAAATGAGGCCGTTGAATTGTGCAGTAACAGGTTTGGCAGAAAACGAAGGCATGGAAAAACTGAAGGAGGAGTCGTGCAGTCGCAACTTTTTCCCAGGTTTTGGAGTCAGGTAGCCAACCTGTAGCGGCGCTACTTCAATCATGACGCTGACATTTACCGGCAACGGAAAATCCAGCCCCTGAATTTTTTGAATCGATTCTGCCAGCATGGTCAACGGATC
The DNA here is from genome assembly GCA_025355965.1 of Geobacteraceae bacterium. GTDB lineage: Bacteria > Desulfobacterota > Desulfuromonadia > Geobacterales > Pseudopelobacteraceae > JACRCG01. The sequence goes on from JANXYR010000074.1 coordinate 6,523, forward strand.
TTTAGTCGGTGGAGGGGATGGTTTTTGCGGGCCGGGGGCAAGTTCCGCCCGGACATTCCGCACCCTGATCACGAGGTTTATGCCGATGCGGCCATCGGTTCCGCGCCCAACTGACGGGTCAATAAAGATCTGTTCGATATCCATTTTAAGAAGTGGAGCCGGACCATCACCGAGTTTAAGGCCGGAGAGTGTCATGCCTTCGGACCAGGTCATGGCAAAACCAGACCAGGCCACCTGTCGCTTAAGCAAGGAAGAGAGTGATTTCTGAATCCTGATCTGTGCGGTATGACTGCTGACAAAAGCCGGAAGAAAGACAAGACAGACCAGCAGCAGCGTCAAGCCACCAATAAAGGCAAACGTAGCAATTTTAAGAATGCGTTCAAAATGAATTTTGCGCATGAAAGTACTCATAAGTTGCTCTCAAATAAAAGCGATCGGGAAGCTATGCTGCGGCTAAAATAGCTCAATTCCCTACCATGGGCAACGTCAATCATCATACGGCTCAGATGATGTGACGCCATATTCTTGAGGTCAGAGTAATCACTTCTCCCCGTTGAAGAGTTGTCGGTGATTATGTTTAAAGGAGTTTGCTGAACGGAATATATCTCTGCTGGGGGGAGTTGTACGGCAAGTTTGGAGGAGGGATTTATTCCTCCTCCAAACTTATTTTCCAAACGCGGAAATCACAAAGTTTATTTGAGCCAGTTAGCCAGGTTTACAGCCAGTGCCTTATTATTGTCGTCCAGGAACTTGTTCTGAAAGATTGCGTCATCTCCAAAAACCAGGAACCCACCTTTACCGAGCTCTCCAGCAATCACTACCCCAAACGACGCTGTAGCTTCTTTCTTCTTGATCTTGCTTCTATCAAGGTCAATCCAGGCAGTTGGGCTGGTTGATGCAATAACACGAGCGCTTTCATCCTGATTAATCAGCCCCCAGGCTCCATAAAGGCTGAATGCATGAACTCCCTGAAGAACGGGATGATTGCCGAACCGGTTCACCCGAAAGTTAAGGTTCACACTATCAATGACGTTCTCCTCTTCGAGGATAACCCCGTTAGTGTAACTTATGTTGAGGCGATCAAGGAGAGACTTTAGTGGTGGGGCTATATGCAGCATAACTGCAAGCTTTCCGCCTCTTTGCATGAAACGGACAAGCGCCTCTACCTCAGCAGGTTTAAGCGGAGCAAATGCACCTGAGATTACCAAACTGTTAGCACTTTCAAGGCTTTTGTCACTGATCGGTTCATCAAGTACTTCGATCCTGGCACCACCGGTCTGCAGAATTTCAGCAAAACCGGAAAGATGGAGAGGGCCATTTTCCCCGATTTTAAAACGTTCATTATGACCGGAATCAATCAAAACGGTTTGCGCCGTTGCATTTTGCAATGTGAGGGTACCAAAAAGAAGAGTCACAAAAATATATAAAACTAAGCGAGACATTGAACCTCCGTTATACATGCAATAGGACTACTGTGATCATATTTATCCTTATACCAGTGATGCCAAGACAGAGCAACTATTTTGTTTAACTTTAATGAACCTATCCGGATCCGTATTAGTATCGGCAAGAACTGTCTGAATGAAGTAATGGGCTGTACTAGCGTAAAAGGCGTGCTCCCTGAACAATCAGGTCGTAACGATATCCGGAACCGAAATCGATGTTGTTGTACAGGATACCTTTAACCGTCACCACGTCCCCGGCATTCGGCAGGTTCCCGTCGATGGTTGTAAGTATTAAATCGTTGGTTTTATCTTTTGCAGAACCGCTGCCATCCTGGATATGTATCCAGGTCCTCTTCAAGATACTTGGGGTTACCTTGACCACCATGCCACGAACAACAACCGTTTTTTTCTCCAGTGCTCTCTTCCTGGTATAGAGCTCCGCAATCGTATAGGCGTTACGCCCCTTAGCCCGTGCAACCTTGACATTTCTGGGTGCCGCCTTTATATCGACAGTGGCTTTCTTTACTGAAACAACCGTATCTGTTCCTCCACCCGCTATAGGAGAGCCGGCAACTGATTGGTTTACATTCGCCAGTGTCGAGCCTTCCTGTGGAACCCCCTGATGAAGCATCTTCAAAGCCTGAGGGCTTAAGGTGACCCCCTGATTGGCGACCGGACCGGCCGAAAAGACGACTTTGTCGAATTTACGGTTTAGTCCCTTGCTCATAAAGTTCTTCATTTCGAAGCCTGGAACAAGGCTGAGCTCCTGCCCCACCACCACCTTCATCAGCGGCAAAGCGACCCATATTTGCTCGCTGGCGCTTTTGAGCAAAATATAGGTATATCCGCCTCCATCCATAGTCTCCAGTACCTTACCAGAAAGTTGAATATCACTACGTTTGGGCGGCACATTTTGTACAATTTCCGAGGCAGCCCATACCATATGGGAAAGACTCATTATTGCTAATATAAAACTGACACTAAATACCCTTAACAATTGACTCATTATGGTGCTCCTCAGACGAAAGGCCTTACAGGGACAACTGTAAAGCCTTGTTTTAGTGCATAAGTGTAGACCGCGCAAACATGACAACTAAATATTTTCATCCGTTATTGAATAAACTGTTTTTTCGCTACAAACCATCAAAAACAACAATCACAAGAATAAAAACCCAATTGTATTCAATTTGCATCAACTATGTAAATACCACTCTAAACGCTAAACACACAACGTTTTTTTCACCAAAAGAAGATAATGCAACTAAATAAGATCTGATTTTTTTCAGTATTTTACAATTACTAGAAAGAACGAGTACACTAACCAATGGACAAAGTTCCTTTATTAGCAGTTGTTTTTTAAGTGATCATACATTAGTATCAAAACGTATCTACATTAGTGATTTGGAGTTAATACATGGCACGTCCAGCACATATTCTAGTCGTTGATGATTCTACTGCGAGCAGCAATAAACTTACCGAGATTCTTGAAGCGCAAGGCTATCTGGTGACTGTTGTCACTTCAGCAGAAGATGCCATTCAGTTGTTCAATTTCAATGGATTTGACGTAGTCATAACCGAACTCATGCTTCCGGGGATGAGTGGTTTGAACATGATGAAGATTATCAAGGAGCGGTCACCAGAGACTGAAGTCGTAATCGTCTCAACAAACGCCTCAAGTTTCAATACAGTTAAATCGCTCCGACAGGGAGCGTATGATTTTATTGTAAAACCAATTGATGATGAATCGGTTCTCTATAATGTAGTCGAAAAAGTGCTTGAAAAACAGGAGAATGGCCGCAAAAGGCAGCTTCACGTCAACGAATTAACCGAGAAAAACAAGGGACTCAATGAATCCCTGGCGATGATGAAAGTAATTAACCAAATTTGCTTGCTTCTTACGTCAACGTTTGATATTGCCGGCATTTTACAAAAGCTTACCGAGACCGCTACAGAGCATCTCCAGGCTGCGAGGGGGTATCTACTTTTGCTCGACAAAAGCGGCTCGAATCTGAGTGTAAAAGTTTGTACCGGCATAGATATGCTGAGTACTGCAGAATTCAGCCTGTCTCCAGGTTGTGGAATCTCCGGAAGGGCCGTGTCCAGCGGAAAACCGATAATTATTGCCGACACTTCCGATGAGATCTTCCAGGCTGGTATAAATGAAGAGGATCCGGAGGGAGTTATGCTCGCCAGCCCTAGCATCATTTCTGTCCCGCTTCTGGTGCAGGGTCGTGTAGCCGGAGCACTCACGCTTTCCGGCGGCTGTAACGGCAAACCATTCAATGATGACCATCTTGAATTTCTTTCAATGCTCTCCCGTTATGCTTCAATTGCCGTCGAAAATGCCGGTGTCGTGTATAAGCTGAAAAAACAGCACTAATTTATATTTTCCGCAAAATAAAAACCCCGTCCTCTGCATATAACTTTGTACAGAGAACGGGGTTTTTATTTTGTGTGTCCATTGGAGAGCATAATGACAACAACTGCCTTTTCCTCACTTCATCTAAAAACCCCAATGCTAAAAAACCTGGCTTCACTCGGTTATGCCGAGATGACACCCATTCAAGCCCATACACTGCCGTTGATCCTCTCCGGCAAGGACGTGATAGCCAAGGCGAAGACCGGCAGCGGCAAGACCGCTGCCTTCGGTATCGGTCTGCTAACGCGCCTGGATGTGTCTTCCTTGCGTATACAGGCGCTGGTGCTCTGTCCCACCCGCGAACTGGCTGATCAGGTTGGCAAAGAGCTGCGTCGCCTAGCCCGCTTTACCGATAACATCAAGATCCTCACCCTATGCGGCGGCGTTCCCTTTGGCCCCCAGCTCTCCTCGTTGGAACATGGTGCCCACGTTATTGTAGGCACGCCAGGCCGCCTTCTTGACCATCTGCGCCGAGGGAGTCTCGATCTCACCTCCATGCAGACTCTGGTCCTCGACGAGGCCGATCGCATGCTTGACATGGGTTTTCAGGATGAGATCAGCACGCTCATCGCCGCCACCCCTAAAAAGAAGCAGACCCTGCTCTTTTCTGCCACCTACCCTGCAGCAATTACGGATCTTAGTGCTGCGCTCCAGCACGAACCGGTCGAGGTTAGTGTGGATGAAGCACATGACGAAAACGCTATTGAGCAGATTCTCTACGAAGTGGACCCGGACGAAAGAACGACAGCGGTAGTGAAAATTCTGGAACATTATCGACCGGAATCTACCTTGGTCTTCTGCAACACAAAAGTGGAGTGCCAGGAGGTGGTCGCTGCGTTGGTCAAGTGGGGTTTCACTGCGCTGGCTATCCATGGCGATCTGGAGCAGCGGGAGCGCGATCAGGTATTGGTGCTTTTTGCCAACAAAAGCGTTTCTGTGCTGGTGGCTACAGACGTGGCCGCACGCGGACTCGACATCAAAGAGCTTTCTGCTGTTATCAACTATGAGTTGCCACGCAACCCTGAGATTTATACTCACCGTATCGGACGAACCGGAAGAGCCGGTGAACAGGGGCTGGCACTGAGCCTGATGACTATGCGTGAGACCAGGCGGGTTCAGGCGATCGAAACCACTGCCGGCAGCAACATGGCGCGTGGTGAATTGGCATCGCTGACAGTGGCTACAGGAGGGCAGTTGACACCTCCGATGGTATCCCTCTGCATCGATGGCGGGCGTAAAAACAAGCTGCGCCCAGGTGATATCCTTGGGGCACTGACCGGCGAGGGTGGAATAGTGGGGAGTGAGGTCGGCAGGATCGATGTACTCGATTGCCAAACTTATGTAGCAATAGTCCGGTCAAGCGCGGAGCAGGCACTTACCTGTCTGGGCAGGAACAAGATAAAGGGGCGCTTCTACAAAGTGGGGAAAATTGTTTACAGATCCTAGCCCTGATAAACATGATAAATAACTTTCAACCTACTAAGGCAAAAAGTCCTTCGTCATAACAACCTGTGTCCCACCTTTTCCATCCGGTTTCAGGATGCATAGCGCATTATGAGCAGGCATGGGAATACCTGGCGAAGTGGATCTGCCAATCTTTCTGTAGGCCTGATTAAGGGATTCGATAACTTCAACATCAGATATGCATTCTTCGCTTTTCTTACTGTAAACGAACCAATCACCGGTCTCTTTTCTAATCAGTTTTTTCTCCGGAAGCCCATTTCTGAGTTTGTTCAATTTTTCGAGCACCGGCGTTACATTTGCGGGAGCGGCCTCCTTATTTGCAGGCGTCTCATGACTTCCATTTTCCGCAACAGCCGGATGCTGTTGGGTATGTTCCTGTTGAGGCGGACTTTCCAAAGCCTTTGTAAGATTTTTATCGTATGCAGCCATTTTTTTATTGAGACTGGTTATGTTTTCCAGAACTGCCGAACCGGCAACATTCTGTAGCCGTTCTGTATTTATTAAAGAGGTAAACATGTAAATCTGAAAAATAACCAGAAGGAAAATAATTACCGATGAAATGATCAGGAAAGTTTTTGAAAGTACGCTTTTAGAGTGGGCATCAGATGAGATCGTTTCCATTTCTGCAGACAGCAACTCATAGTTAAGTGATAGCCCATTTAGCTGTTTTACAAGTCCGTCTGTATTGTTAGAGAGTGCATCTATTTTAGATGGAATAGGTAGTATATTGGCCAATGAATTCTGCATGGATTCCAAAGTATTTTTCAATTCAAGCCAGTCAGCAGAAGATTCCGCTTCAGAGCCCTCAAGTACGACAGCAATTTCCGGGGCGGCCTTATCCGTCTCATCCTCTGGAATACTGCTAACAACGTATTCCGAGTCTTCACTCGCAACATCCTGAACCGTTGCGTTTTCCGTCACATCACTGTCGGAAGCTTCAGTTCCACCGAGAAGTTCCATAACTTCCTCTTTGCGATCATGAACCTGCTCTGTATCAATCGAAGAAACTGTATCGTCAGACACAGCAGAAGGATCCTCAGAAACGGTACCTTCGTCTGGCACATTCTGATCGGCATCGGAATCCGGTTTAACAGTGGCGTCAACATTAATATCAATATTTGCCTCAACTGAAACTGAAGTTATTTCTGTTGAATCATCTGTTGGAATTGCCATTATATTCGCTCCAATATTTATTCCGCCTTGCAAATAGGCAGTAATGCGTTATTCCGACATCTTATAGCGGAATATATAAACCGCTGCAACAAAAGCAACCATCGACGACAATGCGACCTGTAGCGCAGCTAATGGCAGCATTTCTCCGGCAACCAGCGCCCGACGGGCCCCTTCAAAAAGCGCAGTAGTCGGCAGTGCCCGCACCCAGGAAACAACCGAGGGCGGATAAGAAGATAGGGGGAAAAAAAGCCCGGACATGAAGATCAGCGGCATGACCAGCACAGCCTCTACTTTGCCGATTGTTTCCGGCTTGTCCATAACCGTACCGCTGATGATCCCGGCACAGGAGAACAGCGCCGAGCCTGGTATCAGAAACAACAGATACTGAAGAAGATGCTCCAGCGGAAAACGAAAAGGTGTGATCGCATAGATAACCAGACCGACTGCACACCCCTTGATGATGCCATGGGTAAAACCGGTAAAGATTTTGGCAATAACAATTTCGGATACCGAAATCGGGGTAACACGATAGGACTCGATAGTAAACTGAACCCGGCGATGAAACCAGAGACTCCAGACACTCTCATTATAAGCGGCGCTGACGGCGGTCATAGTGATAAGCCCCGGCGCAATAAACATGCTGTATGGAGCCCCATCCACCAAACCGATATAACTCTGCATGCCGATACCGAATGCCAGATAGATGGTCAGCGGATAGGCAACCACCGCCACAAGCTCAGAAATAATACTGCGGCGCAAAATCAGCATGTCGCGCTGCCAGATGGCCAGAGAACCTCGTAACATTATTCCCTCACCTTCTGGCCGGTTAAAGAGATAAAAACGTCTTCAAGTGTTCGTTCCTGGAGTGAAATACGTCGCACAGGCGCTCCATTCAGAGCCGTGACAATTTCAGACAGACACTCCCAGCATTCCAATGTTATCGCAATTTTATTTTCCACCTGCTTGATATCAATAACACAAGGCATCGAACCGAGCAGTGCTGCGTAGTGGTCAGCGCCCTGTCCGGCAAACTCGACTTCGTAAACAGTTGCCCCGCTCAAACGATCTTTCAACTCCTGAGTACTCCCGATAGCGATCAATCTCCCGTGATCCATGATGGCGATCCTGTCACAGAGTTGTTCAGCCTCTTCCAGATAGTGTGTAGTCAGTAAAATCGTCATGCTGCCGGCAAGGGAGCGCACATATTCCCACACAGCGCGACGCGACTGAGGGTCGAGTCCGGTGGTCGGTTCATCGAGAAAGAGTACTTGCGGCTGGTGTACAAGTGCACGGGCAATCACCAAGCGCCGCTGCATGCCGCCTGAAAAGGTATCGGGGAAATCTTTCTGGCGACCAGCCAACCCCATAAGTTCAAGCAGGTCATCAATACGGTGCTTGTACAGCCGTTTTTCCATACCGTGCAGACGGGCATGCAACTCAAGGTTTTCTCGGGCGGTAAGATAGCGATCGAGGCTGTTCTCCTGAGAAACCACTCCGATCATGGAGCGTATGTCGCGGCCTTTACTACGGCTGTCCAGCCCTTCGATAAAAGCATCTCCACTACTTGGGCGCATGAGTGTTGTCAAGATGCGGATCAGGGTGGTTTTTCCGGCACCGTTGGGACCAAGCAGACCGAAAATGGAGCCCTGCTCCACCTCCAGATCAAAAGAGTCGAGCGCGGTAAGCTCGCCATAGGATTTGGTAAGAGAGCGAGTTACTATCGCAGCAGTTTGCAAGTCAGATAATCCCGTGAAGTGGAGCGCCAGGGGCAGCTAGCGCATCAAGTTTCCGCTCCACCGCCGGATCATCGACAAGCGGTGGGGCATGGAACGGCTTGATCCTGGCGTCAATCACCAGTGACCCGCTGCAACCCCAGTGTCTGCCGTGATTTTCTGGGCAGATGCCATAGATGTCGGTCGCCGGGTTAGAGCGGGTAAAAGTCACCCAAAGGAAGTTGTTCAGTGTCGCTGCCGAAAAATAGCTGTCGTTGCATATCACAATCATCGGAAAACCTTCAAAAGCAGCCCGGTCGCGGTAGAAACGGCAGAACTGATCGAGCTGCGGATCATCCTCCCCTCTCCCCTGCAGTGACGAAGGACCGTTAATAGCAAGAACGCCGGGCATGCAGAGTGCAACAGGTCCGAATCCTGGCGGCAGTTCGAGACCAGCAGGCGGCTCCGTTGCCAGCTTCCGTCGCACAGGACCGGCGACAGCTACCACCACTTTGGATCCCTCGTTAAGAGCGGAACCACTATAGTCAAGGGTGTCTATTGTTGTATAGGTCTGAAAGTGCAAATTAGTGCGCCAGTCGGCGCGTTCCAGAATGTGCCCCAAAAATGCTTTGATGTCGTGAGTATGCAGAGCTGGTGCATCTTCTTGAGCGGCAATGAACAGGTATTTGGCCAGCGAGAGTTGCCCCTGACCGAGAATGGCATTGGCAACAGTCAACAGCTCCTGTGGCTGGCGGACATCCGAATACGGAACATAACGTTCGCTGGCAATCGCCAGCAGGAGTGGATGAACACCGGCAGCATCAACAGCATGAACCTCTTTTACACCAGCCACTACGGTCGGAATAAGCGGACCGGTCAATTCATGTATAAAGGCGCCGAAACTCGTATCCTCCTGCGGCGGGCGACCAACGGTCGTAAAAGGAAGGATGGCATCCCGCCGGTGATAGACCGCGTCTACCTCGACAAAAGGGAATTCGTGGGTCAGGCTGTAATAACCAAGATGATCACCAAAAGGGCCTTCCGGCAAGGTTTTGGATGTATGGACAACACCGCTGATGCAAAAATCAGCTTCAGAGTAAACCGGCAGATGCCCCTGGACTCTGGTCATCGGTATGCGATGTCCAGCCAACAGACCGGCAAACGATATCTCCGGCATCCCTTCCGGCAGAGGCATAACGGCCGCTACAGTCATGGCAGGCGCCCCACCAAGAAAGATGTTGACCCTCAGCAGGTCTCCACGCGCAATTGCTTCGGCATGGTGAGCACCAATACCGCGATGAATCTGATAATGCAGTCCGGCCTGCTTATCTGGCTGATAGTTGTTGCCGGAAATCTGAATCCGGTACATGCCGAGATTGGACTTGGCAAAACCTGGAGCTGCCGGACTTTCACTGTACACCTGCGGCAAAGTCAAAAACGCGCCGCCATCTCTTGGCCACGAAACGATCTGTGGCAGATCGGATAGGGTTGTTGAACATTCCAGAACAGGAGCTTTGGACGTGACAGTTGGAAGGAGATGATAGGCAGCAACAGGAGCTTTAATAATATCAAGCGGGTTTTTGAGCAGTGAAAAAGGGTTTATTTTAAGCTCTACAAGCCGGCGGATATCATCAAGCGTATCGCGAAAGATAAAGCGGGTCCGCTCCAACGTCCCGAACAGGTTTCCAAGCAGTGGGAAACGGCAGCCGACCGCATTTGTGAAGAGTAGCGCCGGTCCACCTGCCTGATACACACGCCGCTGCAGAGCGCCGACTTCCAGATGTGGATCAAGCGGCACATCAATCCGAAGCAGTTGGCCTCGTTGTTGAAGATCAGCCACACATTCCTGCAAATTTTTATAGCCCATACCGGGTTACCGCCATATAAATTTTAGCAAAGATCATTTCAAGCTGACCACTAAGGAACAGTCTTGAAAAGATGTCTTGACCCTGCGCAAGGTATCATTGTAAGCAATTAAATACAATTAGGATTGCATCAATTGGAGTTGGAATGCCGCGCCTTACACTGTTTAAAAAGATCCTTATCATAACGCTGCTGCTGTCATTGCTCCCCTTGATAGCATCATCATTGATCCTGTTTTTAAACCTGGAGTCAACCAGCACACGACTTACTTCTGAAATCGGTGACAGGGCAGATATTCAGGCATCGGAATCGCTTCAGATGCGGGCATCTCAAGTGGCAGAGAGCATGGCGGATTTCCTTCGCCAATGTGAGAACGACTTGATTTTCCTTTCCCGTTCGCAACTGGATCAGGCAACGCTGCTAAATTTTTATGCCAGTAGACGTGGTGAAATATGGTACCGGACAGGGAGTAAATCAGCCCCACTCGAAATGCGTGAGCAGGTGCCGCTTTATAGCAGCATTGCCCTGATTGATAAAACCGGCCAGGAAAAACTGGTGATCAGAGATAGTACTGTCGTCCCTGAGTCAGAACTGAAAAATATTTCCGATCCAGCCCGGACTGAATTTCTGACGGAAGATTATTTCACAAGAGTTCGCTCCCAACCGGGTAAAATATACGTTTCGCATCTCACCGGCTTCCATATTTCAAAGCAGGATCAGCTTAACGGAGCTGATGAACCGGAACATGCCCTCGACGGCAAATCATACCAGGGTGTTATTCGTTTTGCAGCAGCCCTTTTTGACAACAGAGGTGCTTTCAACGGCATAGTTCTTATTTCGCTCGACCATCGTCACCTGATGGAATTTACTCAGCATATAGATCCAGGTCACAACTTTTCCACGCTGTTTCCTTCCTACAAAAGCGGCAATTATGCCTTCATGTTCGATGATGAGGGATGGATCATCACCCACCCAAAATACTGGGACATTCGGGGAAATGATTCTAACGGTCATCTGATCCCCCCATATTCTAAATCATCCCGCAAATCAGACATCGACAACGGGCGGATACCGTTCAACCTTGATCAAGCAGGATTTATCCATTCCAACTACCCACGCGTTGCCTATCAGGTCAGAAAGCGGAAAGCTGGTTTCGTCGATACAACAAATGTCGGCGGTGAAAAGAAAATCATGGCGTACGCACCTATCATTTACGACAGCGGCGATTATTCACGTCATGGCGTTTTCGGTGGCATTACAATCGGATTTCAGCTTGACCAGTTCCAGGATGCCGCCAGAAAAGGGAGCCGCTTGGTCAACCAACAGCTTGGAGAACACCGTACTCGGAGCGGCATAATTCTTATTATCACCTCAATTCTGGCCGGATTTTCAGCATGGGGATTATCGCGCGGCATCACGCGCCCCCTGCTACAATTGACCGAAGGGGCCCATAAGCTCGCAGAGGGGGACATCCACAGCCGTGTGGCCGTTACATCTACAGATGAAATTGGTGAACTTGGCCGAACTTTTAATTTTATGGCCGATGAACTGGAGACCCGCAAAACCAGTCTTTTGGCAACGTTAGACGAGCTGCAGCGATCACGGATTGATATTCTTGATGAACGCAATTTTAAGACCAGTATTCTGGAGAGTATTTCCAGCGCAATTATTACTATTTCGCCCGCCGGTGTCATGACCTCAATAAACAGAGTCGGACTAAGTCTACTTTCAGACACTGACTGCCTTGGCAAAGAGTTTCATAAAGTGTTTGCTGCATGGCCTGATGTCTGTACACTGATAGAAGACGTACTGCTTACAAAGCGCGGATATGGACGGACACCATTGAGTCGTCAGATAGACGGCGAGATGGTATATTACGATGTCGGACTGTTTCCCATCGGCACCAATGCTGAAATGGGATTGACTGTAACACTGCGCAACGAAACGGAACGGGAATGTTTGCGTGAAGAAACGGTACGCTTGGATCGCTTGGCTTCGCTTGGCAAACTTTCATCAGGCATAGCTCACGAAGTCCGCAACCCACTGACCGGTATTTCTCTCCTGCTTGATGATCTACACGACAAACCTGGCTTTAGCGCAGAAGACAAGGGGATGCTTTCAAGGGCATTGTCTGAAATAGAGCGGGTAGAAAGGCTTATCAGCGCTCTGCTCAACTACTCTTCACCGGTACGCACGTCTTTCAGGGAGGGAGATCTCATACAGATCTTGAAAGATATTCTGTTGTTGATGAACAGACAAGCGGAGAAACAGGGTGTTACCATGAATGTCTCATACGCCCAGTTGCCGCAATTCCGATTCGATCCTGAAAAGATACGCCAAGCGCTGATTAATATCCTGAAAAATGCGCTTGAAGTGCTTGAGTCCGGTGGATATATTACGATCTCAACCGAGTGCAATGATACAACCGTCACGGTTGCCATCCATGACAACGGCCCAGGGATACGCGAGCAGGATCTGCCGCTGATCTTCGAGCCGTTTTTTACCCGCAAAGGGGCCGGTACCGGACTCGGACTCTCAATTACCCAGCGGATTATCGAAGAACATCACGGAACCCTGACCGTTGAGAGTGACGGCCGGACCGGCACTACGTTCCGAATTGCACTTCCGCTCGATAACCGGATGAATTGATGTATGCGCGGAATCATCTGACCGTCACCGCCGCATATCCGACCACCTGATGGTTATCTCCGGTAACATCGCCACTGGTGCCATACGCCACCAGTTCTGCCTGTGATGCTCCCGATTGAAGAACCGCTTCGATCATGACAGTTGCCGGTACGACTCCGCACATAGTAATCCCCCGACTGCGACAGACTTCCAGCAGACCTTTACCGTCCAACGCCAGCACCCGTCCCAATGCCTGCTGATCTTTTTCGCGGGCCGAAGCGGCAGATTCATAATGGGTCATATCCGAACTGGCCACTATCAGCACATCCTTACCATATTCCCTTATAGCAGCGGCTATTCCGTGGCCGATATCACACAGTGGTTGATAGTCGCCATGACCAAGACAGAGAGCGGAAATGGTAACATCTGGACTTAGATATTGGATAAAAGGGATTTGGACTTCAAGGGAGTGTTCCTGTTGATGGGCAACAGCGTCTGACTGAATGTAGGGGGAATGCTGGAGTAAAAGCGAGTTCAGACGGGAGTTAATTGCTGTCTTCCCAAGCGGGGTCAACCATTCACCATCCGGGTAAAGTGCAGCTGCAGCACCGAGGCCATGATGATTTGGTCCGATGATCAGAACCGTGTCCGGAATGGTAATCTGTGAAAAAAGCTGCCCGGCAATAGCCCCTGAATAGACATAACCGGCATGAGGCGAGATGACACCTTTTACACGTTTTCGGGATGTCGATTCGGGTATCAGTTGGGACAGTGTAGCACGAAGTTTATTTTCATCACCCGGATAAAATTGGCCTGCTACGGCTGGCTGTCGCTGCATGATCCACCTCCCTGCAACTATTCAAACGGCAACTGGTTCTCCACCGGAATCATCTTCTCCGGCTCAAGCTGCAACTCCTCCTGACGCTCGTACTGCGGCTGTTCGTCCAATGCCTGGATTTCGCGGAGCGTTGGTAACGATTTTAAATCCTTTAGCCCGAATACTTCAAGAAATTCTTTTGAGGTGCCATAGATCAGCGGGCGTCCCGGGATATCCTTTTTCCCCAAAATACGCACCAGATGTTTTTCCAGCAGGGATTTGAGAACGCCGCCGCAATCTACTCCGCGCAGATGTTCAACCTCGGCACGGGTAATCGGTTGACGGTAAGCGATGATCGCCAGGGTTTCAAGGGCGGATTGTGAAAATTTTGCCGCTCTGGTCTTGATGTGCCGAGTGATGTAACTATGAAAAACAGGACGCGTTCTGAATTGCCAACCTCCAGCCACCTCAACAAGCTCAAAGCCCCCTCCCCGCCCCTGATAATAGGCAACGGTTTCTGCCAGAGCGGATTTGATCTGATCCCGCTCATATTCGCTCAGCAACTCGCAAATGCGATCGATTGAAAGTGCTGATTCGGCGGTAAAGATGAGACTCTCTATGATGGAGGATAATTCAGAGTTCATGTGTACTCAAAACCTCGGAGGTGTCTGCGATAACAGCTGGGACGAACCAGATTGAGCCATGTTCACTCCCCTGAAAGATGCGAATCAGCTTGAGACGGCACAGCTCAAGAATTGCCAGAAAAGTGACTATCACCCGTTCACGGGTAAATTCATCCCGCACCAGATCGTCAAAACTGATGGTATCCTTTTCCTGAAGCAATGATAGAATTTCGTTGATACAGTCAGCTATGCTGAGTGAGTCACCCGGAGCTACATCATGAAAACTCTCGGCAGGGATCCTTTGCAGAAGCACTCTAAATGCGTCCACAAGTTCAAACAAACTTACTTCCAGTGGCCCTTCAACATTTTGTGCCGCGGCGATTGCCGGTTCTGAAACAGTCCGAGAAAAGACTTCACGCCCCAGCAGTGCGCGCGCACCGATCAGCATACCTGCTTCCTTGTACTGTTGATACTCTTGCAGACGACGTACCAATTCGTTGCGCGGATCGGCTTCTTCCAATTCGGATTCTTCCTGATCATCCAGCGGAAGCAGTTGACGGGACTTAATCTGCAGGAGAGTCGCCGCCATAACCAGAAAATCACCCGCCACTTCCAGATTCAGATCCTTCATCAATTTGATGAACTCAAGATACTGACGGGTGATAACTGCAATAGAAATATCGCAAATATCCAGCTCGTTTTTCTTGATCAGGTGCAGCAGCAGATCCATCGGCCCATCAAATTTGTCAAGGTGGACGCTGTACTGTTCGTGCAGGCCGTCCAGTAGCGGCAGAAGTTCCTCGCGATGATGCTGCGTTTCAACCGGCATATTAGAATTTAAGTGCAGTACGGACTTCAGTCATGACAGCATCAGATATCAGAGATGCCTTACGACTCCCCTCCTGCAACAATTGATCGACAAAGCCGGGGTTGGCAGCCAACTCCTCCCTTTTGGCTCGAAACGGAGCCAAACGCTCATTCATATGGCCGACCAGGATCTTCTTGCACTCCACACAGCCGATGGTGGCATTGCGGCAGGCAGGGATGATCGCGTCCAGCTTCTCCTGCGGCACGTAGATCCGGTGCAGGTTGAAGGCCACGCAGACATCGGGATCGCCCGGATCGTTGCGCCGTACCCTGGCCGGGTCGGTCATCATCCCCATGATCTTCTTGCTGGTTTCTTCAGCGGTGTCGGAGAGGTAAATCGAGTTGTTGTACGACTTGCTCATCTTGCGCCCGTCAAGGCCGGGGAGCTTCGGCGTCTCGGTGAGCAGCGCTTCCGGCTCGGGGAATACATGGCCGTAGAGATGGTTGAAGCGGCGCGAGATCTCGCGGGTAATCTCCAGATGCGGCAGCTGATCCTGACCGACCGGCACGCGGGTTGCCTTGTAGAGGATGATGTCGGCCGCCATCAGCACCGGGTAGCCAAGAAAACCGAACGTGGAAAGATCCTTGGTTTCCAGGTTGTCCTGCATCTCCTTGTAGGTCGGGCAGCGCTCCAGCCAGGAGACCGGCGTAACCATCGACAGGATCAGGTTCAGCTCGGAGTGATGCGGAACCAGACTCTGGCGGAAGATGATGCATTTTTCCGGATCGAGCCCGAAGGCGACCCAATCAAGCACCATTTCGCGGATACTCTGCGCAATACCGGAGGTATCGGCATATTCAGTCGTCAATGAATGCCAGTCGGCAACAAAAAAGAAACAGTCGTAGGAATCCTGCATTTTGATCCAGTTTTCCAGTACCCCGTGATAATGACCGATATGCAATCTGCCGGTTGGTCTCATGCCGCTGACAACGCGTTGTTTCATGGTAAAACGCTCCTTGTGTACCGTAGCTGGATTCTGCTAAAGTGATTCGTTAAAATTCATCTTAAAGACAGGGAAATCTACATGAACCGACCTAAAATTGAAACCAAAATCATGAATCCGTTGATCGGTACAACTATTCCGCTACCTTCGTATGCGACCGGCGGTGCCGCTGCCCTCGACCTGCGGGCTTGCCTGGAAACCCCTAAAACGGTACAACCGGGTGAAACCGTCCTGATACCAAGCGGCATAGCAATCAGCATCCACGACCCAAATTTGGTGGCGCTTATTGTGCCCCGCTCCGGGTTGGGCATCAAACATGGCATCGTATTAGCCAATACAGTCGGAGTGATCGATTCAGACTATCAGGGAGAGATCGGAATAGGGATTGTCAATCGCGGCAACGCCCCCTACACAATTGAACCTGGAGAGCGGGTCTGTCAGATGATGTTTCTCCCGGTGCTGCAAGCCGACTTGAGTATCGTAACTGAATTCAGCCAGGAAACCGAGCGGGGAGCGGGCGGGTTTGGTTCAACCGGGAGTCATTGAAAAGTTCAAGTATTCCACACCGCCACCAAAAGAAAGGGCGGAGCTGTTATCAGCTCCGCCCTATTTTATACCATCAGACACCAGTAATAGCAGAAACTAAGATGCGTCAACCTTAGTACCGTCAAGGTTAAGTCCAAGTGCTTCCTTGCGGGAGAGCTTGATTTTGCCGTTCTTGTCAACGCCGATGCATTTAACCAGAACTTTATCACCTTCGTTCATGACGTCAGTAACCAGCTTGACTCGTGCGGTGTCGAGCTCGGATATATGAACAAGTCCGTCAGTGCCGGGCATGATTTCTACAAATGCGCCGAAATCCATAATCTTGCGGACGGTACCCATGTACAATTTGCCCTCTTCAGCTTCATCGGTCAGACCACGGATCATCTGGATCGCCAGATCACATGCTTCCTTGTTGGTACTGGCTATGTTTATGCGACCGGTATCATCGATATCAACCGTAACACCGGTTGTTTCGGTGATGTTGCGGATATTTTTACCGCCGGTACCAATGACGTCGCGAATGCGATCTGTTTTGACGTAGATTGTAGTAATGCGTGGAGCGAATGGAGACATCTCTGCCCGTGGTGCGGCAAGTGTTTCAGCCATTTTTCCGAGGATATGCAGACGCCCTTCTCGAGCCTGCTTAAGAGCCTGCTCCATGATTTCCTTGGTTACTCCACCGATCTTTATATCCATCTGCAGAGCGGTAACACCTTCAGCTGTTCCGGCAACTTTAAAGTCCATATCGCCAAGATGATCTTCATCACCGAGAATATCGGAGAGGATAGCGAACTTGTCGCCTTCCTTGATGAGTCCCATGGCGATACCGGCAACAGGGGCCGTAACCGGAATACCGGCATCCATCATCGACATACAACCACCGCAGACGGCAGCCATTGATGAAGAACCGTTACTTTCAAGCGTCTCTGAAACTATGCGAATTGTGTACGGGAAATCATCGTGAGCTGGCAGAACAGCGGCAAGAGCGCGTTCAGCCAACATGCCGTGACCGATCTCTCTGCGACCCGGTCCAAGACGAAAGCTGGTTTCACCAACCGAGAATGGGGGGAAGTTATAGTGAAGCAGGAAGCGCTTGCGTGAAGCGCCGTATAATGAATCGATACGCTGTTCATCACTGGAAGTGCCAAGCGTAGCGGCAACCAGCGCCTGTGTTTCACCACGGGTAAAGAGTGCCGAACCATGAACGCGTGGAAGAAAACCGGTTTCAGTGCTGATCGGGCGAATAGTGTTTGTCGTACGGCCATCGATACGGATACCGGTATCGAGAACATCAGCACGTACACGGTCATACTCGAAATCACCCAGAAACGCTTTAATCTGTTTAGCGGAGCCTTCGAATTCAGCTTTTAGGGCTTCAATAGTTTCGGCTTTGATCAGGTCAATCTGATCATGACGCTCATTTTTTGCCTTGAGTTTAACCGCTTCGCCGATGCGATTGTAGGCGAGTTCCTTAACACGTGCCAGCAGAACTTCATCAACAACTACCGGCTTAACTTCACGTTTTGCTACTCCTGCCAGTTTCTGCAGTTTTTCCTGAGCTTCAATAAGCGGCAGCATTGCTTCTTTGGCAAAAAATACGCCTTCCAGCAGATCAGCTTCGGATACGAATTTAGCTTCGCCCTCAACCATGATTACCGCGTCGCGACTGGCAGCAACGACAATCTCAAGATCACTTTTTTCAAGTTCTTCAGCAGATGGGTTGCAGATGAACTTACCATCTACGCGTGCAACCTTGGCACCGGCAATCGGGCCTTGGAAAGGAATGTCGGATATCATCAAAGCAGCTGAAGCTCCCAGCATTGACAGAATTCCAGGATCATTATCCTGATCGGCTGATACGACTGTCGCAATTATCTGGGTATCATTTAAGAATGTTTCCGGGAAAAGTGGGCGGATCGGGCGATCAATAAGACGACAGGTAAGTGTTTCAGGGTCGGAAGGACGTGCCTCACGCTTGAAAAAACCTCCTGGGATCTTGCCACCGGCATATGCCTTCTCGGTGTAATTAACCGTCAGCGGAAAAAAATCCTGCCCTTCTTTAGCTTCTTTTGACGCAACAACAGTGACGAGCACAACAGTATCACCACAACTAACGACAACGGCACCACTGGACTGCTTTGCCATTTTGCCGGTAGAGAGCGTAATTGTTCTGCCCCCAAACTCAACCTGGACATTTTGTTCCATATTCTATTCTCCTCTTCGGTTGTGTTGGGGCCGTCGCTACAACCTCTGCAGCAGATTTTAACCGCAGGAGTTCCAACCACGTCCCCAACAAATATAAAAAGGGCCTTGAAAGCCCTTTTCTTGAATGAGCATACAGTAAACAGTGCGGCGGTATAACTGCATTGACAGATATACCGCCGTGTACTATCTACGGATGCCGAGTCGTTCGATAACTGTTTTGTATCTGCTCACTTCTTTGCCCTTCAGATAGTCAAGAAGACGCCTTCTCTGACCGACAAGTTTGAGAAGACCACGACGGCTATGGTGATCTTTTTTGTGTGTTTTGAAATGCTCAGTAAGATAAGTAATACGTTCGGTCAGAATTGCGATCTGAACCTCTGGTGATCCTGTATCGCTATCATGTTTCTTGAATGCGTTGATGATTTCCTGCTTTTTTTCGGTTGCCAGCACTGTTTATTCCTCCATTATGTTTTTTGTTAAAGCGTATATAAACGCATACGATTTTTTAGAGTTGAATTAATTACCACATTGTTGCGAGCATGTAAAGCCTAATATCATATAAGTACCCGTTTCAGAACAATGACTGCATCGGAACCTTCACGTGGGACCAGCATGGCAACAGCAGCAAGATTTCCATCTGATGTCAAGCGTACCAAGGTTTCTTCTAAACAACTAGCAGCAGTTTCCAGAAGGGTAGCGCCCCATAATGGCGACCGTCCGAAACGAAGACCTTCCAACCCGTCGGCGTTCAGCGGTATATTTGGCAGATGATCAAGCACAGTCATCAGTGACAGACAGAGGGTATCCGCCCTACCATCCAGAGCGGCGGCTTCAAGATCAGCCAGTGTAACAGCATTTTCAATATGGAACGGACCACTCGCGGTACGTCGCAACTCCTGCAGAGCGGCACCGCATCCCAACTTACGACCGATATCGTCGGCCAGGCTACGCACATAGGTGCCACGTGAACAGACGACACGAATGGCAACATAAGGGAGATCAAAGGATATTAGTTCGAGGGAATATATTTCAATATTACGCGCTTTACGCTCAACTTCAACACCCTGGCGGGCCAGTTTGTAGAGTGGCTGGCCACCCTGCTTGATAGCGGAATACATGGGAGGAACCTGACTGATAGAGCCGGTAAAATCAGTCAGGCAAGAGATTAATTGTTCACGGGTTATGCTGGACGGGTCTGATTCTAACAGGGTGGCACCGGTCATATCGAGCGTATCTGTCGTGACACCGAGGCGAAGTAAAGCCTCATAAGTTTTGCTGCCTTCATCGAGGAACGGAATGGCTTTTGTACCGTCATTGACAGCCACCGGCAAAACACCGGTCGCAAAAGGGTCGAGTGTGCCGGTGTGTCCGACTTTGCGGGTCCCGAGAATGCGGCGGACACGGCTGACCACATCATGAGAGGTAATGCCTGCCGGCTTGTCAATAACTACAAAGCCGTTAATCAAAGAGACTCTTCCACTATTTTATACACTGTTGCTTTGACATCATCCAACGTGCCATCAACAGTGCATCCGGCAGCGTTATGGTGACCGCCCCCGCCAAGTGCCGCCGAGAATGCAGCAACATTCACTTTTCCCTTGGAACGGAAACCGACTTTGTATTTCCTGTCTTCCAACTGCCGGAAAAATATTGCTACTTCGACACCTCTAATTGAACGAGGATAATTGACAAAACCGTCCGTTAACTCCGCATCAGCTCTGCAGGCTGTAAACATGTCAAGCGTCACGGTAACTGATGCGGCCTGCCCCTCATTGAAGACCTCAAGAGTTGGTAAACACTTCGCCAACAGTTCAAGACGTCTTTGTGGCTGGTTTTCATAGAGCTTCTCTGCCACATCCCAGGCATTTACACCGCATTCTATCATTTCACCGGCAACGGTAAAGGCCTCCCGGTTAGCGTTGGAATAGCGGAACGAACCTGTATCAGTAATGGTTGCAACATAGATGCAAAGCGCTGTTTCAGGGTCAAAGCTGTAGCCGTAAGCGCTGGCAATCCGATAAACGAGGATTCCGGTTGCTGCAGCCTGTGAATCAATGAGGTTGTAGTCAGCAAAGTTTTCGCAGGAAAGATGATGATCGAGATTGACCGTTGTAGTAACCCGTAAAAAATTGCAGAATTCTACTCCAGCGCGCTTCCGCTCACCTATATCAAGTACAAATGAGACGTCGAAATGCTGGTCGGGAATGTGCGGTGTGACTGAATCTACACCTGGAAGGAAGGCATATAAGTCCGGAACTGGGTCCTGGCAATGAACGGTTACATCTTTACCAAGTTTACGGAGAAATGATGCTAGAGCCAGAGATGAACCTAGAGCATCTCCGTCCGGTCCTTCATGAGCTGTAAGGAGAAAGGATGAGTTGGAACGAATTACTTCAGTTATCTGTTGAATTGTTTCCGTCATGCTCAGTGTGTATCTCCTTGAGAAGAGATTCTATTCGACTGCCGTAATCAAGTGATTTATCGTATTTAAAAACAAGTTCCGGAGTATGCCGGATCGTAAGTTTTTTGCCGATATCACGGCGTATAAACCCTTTGGCGCTGTTAAGACCGGCTTCAGTATCTTTTTTAACCGTATCATCACCTATGACGGTGAAAAAGATGCGAGCCAGACTTAAATCATCCGTTACTTCAACACCGGTAATCGTGACAAAACCTATTCGAGGGTCGTTAAGACCTCTGGAGAGTATTGAACAGATAATTTCATGTATAGTTTCAGCTACTTTGTCAGATCGTTTGTGCTGCATGGGAGAACCTCAAGAGTACGGGGCATATGGTACAAGGTACAGGGCTAAACTGTTCCCTGTACCCTGTCCAACTTTACCCTAAAGTTTTGTAGCGATTTTTTCCATTTCAAATGCTTCGATAATATCGCCAACTTTGATGTCATTGTAGTTTTCAAGTCCGATGCCGCATTCATAACCAGAGGCAACATCCTTGACATCATCTTTGAAGCGGCGCAGTGACGACATTTTACCTTCGTACACAACCACGTTATCGCGCAACAAGCGGACTTGGGCGTTACGCACCATCTTGCCGTCAGTAACGTAACAACCAGCAACATTGCCAAATTTAGGAACGCTGAAGACATCCCTGATTTCAACACGACCAAGGAATTTCTCCTTGAAGGTTGGATCAAGCAAGCCTTCCATGGCTTTTTTAACATCTTCTACGGCGTCATAAATAATGCTGTAGAGCCGGATATCAACGCCTTCACGTTCGGCATGTCCCTGAGCCTTGACTTCAGGCCGAACATTAAAGCCGATAATGACAGCGTTTGATGCAGCGGCCAGATTAACGTCAGTCTCGGTAATAGCTCCAACCGCAGAGTGAATCACATTCAGGCGGACCGCTTCAGTTGATAGTTTACGCAAGGTCTCACTGACGGCCTCGACAGAACCCTGAACATCACCTTTGACAACGACATTGAGATCTTTGACTTCACCGCTCTGAATCCGTTTATAGAGATCTTCAAGCGACAGCTTGGTGTGCTTGGCAAATTCAACTTCACGATGTTTAATCTGACGTAGCGTGGCAATTTCCTTCGCCTGCTTTTCATCTTTCATAGCCACAAATATATCACCAGCATCCGGCACACCGGATAATCCAACCAGCTCAACAGGCATGGAAGGGCCGGCCTCAGTAACTTTTTCACCGCGATCATTCTGCATCGCCCTGACACGCCCGGAATGAACTCCAACAACGCAATAGTCTCCGGTTTTAACTGTCCCTTCCTGCACGAGTACGGTGGCAACAGGACCGCGACCCTTGTCAAGTCTTCCCTCGACAATCGTACCTTTAGCCAATTTATTAGGATTAGCAGTCAACTCCATCAGATCAGCCTGCAGAAGAATCATTTCAAGCAAACCATCCAGATTAGTGCGTTGTTTTGCTGAAACCTCAACCATTGTAACATCGCCGCCCCAATCGGAAGAAACTATCCCCTGATCCGTCAGTTCCTGTTTTACCCGATCCGGCTTTGCACCCGGTTTGTCGATTTTATTAATAGCGACAATGATGGGTACTCCGGCAGCTTTAGAGTGATTGATGGCTTCTTTAGTCTGCGGCATAACGCCATCGTCAGCAGCCACAACGAGAACAACTATATCAGTTACCTTGGCACCACGGGCACGCATTGCGGTAAACGCCTCATGCCCAGGTGTATCAAGGAAAGTAATCTTGCGACCGTTCAATTCAACATCATAGGCACCGATATGTTGGGTAATTCCGCCCGCTTCGCCGGCAATGACATTGGCTTCACGAATAGCATCAAGCAAGGAGGTCTTACCATGGTCAACATGTCCCATAATTGTTACGACAGGTGGCCTTTTTTCGAGTGTTTCCGGTGCATCGACCGTAGATTCGAGAATTTCGTCAAGGTCAACTGCGACATTTTCAACTTCATAATCGTACTCAGACGCCAGAATAACAGCAGTATCAAAATCAAGTTGGTGATTAATTGTAACCATCATCCCCATTTTCATGAGTGATTTTATGAGGTCGTTGGCCTTAATGCCAAGACGCTTGGCAAGTTCTCCGACCGAAATGCTTTCAGAAATTTTGATGATACGCTTGATCGCCTTCGGTACGGTGATTTCAGTTTTGTTGGTATTTGAAACCTGAGGTTTTCCGCCACGCTTCTTTGACCCTTTATAAGCCGGATCAAAAGCGCGCTCACGTTTTTCAATAATTTCATTTTTGCGCGGCTGTTCCTTCTTCTTTGCCGGAGGGGCACCCTTCTTGGCACCCTTTCCTGCATCTCCATAGCCAGGACCCTCTTTTTTGCCGCCACGTCTGTTATCACCACCCGGAAGTGCTGCAGGAGCAAGCTGCACCTGTTTCATTCGTGAGCGATCAAGCTCGGTAGCAGGAGCAGAAGGCGTAGTAGGCGCAGGTCGTTTCTGATCATACCCCGGCGCAGGACGCCGTGTATCGTCGCTTGGAGCAGGCCTTCTCTGATCTCCTGCAGCAGGTGCAGGTCTGCGCTGTTGAGTCGTATCCTGAGCAGGACGCTGCGGAGCAGTTCGCGGCGTAACCGGAGTTTCCTTGGTTACTACTCGAGTAGGACGATTTGTAACACCGGGGATTTCCATCATACCCAGAATTCGTGCCTGGTTCGGACCCGCTTTTATCGGTTCAGCTACTTTTACATGTTCAGTCACCTTTATCGGTTCAGCTACTTTTGCCAATTCAGGCTCTATTTCCTGAGTAACTGACTTTAAAGGTTTTGTCGGCTCATCAGGAGTACTACTACTGACTGCAGTAGACTTTTTAAGCTCTTCCGTACCACTGTCAGCAGCGGCAAGAGGCAAGCTTACAGATACTGTCCCAGGCTGAGTCACAGGTGCTTGAACAGGCGCTGTTTCAGCAACTACAACTAATTCAACAGATTCGTCTACCGGAACAACCTTGGCACGACGACGGATGATATTTGAAGCGACCCTGACCTCATTGGTACCGGTGTCTTTTGGCTGGGGGGCTGTCAAACGCGCAACGACACCCTCATCAACCTGCGATGTAGCCGTTTTTGCGTCAACACCAATTTCCTTGAGCTTGGCAATAGCATCCTTAGGCTCTATGCCCAACGTTTTTGCCAAACTACCCACACTAATTTTTCCCATATCCCTTATACCTCCCCCAGGAAGTTACTGTATCTGTCAATAGCTTTCATAAGCTGCGCAACAAAGCCACCTGATGCAACGGCAATCGCGCTTCTGGGCGCCTTACCTAAAATCGCCCCGAAATCATCTTTTGTAATAATTGTTCTATATTGCACATGATGTGATGCCGCAGCATGTATAATTTTACTGCCAATAGCCTCTGAAACGTCCTCTGCAACGATGACCAGGCCCGGTTTCTTCTTGCTCTTCAATGCATCAGCCACCATGGAACCGCCGCCGGTTATCATTCCGGCTTTGTTGGCCAGACCGATTAACCCGATAATACGAGCATGTAATTGGTGAGAAACATGTTCAATGAGTTGTTCCGCAGGCATAACTGAAACATCGTGTTTAAAAGAGCGTTTAAACTGTTTCTGATCAATTGCAGCGGCAAGGCAGCGTTTATTAATACAGGTATATGCCCCTCTGCCGGGAAGTCGATTATCCAAATCCGGCAGAATTTCCATTTCCGGTGTCTGGACAAACCGGAGAAGAAGGTTCTTGTCTTTGCTTGTTCTGCAACCAAGACAACTTCGCTGCGGAGCTTCTTCGTTCCCTTTATGGGCCATATCCCTAATTACTCGCTAACTACTTCAGAATCACTATCAATAGCAGCAACTGTTTCGGCACTATTGTCATCGGCTGCAACATCCTGCCCCTCAATCGGCGCTTCACCAGCTTCATCAGCATCAGTTCCATCAAATGATGAAAATTCCTGTCTTTCCGGCTCTGCTACTTTTGACTCGCTCTTGATATCGATCCGGCATCCGGTCAGACGAGCAGCCAGACTGACATTCTGACCGCGCTTGCCAATTGCAAGAGAGAGCTGATCATCTGCTACTATGATTTCTAGTGCGCGCTTTTCTTCGTCCACAAAAACTTTGGAGACCTGAGCCGGCGAAAGAGCATTGCAGGCAAAGCGGGCAATATCTTCCGACCATGGAATAATATCGATTTTCTCACCACGCAACTCTGAAACAACATTCTGAACACGTGCACCACGCATACCGACGCAGGCGCCGACAGGATCAACATCCCTATCATTCGATGAAACCGCAATCTTTGCACGGCTACCGGCGTCGCGCACTATGGCATTAATTTCAACTATGCCTTCAGCTATCTCCGGCACTTCAGCTTCAAACAGCTTGGCAAGCATGCTTGGATGAGTGCGGGAAAGCATTATCTGCGGGCCTTTGGTAGTCATGCGAATGTCGGTGATAATAGCACGAATACGATCACCAGGGCGATACACTTCACGCGGCATCTGCTCCTTGGCGGGTAATACAGCTTCGGCGCGGCCCAGATCGATAAGGAGTTCGCCTTTTTCAAAACGACGCACCATGCCGGTAATTACCTCCCAGATACGATCGCTGTATTCGTTGTATATTGTTTCGCGTTCGGCATCGCGCACCTTCTGGATAATGACCTGTTTGGCAGTTTGAGCTGCAATGCGACTGAAACCACTGGAATCCAGTTTTTCTCCAAGTGAATCGCCGATTTCTGCTTCAGGGTCAATCTCGTGAGCTTCATCGAGACCGATTTCCTTATAGGAATCCTCTACCTCTTCCACAACCGTAACAAACTCGAAGAGTTCAACCTCCCCACTTTCATGGTTGTAGTGAGCTTCAAGTTCGCGGGTATTGCGGTATTTTTTATTAGCAGCCGTCAAAACCGCCTGTTCCATGGCTTCCAGAACAACCTGACGGTCAATGCCCTTCTCTTTTACAAGTTGGTCGATTGCGTGCTTGAGATTAATAATTGAATCCACGATTGCTTCTCCTTACAGGTATATATAGGTATTCAGATCAAAGTTCAAATTCAAGATTTGCCTTGGCGACACTTTCAAGCGGGATCGAAGCGGTTTGCCCCTCAGCCAGAGACATTTTGACAACACCATCTACAAGACCGTCAAGTTTTCCTAAAAAAGTTTTACGTTTATTGCCGCTATCATCAAGAAAAGGTTGGTAGGTACGAACTTTAATAGTGCGACCAACAAAGCGGTCGTAGTCTGCCTGTTTTTTAAGCGGACGATCAAGCCCCGGCGATGAGACTTCCAATGAATAGTTACAGGCGATAACATCCTCTACGTCAAGAATCATTGACAACTCGCGACTAAACCCAGCGCAGTCATCAAGCATTACGCCGCCTTCTTTATCAATAAACAGGCGCAACACAGCATCAGGACCGACTCTGCCAAACTCGATATCAACCAGCTCAAGACCCATTGATTTGAGTATTGGCTGAGCAATTTTACTGACTACTGTACATGTATCTTCTTTTGGAGTTGCCATGACCTTACCCGATTGGACAAAAAAAAGTGAGCCTTGCGTGCTCACATATTGAGTGAACATAAATTGTTCTTCTACGTACCATGCTGATGCGAGAGATGCAAGTATATTTTTATCCTAAACGGTTATTTTATGCAGACTCTACGCACTTCATGGATATCTGTAAAACCATGAAGCACCTTAAGAATACCATCCTGCTTAAGCGTGGTCATATCATCACGAGCAGCCTGCTCCCTGATATTGTCAGTGTCTGCGCGGCGCTTGATGAGGCCTTTCAAAACATCCGTACATTCGAGTACTTCATGAATACCTAGGCGACCGCGATAGCCGGTATGCCCACATCGATCGCACCCGACAGCCCGAAACATAACGGCATCCGTTATCCCCAGGCCGGTATTGGCGAATTTGGCTCTGCCGTATTCATCCACCAGCTCTTCATACTCGGCCTCCGACGCATGAAAGCTTTCCTTGCAATCCGTACAAAGCCGACGCGCAAGTCGTTGTGCCAGAATGCAGACTAGAGAGTCAGAAAAACTATACGGGTCAAGCCCCATTTCAAGCAGGCGCGTAACCGTTTCCGGCGCAGAATTGGTATGAAGTGTTGAAAAAACCAGGTGTCCGGTCAGTGACGCCTCAACCGCAGTGCTGGCGGTTTCCTCATCTCGCATTTCGCCGACCATGATGACGTCCGGGTCGAGACGGAGAAATGAACGCAGCGCCGACGCAAAGGTAAAACCAATACGCGGATTTATCTGTACTTGGCGAAGGCCAGCCTGAGTAATTTCAACCGGATCCTCTGCCGTCCAGATTTTACGATTTGTCTGATTGATCTGGGCAAGTCCGGAATGAAGAGTGGTTGTCTTACCTGAGCCTGTCGGGCCGACAACCAGAATCAACCCATGAGGCCGCACCAGTGATTCTTTCAAAACACGCATATTTCGTTCAGTAAGACCAAGATCGTTAAAACCGATTGGATCGCCGCTTGTGAGAACACGGATAACAACATCCTCGAGTCCGCCGACCGTCGGCATGGTTGCAACTCGCAGCTCGACATCAAGAGGCCC